>CAKVCZ010000005.1 GCA_934726055.1 uncultured Candidatus Melainabacteria bacterium
AATAACCTTGCTTGTGATGCTGACATTCCCATACGCGAAAACCTTTATATAACTTATTACATCATGTTTTACGGTATATTTTGCAAATTTCTTTAATATTCTACAAATATTTTTAACATTTTGTAATAATTTCGTAATATTGAAAATCTAATTATAATTTCAACCTTTTTGAATTTTTGAAATCTTCAAGTAATTTTGCCGTAAAATTATACGATGCTTCTTTTGTTTTGAATGCACGTTTTGGAATTACTATTGCATTTTTTTCTGATATATAAACAAGTATTAATTCATCTGTAACCTTTATATCATATATTTCTCTATACTCAAAAATGCTATCTCCAAGATTGGTTATAAAATCTATACCATTGTCTTTTAGCGTGCATACAACTCCTGTTATTACGCATATTGAACGTTCCATCAATTTGTAGGTTAAAAATAATACAAGCGGAAATACTATCATTGACACCGCAATAAAAAATACGCCCAATAAAAATAAGTGTTTAAATAAAAATACAATCCCAATAATTAGAGTTGTAAGGTTAAATATTAAAAATAATGTGCAACGTATTTTTTCAAAAGAAAATGTGTCCAAAACAAAATTAATTACATCTTGTTTTGTGTAACTATATTGCACTGTTAATTCGTTCATTGTATCTCCAACTGTTATTTTTGTCTTGTATTTACTGTTTTTTCAAATTGTAAAAATATATCTGCACCAACTAACTGTTCCAATGATGCACGTTTTGCATAAAAATCATTTCTTGCTTTCATTTGCATATCAAGTGCTTCTCTATAATATGCATCTGCAATTAAAACTTGTTCTTTTTTTCCGTTTTCGGCTATCTTATAGTTCTTTTGTCTGTGTTGAACCATTTTAGTTGTTCTGTCAAGAACTTCTTTTGCTGTCATATAATCGCAGTATCTGTTTACGATTACTTGCTGTAAATCAACAATCTTTCGAACAAGAATAATCATATCTGCATCGTTTACTCTTGTGTATTTGTAATTAAGTGCTTTTGTATCTTGCCCCATAATATTTAGGATTGAACCTGTAAAGAAAGAACCTGTTGAAAGTAGCGGATTACTCATGCTCGCACCTACAATAGTTGACATACTGGCAAGTGTTGTTAGTACTTTTTTTATAGATTTTTCGTCAGGTTTATCCGCATCAGGGTTAGATAATTTGTATAAAGCATATTTTATTGTGTCGCTTTTTGTTGCTGCACCCTGCCACAAGAGTGATAAATCCGCCATCATATCCGGATTGTCTATATCTACCATTGTTGAAATTTCTTGTGAAATCTTTTTTATGCTCAAATCCGCATAAGTTACTCCACCCGCAAATGTATCAATAGATGATTGTTTTACTTTTTTTGTGTTGACTGTATTTTTAACTTTATATTCTTTTTCTATATCGTCCGTTGTTCCCACACGATAAAATGGAGCTTTTGGTTCATTCAAATTTTCTAAATCCATAGAAAATGCAGGGCATAAAATTATTAAATTAAAGATTAACAAAAGTAATGCTTTTTTCATTATTTTAGCCCCCCTTTAATTAACTCTGCATTTACATTGAATTGGTATAAGTTAAGCTTTTCTACGGATTTTTTGCCTGCCATTCTCTGTAATTCCAAATAATATTTTTTCGCATCCTGTTCGGCTTTGAACTCTTGTAGTGTCATATTATCGTAAAGAGTTGAAGATATCGTTATATCTAAAATATCGCCTTTGTTTAATGCTTGATTGTAGTTTTTGTTATACAAAAGTTCTCTGGAACGAATGTCTTTTAGCAAGATGAGAGAATTTTTGTAATTATAGTAGGCTTCAATTATTTTATCCTGAAGAGATTCTACAAGTCCAGCCAATTCAATTAACTCGGTATCTGTCAGAGGTACTTCTTTTGGAACATTTTTTCTGTTTAGTAAATTTTGAGCAAGTCTTCCTGCGGCAAAAGCTCCAGATTGTATGTACGGATCAGCACCCGCAAATGATGGGATAAATGAAGCACCACTTATTATTGCAGATAATGTCTTGGACATTAAGGAAGAATGTATTCTCCTTTGACTTTCAGGTGTCGCAAGTTTTTTTAGAGCAAATTCGATAACTTCGTTGTTTTCTACTGTACCTTTCCATAAAATTTCGATGTCTTCGCAATCCTTTTTGGTTTGATATTCAAGTAATTCTTTTATAACATCCTTGTTATTTATTAAAATTGAACCTTGTAATTTTTTTACAGGCTGCTTTAATTCAACTTTTTGTTTCTCAACTGTGCCCAAGGATACAGAATTATCTGCAAAACTTGGTTGAATAAAAAATATAAGTACACATATCAACAATAATTTTCTCATACTTATTTTATATCACACAATAATTAATAAATCCATCGGTCAATATAAAATACTCCTTTTGGTTGTTACTCAACTTAAAAAAAATATATATGATGTTGTTGGATAGGGGGAAGAATTTAATGTCTATTACGATTGATAACTCTACAAATACAGAGGCTTTGTCAGATATTACTATTACTAAATTATCAGATGATGAATCTTATAAATTGGGAGTTAAAGCAGATGCATTAAGACTTGCAAATATGTTTCAGGAATCTGTTTCAAAATATCTTAGAGCTATATTTATCAATCGAGAAAATATTGATGCGTACTACGGTTTGGCATTATCTTACAAAGGCTTGGAAAATTATCAAAAGGCAATTGAAACATTGGAAAAGGCTATTAAAATTAAAGATGATGATTTTGCAATTTTTTATGAACTTGGAATTTGTCATCTAATGAATGGTACTCCTTGTCCTGCAATAAAATGCTTAATTCGTTCAATTCAACTAAATCCGGATAACTTGAATGCACAGGTTCAACTTGCTCTTGCTCATGAACTTGTTGGAGAAGAAGAATTGGCATTGATGATTTATCAAAGAATTATTGAAGTTGCTCCGGATTTTCTAAAAGCATACAAACATAAAGCCGCATTATTAATGAGTTTAGATCAATATAAAGATGCAAGTACGGTATTTAATGAAATTTTAAAAGTAAAACCTTCTTATACAAAAGCTTTCTTGGGTATCGGTATTTGTTTTGATAAACTTAAACGAACTGTTGATGCAATGCGTTATTACAAAAAATTTATTGAAAGAAAACCAAATTCGTCGCATGCAGATTTTGTAAAAAGTCGATTATTTAATTTAAAAAATAATCGACCTAAAAAATCAAGTTTTACCTTAGTTACAAATCCTATAAATGCTTAGTTTATCGTTTTAGTTCAAAGATTCTGAATTCACTTGGATAAAGTTTTTCAAATGATAATTCACTTTCATTTGAGTTTAATTCAACTTTTTCAAAATCTTCACCATTGAAAACGTACTCTGCTGTTGCAGTGAAATCTCCCGGAAGTGTTACCTTTTTGTCAAAAATATCTTCACCGTTTTTGATTACCGATTTTCCATCAACTTTAAATTTTTCAGTAGGTGCTTTGTAGTTTGCAACAATCAAAAGAGCCATTTTTAGAGTCTCTTTAGATATTAACCATGAAACAAAACCATCATCTTCTTGTTGCATGATTTGAGCTTCACCTTCCGTTATAACTTCAAAACTCTTAGCAAGTCTGTTTATTGAATCAAACTTGTTAAAGAAGTGATAATTTTTATTTCTTCTCATTGAAATTTCATTACCGACTGTTTTTTCAACTTCATTTTGAGTAAATGTTTCATCCCCATCAACATACAACACGGGTCTGTTTGCAAATTTTCCGCCGGGTAAGAATTTGTATTTAAACCACTTGAAAATTGCTCCATTTTCACCTAATTGTGCCGGATATTGGTCGATTGCCTCAAATTCACCGTCTTGATTGTTATAGGTTTTTAATATTCCAAGATAATTTTTAGAGTACAAACTTACGTTATAATTTGTTAAATCTTGATTATCATTGCAGATTGCTTCAGGAGTTTTATCCGCTTGAGAAATAATGTCATTACCCCATAGTAAATCAAAATCCATATCTTCGTGGTATTCTTTATAAAAATTATCCCAAAGCATGTATTCTGCAAGTGTTGCAAAGTACGGTATTTTTGATTTCATGTGTTTGTTTAATTTTCCTAAAACGTATGAAGGTGCCCTATAACTTATTGGTTTTCCGTTTTGCATAGAAACTTCATCTACTATATGGTCAACGTGATCTACTCTAAATCCGTCAAAGCCATATTCTTTCTGTATGCTTTCAAGATGTTTAATAAACAAATCTATAACAGGTTTATTAAATTCTCCATTTTCCAAATAAACAAAGTAATATGGAGTTTGGCAATCTAAATTTGCAAAGTTGGTAACGTCTTCCCCTTTCACGTTATAATGCCTGAATATAGGATATCCGCCACATTCACTCATCTTTTGAAATACAGGAACTCCTGATGAGCACCATGCACCGCCACATAAAGTCCATAATCCTGCCGATGTTAAAGCTTTTATAACCTCGGATGTAATGTCATTTTCTGTTAATTTCGCATTTTCACTAACATTAAGTGTTTCAGAAATTATTTTTTTTACTTTTTTTAATATTGTCTTCTGATTATCTTTTTTAGAAGCTTCAAAAGATATTTCTTTTTTGTAATCAATTAAAGCATTATCAATTCTGTCATAAATTTCTTGATATTTTGCACTGAATTCGCTTATACCGTTTTTTAATCGTTGTTTGTATAAAGTCTTTGTAACATCTACATCTTCAGCGTTGTAATCTTTTTTCAAGTCTTCTGATACTTCATCAGCTTTATTTGAAATTTTTTCAATTAAATCATTTATATCGTACCAGCGAACCATATTAGGATTTGCAAGAATATTTTTTTCAAATCTGCCAGCTTGCGGTAAAACATCATATATAACAGGATGTCCTGCAAGTTGTGCCATTTCAATAAATAATTTAACTTGTTTTTTTACATCAATATTCAAAAATTTTTCAATGTTTTCATCGTTTAATTCGTTACTTACATTTGAACTTGTTGGCAGATATGCACAACCGAAATCTCTGGTTTGAAAAGGTATTAGGTAGATTGTTGTGTTATATATATTTCTTTTTAAATCTCCTGTTGGCAATATTGCAATTTGTTTTATCCAATCAAAGAACTTTCCCGGCGTTTCAGAATAGTTACCGTTTCCAAGTGCAGCAAGGTTAATTAATTTAATATCATGCCCTTCTTTTTTTATCCAGTCGCTATCATCTGCGTTATTACGTGCCAATGGGCTAATTTCATTATTTTCAAATACGAACTTGCCGTCTTTAAAAATTCCGTTCTGCTCCCATTTAACTTCAAGTGCACAAAGGGTTTCCGCTGCGGATAATTCTTCCAATGCTTTTAAGTGTGGATAATTTAAATATCCGTATTTTTTTACAATATCTCGTAATTGTGTTTTTCTTTCCTGAGATAATTCATTGTACTTTGTATAATCCTTCAAAGAAGTGTATAATTCATTTAATTTTTCAGATTTGTTTTCTACTTCTTTTTTTATTAAAAAATTTAGCATTCTAATATCCTCTATTCATTGTTTTTACATGATTTTACCATGTTTATTAATAATAAGACAGAGGTTACAATTTTTCGTAACATTAGTTTATTATTTGATTTTTTATTGTATAATTAGTTTTATATATTGAAAGGTAGGTTTATATGAAAAATTTAAATGAGTACATTGAACACACTCTGTTAAAACAAGATGCAACTAATGATCAATTCTTAAAATTATTTGAAGAAGCAAAAGAACACAAATTTCTTGGTGTTTGTGTAAATCCTGCGTATGTAAAATTAGCAAAGGAACATCTTTCAGGTTCAAATGTGAAAATTGTTACAGTTGTTGGATTTCCTTTGGGTGCAAGCAATTCAAAAGTTACTGCATTTGAAGCAAAAACTGCAATTGAAGAAGGTGCTGATGAAATAGATATGGTAATGAATGTTTCAGCAATGAAAGATAAAAATTACGAATATATAGTAAATGACATTAAAACTGTTAAAGCTGCATGCGGTGATACAAAGCTTAAAGTTATTTTAGAAACAGATTTATTAACAAAAGATGAAATTGCAAAAGCTTGTGAATTGTGTGTAGAAGCAAAGGCAGATTTAGTAAAAACTTCAACCGGATTTGTCAAAGGTGGTGTTGGTGCAAAACCTGAAGATGTAAAAATAATGCATGATGTTGTTTCAAAATATGGAATGGAAGTTAAAGCTTCAGGTGGAGTTCGTTCAAAAGAAGATGCACTTGCTGTAATTGAAGCCGGAGCGACTCGTATTGGTACAAGTTCAGGTGTAAAAATTGTTTCAGAATAATAATAATTAAAATTCTGTAAAAAATATTTCATAATAATCCTTTCTTAATTGGAAGGATTATTTTTTTATTATATTATATTAGGGTAACTAACATATCACAAGGTAAATGTCATGGGTGATGAAGATAAGCAGTTTGATGCGACTCCCCGAAAACTTGAACAAGCAAGGAAAGAAGGTCAAGTAGTAAAATCAAAAGATTTTTCTACTGCGATATCTCTATTGGTTCTTTTTACTGTTATAAATGGACTTGCTCCATTTATTTGGAATCAAATAACGCAGTTGTTTGTTTTGCTTTATGAACAAATTCCAAATGCTCATATTGAAGATATTGGAATTTTGTACATTTTGTCTATGGCGGCAATGGCAACGGTTTTAATTATTGGTCCGATATTGTTTCTGGCATGGGCTGTTGCTATTCTTGCAGATTTTATGCAAGTTGGACCTTTGGTTGCAACAGCACCATTAATGCCAAAGTTGGACAAGCTAAACCCTACAAAATACTTTAAAAATATAATGTCAGTAAAGACAATGTTCGAATTAGTAAAAAACATATTAAAAGTAGCGATATTGGGTTTTATTGGTTGGTCAGTGTATTCAGCCCATCTGGAAAGTATATTGAGATTAGCCTCCATAGATAATAATTTTGCAGTAATGATAGAATTCGGAAAACTTATTGTAGAATTTATTTTTAAAGCATGTTTAGCCTTTTTAGTTATATCTGCGGCGGATTATGGTGTAACAAAATGGAAATTTTTAAAAGATCAAAAAATGTCATTTAAAGAAATAAAAGATGAATATAAAAATACAGAAGGCGATCCGAATGTTAAGGCTGCGTTACGACAAAGGCGTATGCAAATGCTGCAAAAAGGTATGATGGATGCGGTTCCGGAATCAGATTTTGTTGTCAGAAACCCAATTCATGTTGCGTGTGCACTAAAATATGATCAAGCGGAAATGGAGTGTCCGGTTTTAACAGCAAAAGGTTCGGAAATGATAGCAAGAAAAATCATTCAAATAGCTGAGGAGCATAATGTTCCGGTTATTGACAATCCTCCTGTCGCAAGAGCTTTGTTTAGGCTTGTTGACGTTAATCAGTATATTCCGCCGGAATTATATAAAGCTATTGCAGAAATTTTAATTTTTGTGTATAATCTAAAAAGAAAACCTCAATAAAAAATTTTTATTGAATAACACGTGTGGTTAGTAAAATATGCAAATGCAGAATAATTCGCGATTAAAAGAATATATAGACATCGTACAAAAAGTTGCAAAAATCGAGCAACGTCGTATTCCTACGCACATGGTTGAGTATGAAGAACTTGTTAGCATTGGTATTATTGCAGTGCAGTCTATGATAAAAGGAAAAAGTGATGAGGAGTTAGAGCATTACAATTCTGCATATATAGGTACTGCTGTTCGTTGGGCGATCAGAAATGAATTGAGAAATCGTTATAAATGGTATTCTTTAAAACATAAAAAAGAAGAAGGTGATTCGGATGAAACTCCAGAAGTTAACGAAGATGGTATTGAGGTAACACCTTCAAAAGTTAGAGAAGCTGTTTACGAAACTATTTTATCAATAGATAGTTTGGCAATGGCAAATTCTGACAATGATTCGCCTTTTGATTTTGTAAAAGATACGAAAGCAATGCCTGATGAAGCTGCTGAAATTACTGAAATGGGTAGAATGATTAAAGAAGCAATTGCTACATTACCTCAAAAAGACAGAACAATTGTTGAGTATCGTTTTTACAGAAACATGCAAGTTAAAGAAATTGCAAGACAAGTTGGTTTGTCTTCTTCTCGTATTACACGTATTGTACAAGCTGCATTAAATTCTGTTAGAGAATATTTAGAAGCTCATGGTCAGCACGACTATTAATATCAAAGCTTTTATAAAATATCGCCTGTGTAGAATTCTTTATTATTGATAATAATTGCCCCATCATCAGTAATATCTTTTGCAATGCCTGTATATGTTTTTTCAAGATTGGTTATAGATATTTCTTTTCCTAAAAAGTCTATATGGTTTATATAGTCTTCTTTTATGAATTGGAAACCTCTATGCAAAAATTCATCATAGCTATTAAAAAATTTTTCTAAAAATTTATTTAGAAATTCTTTTTTATCTATATCTTTCTTTAATTCTAAATTTAATGATGTAACAGCTTTATCTATTTTTTTTAAATCTTTTTCATTTGCATTAAGATTTATTCCAACCCCAATGACAATTCCTTGTAATGCATTGTTTTTAAATACTGTTTCTGCTAAAATTCCGGATATTTTTTTGCCATTTATCAGTATATCATTAGGCCATTTTATTTTTGGAATAACTCCGTATGAATCGAAAGTTTTAGCTAGTGCTAAGGATGTATATTGTGTTAAATTTGAGTAAACTTTTTGTAATGTTGTTGAAGGTTTTAGAACAATAGACATGAAAATATTTTCAGAACCTAAATCTACCCATTTTCTATCGAATCGACCACGACCGTTTGTTTGATTGTGAGTGTAAATAACGGTTTTATCTTCAAATTCATTGATATGTTCTTTTGCGTATGTATTGGTTGAATTAATTTTTTCTAAATATATTAATTTCATATATTTAATTTATAACAAATATGAACAATTTGCGAAAAATTTTTGTCTGTTTTATAATAAAAAATGACAGGTATTGAATTAGATTAGATTGGAATAAAATGAACGAAGGACATTGGTTATTAAACTTAGGAAATTTTACATTTAATGTTGATACGATAATTACAATGTGGATTACGATGGCACTTTTGATTATTGTTTCCTTGCTTGCAACAAGAAAATTGTCTATATTTCCTTCAAAATTACAAGTGGTTTTTGAATCGATAATTGGATATTTTTCTGATATTGCAGCTTCAAACATGGGTGAAAAAGAAGGTAAAAAACACCTTCCTTTGTTGTTAACATTGTTTATGTTTATTCTTACAGCAAATTTATTAGGACAACTTCCTTGGAGATTAATTCATTTGCATTCGGGTGAATTGGCATCTCCAAATAATGATATAAACATGACCGCTGCTATGGCTATTGTTGTATCTATTTATTACATATTTTTTGGTATTAAGAAAAAAGGTTTTAAATTTTTTATAGAAAACTTTAAAATAGATGGAATTATGATTGCTTTGGTTGATTTATTAGAGCTATTTGTAAGACCATTTTCATTGGCACTCCGACTTTTTGCAAACATAATGGCCGGTGAAATTTTGGTGTTCACTTTTGCAAGTATGTGTGCATATTTTGCTCCATTACCATTTATGTTTTTTGAAGTCTTTGTTGCATTAATTCAAGCGTTAGTATTTACGTTATTGTCAACAACTTACATTGCATTGGCAGTAACAGGTGAGGAAGAATAATAAAAGGAAAAGATAAAAGGAGAAATTATTATGGCAGTAGAACAAATCGCAACTCAAGTTGCAGCTTACAGTAAATTAGGTGCAGGTATTGCAATCGGTTTCGGTGCTATCGGTGGTGGTATCGGTATTGGTTTAGCAACAAAAGGTATGTTAGAATCTATGGCAAGACAACCGGAAATTGCAGGTAAAGCTTTCATTAACTTTATTATTGGTTTAGGTTTGGCTGAAGCAACAGCTATTTATGCATTATTTATTGCTTTACAACTTATTGGCTAATTTTAAGAAAGAAAGGCTATAATGGAATTTAACGCTACATTTTTAGTTGCATTTTTTAGTTTTGTAATATTTACAATAATTATGAATCTAATATTATACAAACCTATTAGTGAAATAGTTGCAAAACGAAAAAAATATATAGATACAAATTATGAGAATGCTCAACGAAATATTGATAAATCTGTCGAAATAAATAAGGACAGAGAAAATCAATTGGATAGAGCTAAAAGTGCTGCGAAGCAAAATGTAACAGAAAAAACAAATGAAGCAAATGCCAGAAAAGCTGAAAAAACTTCGCAAGCAAGAGCTGAAGCTCAAAAGTTTGTTGATGATACAAGATTGTATTACAACAATGCATCAGCAGAAGCTAAAAAATATTTTCAAAATGAAATTATTAGTCTTGCTCAATCTATATCAGACAAGTTCTTGGCTCCTGAAGAAAAGATAGAACAAGTCGATGAAGATATTGTCAGAGATATATTAAAAGGATAATTACCATGGAAATTTGGAACTTAATAGTAAAAACAAATACATTTAATTTTATTATATTTGTGGCAATTTTTGCAGTAATAATTAAGTATGCAAAAGTAGGACAGCTTATTGAAGGCTTGCGAAAAAAAGTTGTTCAAACAATTGATTCATCTGATGAGGCAAAGGAACAATCTCTAAAAGAATTAGAGGCCTCAAAAAGAAAAGCAAACATGGTTGGTTCAGAAATAAAAGTTATTTTGGATGAAGCCGATTTGACAGCAATGCGATTAGACAGAAAAATTATGGCAGATGCAAGTGTTCAGGCTGAAGCTATACAGAATAATGCTGCAAAATTAGTTGATTCTGAAGGAAAGCATGTCATATCAGAATTATCTCAAAATACTGCATTAGCTTCTGTTGAATTAGCAAAAAGACACATTAAAAGAACTTTGAAAGAAAAACCACACTACCATGCAAAATTTATAGAAGATAGTATTAATGAAATTGATAGGTTTAATTTTTAATGAATAATGATAAAAAATTAATTATTGCTGAAAGATACGCAGAATCACTTATTGACTTTGGAAAAGAAGGCAAGCTTTCTTACATTTCAATTTCAGCTGATTTAGCGAGTGTATTAACAATAATTTCACATTCAAATGATTTATATACAACGTTAACAAATCCGTTAATTTCAGTAAAAGATAAGGAAAGTATTGTAGATGCTGTATTTGAAAAGGATGTTGATGTTTTAATCAAAAACTTTTTAAAATTATTGGTTGAAAGAAACAGATTTGATTTAATTTATGATATAGTTAATGTTTACAATACTTTGTTAGACGAGATAAATGAAATTGTAAGAGTAGAAGTTATTTCGGCAGTAGATTTGAATGATGGTGAAAAAGTAAAGATTCAGGATAAATTAAGCGAAAAATTAGCTAAGCAAATTAGCATAAAATATAATACTGACGAGTCTATAATAGCAGGGCTTGTTGTAAAAATGGGTGATGATATTCTTGATATGTCAGTTGCTCATAAATTAGAAGAATTTAAAATGGCAATAACAAAATAAAGAGGAAAAAATATGGTAGCAATTAAACCGGATGAAATTAGTTCTATCATTCGCGAAAAGATTGAGAACTATGATGCAAAAACAGAAATATCAAATGTAGGCTCAGTACTTGAAGTTGGTGATGGAATTGCTCGTGTTTACGGGCTAAGAAATGTAATGTCTGGCGAATTGGTAGAATTCGAAGACAACAAAGGTACATTAGGAATTACAATGAACCTTGAAGAAGACAATGTTGGGATTGTAATTTTAGGTGATTACACTCATATTAAAGAAGGTATGACAGTTAAAACAACAAGCAGAATTGCATCTGTTCCGGTTGGGGAAGGTCTTATCGGAAGAATTATAAATCCAACAGGGAAACCAATTGATGGTAAAGGTGATATTATATCAAATTCTACATTACCTATTGAAAAAGTTGCTCCGGGTATTGTTGCAAGAAAATCTGTTCATGAACCATTACAAACAGGTTTAACAGCAATAGATGCTTTGACTCCAATTGGTCGTGGACAACGTGAATTGATTATTGGCGACCGTCAAACAGGTAAAACAGCTATTGCTATTGATACAATTATTAACCAAAAAGGTCAGGATGTAATTTGTATATATGTTGCAATTGGGCAAAAAGCATCTACTGTGGCTCAATTGGCAAAAACATTAGAAACTCATGGTGCAATGGATTATTCAATTATTGTTTCAGCAACAGCGAATGATGCAGCTCCATTACAATATATCGCACCTTTTGCAGGCTGTGCAATTGCAGAAGGTTTCTTAGCAGAAGGTAAACATGTTTTAATTATATATGATGATTTAACAAAACACGCTCAAGCATATCGTGCAATGAGTTTGTTATTAAAAAGACCACCAGGACGTGAAGCTTATCCGGGTGATGTATTCTATCTTCACTCAAGACTTTTGGAACGTGCAGTAAAATTAAATGATTCATTAGGTGCTGGTTCAATTACAGCTTTGCCTATTATTGAAACTCAAGCAGGGGACGTATCTGCATACATTCCGACAAACGTTATTTCAATTACCGACGGACAAATCTTCTTGGAATCAGGTTTGTTTAATTCAGGTATAAGACCTGCAATTAATGCTGGTATATCAGTTTCCCGTGTAGGTGGTGCTGCTCAAACTAAAGCTATTAAACAAGTTGCAGGTAAATTAAGACTTGACCTTGCTCAATACAGAGAACTTGAAGCTTTTGCTCAATTCGCTTCAGATTTGGATGCATCAACTAAAAAACAATTACTTCGTGGTGAAAAACTTACTGAAGTATTGAAACAACCTCAATATATGCCTTTGAGTGTTGCAAAACAAGTTTCTATTTTATTTGCAGCAAATGAAGGGTATTTGGATGAAATTGATAACAAATCTATTGTCAAGTTTAAACGTGAATGGTTTGACCATTTTGAAGCAAACATGGCTGAATTGATTGATAGATTGAATGCAGGTGCAAAATTAGAGGATGATGACAAAGAAGCTTTGAAACAACAGCTTCAATCATTCTTGAATACTTTCACCGCAGGTAAATAGGACAAATAAAATAAAATGGCAAATTTAAAAGATATCAAAACAAGAATACAGAGTGTTCAAAATACCAGAAAGATTACTCGTGCAATGAAGATGGTAGCTGCGGCGAAGGTAAAACGTGCAGAATCTACTGTAAAAGCTGCAAGACCATTTGCAAGTGAATTAACTACGGTGTTTAAAAGAATGCTTAAAACAGTAAACGGACAATTTTCATTGGAAAATTTAAAAGTCAAAACGGCAATTGATAATTATCCTGTGTTATTGACTAAAAGAGAAATAAAATCTGTCGGAATTCTTGTAATGACATCAAATAAAGGTCTTGCAGGTGCTTATAATGCAAATGTTATAAGAAAGACTATATCAAGAGTAAAAGAATATAACGATAATGGAATTTCTGTGAAATTGTTTATTGTCGGACAAAAAGGCATTTCAGGATTGAAACGCAAAATTGAGTCAATGAACTGTGAAATTAGTAAGAAATATTTATCCATTGCAAATGATATAACTGCAACAGGTGCAAGATTAATTGCCGAAGATATGGCTCAATCTTTTGTTGATAGCGAAATTGATAAAATTGAAATTTTAACAACAAGATTTAAGAATATGATGTCATATTCTGTTCAGGATTGGGAAATTTTACCGCTTGCAGACGATTTAACCGAGGATAAAGATGTTGCAAAGATAGATGCGTTAATGTTATTTGAACCTAATATTCATGGAATATTACAGGCAATTGTTCCGATGTATATTTCAAATATAATTTATCAAGCCTTATTGGAAGCACAGGCAAGTGAATTGGCATCAAGAATGACAGCGATGTCTGCTGCATCAAATAACGCAGATGAAATGATTAGATTGTTATCGATTGATTATAATAAAGCAAGACAGTGGGCAATTACGCAAGAACTTGTTGAAATTGTTTCCGGTGCAAATGCTTTGCAATAGCTATATATAGATATTTAAATAAAAATTAGACTTTGTTAAAAAAAACAAAGTCTAATTTTTATCTGACGTTTAATTTGTTAATATTTATTGTTGCTGAGCTGCTGCAAATTTTCTTGCATTTTTGTTAACATAAATGATTAAATTATTTAATTTTGCTACGTATTTTCTACGCATAGCTGCTTCTTTTGGATATCTGTCTAATTTTAGTCCGCCAACATATTCAGATTTTTCTTTTATAAAATCTAAAACTTCAGGTAATGTTTCAGCTGATAAATTAGCTTTCAATTCATCCATCACTTCCATATTATTCATTTCTAAACGCATTGCTCTGTCGTTTTGCCCAATATGGTTAATCATAGTTAATGTGTTATCAACACCACAAGTTGCAAGCATATTTTCTAAGAATACGTAGAATCCTTCATCTGTATTTAAATCATAAGATTTGCCTTCAGGATTCCATTCAGCAGGCGTTTGTATTTTTGCAATATCTTTTGCAACTTCATGCATGTGTCCGCTTCCGGCTTCTTTCATCATATTATATGCTGTTTTGAATTTATTAAGAGCGACACATCCTTTAATCATATAATTTTCATATACTTGTGCCATTTGTTCTTTTTCCGGATTGTTATCATTTTTATAACGTAAGAATTCTCTTACTAATTCTTTTGGATTGTTTAAAATATGATATTTTTCAAAACTGTTAAAGAATTTTGCAAAAGCCTCTTTTGAATTTTTATGTTTTATTGCTGATGATAAGAAATCGTCCAAATTTTTAGCAACGACATTTCTGTGTTTTGGCTCAATATTAGCTTCAATAAATGTTTTCTTGCCTTCAACAATTTCAGTCATTTGATTTTTCATTGCGGTATCAATTTCTTTATCAGACAAGTCTTGTTTATCAGCTTCTCCAGCTTTCATTTTCTTCAAAGATTCAACCACCGTTGCTCCTTGGAGTAATATATTTGAGAAGTTTGCAGCCAGTTCGGCCAATTCTTCTTTACTTGTAATTGCAGCTTCAGGGAATGCTGATCTTACTCCGTGAGCTTTAAAGTTTTGTGCTTTAACTGCTTTTAGTTCTTTATTTAAGTTTAAATTATGCCAATCTTGAAGTAGCATGAAGTAAGCTTCTTCAAAAGTATGCCCGTCTTCAGTTAACTCAATATCATTTCCGATAGAATCCATTGTAATTACTTCATTTAGGGTATCTTCAGCATCTTTTTCCATACCCTTAACAAGTCTGACTGCTTCGTACGGAGTTATATTTTTAACGCTCAATTGTGAATCTGATGATGAATCAAATAATTCTACCAATTTCTTTTCTGAAGAGAATTTTAGCTTATTAAATTGAATTACAAAAGCTTCATTATCTTTTGGATTATATTTTGTATCGATAAAATGTTTCATTACTTCAAAATCAGGATTTTCAAGTGATTCTACATTTTTCATATTTACATCTAATTCTAATGCTCTGAACATTGAGTCGTATGCATCTTCTCGTCTAAAAGAAAGTCTATCAGCGACTTCATTCATAACATCTTTAACTCTTGTAGGCATTTTAGCCATATCAGCTTCTGAATTAACTTTATCCAAGCTTGTATAAACTTGTGATTCCAATGCATCAGCTCCAGATCCGGCTTTTTCTACTCGTTGCATAACTTTTTCAAAGTCTTTTGTTGGTATATCTTTAACTTTGTCCATAGCGTAAGCAACTTTGCTTATATAAAGTTGAGGTCCGATAAATGCACTATTTACCAAATTAGAAGCTGTTTTTGTTGTATCGTTTTCTGTTGTTGGTAAAATTGCATCGTAAAACATTTTAAAATTAACGCCATCAATTTGTCCAACATCGTATTTAAAATCTTCCACCAATGTGCCGTTTTGCCAAGCAGCATTTGTGATATATCCGTCTTTACCGCCTCTACCAACTTGATAATCGGTTCTTAATAAACCTTTTGAATCAAGCCATGTACGTTTATGTTCACTTGCACCCCAAGTGTTATCATGCATAATAGCATCTTTTATTGTTACTTTTCCTGTTTTTGGATCTTTAACAACCAATGGTGCTACATCTGCTATATATTGAGCGTGTCCGCCGTGGTCATTGTGATATACAGAAGTTCCGGAAATACCAGAATGAGGTCCTTTTTTAATTTTTTCGGCAGAAGTTTCTACGCTGTATTCCGTATAATAAGGTTTCCCAGTCATTTGCTCAAGAATTCTAACTTCTTCCGGTGAGCATAAACCTGAAGAACCTTCTTTGTGAACCCAGAAACTTCCTTTTTCTTTTCCGATTTGTTTTGCTAATTCATTTAAAGGTTTTTCCAGTTTAGCTTGCATTGCTTTTGTATCTCTGGATACTTCAGCATACATTTTATTTATGTTTTTGCTAACATTCATCAATGCTGATTTTTCTTCATCAGAAATTTTGTATAAATCAGGCATTGTAATTTTTTCACCTTTTATTTCTGCTTTTTCAATAACAGAACCATATTTTGCAATTTTATTAAATTTATCTTGCAAACCTCTTAATAATTTTTCAGGAAGAACTTTTCCATCTTTTTCGTATTTAGCCATAACTTCGGCTTTTGTAGCTTTTTTGTCTAAACCAAGTTCTTCAGCTTCTTTTGATAAATTCGTCGGGATATCTAGTCGTTTATCAATAGCTGTTCTGTAAGATGCAGCAGCTTGATATAACGGTTGATATAATTTTTTCATTTTATTTTGAGGAGATCTTGGTTGAATTTCTCTATTCATATACTCAGTTGTTTCCGTTGAAAGTTCGTGAGTTTTAAAGATATTATCCATTTTTTCAGCCAAAACTTTTTTGTTTACAGCAGGATATTCTGCAACAATGAAATTTTGCATTTTTTGTTTTTTCATTTCAGGTTCTTCATAATCGTGAAAATGCAAATCATCAGATTGTCCTGATTTTATATCACCCATTTTTAAGAATTTATTTAATGTTTTATTTAAGTCTTCATCGCTTTTTTTAGGCATTAATTCTTTTAATTCTTTTAAAAGAATATTATTAGCTTTGAATACTGTTTGAGCATCAAATCTTTGACTTTGTCTTTGTTCAAGAGCTTCTTTTTCACGTTTTTCCATACCTCTTTTTGCAGAGCCAACAAACTCTTCCGCTTTTTCTAAGGCCCTTAGGTGATTATGTTGAGCTTTAAGTTTTGGACTATTGAAATCACGCATGTAGTGAGCATCATGGAATGTGTCAAAATATTTTTTGTCAAAAGCTGAAAATTTTTCGGATTGAATCTCTCCGTTACCGATATTTCCTGCAATATTCATCCATTGAAGTGCTGATGCATCAAGAATTCTGTAACCTTTGTCATCTGCATAATCGAAATCTACTTCTGTTTTTGGTACTGAAATTTTTTCATTTGTTCCTAATTTTGTAACATCGTAAACTTCCATTGTCGGTTTGCTGCTAAGTTCTTCCATAATCATATTTACATACTTATCTTTATATTCGTATGCCATAAGTTTTCTTGATGTAGAAATTGCAGCACACATGCCGTGATGTCTTTGGTCGGTTGTCTTAATTATAGGCATATCAGATTCAGGTGTTTTTACAACTAAATCATTTAATAATTCACCTAAAACTTGAGGTTTTTTATCTTTTAATTGAGCTGTAATTTTATAATCAGGGCTCATTAATTTATTTAACTTTTCTAAGCATGATTTCTTTTCTGATGTTGTAACTTCAGAAGAAATAACAAAGTAATCCAAATTTTTTGCAATATTTTTAACAGCATCAATTTTAGAATCATTCATGGCTTGAGGCAAACCTTTTGTTTTTAACAAATTATCTCTCAATGCCAATACATCTTTTTCTTCATCAGACAATTCTTTTTTGCTTAAAAAAACTTCATTAAATTGAGCTTGTAATTCTTTTTTATTTGGGGATTTTGTTTTAGCTAATGCATTTTGAGTTGCATTTTGTAATTTACCTTTCCAATCATTGTTTGTTTTTTTATCGTCAAGTTCAAAACTTGTTCCGTATCTTAAACCTTGAGCGACATTCATTAAAAATTTAATAGTTTCTTCTGATGTATCCTTAGATAAATTATCAATAGCGTTAGAGATATTACGCTGATTATTTAATGTAAGAGCATCTCCCTGTTTTTTTAATTGTTCAACTGTATTTCTGTCTTCACGTTTTCCTAAAAAAGATATATTGTGCATGTTTTTACCCCACTATTTAAGTCTTGTGGATTTATTATACTACATTCATCGTAATAAGAAAAGTTTTTAATAACATTTATATACATTTATTAATATAAATTTACAAAAAGAAATGACTCAAGAGTAATACCTGAGTCATTTCTTGATATTTGAGTCTTTGAACTATGCGATAACAATAGCTCCAACAGGGCAAGCTTCAGCAGCTTCTTTTACGCTATCAGCATTTGCATCTACTTCAGCAGCGTTAACTTCTGCTTTATCAGAAATAGTAAATACTTTTTCGCAAATTGATTCGCATGCACCACATGCAATGCAGCTATCTTCGATTGTTACGTTCATGTTTTTCTCCTTATTTTGTTTCTTTTTACTTACAAAATTTATTATAAAACAAATAAATTAAAAAATCCATTGTTTGATAAATTTAGCCACTGAGTCAAATCCTTCAAGCATACCTAGGTCTTTTGGAGGTAGTTGCTTGCTGTATATTAAAATAGGAACATACTCTCTTGTGTGATCAGTTCCGGGAACAGTCGGATCACATCCGTGGTCTGCGGTTATAACAAGATAATCTTCATCTCCCATTGCTTCAATGAATTTTGGAATATATGTATCTATTTCTTCAATAGCATTTCCATAACCTTTTGCATCGTTTCTGTGTCCAAATAGCATGTCTGTATCAACAAGATTTGTAAAGATAAATGATTTATCTGCATTTGGAACAGATTTGTATTCAATTGATTTTAAATCAAGCGTATTATTGATAGCTTTTAGTGTTAATTCTAGACCTTCTTTGTTAGAACCTGTGTGAATAGCGTGAGTTACACCTTGTTTGCAGAAGATATCTTCAATTTTACCAATAGCAACAACAGTACCATTGTTATTAGCAACATCTGTTAGAATTGTATCTTGATCAGGTGCTAAAACGTAATCACGTCTGTCTTTTCCAATACGAGTAGGTACTCCGTCAACAACGTGGTATGGTCTTGCAATTACACGTGATACCGTAACTCCGATATCATCAAACATTTTTCTTGCAATTTGACACCATTCATACAGTGTTGATAGAGGAATTAAATCTGTATCAACTGCAATTTGGAATACGCTGTCTGCACTTGTATAAACGATAGGATACTTGGTTTTTTGATGTTCGTCGTTGTAATCAACAATAACCTTTGTTCCGCTTGCTGCACAGTTAGCTAAAACTCCGCCACAGTTTGTGCGTTTTACAAATTCATCAATAATTTCTTTTGGAAAACCTGTTTGAGTAAATGTTTTAAAAGCTTCTTTTAAAACAATACCAGCCATTTCCCAGTGTCCGGTTGTTGTATCTTTACCATTTGATTTTTCTTTCATAGTTCCATATTGACCAATTGGGTTTGAAACTTTTTCAATTCCTTGAAAATCTTGAATATTTCCTAAGCCTAATTTTGCAAGGTTTGGTACATTTAATCCGTTGTTAAATTTACAAACATTTCTCAATGTATTACATTCAGGTACATCATTAAAATCTTTACAGTCAGGCATTGCACCGATACCCATAGAGTCAATAACTACTACGATAGCTCTTTTCATTTTTTACACCTTTCTTTTTTTAAAAAACTCCTAATTGAAATATACCATGAAAAAAAATTTTGTGATAGCATAAAAAAAGAAAGATAATTTTATAGAGGTACATAAAATGCAAGCACGCAGAGCAGCAAGAGAATTAGCATTAATATTATTTTCGCAATTTGAAAAAGTTATAACAAAATATTCTACTGATGATTTCAAACAAATATTGTTAAAATCAGTTAGGATTCTTACAAATAATGCAGGAAACGATTTAAAACTTACCATAGGTCCGTTGATTGATATGAAGCAATATATTGATGAGTATGAAGCAAATCATGAAACGAATTTAAAAAGACCTTTAGAAGTTTCAAATGTTCCTGTTCCGCTACCTTTGACTTCTGATATAACTGCAAAAATTGATGAGTTATTGGAAATTGTAGAAAAAACTCTTATGGCAATTGAAATAGCTGAGTTTACAACACTTGAAAATACATCAGATGTTCAGGCTTATACATTAAAAATCTCTGAAGCGTATAAAAAACACCATGATGAGGTTGATAATGAAATAAAAACATTCGCAAAAGGTTGGGATTTTGACAGATTGGTAAGAATTGATAAAGACATTCTTAGAATTGCTATAACAGAACTTATGTATATAGAAGAAGTTCCGCACAAGGTTGTTGTAGATGAAGCGGTTGAATTGGCTAAAAAATATTCAACAGAAGAAAGTTCATCTTTTGTAAATGGGGTTTTGGCAAAAGTTATTTATGAACATGGTATAAAATAATGTTTAATTTTTTTTCTAACACATTTGAAAATTTAAAAAATGCAGTATCAAACACAGCTAAAAATTTGGTTGGCAATGTTGTTGATTCGGTTCAAGAGGAAGAAGAATTTTCTGAATTTGTTCTTGAAGATATGGAAGACTTACTTATCGGTGCAGATTTGGGTGTAAATTATGCTGCAGAACTTGTTGATAAATTAAGAAATCAGACAAAAGTAAAACCTTCAGAAGTAAAAAATTATTTAAAAGAATCATTTATGAAGACTCTTGATGATGCAGGTGATACAAAATTGAAAATGAATGACGGTTTGAGCATTTATTTTATAACAGGTGTAAATGGTGTTGGAAAAACGACTCTAATAGGTAAACTTGCATATCAATTTAAGCAATCCGGTAAAAAAGTTCTTGTAGCTGCGGCAGACACGTTTAGGGCTGCCGCTGAAGAGCAGCTTGATATTTGGTCAAAACGTGCTGGTGCTGATATTGTGCGAAAAGATAAAGGAGATCCAGCTGCCGTTGTATATGAATCAATTGAAAAAGCTAAAAACGAAAACTATGATATTTTATTAATTGATACAGCAGGAAGATTGCAAAATAAATTTAATTTAATGGAAGAATTATCAAAAATTAAGACAGTTATTGATAAAAAGGCTCCTGATTTATTGTGTGAATGTATGCTTGTATTGGATGCAAACACAGGACAAAATGGTTTGCAGCAAGCTAAGGTGTTTACGGAAGCTGTTAATTTAACATCAGTTGCACTTACAAAATTGGATGGTTCTGCCAAGGGGGCAATTGTTTTAGCTGTTGCAAAAGAATTAAAACTTCCTGTTAAATTAATTGGTATTGGTGAAAAAATGGAAGATTTGAAAGAATTTGTTCCAAAAGATTTTATAAATGCGTTATTCGAATGAAAGTATTAAAAGAAACAATTTCAAAATTAGGTCAAAAGATACAATTATTAGGCAATAGCAGTTACAAACCGTTTTTGGTTATTGGTGTTTTTCATGGGGATGAACCACAGGGCGAGTTTTTAATTAATGAGTATTTAAAAACACATAAAAACAGTCAAACTCTGTTTATTCCATGTTTAAATCCTGATGGCAAAAAGTTGAATACTCGTCAGAATGCTAATAATGTTGATTTGAACAGAAATTTTCCAACTCAGAACTGGGTTGTAGCTGAGGATGAACATTATTTTGGCGGGAATGAACCTGCAAGTGAGATTGAAACAAAATTTATGATAGAGGTTATAGAGGAATATAATCCAAAATTTATTTTAACTTTGCATTCTCCATATTGTGTAGTAAATTATGATGGCGATGCTCTTGAAATTGCTGAAAAGATTTCAGAAATAATAAAATATCCTGTCGAATCTGATATAGGGTATCCGACTCCGGGAAGTTTTGGAACATATTGCGGGGTGGAGAGAAATATTCCGACAATTACTTTAGAACTTGATGAAAATACTAATATTAAAAATTTAATTTATCCTGTTCACAAAATATTTGATTATATAAATTCCATGATATAATTTTTTTAGATAAAAAATAAAGGAGAAAAAAATGGCACAAGAACCAAAATTAATAGCAACAGTTCCAAGAAGTGCAACTGAACAAATGCAAATTTCAATTAACGAATATAAAGGTAAATCTTATTTAGATTTAAGAATTCACTATACAACTGATGATGGGCAAACTTGGTTACCTACAAAAAAAGGTGTAACTTGTTCTCCTGAAAATTTAGAAATTCTAAGAGATGCAATTGACGAAGCAATCAAAGAATTTACTACTGAGGCAGAAGAATAGTGAGTAAATATGCTCTTGTCCTTGTAAACATAAAAGGATTAGGCGTAAAAACATTTAGTTATTTAATACCGGAAGAAATGAAGCCTGTCATACAAATTGGACAGGCTGTTTCTGTTGCTTTCGGACGACAAGGTTTGATAAATGCTTTTGTTGTAGGCTTTTCGGATTATTTACCACCTGAAATTAAAGCAAAAAAAATCAGTAAAATCCTTGATGAAAAGCCTCTTTTTTCGCTTGAATACTTAAAACTTTTAGAATGGGTTGCAAATTATTATTGTTGCGACTTTATAACCGTTTTAAATATGGCAATTCCGCTAAAACTTATTGATAAAAATGCAAAAACTGAAGCATTGGTTGAATTTATCAAAAAAGACGGAGCAACAAAACGTCAATTGGAAGTTTTGGACTTGTTGGAAAAATTTAAAAGAGTAAATTTAACAGAATTTGAAAAGCATGCAAAAACTACTCGTGCGACGATAAAAAAACTGGAAAGTTTAGGGTGTTTAAAAATTGTTGAAGATGAATTGTACAGAAATCCTTTAAGTATTTTTTCTGATGTTAAGCAGGAAGAATTATTTGCACTTCAAGGGGAGCAGCAAAAAGTTTATGAAGGAATAAAAAAGTTAAAAACAAATAATCCGATACTTATTCATGGTGTAACAGCATCAGGCAAAACCGAAGTTTATTTTAAATTAATCAAAGATACAATAGATTCAGGCAAAAATGTATTATTTTTAGCTCCAGAAATAGCGTTAGCTTCGCAATTAACAAAAAGATTAGCAAGAAAGTTTGGGATAAATGATATTGCAATATGGCACAGCTCAATTTCAGAAGGTGAACGATATGATGTATGGCAAAAATTGTATCGTAATGAAATTAAAATTCTTGCGGGTGCTCGTTCTGCCGTATTTGCTCCATTGAAAAATATCGGATTAATTATTATTGACGAAGAACACGAAAGTGCTTATAAGCAAACTTCTCCTGCACCCAGGTATGATGCAAGACTTGTTGCTGAAAAATTAGCAGAATTTCATAATGCAAAATTAATTTTGGGTTCAGCAACTCCTGATATAACTTCATATTACAGGGCTCAAAATTCAAAAACTCTGTTTGAAATGAAAAACAGATATAATAATGCCCCGTTAGCAAAAACTTACGTGATAAATATGCAAACTCACATGCAAGCTGCATATAGAGGTGTAATTTCAAAACCTTTGCAAAATGAAATAAAAGCGACATTGGAAAAAGGTCAGCAGGTAATAATTTTAATTAACAGACGCGGCTTTTCAACATACACACAATGCCAATCTTGCGGAACGGTGATAGAATGCCCGAATTGCGCTATCCCGATGATTTGGCATTCAGCTGACAGCAGGTTAAGATGTCATTACTGTAATCAAACAATGTCTTTCCCTGAAGAATGCCCGACTTGCGGTTCTGATGCATTGCATAATTCAGGGACAGGTACACAAAAAATCGAAATGTTTTTAAAAGAATTGTTCCAAGATGTGAATATAGTAAGAATTGATAGCGATTCATTGATGAGAAAAAACGAGCACATAAAGATTTTAAACAGTTTTCAAAAAGGTGAAATAGATATTCTTGTTGGAACACAAATGATTGCAAAAGGTCTTGATAATCCGAATGTTACTCTTGTTGGTGTAATTAGTGCGGATGCAAGTTTTAATTTGCCTGATTTTAGAGCATCAGAAAGAGGCTTTCAACTTTTAACACAAGTCGCAGGACGTGTAGGTAGAGGCGAATTTACAGGAAACGTGCTGTTTCAGACATATAATCCGGATTTTTATGCACTCCAAACCGCAAGAGAACAAAATTATAAGCAATTTTTTGATACGGAAATTGTTGCAAGAGAAGAATTTGAATATCCGCCATTTTCAAAAATTATAAGATTTATTCTAAGTTGTGAAAATCAATTTAGAGCGGAAAAAGCTTCTCAAGAAATTGCACTTAGACTCAATACAATGGTTGATAAATTTGGTATATCAGAAAAATTAGAAGTTTTAGGCCCTACAATGTGCGTTTTTGAAAGGTTAAACGGACAGTATCGTTTTCAAATTCTTGTAAAAAACAGAATGGATGAAAAAGGACACGACTTTATTTCAAGATTTTTACATCAAATAGTTTTGCCAAAAGACATAAAACTCACTGTTGATGTTGATCCAATTGATATTTTATAAAGAAGAGTGGGTGTGAACCTTTTAATATAAAAGGTTCATAAAAAACTTATTGAAATTATTTTAACAATTGTTAGAATAATCCTTCAGGTGGAGGAACTTTTGACGCAAAAGTTCCATAAAAATTTTAATCAAACGAACCTTTTGTTGGCAAAAGGTTCCCAAAAGCCACGCCCCGAATTGCGTTCGTTAATCAATTGTAATTATTCAACCAAAGAGTTGGTAACTCGCATACGCTCAGACAAACCAACTCTAGCAGTTGTTTGTCTTGATTTTTGGGGTGAGCATAGCCTTAATTTTCGTTCAATTTGCTAAACGCAAATTTAGCACTCAAATAACGGCTATTTGCTCTTACGAGTTTCACTCTACCCAAAAATCGCCAATAAACATTGATTACTCACTCCATTAAGGGCGGAATATAATTATATGCAGATGTATTGATTGATATTGATGGTGATAAAGGTAAAAATGAGTTTGGTTTTGATAGATTTGATTTTGTTATAACAGATAAAGGTGTAATTCCTGAAGGTTTTGCTTCAGCAGAAGATCAGTCTGTAATGGGCTGTGGTGAGACATTAATTTCAGACTATTTGACTTGTCAAGGTTTTTCTTTTGATGAAGCTGTAAGTAATAAATACGATATTTATGATGTTACTTGGTGGGTAGTAAATATGGGCAACTTGGATTACTTAAAATGTGGAGATGAACTAAATTGGACTACCAAAACAAGTTGTAAATAAGTTGTCTTTAAATCTTAGTATAGTAATGTTTTTACATCGTTTTTATTTACATCATACAATGTTGTAATTATTTCAACTATTTCTTTAGATTTGAAGTCTTTTTGCTTTAAAATTTCAATTTTATCTTTTATGTTATCAATCTCGGAATTCTCGCAAGCAAAAGTCATTGCAACAATTTCGCCTTTAACTTCTCCCGAAAAATGCTCAATAACCTTATCTATTGAATCAACAACTATTTCTTCAAATAGTTTTGTTAGCTCTCTGCCCACTGCAACATTGATTTTTGGCTCGATTTGTTGAATAAGCTTTAACGATTTTACAAGTCTGTTAGGTGAATCGTAAAACACCATGTTCAAATATTTGTATTTTTGGTATATATCTTGAATTTGTTTATCTGTTTTTGGTAAAAATCCTATAAAGGTATATTCTTCAGTATCTCTTGGAATTTGGGATAAAAATGTAGAAACCGCACAAGAGCCTGTTAGTGATGTTGTTGAAATGTTATTTTTTCTTAATTCTTCTAAAAGAATTGATCCAGGATCACAAATAAGTGGAGTGCCTGCATCTGATACAAGTGCTACTTTTTTCCCACTGTTTATTATATCCAATATCATGGATACTCGCTCTCGTTCATTATATTTGTGGTAAGAAACTGTTTTTGTTTTGATATCGTAGTGATTTAAGAGCTTTTGTGTAACTCTGGAATCTTCACATGCAATAATATCAACTTCTTTTAGAACTTCTATCGCTCTAAGTGTTATATCTTTTATGTTTCCTATTGGTGTTGGTACTATGTAAAATTGAAATTGTCTTGTCATAATTTTATTCTACTACAAATTAAACTAACTTAATAACATTATTAAAAGTCCAAAGAAACAAGAGATTACTAATAGTATGGTTAAAATAAATAACGAATTTTTTATTGAAGAATTGTTTTTAAACAAAACTAAAAGTCCTAATCCTGCATTCGTTGAAAGACCTGAAATCAATGCCCCAAAGTTTAATATATTTTTTAAATAAAGCATTACTATTAAAACAGAAGCACCGCAATTTGGAATTAAACCTACCAAAGAAGACAAAAATATTTGTGTGTATTGGTTAGTGTTGAATAGAGCATTAAGTGTGCTGTTGAAATAAGTTAAGCAAAAACTTAAACAACAATTAATAATTAAGATAAACACAAAAATATTAAAGGTATGCTTAATTGGGTGGATAAATAAAGTTTTGATAGTCGAATGAATTTTATTATGGCAGCAACCGCTTTCATCTACTTCAACGTGATTAAGTTTTTCTTGAACTTGAGGTCTTATAATAAAGTCAATTAAATATCCACAGATAATACTAATAGTAATTTTTATTAGTAATATTGGCATTATTATTGAAACTCTCTCAGGATGCACTAATAATATAGGGATTGCTTCATCGCTTGTTGCCAAATATACTGCTAAAAGTGTTCCAAGAGTTATATATCTTTTTATGTACAACATTGTTGCAATTACAGAAAACCCGCATTGAGGAATTGATGCAAGAATACTGCCGATTAATGGTCCAAATTTTCTTGAATTTAGTGAAAGAGATTCTATTTTTTCAGAAAAATAGTTTTCAATAATTTCTATTATTACAAAAATAAAAAACAAAAACGGTATTAAATTAATACTTTCGGCAATTGGATCTATTAGAAATTTTGGGACATTAAACAAGTGTACAAAACTTGTTATACTATTCATACACATTTCGTTAAAATTATTTATGTTATTTAAAATTTGTATAAACATCCTCTATTTAAATTCTAGCACGTAATTAAATTTTTGTATTATACTTTTTATATGAATCTAAGAAGTATGTATATTTATTAATATTAGAAAGGGAAAAATGTTTATATTAGAAGAACCTTATGTGTCGGATTTGTTGTTATCTACGTTAGAAAAAAATCAGATTCTGGTACTAAAAAATGCAATTTCAGAAAAAGCTTTAAATAACTATAAATTAAATCTTATTGATGATAATAAAGCAATAGAAGAATTAAATAATGATTCTAATGTAAAAATTTATTCAAATTCTGAAAATTCAATAGATTGGATATTGAAAACTCTTCCAAATTCAAATGTAGCAAGATTAATAAATATATGCAAAAATAAATACGAGTTTAGAAAACAAATAAAATCAATATATCCGAATTTTTATTTTGATAAGGTAGAGTTAGATGAATTGGATAAAATTGATATAAATTCGCTGCCACAAAAATTTATAATCAAGCCGTCTGTTGGTTTCTTGAGTATGGGCGTGCATAAAGTAAATTCTCATTCAGAATGGAATGATGCATTAGCACAAATAAAATTGGAAATTTCTGAGTTTAAAAAACATTTTCCAAATTCAGTTTTAAGTTCTTCAGAATTCATTATAGAAGAAGTTATTGAAGGTGTGGAATTTGCAATTGATGCATATTTTAATAACTTAGGCGAAGCTGTAATTTTAAATATTTTTCAACATCCTTTTGTTAGCGAGGATGATGTAAGTGATAGAGCATATATTTCATCAAAAGAAATTATTGAATCAAATCTAGATAATTTTACTCAAATTCTGAATAAAATTGGTAATGCTTTGAATATAAAGAATTTTCCAATGCATATAGAAGTTATAAAAAAACAAAATAGTGAAGTTATTCCTGTTGAAATTAATCCATTGCGTTTTGCAGGCTGGTGTACAACAGATTTAGCAGAATATGCATACGGGATAAATATATATGAATATTTTAATTCGGATAAAAAACCCGAATGGGACAATATTTTAAAAAATAAAGAAAACAAGATATATTATTTTGCAATGGCAGAAACTCCTGCAAATATCCAAAAAGATAGCATAGATTTTGATTATATCGAATTGCAGCATAGTTTTAGTAAAATCTTATCATTCAGACCAATCAATTATCTTGAAAAACCTTTATTTGCTATTATATTTGGCGAATCAGAAAGTATGGATGAAATAAATAATATTTTGCAATTGGATATGAATTCGTTTATAAGTAACAAACAAATTTTACAAACAATTTAAAGTAAACGATAAAATGCCAAATTAAACCTTTAGAGAAGGTGCGTATGCACGTGGAACTACAATGGTTTCGTATTTATTTGCAATTTTTGCGATTGTCTTTGGAAAATATTGTTGTAAGAAATGTGCACGTTCTTCAAGTTCAGGAAGATTTACAGACCCTAAAGAATGCATTATTGCATTAGTTTCTGCGGCAATTTCGCCTAATCCTCCCCAATCGCCGTTATAGTGGCTTTTTCTGTTAATGAAATATTCAACAGAATCTTTTTGAGGTTGTGAAAAGTGTTCGTTAAATCTTTTTAATTCTTCTTTATATGTTTTTCTGATACTTGAATTTTCAGAAATTAAATTGTATTGATTGTATTCGTGAACAAAATCAAATGCGTGCCCTAATTCATGTGAAAAAATGAATAAATCTGCCTTTGGTAAATTTAATCTACAAGAGCCGGCATTAAAGCTTCCTGAATTTTTGCTGTTGTTTGTTATGTTTCCAACAAGTAAGATTAATCTCATTAAATCTTCTCCGGAAACAGTTTTAAGACATTTAATAATGTTTTCAGGTTTTCTTGTATCTAAAAGTGTTGAAAGACTCCTTGTTCCGGTAAGAACTTGCTTTCCTAAAATGTTTTCTATTTCTATTTGGTCATCGCTGAATTTTATGTTGTAAGTTTTTCCGTTTTTAGTTGAGCGGAACGTGTTTTTATCAATAACTTCAAATGTAGAATTCAATTTATACAGTTCTTTTCCGGTATTGTCAGTAATTGTATAATTAATTTTTCTATTACCTTTTTTATCTTCGGTATAATTATAATTGGTAATTGTTCCGTCTAATGATTTTAATTTCTTTTTAACGATTTTATTACCATTTTTATCTATATTTGCTGAGCTTGTTTGAACTTTGTTGCCGTTTTCATCAAATTTATATACATTGTATGCTCCGATTATATCAGATTTTTCGATTATAGTTTTATTTTTTATTTGTTTGTTTTTGTCTTTTTCGTAGGACATTTCTGATAATAGAATATCTGACTCAGATTCTCTAACTCTTTTGGTTACTATATTTGTTCTAAGATCCTTACTCTCTGAATAAATTTGTTTGTTTTCGTAATCGGTTATTCTGGCAGAAGTAAACCCTTCTTTTTCAGATAAAAAGATTTCGCCTATACTTTTACCATTGTTAGTATTAGCTTTTATTTTAAGTATATATGCATTTTCGTTCACTTTATCTTCAACAAAAGACATTTGTGGATTTTTTGATTCTGTTTGCCTTACAATGTTTGCAATTAATGGAAAATCTTTGCCTGCAAGTTTTTTAATATTGAAAATGTCTTCTTCTGATAGATTTGTTTTAGAAAAAGCATATAAATTGTTTAGAGTTTTGATATCATATTTGCTATGTTTTTTTAAACTTTCTGAATATTTTTGTTTATAAGTATTATCTTTAATAATATTGTATGTTTCAAGAATATCTTTTTCATCAGCTTTTTTAGCAAAAGATATAATTTCTTTTGCATTAAAAATGTCTGATTTTGCCATTTTTATAATTTTGTCAAAATTTTCAACATTTTTTAGTGAGAATATTTTTAATGTATTGAGTTCTTTATCCGAAAATTTTGATAAAAGTCCGCTTTTTTTATCCTTTAATTTATCAATATTATTAAAGTTTTGAATAACTTTTTGACTTCTGTCTTTATCGTAGCAACAAGCTATAACAGTAACTGTTTTGCTTCCGATACCTTTTGTATTTGAAAGCTTTTTAACAAGTTCCCACTTTGAATTATCCTTGTTTAAAACATCTTTAAGGATATCTAAATCTTGTTTTTCAAATTTTCTCTCAGAAAATCTACCGTCAATTTTAATTTTTTCAAGTTCATTAATACAGTTTTGAACGTTTATTGCATTAGCAGTAAAAGAAACTGTATCGTGAGGCGTTGGTTTTAAAAAGTATTTATTGCTTTTGTTTTTAGAATCAGCACAAGAGTAATTTTGTGCTTTAACAGAATTTACATTAATCATAGATATTCCCTATGAATATATAAAGCAAAAATTAGTAAAAATCTTGCCCCAAAAAATTTTAATATTAATAAAAATTAACGAATAAAGAAATAATATTAGAAATTTTTATCTAATGTGTTTATATTATCTCCAATATTTTAATATTTTTTTCTTTAGTTTAAGTCTTTTTAATTTATTTGCTAATATTAAGTCAACTAAAGGAATTTGACCTAATATTAACTGAAACGCTCCAGAAATTATAGCTAATCTTTGTTTTATTTTTAAATTATGCAAAAATGGTTCTGATTCTGGTTTTAATTCAAGTTCAACAAAACAGGAACTTCCAATTTTATTTGTTTGTAAATTTACTAACTTTATATTGGTTATATCTTCTATAACTTTAAAATTGTCTGACCAACGTCCATGTTTTTCTATAAATTTGTTTGAAGCTTCTATAATATCTTTGCAATAATTTGGATTGTTTAATGCATACTTACACAAATCCCTAACTTCATAAGGTGAATTAAAACTAGGGACTTTAACAAAATCTTTAGTTATTTCATCCAAGAGTTTTGATTCAGAGGTTATAAGTAAACCATCTGATGCCATGATATCATAAATTCGCCAAGGAAATGAATATCCCTTACATTGTGGATGAGAGATTGATAAATTTATTTTTGAAGAGTTGTAAAGGTCTTGATTGTGTTTAAGCGAATAAGTAGGTGTTTTATCAAAACAAGTCATTAATTGAATGTATTCAAGTGGTAATCTATCCCAATAAATACCATATAATTTAAGACCCAAATCATAAATTGACTGTAATACGTAGATACGATAATCAAAAATACCATAATAATCTATCTCTTTATCAATTGTTAAGTTTAGGTATTTACTTAGTAAGTTCTTATAATCATAGCTTGGAGTCTTATAGAAATCTTTGTATAATTCATATAAGTTTGAAGAGTTATTTTGTAACAAATCAGATGCGATATTCTCTTTTATTGTTGCAAATCTTGTTCCAATAAATGAGATTTCATTTTTCTTTTCTAAAGACTCTTTTTGTATTGACGTTGCACAATGTAAGTTTATTATATGTTCTTTTTTAAATCCCAATGCAAAATAATCAGAAACAAATTTAGGATAAAAAGATACTAAATAATACCTATCTGAATATTTTCTTACTAGTTCTTTATTAGCCATAAATTCAACTAAATCTGCTTCAAAGCTAAGTATTGGACAATTCGTAACGTTGATAATATCTTCGTAGATTTGATTATTAAATGAAAAAATGATATCAGGTGCAAAATTCTTAACTTGCTCCACGATAGTACTTATATACTGCCTTTTTACTTTTTTATATTTATGTGTTTCTATGTAAAAGTTATTTAATACAAGAATTTCATTTCCTTCTTTTGTTAATTCTTGTATGATTGATTCATAGTAGCATACTAAATCTTTTATACTATTTCCAATAATTGGTTGGAATGCTATTAACATAATTTTAGCCATATAAAATTACCTCATATACATATTTTTATTCATTGTTTCCTTTTTCCATCCATGTCCCGACTTGATATTCCGGATCATTATTTCTTCTTTCCATAATTCTTCTTTTTTTAATCCAGCTATATTGTTTATTTGTTTCCCAAAGATAATTATTCGTCATTGATCGTACTTCACTTGTTTCAGGATGGTTTTTAAATTTATCGTATAATTTATTATAATTAGGAAAGTTTTTTAATTCTGGAATAACTCCTAAACATAAAAATCTTGCGCCCATTGCACAATAGTGTGAACAACATTTACCTACTGCTTCAAAATGTATAGGTTTAGATAAATCTTCAACAATATTTTGTGTCATTGGAGAGTCAAAACAACCACTTATTGTTCCGTATTCTAAATTGAAAATAAATGCCCAATCTCCCATATAACAAAATTCATTTCTTCTTTTTCCATATGTAAGTTTATCTTCTATAAGTAAATGATCAACTTCAAATTCATCAACTAATTTTTTAATAAAATCTTTTGTAAAAAAATCACATCTTTTCCAGTTATCTTCGGGATCCATACAAAACAGTATAAAAGGATTTCTTCCTGTTTTCTCATTTACAAGTTTTTTAATTTCACCGAGATTATCTTTACAGTCTTCACCTAATGTTAAATTAACATAATATACAATTCCAGCTTCATCCAGTTTTTTTAAATTATCAAAATAAGTATCCAAAAGATTACGTCTTAATAACTCTTGATAATGAAATGATGCACTAAATTGTAAACGTTTTCTCAATTCAGCAGGGAAATTACAAATTTTTTCAATTGCAGGTGTATATGTCATATTAGAAACAGCATTTACAACATGGCCTTCTTCCAAAAATAATCTCAAAAGATTAACTGATTCATCTGTTAAATATGTTTCACCTGCCCCTACATGAGTTATAAGAGCGGGTCCCCCCAGTCTTTCCTGTGAAATAGCCTTTGCAATTTGTTCTATCGGATAATTAAATTTTGTAGGAGTGCATCTGTTTGCATCTGCAAGATTAGGAACATAACAGTATGAACACCTTAAATTGCAAATAGTTCCTGATTGTATAGCATGAATATATTTTGTTATTCTTTTTTCTATCATTTTACTCCTTTATCACTTTTAGCTTGTTTAATGCGTTCTCTATACTCTTTTGAGGAATATCTTTTATATTTTATATACATTTTTTTTAAGAATGAATATTTCTTATTTGTTTCTGATAATTTGTTATTTAAATATTCTTTAAAATCTCCACCAACATACATTTTATCTTTATACATTCCATAATATGTCGGAAAAACATAATCAAAATCTGGTAAAAATCCAAAAGCCTGAAAAGCAGGTCCCATAGTGCAATAAGTTGCACAACAAGTCCCTACGGCTTCATATTTTATAGGTTCAGATAAATTTTCAAAAATATTTTGTGTTGTAGGAGATTGGAAACATGCACTAATATTTCCTGTTTGTAAATTAAGGATAAACCCCCAATCTCCTATATAACAAAATTCTTTTCGATATTCTCTTCCAAAATATTCTTCAAAAGTAGCAACACTGCTGTTTAAAAATTTATCAGTAATTTCTTTAACTAATTCATAAGTAAATAAAGGATATCTTCTCCAGCCATTATCAGCATCAACTGCGAAAGTTACAGTTGGTAAAAATCCTATTTCATCAAGACACCATTGTTTTATTTCATCGAGATAAGGAAGATAATCTTCACCTATTGTCATATTAACGTGGTATGAAATATCGTGTTGTTTAAACTTATTTAAACTGTTTATAAATTCTTCTTTTTTATTTCTTTCAATCAATGAAACATAATGTAGAGAACAAGTAAAAGACAATCTATCCAGCAAATCTCTTGGAAATTCAAGAAGTGCATCAATTCCCGGAGAATATACAATATTAGATGTAACATTTACTAAATGTCCGTTTTCCAAAAGACCACGAATAAGTTGTATAGATTCAGGCGGAATAAGAGTTTCACCACCACCGACATAAGTAATAAAAGCAGTTCCTCCTACTCTTTCTTTTGAAAGAGCTTTAATCATATGTTCAACCGGATAATCAAATGTTGCTGGTTGACCTTTATCTTTCAATTTTTGTACATAACAATAGCTGCAATTTAGATTACATATAGTTCCGGGTTGTATAGCATGTATGTATTTGACTATTTTGTGTTGTGTTTCTCTACGTTTATTTTTCAATGTACTTTCTCCATATAATGATATTCTTTCTCTAAACCATAATTTAAATCTGTAATTTCCTTTAATAAATATTTTTTTAATAAAGTATTATCAAAAATTAAATTTCTATTTTGCATTTCGGGATGAGTATAAACTATCTTAATTTCTTTTTTTGAAATATTAATAATTTTTTTTACTAAATTTCTTATTGTGATTGGTTCTGAACCAACAACATTAATAGTATTATAATCAATATCAATTGATTTGACTATCGCTTTTGCAACATCCTCAATATAGATGAACGTTCTAATTGCATTGCCATCTCCATAAATTTCGATAGGCTCATTATTTAATATTTTTTTTATTGTAAGAGGTAATATTTTGTTATAATGTTCTTCTCCTTCTCCATAGACATGCCCAAGCCTTAAAATATTATACTTAATATTTTTTTCTTTTGCGTATGATTCAATCATTTTTTCGCAATATAATTTTGACCATCCATAGATACTGACTGGTTCAACTAGAGATTGTTCGTTTATTATTTCACAAGGTGCATAGACATCCAATGTACTTATGAAAACAATTTTTTTTAAGTTAGGTAAATTTTGTCTAAGAAGAGTTTCAGTTGTGTAGATATTTCTATTGTTTTCAAATATATAATTTGATTCTTCACCAGACTTTGGTGTATAGGCACCAATGTGTAAAATAACTTCTACATTTTCGCAACCATTATTTAATAAGTAATTTTCGTCAATATTATAATTATTGTGTAGTATTGTACTTATCGTTAGCTCATTAGAAGCTAACGCTACTACATCATTATTTGGATAGGTCTTTAGGATTTCCTCGACAACTTTTCGTCCAACAAATCCACTTGCACCAGTAATTAATATTCTAAACATAATTCCATTATATATAAAACATAAATTTTGGCAATAGATGCTCCAAAAATTTTTCTGTTTTTTTCTAAATCTTCATATATTTTTTTGTTATTAACCCCCATTTTTGGTAATGTTTCCGTTTTGGATAAAAACATTTTTTTAGGGTTATTGTGAATGATTATATAATTTATATTTTTACGTGAGTCAAATCTCCAATCAAATATTGGGATGCTCCCAGACATGTCATTAAAAGTGTGTACGATAAGAACGTTGTCTTTTCCTGCATGAGGAGCAACTACTTCAATTCCATCTATGACAATATTAATTTTATTTTTATTAGTTTTAGAATAGGGGATAACAAAAGTTTCTAAATCTTTTAGTAATAAAAAATCATTAATTTTATTATTCTTTTTTATGTAAAACATGTTTAATGATGTTTTAAAAGTTTGGTTATTCTGAAAAAAAGAGTTATTCTTGTTATGTATATTTGTTGAATAAAAAATCCCCAAGAATAATATAAAGAGTAGTATGTAACCAGTTTTTTTAAGTTTTTCTAGGGCTAATAAGGCGAAAGGGAAAAAGATACTAAAGGTACCTACGTATTTTACGTTATTTCCGCTATGAAAAATTATATTAAAAAAGAAAAATATTAATATAATAGTTATGAACAAATATAAAAATTTACATGATTTTATTTTTATATCTTGAATAGTTTTACAAATAAATAAGAAAGTAAAAATAAAAAATAATAATAGCAACCAAAACAGTCATTATACATGCCTTTAAATAAATTTATTCGAGATACAAAACTTTCTATTTGTATGGATACAGAGTATGTTTTCATCATGTTAAAATATTCTTCTATTTCCCTTTTATATACAGGATATAGCAATAATGCAGGATTTGTAAAAAAAAATTGTACTTATAGCGAAAGTTAAAATAAATATAGAAATTTTATATAGATTTTCTTTATTAATTGTATAATTTATACTGTCTAAGAGTAATAATCCAATAAAAGGGGCAAAAAATATGCCAATAATCTTAATACTAACTGAAATAGATAGACAAATAGCAGATAAAAAGATGGTTTTAATCGTTAATAATTTATCTTTTAATATTAAATAAATTGATAATAATCCAAAAAAAAGGTGCATTTGAGTTGTGTCAAACATTTGAGCATAACGTAAGAATAAAGGTAGAGTTCCGCTCAAGTATAGATATTATCTTTGGTATAGAATCCCAATATTTTGTATATTAAATATATGGATGAAAAAGAAAAAACTAGAGAAATCTGTTTTAATGCTGATAGTAAAAGAAAATCACAATTAAATATTTTATTTAAGAGAAATAGTGGAAAGGTTATAATTCCGTTAAAAAACCACCATATCCAACCATATGCATAAGGATTAAAGTTTAAAATGGTTCTAATATCTTTTGCTAAAAACGCTTTATGTAAATTGTCTATACTTAAGGAAAAAGCATAAGTATCAATACTATGTAAAGGTAACACAGCATATGAAAATAAAATCCAAAAAAAAATAAATAGTATAATTTGATGTTTTTCAAAAGTTGTAAAAAATTTTTTCATATTATTTTATTTCCAACAAGTACTGTCTGTTTAAAAACAGGCATTTGAAATATTTCAAATGCCTGTTTTTAAATGGTGGGCAGGGGTGGATTCGAACCACCGTAGACTCGCGTCGACAGATTTACAGTCTGTTGCCTTTAGCCACTCGGCCACCGACCCATTTATTATTTGCCTTTGACGAGATTTGAACTCGTGGCCTCTCCCTTACCAAGGGAGTGCGCTACCCCTGCGCCACAAAGGCTTCTGTAAGTTTAAGGTCTGCTATAAAAACAAGCCGGCAATAGGAATCGAACCTACAACCTACGGTTTACAAAACCGTTGCTCTACCGTTGAGCTATGCCGGCATGTCTTTTGACATTTTCTATTTTAATAAAGAAATAATTTTATGTCAAGTATCTGTCATTGTTTATATTCTATTAACTTATTCTCGCTCTTTCTCAGTTTTTATCATGCTTTTGACAAATATTTTTTTTGACTTTTTTAAAAATTTCATTATAAACATGATGAAGTCAACTAAATGTATGATTTTTAACAAATTTACTCTAATTAATTATTATTCTTTCGATAAATAGAATAAGTGAATAAGCGAGGCGGTATTTATGAGAATTAAAGGCGGAGTTCAACTTAATGAAAGTAGTTTAAAAACAGCTATCAAAGCTATGCAGGTTCAAACTGCTTTGATGGCTAATGTAAGTGAAAACGTTACAGGTTTTGATAAAGTTGGTTATCAACGTAAGGAATCTGTTGTATCTTCATTTACTGAATATCTGGGTGTAGATGGTTTATCTACTGTTGTTGACGATACAGTCGGCCGTTTAACTACTACGGATAATGCCTTGGATTTAGCTATCGCTACAAAAGGTTACTTCCAAGTTCAAACTCCTGACGGTATCAAAATTACTCGTGATGGACGTTTTAAAATCGACGTTAACGGTAACTTCCTTGATTTAGAAAATAATAAAGTGCTTTCTAATACAGGTGTTCCAATTAAATTTAATAAAATTCCGGAAAAACCAAGTGATGTTATTGTTAACACTAGAGGTGCAATAAGTTTATTCGACAGAAAAACTAAAAAGATGACGAAAATAGGAACTTTAGGTGTTGTTGATCAAAATGGTGTCGGTATTGTAAATCCTCAAATCCAACAAGGTTACACTGAAGCTTCTAACGTTGCATTGCAAAACGAATTTATGAGCTTAATGCCCATTAAAAGAAATTTTGAAGCAAACAGACAAATGTTCTTGATTGGTAATTCAACACTACAAAAAGCTATAAGCCAGTTAGGTCAAGCATAGACTAAAAGTTAAAGCGAGGTAATATTATGTACAGTATTCAAGGTATAATTAGAAAAAATATTAATAACGCAAGCAGCATGTTTGAAAGACTGGGCTATGTTGGCTCTAATTTTGCAAATTATAGTACAAACGGCTATAAGGCTGTTCGTTTTGAACAAATTTTGTCTGAAGACGGGTACGTTTCAGGTGTTGTAAGAAGAGATTTTCAAAACGGTTCCCTAAAAGTTACTTCAAATCCATATGATATTGCTATTGATGGCGAAGGCTTTATTCCAATCGTTTCTCCTGATGGCGAAGTTGCTTATACCCGTGATGGCTCACTAAAAAGAGGTAAAGACGGGTATCTTATGACAAATGATAATTGGATTGTAGGTGCAGGCATAAAACTTCCTGCAAATTTATACAAATTCCAAATCAAGCCGGACGGTCGTGTATTTACATATGATTCAGCTATGGATTCAAAAGGTAAATGCTTGGGTACAATCCCTCTTGTTCAATTTGATTGCAACGAAGGTTTGGAACAAGATACTCAAGGTAATAGAGTTTGGCAAACTGAAGAATCAGGTGAACCAAAACTTGTTAAAAATCATAATTATATTAAACAAAATTTCTTAGAAAATTCAAATACAAATGTTTATACATCAGTAAACGATATGTTAAGACTTAATGCTTCAATGTTGGCAAGTATGTCTGTATTAAAGGTTACAGATGATATGTATAACAAATCAATTAACATTAGAGAATCTTAGTAATTAATAAAAATATGCGAGGTAATAAATATGGTAGCATTCAATCCGGTAGATAGTTTTGCAAGAACATCACAAGTGTTAGGGCTTGTTGCGAGAAGACAAAAATTATTAACAGAAAACGTAGCAAACGTTGATACTCCAAACTATGTAAGACAAGATATTGATTTTGCAACAGTTTTAGGTAACGCAAACGGTCCTATGGAAACTCAATTATCCAGAAAAATGGGTACATCTGCAATTTTGGATGAAGATACCGGCGTTGTAGGTGTAAACGTTGCTGATGAATTAATTGGTATGCAGGAAAATTCATTAATTTATACAATGGCAACACGTCGTATGTCTAATGTAATTAATATGATGAAAACTGCAGTTAACGTAGGAAAATAACGATAAATAGTATATAGAAAAAAGGTACTAAGAAGAAAAGCGAGGCAGAATATGGGAATACTTGATTCAATGTATATAGGTTCAAAAGCATTAAAAGCTCACGGAAACAGAATGGATGTTCATGCAAAAAACATTGCGAACATTGATACTCCAAATTACGTGAGAAAAATTCCTGTATTAAACACAATAAAAGGTAATTCGTTTGGTGCAATTTTAAATAACATGCAAGACGGAACATTTGGTCTTGGTAATGTAGGGGCATTGCAAGGCGGTGTATCCTACGGTGGTACGGTAGAAGATCCAACTCCGGGTGAAAGAATTTACAAACCGGGACATCCTGATGCCGATGCAAACGGTTACATTAGAAGTTCAAATGTAAATGCGATGGTTGATATTGCCGATGCAATGGTCGCTCAAAGAGCTTATGAAGCCAACTTGGCAGTAATGAATATTACAAAAGCAATGGCAATGAAAGCCGCAGAAATAGGAAAATAATTAAGTAATAGATAAGTAATATAAAACTGATGGCGACTATTAATGTAGTCGTCATCTTTACTTTTAACAAATTAAGATTTTAGATATTCTAAGTTACTTACAGTTTGTAAGTTTTCACATGATTTTAAAAGCGGATAATTTTCCAAATTGTTGTTATCAATAAAATTAAAGGCTTCGGTTCTTGCAATTTCAAGAATTTCTGTATCTTTTACTATATCTGCAACAACCATATCAGGCAAACCGCTTTGGCGTGTTCCCAAAAATTCGCCCGGGCCTCTGAGTTCTAAATCCTTTTCTGCTATTACAAAACCATCGTTTGTTTGAGTCATAATTTCTAATCTGGCTTTAGTTTCAGGGTTTCTTGATGATGAGGTTAATATGCAATATGACTGCAAATCAGAACGTCCGACACGCCCTCTTAATTGATGAAGTTGTGAAAGTCCGAATCTTTCAGCGTTTTCTATTACAATAACTGTTGCATTTGGTACATCAACACCAACTTCAACAACCGTTGTAGATACTAATATATTATATTTTCCTTCTTTAAAATCGTTCATTACTTTTTCTTTTTCATTGTTTTTTAGTTTTCCATGTAATAAGCCGACTTTGAAATCAGGGAATACTTCTTTTTGTAGCCTTTCAGCTTCTATCGTTGCGGCTTTTGCTGATAGTGTTTCACTTTCTTCTATTAGCGGATATACAATGTATGCTTGCCTACCTTCATTAATTTGTTGTCGTATTAGTGTATAAATTTGCTTCCGAGCGTTTGTAAATATTGTTTTGACAGGTTTTCTGCCTTTTGGAAGTTCATCTATCAATGTTAAATCTAAATCTCCATGAACTGAAAGAGCTAAAGTTCTTGGAATTGGTGTTGCAGTCATAATTAAAACTTGTGGTGATACTGATTTTTTACTTAGTTTTATTCGTTGTTTTACTCCAAATCTGTGCTGTTCATCAATTACAATCGCACCTAAATTTGCAAATTCAATGTTATCTTGAATAAGAGCGTGAGTTCCAACTGCAATATGTGTCTGACCGTTTGCAATATCAATTTCTTCTTTTTTTCTGTCTTTTTTACCTTGACTGCCCAAAAACAAACCAACATGCAACCCGAGCGGTGTAAGCCAGTTTACAAGATTATTGTAATGTTGTGTTGCAAGAATCTCTGTTGGTGCCATAATTGCACCTTGATAACCGCATTCAACTGCAGCAAGCAGCATAATACAAGCAACGACAGTTTTTCCGCTTCCTACATCTCCTTGCAAAAGCCTCTGCATAGGTTCATCAGATTGTAAATCGTTTAAAATCTCGTTAACAGCATTTTTTTGTGCATTAGTTAATTCAAACGGCAAATTCTTTATAAATTTCATTACAAGTCCGTCCTCTTTTATTTTAAACTGTACGGAGTTGTGTTGGTTATGGTTTTGTTTTCGCAAATTTGCCAAACGGAGTTGTGCTATAAAAAATTCTTCAAATACTAAAGAAAATCTTGCTCTTTCAAGAGTTTCCATATCTTTTGGAAAATGCATTTGAAAAACAGCATCTTTTTTATCCATAATATTATATTTTTTACAAATATTTTCAGGCAAAACTGTTTTGATAGTATCTTTAAATATTTCTAATGCATTAAAAACAGCTTTTCTAAGAGTTTTCATGTTTAAATTTTCACTCAAAGGATAAATCGGAACAATTCGTCCCATATTTAAATTAGAGTTATCAAAAATTTCATCTGAAATAATAGAATAAGTTGTTTTTTCGAGTGTTAATTTCATATTGTACTTATTCAATTTTACTTCGCCTGCAACCATAATTCCTGCACCTATCGGAAATTGGGCTTTTGTTCGTTCCAGAATAAATCGATTGGCTTTTGCTTGAAAAAAGTTTAATTCAATTGAGCCGGATTCGTCGCAGATTTTTACTTTTATAACTCCAAGATTATTTTTTGTTGTGAAGGATTGAACAGATTTTATATAGCCGAAAATTGTTTTGTTTTCGCCCTCAATCAAATCTTTTATCATTGTTCTGCCGGAATAATCTATATGGCGTTTTGGAAAATAATATAATAAATCATTTGCGGTGTAGATGTTTAGTTTGTTCATCAAATATCCGACTTTTGGACCAACGCCTTTTACGTAAGTTATATCACATTCATTTGGTAATTTCGCAATACCTTTAGCTTTTTTTTCTTCTTTTTGGGTGTTCTCTTTTTTTGATTCGATATCATTTTTTAAAACTGCACAAAATCTGTTAAGAATTTTTCTTCTAATAGGCATTGATTCCAGCGGATAACGCTCAAATGCTTCTATCATTACACGCCATTTAGGATTTTTGGTCAGTTTATATTCTTTTTGAATAACAGACTGCATAAATTTTGAAAAAACTTTTGTTTTTCCTTTTATATCAATGTATCCGTATTTAATTTCAATTTCTACGGATTGTCTTATTTGGTCTAAATTATCCATTATTTAGCCTTATCAACAATTGATTCAACATAATTGTCATTAAAATATTTATTAGCAACTTCTATAATATCGGATGGTGTAACGCTATTAATTAAGTTTGCATAATTATTAACAAAATCGAATCCTCTGCCTGTAATTTCATAAGTTGAAAGTGCTGAGGCTTTATCTAAATTCGTTTCAAGTGCAAGTAGATATTTGCCTATCAATTGATTTTTTGCATCTTGCAATTCTTGCTCACTAACAAATTCTTTTTTTAATGTTTGAATTTCTTTTAACATTCCATCTTTTGCAAGAGTTACATTTTTAGGATTTGTTCCGATATACATAGTAAAAGAACCTTTTAGAACATTTGGCGAAAAACCTGTACCAATTTGATAAGCAAGTCCTAAATCTTCTCTTAAGTGTCTGAAAAGTCTTGAACTCATGCCTGTACCTAAAAAGGCATCAATAACTTGAAGCGTTGCAAAGTCCTTTACATTAACCGTTCCATTTGTTTGCCATCCCAAAATAATCCAAGATGTTTGCAAATCCTTTATTGGAGTTACGATTTCTTTTTTTGTAGTTCTTGTTGGAAAGTCATTTTCGTAGTTTTTGTATAAAAATTCTTTTCCGTTTTGTTTGCTAAAAATAGTTGAAAGTTCATTTATTATTTCTTGTTTGTCCACGTCTCCATTAACTGATATTACCAGATTCTTTGGATAAAAAATTGTATTATAGAATTCTATAATGTCATTTCTTTTTACATTTGGTAATGTCTTTTCTACAATTTTTTGTGTATTTGAATATATGGTTCCTGTGAACAATTCGGTTTTATAATTTTCTAATGCTTTATTTAGTGGAACATCTCGGCTTGATTTTATTCCGTTTAAAATATTTTTGCGAGCTTTTTCGATTTGTTCATTATCAAATTGAGCTTTGTTTACGATTTCATCTAGGAGATTTAATGTAAGCGGAAGTTGTTGTTTTGTCGTTAATACGTTTACTGAAAAATAGTCAGCATTTGATGATGGAACAATTTCAATTCCGTTTTCTTCCATAATTTTTGACAATTCAAGTTGAGAATAATTTTTTGTACCTTTAGTCATTGTAGATGCAGTTAACGTTCCTGTACCGATAATTTTTTCTAAAAATTCTCCGCCTTTTGCCTTTATTGAAAATGCGATGATATCATTATTTGAGTGTTTGTTTATTAATAGAGTTGCACCTGTATCAAGGAGGTATTTATCTGTATTATATGCTGATTTAACAAGTTTAGCATTATGGTTTGTTTTTACGTTTTCTTTTACATCTGAAATCTTCTTAATTCCTGATTTTGGCATTACGATTGAGATTGCACATTTGTTTTCGTTTAAATATTTGTTTGCAACACGTTTTACATCTTGTGGTGTAACTTTTTTAATTCTTTCAAGATAATTGTCGTAATTTTTTATATCATTTGTCAAAACGATAGTATAACCCATTTCAGAGGCAACATTTGAAATGGATTCTCTTGAATAGTGAGTATCTCGTTCTATTATATTTTTTGCACGTTCAACTTCTTCTTCTGTTACTCCGTTTACTTTAATATTTTTCAACTCTTCAAAAATAGCGGCTTTTAATTTATCTTTATTTTCGGGTTGAAAATTTGTATTAATGTAAAATATTCCGTCATCTTTGTAGGATGCATTTGCTGCACTAATAGAATTTGCGAGTTGTTTTTTATCTTTTATATGTTGATAGAATCTTGATGAACGACCATCTCCAAGAATTGATGCAAGTATATCAAGAGCGTATTCGTCGTTATGTATTGCATTTGTACTTTTGAAACCAATCATCATATAGCCTGCATTGCTATCTGTTTGAACTTCTTTAATTCTTTGTGATGTAATAGGAGGTTCTTTCGGGTAAAAATGTTTTTGTAATTTTCTTGGTGCTATATTGAATGCATCCTTTACCTTTTTGGCTGTTTCATCAGGGTTAACATCCCCAATTACAATTGTAACCATGTTTTCCGGAGAGTAATTTTTGTAATAATAATCCAGAACTTCTTCTCTTGTGATGGTTTCAATTATTTTTGATTTTCCTAAAACTTCCCTTTTATATGGATGAACTTTGTAGATAAGTTCGTTTAAGTTGTCGTAAACCATATCTCTTGGTGAATTTTTATCTTTTGCAATTTCTTCTAATACGACTTTACGTTCTTGTTCCATCTCGTTTCTTGGAATTTGAGGATTCAAAAGCATATCTGCGTGTAGTCCAAGAGCTAAATCAAAATCTTTTGATGGAATTTTTATATAATAATGCGTAAAGTCCTTGCTTGTTGCAGCATTTGTAACCGCACCTTTAGATTCTAACAGTTTGTCAAATGTTCCGGGTGGATTTTTTTCAGTTCCTTTAAAAAACAGATGTTCTAAAAAATGCGAAACTCCGTTGTTTTTGTCATTTTCGTTTATTGAACCTGTTTTTACCCAGGTATCTATTATAACAATGGGATTTGATGTAACTTGTTTTACAATAATAGTATGCCCATTATTGCCTTTATATACATTGAAATCTGTTGCAAAAACACAATTTCCAAAAATAAATATAAATAATAACAACACATATTTTTTCATATAAATATATCCCCTTTACCTAGATATTTTATATGAAAAAATTTAGATTTTCAACCGTATAGTCGGGTAATACATCTAATCTAAAGATTTGTACCAGTTATAAAATTCAGTTATACCTGTTTCTAAGTCTATTTTTGGTTCCCAACCTAATTCTTTTATATGGGTTGCATCCATTAATTTTCTTGGTGTTCCGTTTGGTTTAGATTTATCGTAAACAATTTCACCTTTATATCCGACAATTCTTTTAACCATTTCAAACAAATCTTTTAATTGAATATCGTCGCCTTTAGTTATATTAACAAGTTCTCCGACCTCGTTGTAGTCTTTGTTCATAAGTAAATAATAACATGCGTCTGCTAAATCATCTGAGCACATCATTTCTCTATATACTGAACCATCACCCCAAAGTACAACGTGATCATCGTACGCACCAACTTTATTTAACATTTCAACAATATTGTTATCGTTAAGTTGTTCATCTAAGCCCCAACCAAGTTTATAGCGTTTTAAATCTTTCTTAATAGCATCCATATCACCTTGCATTAATAATTTTGCCAAATGAAAACGTCTTAATATCATTGGTAAAAGGTGGGCTGTTTCCATATTAAAATTATCGCCAATTCCGTATTGGTTTGTCGGCATAGCGGAAATATAGTTTGTTCCGTATTGGTCGTTGTAGTATCTGCATAATTTTATAATCGCAATTTTTGCTAATGCATAGGCTTCATTTGTTTTTTCTAATTCTGAAGTCAAAAGGCAATCCTCTTTCATTGGTTGAGGTGCCATTCTTGGATAAATGCAAGAAGAACCAAGATTTAAAAGCTTTTTAACACCGTGTTTGTAACTTGAATTAACAATATTTGTTCCAATCATCAAGTTTTGATATATAAATTCAGCCGGATATTGTGAATTAGCCATAATTCCGCCGACTTTTGCCGCTGCAAGAATTACATATTCAGGTTTTTCTTTTTCAAAAAATTCCTCAACAGCTTGTTGATTGCATAAATCAAGTTCGCTGTGGCTTCTTGTGATTATATTTGAGAATCCCTCTTTTTGAAGTCTTCTGTATATTGCACCTCCAACAAGTCCTCTATGACCTGTTAAAAATATTTTTGCATCTTTTTCAATCATTTTTAGTCCTTCTTTCTTTTTTATTATACATAAAAATTACAAAATGATTAAATATTATAGTAAACTTTAAACGAACCTTTTGTTGCCAAAAGGTTCCCAAAAGCCACTCCCCGAATTGCGTTCGTTAATCAATTGTAATATTCAACCAAAGAGTTGGTAACTCGCATACGCTCAAACAAACCAACTCTTGTAGTTGTTTCATAAACATTGATTACTCACTCCATTAAGGGCGGTATAATTATAATAAATTAATAATAAATAAAAAAAATGTTTGCAAAACATGGAACTTGGGTATATAATTATTACGTAATAAGATAGAAAGGAGTAAATACTCATGAATAAAGAGATTCAGCTAGGGGGGGGGGGTAGAACTTAGTAATAACAACAGTCTTAGTTTGATAAACTCCTTCTTTAATAGATATACAAAGAAATTTATAGCATTTACTCTAGCAGAAACCTTGATAGTAATGGGAATAATCGGTGTTGTTGCGGCTTTAACAATACCAAATTTGAACAGTTCAACGGGCAATGCCGAAAAAGTAGCAAAATATAAAAAGATATATGCAGAATTAAACGAGGCTCACAATAGAGCTGTTGCGGTATATGGACCATTCGATGAGTGGTTTAATGAAGATACATGTACAACAAATTTAAGTTGTTCTGCAGCAAAAATAAGATATTTTAACAGAATAACTGAATTTATGAAGTTGCAAAAAAATTGTGGAATAAGTAGTGGTTGTATGTCTCAAGATGCAAAATATATAAGTGGTGCTGATTGGACTTTTCGACCAGCTGCGGATTCAGCAAATTATCCGCAAGCGATATTGACCGGTGGTTGGTCATTTTATATCTATGCAATGTATAAAAATTATACATATTCATCTATATATGATGGCTATAAATTTAGTAAGAATGTGGGAAACATAGTTGTAGATTTAGATGGATCAAACAAAGGAAAAAATACTTGGGGTATAGATATATTTAATTTTGTTGTTACCAGCGAGGGTATATTTCCAATGGGTGGAGGTACTCTTTGGACTGACAATGATTTAAAAGAGTGGTGTTTTTGTTATGGTGATTGCGGAGCATGGATATTGAATACAGGTAATATGGATTATATTAATACAAATCATACATCAATTTCTGATGCTGGAAAATGCAACAATAATCCAAGTATTCAGTTATCCACAACGGTTACAAGCTGTAAATAAAATAATACAATCAAATAAAAACATAAAGCAAAAAAGAACCACACCTATTATCTAAAGTGTGGCTCTTTTTCTATTACCACTTTTAACTAAACTTCTTGAGGAACAAGAACTTGGTAGCCGTTTTCTCTTAAGGTCTTTTCTTTTTTAGCAAGTTCTAAATCTGAATCAACCATTTCGTTTACAAGTGCTTCCAAGTCATAAGTAGGTTTCCAGCCAAGTTCGTTTCTTGCTTTTGTACTATCGCCTAAAAGTAAATCTACTTCAGCAGGTCTAAAGTAACGAGGGTCAACTTCAATTAAAGTTTTACCTGTTGCTTTATCAATACCTTTTTCATCAACACCGCTGCCTACAAATTCCAAATCTATATCCAAGCGTTTGAAAGCCATACGGCAGAAATCTCTGATTGATGTTGTTACACCTGTTGCCAAAACGTAATTATCAGGGTGGTCTTGTTGAAGAATTCTCCACATACCTTCTACGTAATCTTTAGCATGACCCCAGTCACGTTTTGCATCTAAGTTTCCTAAGTATAATTTGTCTTGCAAGCCTACCTTTATTTTTGTTGCAGCCATTGTAATTTTACGAGTAACGAAAGTTTCACCGCGTCTTGGTGATTCGTGATTAAACAAAATACCGTTTGATGCAAAAATGCCAAATGATTCTCTGTAATTTACACAAATCCAATATGCATACAATTTTGCAACTGCATAAGGTGAACGAGGATAGAACGGAGTCGTTTCTTTTTGAATTGGTTCTTGAATTAAACCAAACAATTCAGAAGTTGATGCTTGATAGAATTTTGTTTTCTTTTCAAGGTTATTCATTCTGATTGCTTCTAAAAGTCTTAATGTACCTAAAGCATCGCAATCTGCTGTGTATTCAGGACAATCCCAAGATACTTTTACGTGTGATTGAGCTGCTAAATTATAAATCTCATCAGGTTCTACGTCGTGTACTAATTTTGTTAGGTTTGAAGAATCTGATAAATCTCCGTAATGTAAAATGAATTTTGAATCTTTGTTATGAATATCTTGGTACAAGTGGTCAATTCTTGAAGTATTGAAAGAAGATGCTCTTCTTTTTATCCCGTGAACTTCATATCCTTTTTCAAGTAAAAGTTCTGCTAAATAGGAACCGTCTTGACCTGTTATGCCGGTAATTAATGCCTTTTTCATTTTTTCTCCTTTTAGACGAGTTGTTTTAATCTGTAACAGTATAATATCATGAAAACTTTTTTATGTTAATATATCGTTAAGGAGAATTGTAATATAATATGGAAAATCTTGTTAAACAAATTGAATATAACGGTAAAATACTTGCAATAATCATTAAAAATGACTATTCAAAAGATGGTGTTGAGTTTTTTACGCCTAATGATTTTTCTCAACAATTAGCTTATATGAAGCATCCAAAAGGTAAAAGAATAGATGCTCACACTCATAATGTTGTACCGAGAGAAGTTTCTTATACAAAAGAAGTTTTAATTATTAGAAAGGGTAAATTAAGAGTAGATTTTTATGAAGATAATCAAAAATACATAGAAAGTCATATCGTAGAACAAGGGGACATAATTCTTTTAGCTTTTGGCGGACACGGTTTTGAATGTCTTGAAGAAGTTGAAATGGTGGAAGTAAAACAAGGTCCATATCTTGGAGAACAAGATAAAGTAAGATTTAAAGGTGTTGATAATAATGAGGTTAAATTAGTATAATGACAGTGGCAGAAACAAAAAAATATATACCAGTATGCGAACCGTTTTTAAACGGAAATGAAAAAGCATACGTTGCAGATTGTATGGAAACTGGTTGGATAAGTTCTTCCGGAAAATATGTTAAAGCGTTTGAAGAAGAATTTGCAAAGTATTGTGATTGCAATTATGGTGTATCTGTTTGCAACGGTACAGTGTCTTTGCATTTGGCACTAAAGGCATTAGGTATTGGTGAAGGTGATGAAGTTATTCTTCCTGATTTTACAATGATTGCAAGTGCATTTTCAGTTTGTTATACCGGAGCAAAACCTGTTTTTGTTGATGCAGACAAAGATACTTGGAATATTGATGTAACAAAAATTGAAGAAAAAATTACAGATAGAACAAAAGCTATCATGCCTGTTCATATATTTGGTAATCCTTGTAATATGAAAGAAATTGAAAGAATTGCTAAAAAACATAATTTATATATAATTGAGGATGCGGCAGAAGCTCATGGTGCAACTTATGACGGCAAAAAAGTTGGAAGTTTTTCTGATATAGCGTCATTTTCATTCTTCGCCAATAAAAACTTAACAACAGGTGAAGGTGGTATGGTTGTTATGAAAGATGAAAAATATTATGACCAATGCCGTTACTTAAAGAATATGAGTTTTCCAATAAATGCTCCTCGTATTTATGAACATAATGACATAGGTTTTAACTATCGTATGAGTAATCTTCATGCAGCAATTGGCTTGGCTCAAGTGGAAAAAGCAGATGATTACAAACAAATGCGTATTAAAAATCACAATTTATACAAAAAATATCTTCAAGATGTTGATGGAATTATTTTCCAAAAAGATGAAGAAAATGCGGTTAATGTTTGTTGGATGAATACAATTGTTCTGGAACCTGAAATTTACGGGCATACAAAAGAAGAATTAATCGCTCATTTAAAAGAAAATGGTGTTGATACAAGATTGTTATTTACAGGCATGCACAAACAAAAATGCTTGCTTGATTTTGGCTGCGACGGAAGTTGCGAGTATCCCGTTACGGATAATTTGACCAAAAACGGTTTTTATCTTCCATCTGCAAGCAGTTTATCAGAAGATGACATTAAATATATTTGCAATCTAATAAAAAACTATTAATTTTGATGTGTCAGTTTTTTTGCAAATTCACAGAATGGTTGAATTTTTGTGTTGAAATCAAACTCTTCCATATAGCATCTGTGTGAATTATTGCTGTAATATTCATAGTTTGAATTAATCTTGTCAATAGCATTTTGCCATTCTTGAACGTTATTAATATCTTCAATGATTACTCCGCAATCATATTTTTCGATAATATCTGAAAAACCGTCAAGCCGATTAACAATTACAGGTTTTTTGTACTTCAAATAGAATGTTAGTTTACCTGAGGCGTGTCCAATAAAATCATATTTTTCACTTGGAGCTTGATACATTGCTATACCAATATGAATTGGTTCATAAACATACGCAATATCCGCAAAATCATAAACTTTTCCTGATAAAAACAAATTATGATTTTCGTTCGCTTCAATAACTTCTTGAACGTATGAATTGTTTTTGTTAATTTTACCCCTATCGTGATAAATTAAAACTGCATTGTCAATTTTGCTGAAGGCTTTTGAAATTTCTTTGGAAAAAACAAAATCACTAATCATACCTATACTTGCACAAATTGTTTTATCTTGCGGTAAATTGTCAAATTGTTGAACCATATTTTCTAAGTCCAAATGTTTTTTGTCATTTGTTGTTGAAACATTTGGTGCAGAGAATATTTCTTGTTTAGCGGAATTATTTTCATCTCCGTAAGTTTTAAGTAATGTTTTAAGTCTTTGGTCATCTTGAATAAGAATTGCTTTTGAATTTCTGAACGCTTGTTTTTGCTTTTTGCTGTATTTTTTATCTGTAAATAGTTCCAAAGATAAGAACACAAAAGGAATGTTGAACCATTTTCTTATTCTGTCAACGTATGTAAGCGGTCTATCATCAATACAGATAAACATATCGTTTTTTGTGGTTTTGTTTTTTATTAAATATTTTAAGACTCCGATAAAAAATCTTAATCTACCAATTTTTCTGTTAAACATAAAATAATCGTTCATATAAACAGCCTTAACATTATTTTCTTCAAATTGAAATCTGTCGAAGCTGGTATCTTTAGTGAATACAACAACATTATCAAATACTTTACCCATAGCTTGGGCTATGCTTATTGTTGTCGGTGATACTGATAGATGTCCGTCGTAAAAATATATATAACAATTACTCATTTTATTTTCCTTTATTTTTTTAGTTTTCAATTCTTATCCATGAAGTTGGAATAATATCAAAATCGTTGTCTAAAACTTTCATCCAAATTTTAGGTGCAACTACGATTTTTTCAGGGTTATTGTTCAACCAAGCGCCCCACCAAGAGAAAGAACTGTTTGCAATTACATTATGCTTACAGTTTTTCATCAATTCCAAATCAAAATATCCGGTTTTACCCGTATTTACATCAACATAAACTGTATCAAAATCAAATTTTACGTTTTCCCTAACCCAATTTATATCATCAGAGAATATAAATAGTGTAGGTTTTTTATCTAACTTTTCAGCAATTAAATTTGTAGCATTTTTATAGTATTCAACAGAACAGCTACCATATTTATCTGCGACACGTTTTTTTGTGTAATCTCCGCGTCTAAAGTGGACAGAAATTGATTCTGTGCTTTTAATTTTATCTAAAATTTCTTTGTTTTCTTGATTTAGCGGAATTGCTAATTCAAAATCTTTTAGCAGTTGTTCTCTTAAATCTACAAAATATTTTTCTGTTTGGAAAAATCCCTTAAAATAAACAGGTGCTTTATTGTCTAATAAATCCGGTTGAAACTGACAAAAGTTATTTTCTTCAAGTGTCGGAATATTGAATTTTAGCTTTGTAACTTTGTTTCTCAAACTTCTGATTAAAACAACTTTGCGTAAAAACTTATTCCATAGAGGTTTTCTAACAAGTTTAATTTCATCTTTTAGTTTAAAACAATCCAATTTTAAAGTTTCTTCGCTGTCGTCAAATTGTGGAGTTATACCCTGTTTATTTTCATAGGCTTTGCCAAATGCCCACTGAAACATTTGATTTGCCATTCTTCCACAAAAATTTATAATTACTTGATTATCTTTTTTCATATTTACCTAATTTGTTATACATAATAATCATATATAAAAGGTTTATACATTGTCAATGATAAGGTTATGTTTTATTTGTTTTTATGTTATAATTTCTTTGACGTAAAAGATTTATGTCTTTTGTAGTGTAGTAAAAGGTTTGGTATGGACTTAGATATTTCTAAGAAAAAGGTTTTGATAATACGTCTTTCTTCGATGGGAGATGTGATTTTTAATATTCCGCTTGCAAATAAACTAAAAGAGAATGGTTATGAAGTATCATGGCTTGTTGGCGAAAAGGGATTGCAGGTAGTTGAAAATAATTCTTGCGTAGATAAAGTCTTTTTTGTACCTGTTGAAAAGTGGAAAAAATCAAAAAATATATTTAAAAATCTGACAGAATACCTTGCTATAATTAAAAAACTTCGCTCTGAAAAATTTGATATAGCTCTTGATACACAAATGCTGATGAAAAGTATTCCATTTACAATGTTTTGCGGAGCAAAAAGAAGAATTATTTCAAAGAGTGCACGAGAAATTTCTTTAATTGGTGCAAATGAATTTATTCCAAAAATATTTGATAAATTTAATATTCCTGTTGTAAAGGCATATTTAAAATATGCGGAGTGTCTTGGATTAGATATTTCGAAATTTGATGTAACGCTACCTCCATCAACTGATGAAGATAAAAATTTTGTTGCTGAGTTGTTAAAAAATACAGATAAATCTAAAAAAACAATTGTTATAGCTCCTGCTACGACTTGGGTTGCAAAACATTGGAATAAAGAAAATTGGAAAAGTTTAATCAAAAAGCTTGAAGGTGGGTATAATTTAGTTTTCAGCGGCGGAAAAAATGATATTAAATTAATAGAGGATATTAGAAATAATAAAGGTTTAAACCTTGCAGGTAAGACCAATTTGGCTCAGCTGATAGAACTTTTAAGAAATTCGGATTTACTAATATCTTTAGACAGTGGAACAACACATCTTGGCTGGGCAACGCAAGTTCCAAAAGTTATTTCTATCTTTTGCTGTACTCCAATTGGTTTATATGGTCCGATTGGAGATGAAAAAAAATATGTTTCCCTAAGCGGAAAATTGAATTGTCAACCTTGTCATCACAGAAAATGTAAGTTAAAAGGAAGTTTGAAGAATAGTTGTACAAATTCGCCATCATCAGATGAAGTTTTTGAATATGTGCAAAAATTTATGGAGAATGAATAATTTATATGCTAAAAATTTCAATTGTAGTACCTGTTTATAATTCTGAAAAGACTTTAAGAAGTTGTATAGAGAGTCTTTTGAATCAAACATTGAAAGATATCGAAGTTATTTTGGTAAATGACGGTTCAACTGATGAATCATTATTTATTTGTCAGGAATATGCTCAAAAAGACAGAAGAATAAAACTTGTTTCAAAAGAGCATGGTGGTTGTGCCTCAGCTAAAAATTGCGGTTTAACTTTTGTTAATTCGGATTATGTTGGTTTTGTAAGCGGTTACGATAGAGTTGATGTGGATTTTTATGAAAAGCTTTATAATTCCATAATTAGGGAAAAATGCGATATAGCAGTTGCTTCAGTTGTAAGGCAACGTCAGTTGTTAAAAAATTATAATGAAATTTATAAAGAAGAAATTATTGTTGAATCTTTGAAAGACAAATTGAAGCAATCAAATGTTTTGAAAAATTGTAATATCTGTAACAAGTTATATAAAACAGAATTGGTTAAGAAAAATGTTTTCAATGAAAATTCAATATACGAGAATATGTCTTGGCTGCCGGAAATTATAAAACATTCGGGGAAAATGGTATTTGTTTCAAATACGTCTTATCATGATAACAGATTAGAAGAAAATAAATTTAAGAATCTAAAATATCAAACAGAATATTATAATGCACAAAAAGATTTAGTTAAATTTTTTGATGATAACGAAGTGAAATTGACAGAGCAAGAAAAGACGGTAACAAGTAAAACGATATCATTATTTAATAAGTTTACATTATTGAAAGTTAATGAACTAAACTATACAAAATTTTACTATTTATTTGGTTTTATTTTGTTATTTAGAGTAGTTAAATATCCTGAAATCGAGGTATATCATGGCTAAAGTAAGTATAATTATTCCTGTGTATAATGTTGAACAGTATTTGGAAAGATGTTTAGAAACAGTTATAAATCAAACGTTGAAAGATATTGAAATTATATTGGTAAACGATGGTTCAACAGATAATTCTGTTGATATTTGCAACAGATACGCACAAAAAGATAGTCGTATAAAAGTGGTTACAAGAAAAAATGGAGGATTGTCTGCTGCTAGAAATACAGGTTTAGAACATGTTAGCGGAGAATATATAGGTTTTTTAGATAGTGATGATTGGGTAGATAAAGATTTTTATGAAAAACTTTATAATGCGGCAATAGAAAATGATTGTGATATCGCTTTTGGAGATATCATAAGAAAAGGTGAACATAAACATAAAATTCGTTTAAAAATACCTGAAATTACAGTTGCAGAAGATATATATGATAAAATGCAGCTTGCTCAAAACCTAAAAAATCCCGGAGTTTGGAATAAAATTTATCGTAAACACCTTTTTGATAATGGTCTAAGGTTTGAAGAGGGTGTATATTACGAAGATAGAGAATTTTCAATTCAAATAATAAATGAATGCAAAAAAATAGTTGCAGTTCCAAATATTTACTATTACTATTTTGTAAATCCAACATCAATAGTAAAGAGCCGCCATACTTGGAAAAAGACTCATGATAAATGTGTAACAAGAATAAAAATGATAAATTATGCAACCAGACATGGCTTAAAACTTCCTCAAAATTCAGTTGATGGCATAAATTTCAAAATTGAATTACCGCTTTTTACTTTATTTGTAATAAAAGATACTCAATTTGAAAGAAAATATTATTTGTTTGGTTCAATTTTGGTTTACAAAAGAAAACGCTAAATTAATCAAAGATTTTGAAAAACAAAGTCAAAACATATCCACCTCGATATATTTTTGTAACATTACGAAACAATTTGTAAAATTTTGATATATATTTTTTTGATTTTGTGATATAAATGAAATCAGGGAGAGAATTGTTATGACACAATTACCCTGATAATACCTAAAAATAAAGGAGACATTTATGTCAGTAGGACAATTCGTTTTTATGTTACACAGCCATCTGCCATACTATCGTAAAGCTGGTATGTGGCCATTTGGTGAAGAAAATTTATATGAATGTATGGCTGAAACATATGTTCCGCTTCTTGATGCTATTTCTGAATTATATGAAGAAGATGGTATCAAGGCAAAATTAACTGTTGGTATAACTCCTATTTTAGCAGAACAATTAAATGATGAACATTTACAAAATGGTTTTGTTACATATATGGATACAAGAATTAAGGCTGCCGCAGAAGATGTTGAAAGATATCCTGATCCGAAAGTAGAACACTCTCAACATTTAAGCTATTTGGCTAATTTCTGCTATAACCATTTGAACAAAATTAGAGATCATTTTGTAAACAGATATAACAAAGATTTGATTGCAGCATTCAAAAAATATCAAGATTTGGGTTGTATTGAAATTACAACATCAGGTGCTACTCACGGATTTTCCCCATTGTTGGCTACGGATAATAACTTAAATGCTCAATTTAAAGTTGGTTCAGATACAACAAAAAGGTTGTTTGGAAAGAAGGCAAAAGGTTGTTGGCTACCTGAATGTGCTTACAGACAAGGTTATCAATATGTAGGTAAAGATGGACAAAAGAAATGGCGTCCGGCAATTGAAGTTACACTTCAAAACAACGATATTCAATATTTCTTTACTGAATCTCACGTAATTGAAGGGGGTAATTCTATTGGTAACAGACGTGTAATTGGACCTTATGGTAATATAGAATATATTCCTTTGCCTGAAAGAGCAGCAACAGGTTATGATACTTATTCTGCTTATTGGCTACCTGATGCACAAGTAGCTGTTATGGGTAGAAACGATAGAGCAGGTTATCAAGTATGGTCTGCTGCTGATGGTTACCCTGGTGATGGTGTTTATAGAGAATTCCATAAAAAAGATGATAAATCAGGTATGCATTACTGGAGAATTACTTCTTCAAAAACTGATTTAGGCGATAAAATGTTGTATGATCCAGTTTTAGCTTTCAATAAAGTTGGCGAAAACTCTGATCACTACACAACAATGCTATACCACTTACTAAATGATTATAAAAAAGCAACAGGTAAAGAAGGTTTAGTAATGGTTTCATTCGACACTGAATTATTCGGACACTGGTGGTTTGAAGGTGTTGAATTTATAAAACAAGTTATTAAAAAGTTAAATGTATATCTAAAAGATGATGTTCAAATGATGACAGCAGGTGAATACCTTGAAGCTCATCCACCAAAAGAAGCTATTCAAATTCCTGAAAGTTCTTGGGGTGCAGGCGGACACTTCTATGTTTGGATGAACCACTTAACAGAATGGATGTGGCCTATTATTCATTCTTGTGAAAAACGTATTACAGAAATCGCTTCAAAATATGAAGAAAAGCCTTCTGATAGTTTGTTATTAAGAGCTTTAGCTCAATTATCAAGAGAAAACTTGCTATTGCAAAGTTCAGATTGGCCATTCTTAATTACAACATGGCAAGCAAAAGATTATGCTACTGATAGATTCAGAGAACATGTTGAAAGATTTGAAACAATTGCTGATATGTTAGATTCTGGTTGCATCGATGAAGGCAAATTAAGAGCAATTGAAGAAATTGATAACTGCTTCCCTGACATTGATTACAGAGTATATCTTCCAATTGAAGAAGGTGTTATCCCTCAACAAGCTCCAAAATTAAAACCGTTGTATAAATAATAAATACAATAATAACAATAATAAAAGACATCGTTTGATATAAAGGCGGTGTCTTTTATTTTATCTCAAAATTATATTATTAATTTTGTAAAAAAAGGATTTGTATTTATACAAATCCTTTTTTGATTCTATTTCAAAGCTGTTATAAAAACTATGCTTCAGCAGGAGCTTCTTCAGCAGTTTCAGCAGGTGCTTCTGTAGCTGCAGCAGCTTCAGCTTCTGCTTGTTTTTTAGCTTCTTCTTCAGCAGCTTTTTTAGCTAAAGCTTTTTTAGAAAGTTTAACAGTTTCAGGTTTTTTGTAGTTCAAAGTACCGTCATCGTTGCAGTTTTTGATTAAGTATGCAACAGTTTCAGTAGGTTGAGCACCTTTAGAAACCCAATCAAGTGCTGATTTTTTGTCTAAAAGCATAACTTTTGTTTTTGGATTGTAGTGTCCTAATTCTTGAATAGGAGCACCTTCACGTTTTGTTGTAGAGTTAATTACGATAACTCTGTATGTAGGGTTCTTTTTTGAACCAAGTCTTTTTAATCTGATTTTTAACATTTTGTCTGTCTTTCTTAATTTTACTACTCGTAAACATCTAGCCGCTTGACGTTTACAGAAATAAGTTTAAGAGGAATAACTTATCCCTATGTGATTAGTAAATCACAAAAGTAATTTATAATCAACATATATTTAACTTTTTTAAAAAAGTTTCCACAAAATTTTTTTAATAATATAAGCTTTTTGTTGGCAAAAGGTTTTCCAAAACCTTTACCATGTTATTCTGAACGTGTTTCAGAATCTATCCAATAATCGAAGATTATTTTCAATATAGTCAGAACAGTTCCCCTGCACGGAGTGCGTTTCTGACAAAGCCAAAATAAAATTTTACAAATGTTTTTCAAATTTTTTAATAAAAAATAAAAAAGTGTTTGCAACGCATGGAATTTGGGTATATAATTATTACGTACAAGAGTAGAAAGGAGCAAATGCTTATGAATAAAGGAATACGGCTATGGGAATGTGTAGAATCCAATAATAGCAATGGTTGTAACAAGTTTGGCTCTTTTCCAAAAAGCACAAAGAAATTTATAGCATTTACTCTAGCAGAAACTTTAATTGTAATGGGAATTATAGGTATTGTTGCAACCCTAACTATTCCGAATTTAAATAGTTCAACAAACAATATGGAGAAGGTTACAAAGGTCAAAAAGATTTATGCAGAGCTAACTCAGGCACATGAAAGAGCAACAGCAGTATATGGTCCGGTAGAAACCTGGTTTACAAATTTGCCGACAGGTACAAATGAAAGTCAACGCTATTTTGACAGAATAACTGAGTTTATGAAATTACAAAAATCTTGCAGAACAGGTGGCTCAAACTGTGGAAAATTTTATATGAAAGGTACTTCTTATACAAAAAATACGGCAGTGGTACTAATTAGTGGTGCGGTAGTTGGTATTGACATTTTTTCAAGTAGTTGTAATAATTCTTACACCGGATTTGATAAAATAAGGGATAGATGTGGAGTTATATATGTTGATATAGATGGCAAAGATAAAGGAAAAAATACTTTTGCAATTGATCAATTTGCGTTTAATGTTGGTAAAAGAGGAATAAAACCGGCTGGTGATTATGAATATGTTGATACTTATTTAAATGTAATAGGAGTATCTTCTATAAAAATTACATATTCTGATAAGTACAATGTTGTTGCAGGCTGGGTTATCGAAAATGGTAATATGGACTATTTAGATGTAGATTCAGATGGCAAATGTAAAAATAATCCTTCAAGAATTTTGGGATACGGTGAAGGTATGGTTCAAAGTTGCAAGTAACATTTTTATTCAGGCAAATTATTTGCAATTTAGTGATTATATTTAATATTTTGACATTATTCAAAAAATATTCAATAGTTACAGTCTGTTAACGAGTTGCCCATTTGTTTATTGTTGCTAAGATATATGTATGGCAAAGGTGTTATTTGTATCGGATGATAGTGATAAAATTAAACATTATGATGCAGTGCTGACAAAGTTTTCGCATGATTTTCAGTTTGCATCTGATATTCAGATGTTTTTTGATGTTTTAGTTGCTAATATGCCAAAAATTATTATTCTGGATGCAACTTCAATGTCTTTTGATTTAAGCCAGTTATATAGAAAAATTAATGAAATAAAAGAAAGTGTTATAACTTTATCAATAATTAAAGATGATAAAATTCCACCTGAATTGCTAAATATTTCCGATGCATTTTTAACGGAACCGTTATCGGATAATATTTTGATTTCTACAATCAACGTTAATATGCGAAGAAAAGACACCTTGACTCGTTTGTCTGCATCGAATCAAAACCTTTCAAAAAGCTTGTATCAATTGGATGTTTTATATAATATAGGTTCTCAATTTGCAGCAACATTAGATAAAGAAAAACTTATAAATATTATGCTCGAAGGTTTGGATAAGGCTTTGGGGTATTCTGTTGCGTGTGTATTAACTTTTAAATCTGATAATGAACCTATTTTGATTATCAATTCAATTAATCGTATCTCAGATAGGTTAATGGAAGCTTTAAAATTAAGAGCTGTTTTGAATTATAAATCTTTGTTTGAAAATAAGGAAATGCCTTTTGAATTGAACATAAGCGATTTAAAAACAATTCCTTATGCAAAAAATACAATAGATGATTATGATTTTTCAATTTTAAGATATGATAATATGTTCGCTCAAATTAATTTGAGTGATAATTTTTTTGGTTTTGTTGAAATATATCGTGATACAGAGTTTACAAACGAAGATACTCAATGTTTCCATACAATTGCACAACAAGTATCTATGCCATTAAAAAATTCATCCTATATAAGTGAAATTCAAGAAAAAAACAGAGAGTTGTACAGATTGGAGCATTTGAAGTCAGAGTTTGTATCTATTGTTTCGCATGAGTTAAGAACTCCAATTACACCGCTTAAAACCTCTCTACAAATACTTTTGAGCGGTAGAGCCGGTGTTTTAACTGAAAGTATGGAAAAGTTTTTAACAATGTCTAAAAAAAATGTTGAAACTTTTGAAAAAATTATCACAGATTTGCTTGATATGTCGAAAATTGAAGCCGGAAAAATGGATTACAAATTTACGGTAACAAATCTTGAAAAGAGTATTGAATTTGTAAAATCTCAACAAAACTGTGTAGCTGAAGAAAAAGGGATAACGTTAACAACTCATTTTGATGATACTTTGGCACTTGTATTTGCAGATACATCAAGAATACATCAAGTTTTAAATAATCTTATATCGAATGCTATAAAATTTACAAAAGAGGGTGGCAATATCGATATAAGTACAAAGTTGGTAAATGCAAAAGATATTACTTGTCCGGATTGTTTTAAAGATGAGTTAAAAAATCTAGACGGAAATTATATGCAAATTTGTGTAGCGGATAATGGTATAGGCATTGATGAAGAAAATTTACCAAAGATTTTTGATCAGTTTAAGCAAGTTGAAAGTTCTTTGTTAAGAGAAGTTGGAGGAACAGGATTAGGACTGCCAATCGTAAGAAAAATATTGGATGCTCATAATGGTGCAATTTGGGTAGATAGCAAAATTAATCAAGGTTCGAAATTTTATTTTGTTCTGCCGGTATCTAATGATAAATCTAACTTCTGGATTTTACATAAACAATCTATTCAACAAGCAAAAGTAAATAAAACTAAATTTGTTACAATATCAATAAGTGCTGAAAAAGAGTGTATCGAAAATCTTATGAAAGAAGAAAATTTATTAAATGGTACATATCTTAACAATTCATTGCTGGAAAAAGGTGAAAATAAAACGACTTTAACAATGGTAATTAGCGATGGCGACAAGAATGTAGCAGATTTTATAAAAAGAAAAATAGATTCTGTAATGCTTAATGATAAGGCACGTTATGGAAAATATGATATAATGTATTCATATACTACATATCCTAGGGAGAAAGAATAATGAAAAAAATATTACTTGTAGATGACGAACAAGATATTGTAGAAACTCTTAAATTTGTATTAGAAAGTGAAGGATATACATGTTTTTGTGCATATAACGGAGAAGATGGTTTAAAGTTAGCAAAGGAAGTTATGCCGGATTTGATGATACTTGACGTTATGATGCCAAAAATTAACGGTTTTAAAATTAGCAGGTTGTTAAAATACGATGCCAAATATAAAAATATTCCAATTATAATGCTAACTGCAAGAACTCAGGATTCTGATAAACAAATTGGTGAAGAAACAGGAGCTGATGTATATATTACAAAGCCTTTTGATTTGGATAATGTAATTGATACTGTTAAAAATTTGCTACAAGGAAAAGAAAATTAGATTATTATGATGGATGCTGTTAACAATAAAACGTTAGAAAAATTAAAATATGACCTTGTGAGAGAAGGATTGGTTGAGTATGAAACCGTTGAAAATGCTCAGGAATTGGCAAATGCTCAAAATATTAACATAGGTCAGGCATTAATTAATTCAAATATTTTAACTGAAGAAACTCTTTTAAAGTTTTTGGAATCAAAATTACATATACCGTATGTGAATCTTGATGATTATACATTAGATAAAAACTGCTTGCATTATATAAATTTGATAGATGCCAAAAAATATAAGATTATTCCGTTATTCAAAATAGAAGATGTTTTAACTGTTGCAATGGCTGATCCTCTGGATTTGTTTGCAATTGATAAAATTATGGAAAAGGCAGAATGTTCAATTGATCCTGTGATTTCTTCCGAAACAAGTATTTTGAAGAAGATAGATGAATATTACAAAACTCCAAATACCGTAGGTGAAATTTTTACGGAACTTCGTGATACAGACTATGACTGGCATGAAGAATTGAATAATGATGATTTATCTGAAGAACATATACAAAGAATTTTAAGAGCAATTTTAAAACAAGCAATATTGGAAAATAAACATGAAGTTTATTTTGCACATGTTGAAGAAGGATTGGAAATAACCTTTAAAGACAAGGGTTCTGTTTATGATAAAGGTTATATCCCTGCAGTTTTGACTTCCTTAGTTGTAAATAAATTAAAAACTTTATCAAATTTAGATCCTGCGGTTAGCGAGATTCCACAACTTGGAAAACTTTGTTTCAAAGTAGATGAGATTACTTTATTTGCAAGTATCTCATTCTTCCCAACTGTTATGGGTGAACGTATTGCTCTAAAAATATATAAACCACCAATGCCATTGACAACAATAATTAAAGACGATTCAAAATTACAATTACTAAAAGGTTCTCTTGATTCTGCCGGTATTGTTTTGGTTTGTGGTGCACCACTTTCAGGCAAAACTCATATAATTTATTCACTATTGAATGAAATAGCAGATTCTAAGAAAAATGTAATGACAATTGAATCTATAACAAAATATAATTTGCCTAAAATAAATCAATGTGAATTAAATGAAAGTATTGGCTTTAATTTGGATAAAGCATTGAGATTTATAGAGTTTCAATCACCTCAGTTGTTATACATTGAGGGCATGATGTCCAAATATGATTATATTTCGAGCCTTGTATTCAATAACAAAACCGTGATAACAGAATTTTTGGCAGAAAATATGTCTGATTTGCGTGAAAAAATGGCATATCCGGAAGTTGAAACTTTTAAATCTTTGGTAAATTGTTTGATTTTCATTCATTCTAAAGATAGTGTTGAAATTTTTGACAAAAATACAATTCAAAAATACTTGGCATAAGCTTGTATTTATAGAAATTGGTGAGATAAGGTATTTTAAACCTCAAATTCGACAGTTGAATCAACTTCAGGTTTTATTTCTTTTGCAATATAATTTTCATTTTCGGAATTGATTTCTTCTGAATTTTCGCTTTTTATTTTGTCATTTAAATATTTTAAATATTCGGCATAAGTTACAACTCCGTTTTTATTTAAGTCCATATCTTCGTTGTATTTTTCGTCGCCTTTTTTAGCGTAAATTGCTTTATCTTCAACTTTAGTTTCGTCGTCATCTTTTAAATTACTTTTTACGGTTTTATCATCTGAATTGGCGGAAATTATTGCTTGTAGCATTTGAAGTTTGTCTTTTTCGCTGATATTATTTTCTTCGCAATATTTATTAAATTCTTCTAATGAAACTTGTCCGTCATTATTCAAATCCATTTGTTTAATAAATCCTGCACTGCCTTTTTTTGCTAAAATAACATTGCTGTTAGGAGATGTTTTTTGATTATTTTTAGATTCAATTTTTGTTTCTAATTTATCTTGATTATTTTTGTTACTTTCTTTTAATAGCTTTTGAGCATTTTTATATTGATTTATAAAATTAGTTAAATCTGAATTTGAAGATATATTTGACGAATCCATTTATAAGTCTCCTTGTATGTTTTGACAAAAATTTTTAAAAAATTTTGCATTAAATTTTTGAAATTTATTGCTTATTTTAGCATTAAAAAAGACAATGTTCAATTCATTGTCTTTTTTAAATTGGGCCGCAGGTGTCAAAACTCGAACTTAAAATTGTATGTAAATGAGTTTATAAAAGAAATTAAAGAAAACGCCGAAACATTTAATATTGTTGAAATTAACACGCTTTTAAAAGTTGCATAATTGTTTTTTGTCATACAAAAAACAAATCATACATTTTGATAATAGTTAAAAACATAATAAAAGTTATCCAACCGAAAAGGGCTCACTGGAATACTCCAACCCAAATTCATTCTCGCAAAGCGATATTTGGATAACTACTATTATTATTACCGATTTATGGTACAATGTCAAGTGTAGTAGGAGAAAATAATAAACATGGATGAATACACATTAACAGAATTTTCAATTTTTTATAAAAGATTAATGGTAGTAGAAAATTGTTTAAAAACATATATAATTACCCAATATACAACTGTTTTTGGTGATAATGCATATAATATTTTATATAGATATTTTCATACATTGGATATTCAAAGGAAATTAAAAGAACAGATTTTTAGAAATATAAATTTATCTAAAAAAGATAATAATGAAAAACTTATTATGTCAGTAGATAAAATGTATCTAGGAGAAATACTAAACCTTTTTGCTAACCCTGTATATTTAAAAAATAAAAAAGTTGCGAATATATTTTTTCCTATACCAACAGAAACAAATAACTCTGAATTTCAACAAAAACAAAAGGCATTAAAAGATTTTAGGAATTGTATTGCTCATGGAAATGAAAAAAAATATTATTTGGAAAGAACTAGAATGATAAAAGGTCTAGTATTTTTCGAAAAAATATTACAATGTGGAACGGTTTTTACATTTGATGTTTTAGATAAAATTTCAAATTATAGAAAATTATCAGTTATTGAAATATTATCAATTATCTATGACATTGATAAATCCTATTTTAAAGATGATAAAATGCTAATAATACTTTTTGACGATATTGCATTAATAAATGGTTATATATTTAAAAGTTTACCTCAAAGATGGACAATAATAAGACGTAAATTTGAAATAGAAAAACAATTAAAAGAAAATAACATAAAAATTACGAATGTTTTAAAAGAAAATAATCAAATGCGTTTAGATTTGCAGTAATTATAAATATTTGTAAATTTACTTTTATAAATTTGTAATTATAAAAAATACATGGCCAAAAAAGATAAAAAGATAAGATATAAAGTTATTTTTGAAGATAAACCATGTTCTTATGAAGAATGTGTAATTTTGTATAAACAATTATTTGTAGAAATATTAAAAGCTGATAAATTCAAAACAAGAGAAACGATTGAAAGAGTTGTTAGAGAAGCATTTCCTCCCGAAATTTTTAAAGAGGTAATAGATTAGTGGATTCGAACTTTTTTAAAATAGGCTAAAAACATTATAATTATTCTGTTTCAGGTATTTAAAAAATATTAAGCTTTGTTTTTGCAAATTTCTGAAAGCCAAACTAGAACTGCAAAATCACTAAAAAAGAGGGTTTTAGTACCCTCTTGTTAAAATTGGGCCCGGAGGGGTTCGAACCCACGACCAAGGGATTATGAGTCCCCTGCTCTACCGCTGAGCTACAGGCCCATTTGTCATGCTTTGTTTCTTATTATAATTTATCATTAATATTAATTAAAATCAAGTACCTTCATAGTTTTTTAAAGTTCTGTCTATTAATTGTTTCATTGCAAGCTTATCACGCTGAGAGCTTATTACTTTACAATATATGTCGTATCTCATTAATCTTCTGTACAATTGTTCTTTGGATTCTTTTTGACTTACTACCGTTGTTATATCATTATTTCTTGAATTAATAGTATATTCTTCATTTCGAAGAGTGTAAACTTTTGCTAATCTACCTGTCAGCTCAAAAACTGTTGTGCTTGCAAAATACTTTTTAGTACAGCATTGCGGTAATTGAACTATATTAATAACTTGTTTATCGTTTACTTCTAAAAATTCATTTAAATTTATATTAAAACATATAAAAATAATGTTATTATCAATATATTTTACTTCAATTGGATCACAAGTAATAATATTTTCCTCTCCACTTAGATTTTTATATTTTAGTTGCAGACGCACAGCATCTTCACAATATTTTTCATACTGTCTGATTTTTTCTATATCTTGTTCTGTCGGTTGTGATAATTTTACATTTGTTTTTATACTTGAAAGGTGTTGTTTCTCTATATTTCTATTACTTATAGGATAACGCATTTCTATTTGATAAAATAAATTTCTTAAATCATTTTGTATTTTTTTGCTAGGAGTTGTTTTTAATAAATCATATAATATTGCCAGTGCTTGAATGGATTCTTCACCAATATCAACCTTAAATGGTAATTCTTTTACTTCATATTTACATTTATTGCGTTCAAGTTTTATTCCTGCAAATTTCAAAGTAGCTAAATATTTGTAAATTACAGAATTTGAATATACAATTTTATCACTTTTTTGTGATTCTTCTAATTTTTCCAAATGTGTAATAATTTCCGATACTGATGCCGGTTTTTCTATTAAAAACTTAAGCGTTTCAAAAACTCTATATGCAGAATTTGATTTATTACTGTTATTATTCTTCATATAATGCCTGCATTTCTTTCAATATATTTATAACTTTTTCTCTAATATGTAATGGTGAAATTACAGTACAATCATCTCCATAAGATAATATTTTCTGTATTAACTTAAATTCATTATCACTTTTAAATTCTATAATAATTTTGTTATCTTCTCGTTTTTTTACTGTTTCATTCGGATTCTGTTTGTAATTTTCAAAAGAAACATTTTTAAGTTCATACGTAATAGTTTGTGTATATTCTTCAATTAGTTCTTTTTGTAAATAAAAAGTTATTGGTGATATGATTTTCGAAACAAGCAAAAATGAGTTTGATTTAAAATTGAAGCAATATCCTGAAATATATATTTTTTTACTTCTAATTTCAAGATTTTCAACTAAAAAATCTATTTTAAGATTTTGTTTTGGGCTCTTGTATGTAAAAGAAATTTTATTTTTTAACTCTTTTGCTTTTATTAAATCTCTATATAATTCTTTATTAATATTTTTAAGCAAGGATATTCCTCTTAAAAATTCGGCAATATCTTCGTTTTTTGTATAAGAAGCTAAAGTATTAAAAAGATTGTCAAATTGTAATAATTGGTAGCAATCTAAATCTTTGCAAATATTGTTATACAATTTTGCCATTGATTTTGCAATTCTTAAGGTTATATCCAATTCAAAAGGATGTGTGGTTAATTTGTATTTGAAATTGTTGGATTTATCTGCTCGTGATATTACGCATCCGGAATCTCTAAGTGCTTTTAAGTCATTTCTTAGCGTATCAATAGAAAAAGCATTATTTGGATAATTATTTTTCTTAAAATACTCATTAATTTCTTCTGCAGATTTAGGAGATTCGATTAGAAGTGAAAACAAAACTAATAATCTAACTCCCGTCAGATTAATTAATTCGGGTTTTAATTGTTCAAAATTTATTGAAGTAATCATAGTGCACCAAACCATGTAAAGTATATCAGTTTTTTGTATTTTCTACAAAATATTTACAAAGTATTAAGTATTTTATTTTTCTTATTTGAATTGATATAATATAAAAATGAATTACATATTTTATTTTTTAATTGTCATATCCTTAATTTTTGCAGGTTTTAACGGAAAGTTACAAGATGTAGTTAATGCAATTTTATCAGGAGCGGAACTTTCGGTTAAAGTTGCTTTTTCACTTATCGGAATAATGGCTTTTTGGCTTGGTATAATGAAAATTGCTGAGAAATCCGGAATATTGGATATAATTACAAAATTAATAAAACCTATAACAAAATGGTTATTTAATGAGGTTCCGCAAGATAATAAAGCTATTGGAGATATTGCAATGAGTTTTTCTGCAAATGCTTTGGGCTTAACAAATGCGGCAACTCCAATAGGATTAAAGGCTATGGACGAATTGCAAGAATTGAATGCTGATAAAAATTCTGCATCAAATTCAATGTGTATGTTTCTTGCAATGAATACCGCAGGGTTTCAGATTGTTCCGGCTACTGTAATTGCTGTTCTTGCAGGGATTGGGTATAAAAATCCGACTGAAATTATAATGCCAACATTAATTGTAACAACTATTGCCTTTATCAGTGCAATATTAACTGCAAAATTGTTTCAACGATTTTGGAGGATTCAATAATGCATTTTCAATCTATTTTTAATATAATATCGCTTTGGACATTGCCTGTTATATTGATAGTAATATTAACTTTGGCTCTAATAAGAAAAGTCCCTGTGTATGAATGTTTTATAGATGGTGCAAAAGATGGTTTTGATGTAGCAATAAAAATTATCCCATATTTAGTGGCGATTTTAGTTGGAATATCTATGCTAAGGGCATCCGGTTTAATAGAATCTGTTGGCGTATGGTTATCACCGCTTTTGGAAAAATTGTCTGTTCCTGTCGATGTTTTACCTCTGTTTATCGTTCGTTCATTGTCAGGCTCTGCGGCTTTAGGTGTTTTTTCGGATATAGCCAATCAATTTGGACCGGACAGTTATGCAACAAAGTTGGCAGCAATTGTTGTCGGAAGTTCTGAAACAACATTTTATGTAATTGCTGTATATTTTGGCTCTGTTGGAATAAAAAAAGTACGATATGCTCTTATAACGGGTTTGATTGCGGATGTTATTGGAATACTGGCAGCAATCTTGGTAGCACATCAGGTTTTCTTGTAGTATCAACCCAGCATTGTGTAACTACACGTTTTGCTTGAGGTTTTGTTTCTTTTCTTATTAATGCAGCATAATTGATATTAATAAAATCAATTGTATCTAATTTTTCTACAACGTAATCTGCACTTCCGCAATTATGACAGAAATTACCTATTGGTACAACTTTACCATTTTTTACAATAGCTTTTTGTTTAATGCCACAGCAAGAACATCTTACGATGTACCATTGGTTTTCTATTAATGCTCCACAATCTGGACAATAGCCAAAGCTTTTGCTTAAGTCCATGTGTTCATGTGTGCATTTTTGTTCCCCAAAAATTTTGTTTAATACGTCTAAAATCATAATAACCTCGATTGCATTTTGTAGAATTTAACATGTAGATGTATTTTATTTAAGGATGTTTTTTTAAAAGTCAACATTTTTGTAAAAATTTTTATAACATTATTGAAAAGGTTATAAAAATAATATAAAATAGAAAATATAGCTTGTCTGTTAAAGGGGATTTTTATGAGAGTCTTTAAGGAAAAGAAGATAACAACTATCTGTATGATTGCGTTTACATTGGCAGAAGTCCTTGTTGTTATCGGAATAATTGGTACAGTTGCAGTTTTGACTCTTCCAAATCTTAATAATGGTATATCTGAAGAAAAAACGATTGCGAAGTTAAAACAAACTTATACAGATTTGAATCAAGCTCAGGAATTGGCAATTGCAAAGTATGGTCCAATACAGTATTGGTTTCCTGATTCAGGAACAAGTGCTGATTATGCAACCTTATATGCAACAAGAATAATGAAATTTTTAAAGGTGAGTAAAACATGCGATGATGCAAAAGGTTGTGTTACGGATGCTTATGTAAAAAAAGCTGATGGTACCAATTCAGGTACTCATTTTGAAAAATACAGTTCTGATGTGTATTATCGTATGGTTTTGTCAAACGGTGCAACTGCTATTGTTTTATTAGAACATAAAAATTGTAATACAAATTTGATGTTAGCAACTTTATATACTGATAAAAGTTTAAAATCTGCAGTGAGGGATTCTGTTTGTGGAATTTTATATCTTGATATTGATGGACCAAAAAAGGGTCCGTTTAAAGCAGGAACTGATTTCTTTTATTTCTACATAACAAAAAATGGAATTCTTCCATATGGTACAAAAATGGATACCTATGATGGAAATAGGGATGTTACATATCTTCGCCGCAAATGTTTTACAGACGGTGTCAGTTGTGCATCTTGGGTTCTAAAAAACGACAATATGGATTATTTACATGCAAGCTCTGTGGGTAAGTGTAATGATACCGGAGTTTATTTAACTTGGGAACAAACAACTTGTAAATAGTTCTATTTTTGGAGCTTATTTATAAGTGCATGAATTCCTAATTCATAAGAGTATGTGCCAAATCCGCAAATTTGACCAATACATACAGGAGAAATTAGTGAATTGTGTCTAAATTCTTCTCTGGCATGAATATTAGTTAAATGAATTTCTACAACAGGAACGTTAACTGATGCTATGGCATCTCTTATAGAAACGCTTGTATGAGTGTATCCTCCTGCGTTTAACACTATTCCGTCAAATATGTTTTCCGATTGTTGAATTTTATCAATTATATCTCCCTCGTGATTAGATTGATAAAATTCTATTTCAAAATTATTTTTATTTGCAAAAATTTCTAAAGAGTTTTGAATATCTTTAAGTGTAGTATTTCCGTATTTTTCAGGTTCTCTTTTTCCTAATAAATTCAAATTTGGTCCATTTAAAACTAATATTTTCATAAAATCCTCTTACATATTATATATATCAAGATTATATCAGAAAAAGAAAAATAAATGTTGTGTAAAAATTTATGGTTTGTGGTATATTAAAAGTATATAGAAAATTTGAGGTATAAATGGAAGAAAAAAAATCGCAACAGCGTCGTTGGTATGACAAAGATCCTGCATTAAAAGAAGCTTTGGAGCTATTAAGATTGGCTCCCGGAGATAAAAAAGATGCAGCAGCAGATTTTGTTATTCAATTGCAAGAACAAATTGCAGGAGATGTAATTGAAAAAATTTATGATATCATGTGCGAATATCATGGAAAAGGCAGACGTTGGTACGATAATGATCCAATAGTAATGAAAGCTATTCAATTGCTAAGAGTTGCTCCAAAACATACTCAGAAAGAAGCTGCATTAAAGTTGTTAACCGCACTTGAAAACAATGAAGGTGGCGGTATGGAATTGTTAAAAGATTAAAAAACAATGAAAGATATTCAAAACGAAGCAGATACAAGGGAAATTGATATTCAAAAAGTAGGAATAAAAGATTTTAATATCCCTTTGAAAATCAAATGCAAGGATAATTCGACGCAATTAGTAAATGCAAAGACAAGAGTTTCTGTTTCGTTACCTAAAAACTATAAAGGTACGCACATGTCGCGTTTTGTTGAGATGCTTACAGAATGGCAAGCTGAAGATATGTTGGGTTCTGACTTAAAAGGTTGTATATCTTCAATTGTCGATAAACTGTCTGCAAAAAGCGGTGAGTTATTGCTAGAATTTAAGTATTTTATTGAAAAACAAGCACCCATTTCAGGTTTAGTTTCACAGATGGGTTATGATTGTTCTTTTAAAAGTGTATTAACTGATTACAATACAAAGAGTGAAAATTATAAGTTTATTTTGGGTGTAAAAGTTCCAATAACAACTCTTTGTCCTTGTTCAAAAGAAATTTCAGAGTACGGAGCACATAATCAACGTGCTATTGTTTCTGTTAATGTTTCTTATAGTTTAAATGAGCATATTTGGATTGAGGATTTAATAAAAGAAATTGAAGATTGTTCATCTTGTTCTATTTATCCATTGTTAAAAAGAGAGGATGAAAAATTTGTAACAGAGCATGCATATAATAATCCAAAGTTTGTTGAAGATGTACTAAGAGATGTTGTTATAAATTTGAGAGAAAATCCGATTATAAGTGAGTTTGAAGTAGAGTGTGAAGCATTGGAAAGCATACATAATCATTCTGCATGGGCTTATCAAAAAGAAGTTAAATAAAGTTTAACATTTATTGATTTTAATTGTTGATTAGAATATAATGTTTGTACATAATACAGTGTATGAATGAAGTGTATATAATATGTCGAATATAAATGAAGTGGAACAAGACGAAAAAGATTTAAACGAAGAATATAACCAATTTTTAAAGCACTTAAATGCAGAAAAAGAGGATACGTCTAATTTTGCAAAAAGCCTTTTTGGTATAGTAATTGTCTTTTGTGCAATTATATTGGTGTTGTTAATTGCTTCGGAAAATAAAGAAAAAATAACTCAAGCCTTTGGTGAAGATTCTTTTGTTACCAAAATGTTGTTAATTTTGCCAATTAATACCGAACATAAAGAACATTTAGAATTTTCATCACCATTTACACAAAAAAGACAAAATATTTTGCTTGCAGGTGTAGATGCCAATGGCTCAAAAGTCGATCCTTGGAGGGGTGCAAGAACGGATACAATAATAATTTTGAATATTGATCCTAAAACAAAATCCATTAATGCAATTTCTGTACCAAGAGATAGTAAGGTGTATTTACCGGGAGATTTTGGTATTCAAAAAATTAATTCTGCTCACGCAATTGGTGGTGTAGAAATGATGAAAAATACATTAGAACGAACATTAGGTATAAAGATTAATCATTATATTTTGGTTCATGATGAGGCTGTTTCTCATATTGTTGACGCTTTGGGTGGTGTACCTATTTATGTTGAAAAAAATATGTATTATAATGACAATGCAGGAAATTTACATGTAAACTTATCAAAAGGGTTGAATATATTAAACGGAAGAAATGCGGTCGGATATTTGAGATTTAGGAAAGATGGCTTGGGTGATATTGGTAGAACTCAAAGACAACAATGGTTTTTAAAAGGATTTATGGAAAAACTAAAAACCCCTCAAGCAATTGCGAAAATTCCCGATATGTTGGATGCCGTTACAAGTTATGTAAAAACGGATATGTCTTTCTATGAAATTTCTCAATTTGCTGCTCTTGCAAAAGGTATAGATGTTGATAAAATCGAGTTTGCAACACTACCGGGAGCACCAAACAAAAAAGGATATATAAGTTATTGGATATTAGATCCTGACAAAACTCAAGATATGATAAATAGAATGATTTATCGTGATAATGTAAAGGATAATGATAGAGTTTATAATATAGGAATTCGTTATTCCGTGGGCAATGAACAATTGGCGGGTAGTTTAAAAGAAAAAATTCAAGCATTAGGTTACAATGTAAATTGCTATGGTCCTTCTGCGTTGCCGCATTCTCAGTTTATTGCACATGAAACGTATGTTTCTAATGAGTTTTTTAATTCTTTGAAAAAAGAAGCTCCTGAATTAAATAAAATTCAATTCGTTTATAATCCTGATAAAACGTATTGTACATCAAGTGATATTACAATTTTATTGGAAGGTCCATAGTCGTGCCATTTGTAATATTTGTTGTTATCGTAATTTTGTTTTTAGGATATATTGTCAAATTAAATCATGATTTGATAGTGAACAAAGACAATTTGTTAAGGGCCTTAGCTGCTCTTGATGCTGTAATTATTAGTAAAAATCTTGCAATCCTTGATGTTCTTGGTTATGCACAAGAAACAATGGAAAAAGAAAAGACATTAATAAACAGTTTATTTAACATGCGTCATGATATTAATAAAATAAGAACTAAAATATCAAATGCACAGGAAAGATATGAAAAACAGCAAGAGTTTGATAAACAAATAGAATTGTTACTAAACGCAGTATCAAGGTATCCAGATTTAAAGAAAAATGCAGGTTTTCAAAAAAGTTTAATAGATTTTGCAAATATAGAAACACAATTTAGCGAGCGAGTACAAAGATATAATGATGCTGTTGTAAAATTACAGCATTCAATACATTCTTTTCCAAGTTCAATTTTGGCTCAATTAGCACATACAAAAGAACCTCCACCAATTTATCAAAAATAAGTGGAACAAAATTTTTATCCTCTCGTCTATAAAAAAGTAAAAAAGCTGGAGGAGTTGTGTGTTATGAGTAATTTAAATTCGTCAATTGAGTTGTTGGAAAAATGGGATGAGAATTATCAAGATATTGATTTGGATGAAGAAGTTGAGCAAGAACCTAAAACCTTTAATTGTATTGCAAAAGAAGAAGATTTGCTTCAGATGTATTTAAAAGATGTTGGTAAAACAAAACTTTTAAATACAAAAGAAGAGTTATTTTTGGGAAAAATGATAAAAGAGGGAAATAAAAAAGATGCAACAAAAGCGAAAAAGCAGCTTGTTCAAGCAAATTTGCGACTTGTGATAAGTATTGCAAAGCGTTACATTGGACAGGGCGTACTATTTATGGATTTAGTTCAAGAGGGTTCAATAGGTTTAATTAGAGCTGCGGAAAAATATGATTATAAAAAAGCTTTTAAATTTTCAACCTATGCAACTTGGTGGATTAAGCAAACAATAATAAGGGCAATTTCAAATAATTCAAGAGCAATAAGAATTCCTGTTCACATGACAGATAAAATAAGAAAATATAAAAAAGCAGTTTTGGATTTAACGTTTGCTCTAAATAGAGAACCAAGCGAGGCGGAAGTTGCAGAAAAAATGGATATAACAATTAAAAGGTTACATAGTATCAAAAAAGCTATTATTAATGAACCAATCAGTTTAGATGCTCCTGTAACAGAAGACTTAAATGTTCAGGATTATATTGCTGATAAAAGTTATAAAGCTCCTGAAATTCAAGCTCAGTCAAATAATCTTCAAGAAAATATTCCAAAATTGCTATCTAAATTAAATGAAAGAGAAAGAAAAATTATTCAGCACAGGTTCGGATTGGAAAACACTAAACCGAAAACATTAGAAGAACTTGGAAAAATTTTAGGCTTTTCAAAAGAAAGAATTCGACAATTAGAGGATATTGCAATCAAAAAAATAAGAGAGGATAAAAATACAAAAAAATACAAAGAATACTTAGATTAAGCATATAACTTTGTTTATACTTTAGATTGAGCTTTCCTTAACTAAAAACGCTAAATGCCCGTTAATCTTGAGCAAACGGGCATTTTATTTTTTAGTATTACACAAATTTTTAATTTAACGAACCTTTTGGTGTCAAAAGGTTTCCAAAAACTTCACCATGTCATTCTGAACTTGTTTCAGAATCTATCCAATAATCAAAGATTATCTTCAATTTAGTCAGAACAGTCCTCCGGACGGGGGAACTTTTTTAGAAAAAGTTCCTCAAAAACCCAGTCCGAACTCCGTTCACTAGTCAATTGTAACGTTCAACCCAAGTGTCAGTAACTTACAAAAAGTAGAACAAGCTGACACTTGTTGTTGTCTCTCGTACATTGACTGTTCACTCCGTTAAGGACTGGAATAATTATGATCATAAATTTAATAATAAATAAAAAAATGTTTGCAAAGCATGGAATTTGGGCATATAATTATTATGTACAAAAATAGAAAGGAGTAAACGCTTATGAACAAAGGGATACAACTAGGTGGTGGAAGTGAAATTCAGTAACAACAATAATCTTAGTTTGATAAGCCCCCTTTTTTAATAGATATACAAAGAAAATATTAGCATTTACTCTTGCAGAAACCCTAATAGTAATGGATATAATTGGTGTTGTTGCAGCATGGATAATAAACACAGGCAACATGGACTATCTTGATGTATCTCACGAAGAAGGAACTCCCGGAAAATGTAAACATAGTAATAAAACACTATCTACAACCGTTACAATCTGCAAGTAATTTCTATTTATTTAATCTTTCATTATATGTATAAACACGAATAACAGCAATCATTGTCCAGAAAATGAAGTGGATTTGTGGTCTGAAAAATACGGTATCAACAAATCCATGAACCATAAGTCCAATTATTGCAGAAAGTGCTGTTGCAACTGCAAATAATTCGTTTTTATTTTGCGTATTGAATATAAATTTAAGAGCTTCATAAATAGCAATAGCTAAAAATACAACAAAAGCGACAAGTGCAAAAATACCGCTTTCTACTGCAGTTTCAAGATAGATGTTGTATGCACTTAATGCATCAAAACCCGTCTTCATATATAATCCATATATTTCTCTAAAGTTTTGATTACCAAGACCAATACCCAATAACCAGTTATCTTTTAGTATATCTAAACAAGAATTATATACATTAAATCTAAATGCATTAGAACTGTCTTCTCTCATTATAAATATTGATAAGACTCTTGCTCTAAGCGATGTAACAGACATTACAAAAATTGAGCCAAGTGCTATTATACTGCTTGCAATGGATATAAATTGTTTTTTATATGTGTTCCAGAAAAATTTTGCACAGAGTGCGATAATAAGTAAAATTATGGCAAAGAGTCCCAAATAAGCACCTCTGCACCCTGTTTGGAATAAAACGTAAGCTGTTCCTAACGCTAAAATGCTTGAGCAAAATGCATAGTTTTTAAAATTGTTATGTACAAAAAATGCGATAGAACCTATTAGAGCAGGAATTGCAGCTACTAAATATCCGCCAAATAGGTTTGGATTGTATGGTTTTAGTGTTCCGTAAACTCTGTTAATTATTTCTTCAGGGTTTAAATAAGATGTATCTTGCCATGTAGAAATTGCTTCGGGTTTCACAACTGTTTGTAAAAGCCCTTGTATTGTTTCAATACAAACACATCCTGCGATAGTAAAAATTACATACCAAACCTTATCTTTGTTGTTTTTTAGATATTGCACAACAGAAATATAAAAACCTAAGTAGATTATGTTTTTGATAAATCCTTTTAGGCTTAAATGAAATAATGATGAGCCACAAAGACTAATAATCATTAGCATGAAATAAATTAATAAAAATAATTCAAATTTAGAGCATTCTAATTTATCACCTAATCTGAAAAGTAAATTTACAAGTGTTAAGCCTATTGCAGCGACTGCAAAAATTCCGATTGAATCAGAGGGTGCAAACATAGAAAAGACAAATACTGCTAATATTGAAATTAATATTAGCGTATCTGTACATTTTAGTATCAAACTATTGTTATATAAGTCTTTTGTATTATTTTGTACAAATTTAAAAAAACTGTTAAACATTTATTAGCCCATATTTTGTTCTTGTTTATTTACATCCGGTTGAGGAGCAGAACCGTTTTTTGTTTGTTCTGCGTTGTTGTTTCCGCCTTCACCTTCTTGTTTTGGTTGAAGTATTCTAACATCAGAAACGGTACCGTTTAATTTGTAGCTAGGACCTTCAAGAGTTACAGGCAAGCCAATTTTCATTTTGTTTCCGCCAACAACAGCACCGTCTTTTGTAATTTTTGCATTTTCATCGACTAACGTTACAACAATGTCATACAAAAAAGCTTGAGAAACATCATCCATCATAACAAATGCATCTTTGCCAGGTCTTGGGTTTGGTAAAATTGTTTTTTTAGAATCAATTTTAACATCAAGTACTTTTAAATTTGTATAAGGAACATTTCTTATTGTAATAAATGTTTCTTCATTTGGTCTGATTGGAGATTCATTACCGGTAAGGGTTACACCTCTAAGAAATACTTGAAAACCAATTGTAGTTTGAGCTTCAATTTGTTTATCCGCAGTTCCTCTAAAGTGGAAATATGTTAAAAGGCCAACTGCAATTGCAATAACAATACCTCCAACAATAATCCAATCAACAGGTTTTATCTCAGATAAAAATTCTTTTACTTTGTTAAAATCAAATTTCATAAAATTTCTCCTATATATCTAATTTATTAAGTACTTCGAGTAATTCATTTATGGTTGTTGTAGCACATCCGAATTGTTTTACAACAATACTTGCAGCAATATTTCCGATTACAGCTGCATAAGTAGGTTCAGCTCCAACAGCTAATCCCATAGAATACAATGCAGTAACAGTATCACCAGCACCGGTTACATCAAAAACTTTTGCTCTGTTGAATACAGGAATTATATTTGAAGTTCCGTCAGAATTAACAGAAATCATACCGTCAGCTCCGCAAGTAATAAGCAAAGCTTTTGTATTCGCTGTTTCAATTATCTTTTTACCTGCATTAATTATATCTTCAGGTGTATTTAAACATTCTCCTATGAATTTTTGTGTGTCAGGCAAATTTGGAGTCATTGATGTAACGTTTTTGTATTTATCTAAATCCTTTTGTGCATCAACTACTATAATTTTGTTGTATTTGTTCGCAAGTTCAGATGCTTTGTTGATTATATTTTTTGTTAAAACACCAATGTGGTAATCTGATAGGATTACTACATCGTGGTTTGGAACAGCTTTTTCTAAATTTCTTATTATTAAATCCTCAGTAGAAGATTTAATTTCGCCTTTAGTTTGTCTGTCAATACGAACAATTTGTTGGGTAATTGATTGAGAACAAGAACCTGAAATTCTTGTTTTTGTAACAGTTTTTCTACCATGTTCAACTGCTAAATACTCATGATTGATATTGGCTTTGTCAAAAGCATCTCTTAATTGGTCTGCTTGATAATCATCTCCAACGACACCAATAACGCTAACTTTTCCTCCGTTTATTTCAGCAGCATTGTGAGCCGCATTTGAAGCTGCACCTAATAATATTTTTGTCTGTGTGTGTTGTAATATTAATACAGGAGCTTCTCTGGAAATTCTTTCGGTATCTCCATAAATCATCTCATCTATTGCCAAATCGCCAACAACAAGAACTTTTATATCCTTTAGCTTTTTTATATATTCGGAAAGTTTTTCTTTATTTATATTCATAATTATTCATCTATTTCTATTATTGCGAATTAAATGTAATTCTTATATAATAATTAAAGTTTATCATAAACATGAAAAAGAGGTAACATCTTGGAAGAAAATGAAAACAATTTAATAAATGAAAACGAAGAAATAGATGTGAAAAATATAGAGGTTGAGTTTGATGATAAGACATTGCAAGAAAGTGTTGATCATAGATTCGACACAAAAAAACAAGTTGAACCTAATTTCTTTGACATTGACCTTATTCAAGCTCAATTACAGGAACACATGGGAAAAAGCAATATAGCATATGATACAACAAAGGCAAATTTATCAGATTTAAATGACCATGCTAAATTTAACAGTTTACCTGTGGTTCCTGAAAACAGTAATGTTGAATATATTTCTCCCTCAAATACAACAATTATAAAAACTGAAGATAGTAATATTGAAGAATCTCAATCTCAAGAAGAAGTTGAACTTCCCAAAAGTGAAGAAGATATGGCACCTTTGAATTTACCTCAGCCTGTTGAGTCTGCTCAGTTAGCAAAACCTGTGGATTCCAATGTAAAAATTCAAGAAGGTGAAAAAAAGTACATTATATACGTAGATGCTGATAACGTTAAATTTATGGAGCAATTAACCATAAGAGAAAGAAATATTCTCATAAATAGATTTTTAAGAGAACAAGATGAAACCATCAAAAAAAGACGTGAAGTTAAAGAACTTTCAAAGTTTACAAATCAGGTTATTGTGATGGTATTTACAGTAATAATTGCTTTGCCGTTATTTTTTGTATTTTTAAATAAATCTATTGAAGTAACAATTTTAAATTACCAACAAGCTCAACAAAATTTTGTAAAATTATACAAAGAGCAAGGTAAGATAAAGAATTACAAGTCTTTTCAGAAAGACTTTTTATAACTAAAGTTTTGTTACATTTGTTTGTAAATTGGACATGTTTTTGATATAAAGGTATCGTTATATGTGTACAATATAATATTTTATTTAAGAAGAATTTAATAGTTACATAAACACGGAGATACAAAGAGCATGATTACATTAAATTACAACAACGTTGACGAAAAAGTTATCGGAAAAGAACATGGTTTAAACATTGAAAAAGAATTTTCTCACTATAAGGATACCATTGAGAAAATTATTAAAGATTTGAACCAAAGAAAAGATAAAAAAGGTCAATGGTTGCAATGGATGAATCTTGGCTATAATGAAGAAACAGTTTGGTATGTAAAAGAATTTGCCGCAATGGTAAAAGGCAGATTTGATAATGTATTAGTTTTGGGTATTGGTGGCTCTGCTTTAGGCGGTATTGCTGTTACTGAAGCTTTGCTAAAACCTTATTGGAATTTATTAACTCCAGAACAACGTGGTGGCATGCCTAGAATATTTTTCTTAGATAATATTGATCCTGACCAAATAAGCGGGTTGTTAGAAGTGCTTGATTTGAAACGTACTCTTGTTAACGTTATTACAAAATCAGGTTCTACTGCTGAAACAATGTCGCAATATATGATTATTAAAAATATATTGGAACAACAGTTAGGCGACGATTACAGAAAAAATATCGTTGCTACAACAGATCAACAAACAGGTATTTTAAGACAATTAGCTAATCAAGAAGGCTATAAAACTTTTGTAGTTCCTGATGATGTTGGTGGACGTTTTTCAGTATTTTCTGCTGTTGGACTTTTACCATTTGCTTTAGTTGGCATTGACATTGAAGATATGATGAATGGTGTTAAGGACATGGATTTGGCTCTTAAAAATACTGATATTTATCATAATATAGCTGCACAAAATGCTCTTATTCATTACTTAATGGATACAAAAAAACATAAAAATTTATCGGTAATGATGCCTTATTCCAGCAGATTGAAATATGTTTCAGATTGGTATGTTCAATTGTGGGCAGAATCTTTAGGTAAAGAAGAAGATTTAAAAGGTAAAAAAGTTAACTGCGGTCCTACTCCAATCAAGGCTTTGGGTGCAACTGATCAACACTCTCAAATTCAGTTATATAATGAAGGTCCAAATGATAAAGTTATAAACTTTATTCGTGTTGCAGAATTTGATAAAACTGTTGAAATTCCGAAGATTTTTGATTATACGGGAATAGGTTATCTTGGCGGTAAAACTATTAATCAATTAATTAATGCAGAAGCTGATTCTACAAGAGTTGCATTGTCTGATTATAAACGTCCAACAGTAACAATAACACTTCCAAGAGTAAACGCATTTAGTGTCGCTCAATTGTTATATATGCTGGAAGTTCAAACTGCAATTGCCGGTGAATTATATCATATCAATACATTCAATCAACCTGGTGTAGAACAAGCTAAAAATTATACATACGCATTAATGGGTAGAGCAGGATATGAAGAATCTGCTAAAACATTAACTGAAAAAATGGCAAAGCAATAGTTAATGAAAAAACTTTTAATACTTTTTATTATAGTTATTTTCGCAGCAACATTTGTAGTTGCTGCGGAAAGCTATGTTCTCAAAGCAGGCATATCAAAAATTGATAATATTCCAAAAGAGTTTTTTGGTACTTGGAGTGTTAAAGCGGAGAGGGTATATACAGATGATGCAAAATATTTTGCAGAATCTACCCTAGATCTATGGAACTTACGACGTAGTGGTAACGTCTTAGAGTTAAGAAATCCTGTAACTGGTGCAGTTGCAGATATATATTTAAATGATGTAAACGGAAAAGAAATTACTTTTACGCATAACGAAACGGAGGGGAATGTAAAATTAAAAGATACTGTTGTTATGATTGTTGAGGGTAATAGTTTTACCGGAATAAACGAATTGGCACTGGAGATTACCAAGCAGGATGCGTACGGAAAATATAAAAAGGAATATAAAAAAGCAAGATATAAATTAAAAGGGTCAAAATTTTCACAATAAAAGGGGTAATATATGAGCGAAAAAGAGTATGATATTATAATTTTAGGTGGCGGACCTGCCGGTTTGAGTGCTGCTATTTATGCAGCAAGAAGTGCCGCAAAAGTTGCAGTAATTGATATAAGTATGTTTGGTGGGCAACCAAGTAATTATTTAGAATTGGAAAATTATCCAGGATTTTCTAAAATAGGCGGATATGATTTAATGGAAAAATTTGAGCAACATGCTGATATCTTTTCAATTGATAAATATCCTATGGAAGAAATTCAAAGTATAGATTTGAAATCAACCATAAAAACTATAACTACGTTAAATGGTGAGTTTAGGGCAAAATCTGTTATAATAGCGACAGGTGCTCAGGCTAAAAAGTTGGGTATAAATGGCGAAAAAGAATTTTTAGGCAGAGGTGTAAGTTATTGTGCTGTTTGTGATGGTGCTTTTTATCAAGATAAAACAGTAGCTGTTGTTGGCGGAGGAAATGCTGCAGTTGAAGAAGCAATGTATTTGACTAAATTTGCTAAAAAAGTCTATTTGATACACAGACGTGATGAACTAAGAGCAGATAAAATAGTTCAAGAACGTGCATTTAAAAATGAAAAGCTTGAGTTTATATACGATACGGTTGTAAATGAAATTCAAGGAGATGACCTTGTTAACAATATCGTAATAGAAAATGTTAAAACAAAAGAGATCAAAAATCTAAATGTTGATGGAGTTTTTCCATATATTGGATTTACACCAAATACTGATTTAATAAATAATCAAGTAGCACAAAATGATGCAGGATTTATTATAACAAACGAATCTATGCAAACAAATGTTGATGGAGTTTATGCAATAGGTGATGTTAGAACAACTCCGCTAAGACAAGTTATAACAGCAGCCGCAGATGGTGCCGTTGCAGCTGTTTATGCAAGCAGATATATTGAAACGTTACAAGAAATTACTGCATAATAAAATTTTGTATGATTAATCTGAAGAATAACAACAAATCACCTTTTTAAAAAGGTGATTTGTTGTTAGAAAAATTATATAGAAAAATTTTTAAATTTAAAGTTTATTTACGGATAATTCCGCTCCGACTTCGCCGACATAAAAAACTATCAATTCAACAAACTCTTCTCCATCATTTCTTCCATAGTGGAATTTATTTACAACTTCTGCCAGAGTTTCACCTGCTTTAAAAGTTTGTTCTTGTCCATCATCAGTTGTAACGGTTAGGTTTCCTTTATTTACGTAAGCAACATTTAGCATTGTATGTTTATGCATTGGTAGTTCTTTTTTAGGCGGAATGGTAATTTTTAAAACTGTTACTTCTGTATTTTGAATATCAAGTTTTTCGTATTTTAATCCATCCCATGTGGATGTTGTCTTCAATAAAATCTCTTTTTTTATTTCTTTATTATTTTCCATAATTCACCTCTGTTTTTATATGATTATAGTTTACTATATTATAAAAACAGTTTAATTAAAATACGTAAAAACTTATAAATTGTTAAATTTTATTTATAACACTTGCCAATATGGCTAAAAGTATTGCTCCAAAGAATGCACTAAAAAATCCTTCAACTTCAAATCCTGGAGTAATTGCACCGGCAAGCATTAATAATAGGGCATTTATTACAAGCGAAAATAAGCCTAAAGTTAGAAAGTTAACAGGAAGTGAAATAGTTTCTAACAAAGGTCTTATAAAAACGTTTATAAATCCGATAACCAAGCAAACAAGCATTGCACTGAAGAAATTATCTACTTCAATCCCTGGAATAATCCATGCTGTTAATACTATTAAAATTGAGTATATAATCCATCTTAAAAATATACTAAGCATTTCAGTTTCTCCTTATTTATTATAAATTTAGAGTATGAACAAAAAGTTCGGATACTTTTTTGTTATATTCTCTGCCATCATCTTTTGCAAATAAATTTTCCCAATGACTTTGAGGTGTACCATCTGTTGAATAAGATGGATTAGACATCATAAGATGATGAGTATTTGTATCGTATCTGAGAGGAAAAATATCTTCCATTTGCATAAAACTTGCGAGTTTATCGCTTGGAAATTCGTATGCAAAAAGGGAATTATTTATTCTATGAAGTCGTTCTTCATAACTTCTTCCGCCAGTATCGTTGTCATTAGAAACTTCTACTCCTGGGGCATAATTTTTTGAATATTTATGGTTAATGGCTTTATCTCTTACTGTATGAAAATCATTAGGATCGATGTATCCTGTTCCTGTTGAAAGTCCCAAATTTTCGTATCTGGCAAAGTCATCTGAGCTTTTTTCTCCAACAAAACTGAGATGTGTAATACCGCTTCTGCTTCTTATTTCGTGTATAATATATTGCATTTGTTCATAAGAAGGCAAAGCTCCAACACCTGTGTAGTTAACCATATCATAGCCGCCAATATGTTTTGCTGAATCAATAAATATTGCCTCAAATCCTGTGTTGATAAGTTCAAGATGTGACGTTAAAAATAAATTAAAGTGTTCTTCGTTATTCCAATTGAATCCGATATCACTGCCATCAGGTTGAACAACTTTTATTTGATCTGCTGATATTACGGTTCTAAATCCTGTTTTTAATCCGTGAAAATGGGCTAAATCGTTAAATGCAATAAATTGTTCTGTGGCGGATATATTGTCTAAAATTTGGTAATCGATTATGTTTTTACTAAATCCTGCATTTAGTTTTATACCATATATAGAATTTTCTTCGTTTACTGGTTTATTGTAGCCATCTCCAAAAATATTTGGAAAAATTTGTGATAAAATAATACAATTTGCCCAACTTTTGGCACTTGGCGGAATTGCAGGTAAAAGTTTCATAGAACTAAAAAGTCCATTTTGGCATTTGTTATCAATCATTTCTGCTATTGCTCTATTATTAATTTCTATATAGTTTGCAATAACACCCCAATTATCGCCATAGTTTGGGGTTTGAATATTGTCCGGAAAAATGTCATAAAAATTTCCATCTTGATTAAGAGTCATTAATGAATTTACAGAATCTTTTATACTTCGGGATAAAAGTTCTGATGGTACAATATTTGCAATCCATTTTTTCATTCCTGATACAAATTGCTTTTCAAACGTCCATTTGTCAAAAGATAGTAACGTATTTTCGTTTAATGCTGTTAATAATTTGTTTACCGTGTTCATAAAAGTATTATATAAGATGAATCAAATTTTAAATTATCCAAGTTATTATGATAATTGGATAGGTTTAAACCTTTATTTATTTTTAGTTTATATAGATAAAATATATTTAGGATTAATTATTATGATAACGAATTTTTATTCATATCTAACTCTGTGCTATAATAGTTTCAAGACATGCAGACTTGTTTTGTATTGTTTCAACGTAATCAAAAGCTATTAGATAAGTTAATTGAGAAATAAAATTTATGAAACTTTTATTAATTGATATATCTATTGTATTTTTTATATTATTTATTATAGCAATTTACAAAATTAATGAATTAAAAAATATTAAATATAATCAACCTGAGATTTTGGCGAATAAAAAAATATTAACAATTTATTATTCAAATAATGGTAATACCAAAACAGTTGCACAAAATATAAATTCTGTTGTTGGTGGAGATATAAAAGAGATAGAATTAATTGAAAATTATCCGGAAAATATTTTTAAGATGTCAAATCTTGTGAGGAAACAAATAAAAGAGGAAATTTTACCTCAAATAAAAGATGTTGATATTTCAAATTATGATATTATTTTTGTAGGCTCTCCAATTTGGACGTTTTCAATATCATTACCGGTAAAAGCATTTTTAAAAAATACCAATTTTGAAAATAAAACATTAATTCCATTTATTACATGTTCAGGCGGTGTGAAAAAAAGTAGAATAGTTAAGGCAATTGAAGATTTAACAGGAGTAAAGGGTATTAAAAAGCCTTTATTTATGTTTGAAAATGGAATTATACTTACAAAAGAGCAAGTCATAAAATGGTTAAATAATCTGTAAAATTTTGTAAAATTGACACCAAATGTAACAAATATAAACTGGATTGCAAACGCTGTTGAAAGAGCTGGTGCTGATGGATTTGCGGCAATTAATACGGTTCAAAGTTTTATGGGAATCAATCTGGATACATTAGAGCCTGTTCTTAATATTGATGGACATTCAACATATGGAGGATTATCAGGAGAAGCTATTAAGCCGATTGGGTTTAAATGCGTTTCTCAATTAAGACAAAATTCCGATTTACCTATTTTAGGTATGGGAGGAATATCTTCTTGGGAAGATGCGGCACAATATATAGCACTTGGTTCGGATGCTGTTCAAGTTTGTACTGAAGTTATGATAAACGGCTACGGAATTATAAATGGTTTAAAATCAGGGCTTTTGAATTATTTAGAAACAAAAGGTTTAAAAAGTATAGCAGAATTAAAAAATATTGCAGTTTTAAAAATCACATCACATGAAAACTTAAATAAAAAATCACATTTTTATCCTTTAATTGATAAAGATAAGTGTAAAAAGTGTGGAAAATGTGCGAAAATATGTTCTGAGTCAGAATACCAAGCACTAAATTTTGATAAAGATTGTTTGCGTTTAAATAAAGAATCTTGTGTAGGGTGTTCGTTGTGCAGCCATGTCTGTCCAAAAGAAGCAATAAAAATGTGTAGTTAATGGTCGAGATTTAACAGAAGTTAAATTAAATAATATATAAGATGTATCTTTCGATTTATTCTGCGATATTTTATGTGAAATTCTTGATACGAATAACTAAAAATTGGCATTAAAAAAGGACTTTTCAAGAAAGTCCTTTTAATTGGTGGAGGATAGGAGATTCGAACTCCTGACCCCCTGCGTGCAAAGCAGGTGCTCTACCAGCTGAGCTAATCCCCCATTTTGTGGGTTCGTTGCAGTTTCTCAACCGCTTACCTCTTTATTATACATGGAAATTTTTTTTTGTAAATACCTAATTCTTTATTTCGCTTAATAATTTTTCAAATATATACGCTAATCGCTGTTTATCTTCTTTATACCAGTATCCGATTAACGCTTCAAATGCTGTCGCTTGTCTGTATTCTGATTGGTGATTTCTTCTTGCTATTGGTACAGGCATGTTTCTTGCTCGTCGTTTTAAATCTTCTTCCTCCTCTGTTAATTCAGATTCTATTTTTGAAAGCATGCTAGCTTGATAGTTACAATTAACTTTTGTCGTTGTTTGTTTATGCAAGTCTTTCGGATTTTGGCATTGCTCGATTGTATTTTCTCTTACAAACAGCTCCCAAACTGCATCGCCAAGATGTGCATAGTTTCTTAAATTTATTTCCATTCGTTTTCCCTTTTGTTTAATTTTATCACAATTTTTTATTTTTAATTGCAAATATTTTTCTATTCAGGCATAATCTTATTGGGAGATTATTATGAAAAATTTTATTACTTTATTTTTGATTTCTTTATGTTTAATATCCGGTGCAGCTTTTGCTATTAGTGAGGATTCTTTAAATGAAACGATTTACAACGAAAAAGATTTAAAATCTCAAATGACAAAAGTTAAAAATAGAAGAATTATTATCTCTAATGCACTATTATTAAATGAACAACAAAAAAAAGAAGCTTATAATATTTATGAACAATCAAGTGAAAAAGAAGCTATTCTTTATTTAAACTTGAAAAAAGAGAATAAATTGTTAGAAAATTTAAGTAGTGATAAATCTATTAATAGATCTGAAAAAACTAAACAAAAAAAAGTAGTTGCTAGTCTAAAAAAAGAATTGAAATCTGTTCAAAAAGATTATGACAAAGAGTTTAAACAAATTCTTAATCGTTCTCAAAAATCAAAATATAGACAATTAAATAGAGAAATCCCTTTGTTATAGGTTTTAAATAAAGATTTTTGCAATATAAAATCGAGTAGGTCTGTTAAAATATAAACGTGAGGCAAAAATGAAAAAAGTAGTTGTATTAAATGCAAGTCCGCGAAAGAATTTTAATACTGCAAAATTATTAAAAGAATCACAAAAAGGGGCTGAATCTGTTGGTGCTGAAACAGAATATTTTAACCTTTATGATATAAATTATAAGGGTTGTATGAGTTGTTTTGCCTGCAAAAGAAAAGGAAATAATACAAATTGTGTTTGTGCAATAAAAGATGACTTGTGTCCTATTTTAGAAAAATGTATTAATGCCGATGCAATAATAATTGGCTCTCCTGTTTATTTTTCATATCCGACAGGTGAATTTAGAAGTTTTTTGGAAAGATTACTTTTTCCTGTTCATACGTATCTTGTTGATAACAAAACGGGAATGTTAAAGAGTTTAAGACCTAAGACAATTCCTGTCGGTTTGATTTTTACAATGAATTGTCCAAGAGATTGGATGGAAAAATATAATTACACAACAATTTTAAATGATAATGTAAATAGTTTGAAGCATGTTTTCGGATATTCGGAAGTTTTATATTCGTGTGATACTTATCAATTTAGTGATTATTCAAAATATGATGTTGATTTGTTTGATGAAAAACACAAAGCAAAAGTTAGAGAAGAACAATTTCCAAAAGATATGCAGGCTGCTTTTAATATGGGATGCAGAATTGTAAATATAGAAAAAGAAAGCCAATAGAATTATTCTACGGACTTTCTTTTTTATGAACTAATAAATTATTTAAGAGCAAATTTTAAAATATTTGAATTAGATTTTTTACTTCCTTGTTCATCGGGCAATTCCCAACATTTTATACATCTTGCTTCGTATGTTTCATCTCCGCCAATCATAATCAATGGGGAATTTTTGTCAGCAGGTTTGCCGTCAATTAATCTCTGAGTGCGTGTTGCGTGATCACAGCCACATTTCATGCATATTGCGTGTAATTTATCAACAGTTGTTGCAATACACATTAATTGAGGCATCGAACCAAAGGTATCCCCTTTAAAATCTAAATCCAAACCTGTCCCGATAACCTTTTTGCCCTGTTGAATTAATGTTTCAATTACTTTTACAATATTTGAATCAAAAAATTGTAGTTCATCAATTGCAACAACATCGTCATCGTCTTTCACTACACTTAGAATTTGGATAGAATGCTTAACTTTAACAGCATCAAGCCAAAGTCCGTTTCTTGATTTTATATAATCGCCCTGTTCTCTTGTGTCAATTTGAGGCGAAATTACTTTGACTTTTTTCTTTGCGATAATACTTCTTCTTATTCTTCTAAGTAATTCTTCAGTTTTACCGCAACTCATCGGTCCTGTAATCAATTCAAAACAATAACCTTGCATTATTATCCCCACTCCAAGTTAAATATATTTTATATATCTATTTTACGCATTAAATTTTTACATGCGATAAAAATCAGAATAAGTTTTACAAAATTTATCAAACAATTAATATAAGAAGGCAATAAAAAACCGACTTAGAAAAGTCGGTATTAAAACCACGTATTAGAAGAGAGGAATTAGAGATTGGGCATATAATAAATTAACCTTGCCCACACTATATATATTCCCCTAACATGAAGTTTTATAACAAAAATGGGATTTTTTTACTCATTTTTGTAACATATCTTAATATCTAATAAAGTTTTTACTGTATATGTTTGGTTTTAAAAACTTATAAAAAATTTTTATTTCAAAAAGCTTTTAAGTTTATTTTGTATTTGAATGAGTTCAGCACGAGTCAAATATTTTGCAATTCTATTGAATTCATACATAATATCTTCATCTGAATACATGCCGCATTCAACTTTTTTTATCCATTCGTTAACTTCTTTTGTAATCATATTTATATTTTACTTGCAAAATATAAAACAACAATAAAAATATATCAAAATCTATGAATGTTACATATTTGAAATATATTTTATTTTGATGTATATTAAAGACAATGAGAATAACAAAGGAGAAAATATGGAAGTTTTAGCAAAAAACGAAGGGCTAATTACACAAATTATCGGGCCGGTTATTGACGTTGAGTTTCAACAAGGTGAGTTGCCTGATATTTATAACGCTTTAAAAATATACAAAGATGATGGTTCGTATGTTATTGCAGAAGTGCAACAAATGCTAGGTTCAAATAGAGTTAGAACAGTAGCAATGTCTTCAACTGATGGACTAAAAAGAGGAATGAAAGTTGAAAACACATATGAACCTATAAAAATTCCCGTTGGAAAACCAATTTTAGGTAGAATTTTGAATGTAGTAGGTGAACCTGTTGACGAACAAGGTCCTATCGAAACAGAAAATTACTTGCCAATTCATAGAGAATCTCCAAAATTAGTTGATCAAAATACAAATGTTGAAGTTTTGGAAACTGGTATTAAAGCAATTGACTTGCTTCAACCATACCAAAAAGGTGGTAAGATTGGTTTATTTGGTGGTGCCGGTGTAGGTAAGACAGTATTGATTCAAGAGTTGATTCATAATATTGCAATGGCACACAACGGCGTATCAGTATTTGGCGGTGTAGGTGAAAGAACGCGTGAAGGTAATGACCTTTGGAATGAGTTTAAAGAATCAGGAGTTCTTGATAAAGTAGGTTTGATATACGGTCAAATGAATGAGCCACCTGGAGCAAGAATGAGAGTGGGTTTATCAGCTCTTACAGCTGCTGAATATTTCAGAGATTTTTCAAAACAAGACGTATTGTTGTTTATTGATAATATCTTTAGATTTACTCAAGCAGGTTCTGAAGTGTCTGCATTGCTAGGTCGTATGCCATCTGCGGTTGGTTATCAACCTACATTAGCAAATGAAATGGGTGATTTACAAGAACGTATTACGTCAACAAAAGATGGTTCAATTACATCCGTTCAAGCAATTTATGTTCCTGCGGATGACTTGACTGACCCTGCTCCGGCTACAACGTTCTCTCACTTGGATGCATCAACTGTATTATCAAGACAAATTGCATCTTTGGGTATTTATCCGGCAGTTGATCCGTTGGCTTCAAATTCAAGAGTATTGGATCCAAATGTTATCGGTGATGAACACTATGAAACAACAAGAAAAGTATTAGAAATTTTACAAAAATATAAAGAATTGCAAGATATTATTGCTATTCTTGGTATGGATGAATTGTCTGAAGAAGATAAAGAAACTGTAAACAGAGCGAGAAAAATTCAAAGATTCTTGTCTCAACCGTTCTTTGTAGCTGAACAATTCTCAGGTATTCAAGGAAAATATGTAAAATTAGAAGATACAATCAAAGGCTTTAAAGAAATCATTGAAGGTAAACATGATGATTTACCTGAACAAGCCTTCTACATGGTTGGTACAATAGAAGAAGCAGTAGAAAAAGCTAAGACATTGTAAAAAAAGGACTGATATGCATTTAAAAGTAATTACACATGAAAATGTAATATTTGACGAAGACGTAAACGAAATATATTCTCGTAGTCTTGACGGTGAATTCGGTATATTAAAAGGTCATGAACCAATCATGGCATCTTTAGATATCGGAGTTACCAAAGTTGTTCAAGATAGTGGGGTAAAGTTATTTACAACAATGGGTGGCATATTACAGTTCAAAGATGACAATGCTATTATCTTAACAGATGCTGGTGAATTTGGTGAAGATATAGATGTTGCCAGAGCGAAAGAAGCCAAAGCAAGAGCAGAAGCCAGATTAGCAGAAGTTAACGCACAAATTGACGCTAAAAGAGCAGAGGCAGCACTTGCAAGAGCAATGGTTCGCCTAAAAGCTGCGTTAAAGAAATAAACAATATTTTTATGATTTTTATAAACTAAAAGAGCATCTGCAATTTGCAGATGCTTTTAATTTAAAATAAATATTATCTACATACCTGCAGTATATATTTTTGCGCCAAAATGCTTTTCCTTGTTTAAGTATTCTTGTAAATCTTTTATATTCAAGGTTATATTTTTATGTCTTACAGAATCAGTTATCGTAATTGTTTGTTTTTTCTCATCTACATTTACTATTTCATAAGCATGGTTTCGATAGATTTGTTGTTGACCTATATAATCTGGATAATATTGATTACCATTAGCCCTCTCTTTTAACTCATCGTTTAATTTAATACCAAAGCTATCACCTTTTTTAAATCGTCCTGCCACCAAACCAATAGATTGGTTATAATCAATCTCATCTGTTCTTGGTTTTTCTCCTGTTAAAATTTCATAGGCTTGCTCTATTGGTAAAAGACTATTACTTATATTTAAGTTTCCTTTATTTTGTTGTCCTTGTGCTACTACTCTAACAGCACCAGTAAGTGCTAAAAGTTCATTATCTCCACTTGTACCAAGGGCATTAAAGTAACTCTCTAAATTACTTGCATTTAATTCAATTGGCTTCTGGTTTGGAAGATTTACAGTATATTTAGTTGGCATGCCAACTTCATCATATTCTGTTTTAACCATATTTCTAACTTGCTTAGAATATTTAGGATCCGTACAAAGATTATTTATTGCAGCAAAAATTGTACAATCATTATTTTCTAAACCTTGTGTAACTACACCTGCATTTACTATGCTTTCGTCATCCTTTGCATCAGCAACTATAAAAAATTCAGGATTTTTAATGTAGTCTTTTCTATCTTGCTGAGTTTTAGCAATATATAACTTTGTATCTTCTGCTTCTTCTGCTTCATCAAGGGCTGCTTTTGCTTTGTCAGCTGCTACTTGCGCAGTTTCAACTTCTGCCTGCGCATTTTTAACTTTGCCATTGGCATCACTATAAGTTTTTTCATAATCAGATTGTTCTGTAATTAATTTATTTTTCTTATCTTGACTTTCGAGTAATGAAGATTCTAACTTACTTAATTCTGCTGAAAAATCACTACATTTATCGAGCTCAGCATCTGAATAACTATAATCATCTGGACATTCTAATTCTTGTCTGGATTTTAAGTTATCAATTTCTCTTTGTATAGAATTTTCTTCATGAGCCAAAGCATCTATTTGTTTATTACGTTCTAAATATGACGTTTCAACTTTTTTAAAAGCATCTTCAGCTTTTTTAAGATTAGTCTGTTTTGTTTTTAGAGTTTGTTGTGCAGTTTTATCCGCATTTCTTAAATTATTTATTGTATTACCCATAAACTTTTCTCCGTTTTATTGTATAAATTACATACTCCTTATATCGGGAAAAGAATTTAAAAGTTTAGCAAAATTTAAGAAATTTTTACATAAGTTTACGCATTTATATTTTTTGGAATAAATTTTTGAAAATAAAAATACTTGCAAAAACATGTATTTTGTTGTAGAATAGTTTCATCGGAAGATACTAATCTGGAAGAGTGCCAGAGCGGTTGATCGGAGCGGTCTTGAAAACCGTCGTACGTGACGAGCGTACCGTGGGTTCGAATCCCACCTCTTCCTTTTTTAAAAGATTAAAGCATTTGCTTTAGTCTTTTTTATTGTTTATATTTAGAATTTTTTCATGTTATATTGTTTTTGTGAAAAGGGTAGACTTTACAACTATTTATAATATTCCTGAGGAAATCAGCGGGCTTGGTTTTATTGCTCATTTCATAGGATTGTGTTTGTATTTTGCATTATTGCTATGTATTGTTCCAAGTTTGTTGACTGATAATTCATTGATAAAAATTTTATTGATTCAATAATTTCATCGTGTATTTTTCGTTATTTTATGATAATAATTGTTTATTTCTTTGAGCAAGAGTATTTTTTCCCGGACGAAGGTCGATAATATCCCAAGGTAGTTTTTCATCAATAGAATAAGTCCTTGTTGCGTAATCATCAGGGTTAAATCTTCCTTTTGCAGCTTTTTTAAACGCTCCTAATTTGGAGCCATTTTTATATACATCAATAATAAATTCAGAAAAAGTTTCATCACCTCTTGATAGCACAGTTTGCCAGTAATCCCATTTAATACTTGAAAAGCCTGCTTTTATTCCGCATTTATGAAATTCTTTTTTTATAAAATTTTGTCTTTTTTCAATTTCTTTTGTTGTCATTCTTCCACACCATTGAAGTGGGGTATTGGGTTTTGGAATGAATGATGAGAACGCAAAAGATATGTCAAAACCTTTATTAGCATTTTTTAGTCTCTTTGCTAAATCAACCATTGCATCCAAATCTTCTTGTGTTTCAGTTGGAATTCCAATCATTGCGTAGATTTTTACACCCTTTAGTCCATTTTCTCGTATTCTTTTTACCGTATCAAAAATTTGTTCTTCTGTTATATTTTTATTTATAACTTTTCTTAATCTTTCAGAACCTGCTTCAATCGCTATCGTTACGTGTTTTTGATGTCCGGCAGCAAGTGTTTTTAAAATAATATCATCACATCCGTCAACTCTAAGGGATGATATGCTCATTTCAATTTCAGGTCTTTCTTGAATTTTGTTGTAAATATATTGGCAAATGTCTTTAAATTTTGGATGAATTGATACCTGTGCTCCAAGTAGTGCAATTTTGTTTGTGTTTGCTAACCCCAAATCAATTGCTTCAATTATATTTTCATAAGGTGCAAATCTTACGGGCAAATTTAGGTATGATGCTATACAAAATCCGCAACAGTTTGCACACCCTCTTGATGTTTCAATAATAAACATGTTACTGAAGAAAGCTTCATTACTTAAAATGGGAGTATATAGACATTTTTCTATTTTACATGTTGCTTTTGTAACTTTGTCTTGTTTTAGTGATGGAACATAAATTCCCTCAATTTTTGATAATTCTTTTAAAATAGTAGCTTTTGGCTCTCCTTGCAGATTTGAAATTGTTTCTAAGGCTTTTGTGTTTGCAATTTCACCATCACCAATAATTATAAAATCAAAAAATTTGCTATATGGCATTGGATTTGCTGTTAAAACAGGTCCTCCTCCAAAAACTAGCGGCATTGATTCGTCTCTATCAGACGCTAAAAAAGGTATTTTATATTTTTCCATTATCTGAAAAATATATATAAAATCTAAATCAAAAGAAAATGAAAAACAGATTGCATCAACGTCAGATACTGGTATAGCTGGAGTTTTAGTATCAGAATAAATTCTTTCAACATTTATGTATTCCATTTCATCTATTAATTTTGTAATCCATAGATAGCCGATGGAAGACATTGCAAAAGAATAAATTCCCGGAAAGACACTCCATACGTTGCATTTTGCCTGTTTGTTGTAATTTTGTTTATATAATATTTTTTCCATTTTATCTGTGTTTGTTTATGTTTTTTAAATATAATTCGTCGATTAATACAGTAACAATGGCCGCAAGTGCAGGAGCCAAAATTAATCCCAGTAGTCCGCCGAATTTTCCTCCGACAAGTAGAGAAAATATTATTATAAGCGGATGTAAATCCATGAATTTTCCAAATACTAATGGTCTAATTACGTTGTTAGAAAGTTGTTGCACTCCTAAAAATATTACAATTGCTATTGCTACTACTATTAAACCTTGTTTATATGAACTTAGTATAATTAGTGTTAGTGCCAAAGTAGGTCCTAATACAGGAATAATATCAAGTACACCTGCAATTAAGCCAAGAGAAAAGGCAAATTCGACTTTTAATATAAGCAAAGAGAGTGATATTAACAGCCATATCGCAGCTCCTGAAATTAATGAAGCAATAACATATCCGCCAACTTTTTGCGATATACTCATAATTATTATATTTGCTTTTTTCTTCATTTTGTCAGGGAAAAATTCAATAAATTTTTTCTTTAGATAAGCTGCATCGTTAAGAATATAAAATACAATAGTAACAATTGCTATAAAAATAATTATTCCTTGGAAAAATCCTATTGTAATATTCAAGGATTGACTTATAATATCTTTTGCTAAATCCTGACTATTGTTCAACAATACATTCGTATCAAAATAACTGGATATTGGAACTCCACTTATTTTAAACGAGTGTAAGAATGTTTGAAGTTCTACAAGTTTATGCGGAATTGTTTGTATAAATGCTGATATTTGTTGGATTGTAATTGATAGCATAGGCAGAATAAATGCGAATGTTAAAATAACTGCTGCTGTAACCGTAATTGACGTTGATAATGTTCTATTATTGGTCTTTTTTGTTAAATGGTCAACAATAGGTAACATTGAACAAGAAAGAACAAAGCAGGCAAAGAATAACATTGCTATATCGCTAACTTGTTGTATAAACATAAACACAATTACGATTAGAACTAAAAATATTAAATTTTTTGTTGTAAGTAAATCTTTAAACATGATATTATTTTCTACTATTTTTATTATATAACGTTATAAATTCATCAATTTCATCTTGTAATTCAAGTGCCGCATTGAGATCGGTTTCACTTATTGATTTTATTTCAAGTAAGATTTGACCTATTGGAATATTTTTTACTTTCTGTAAATCAAGAGCTGTTCCGAGTTGTGATAGGTTGATTTTTCCTGCGGCCAACAAGATTTCCCCGATTTTCTGATGTTCGGTAACATCTGTCCAATCGTTCAAATTGTATAAATTTTTCATACTGTTATTATAACAAAGACATGAATATTTGCTATTACCTTGTTCTATATAAATAAAGCACTGTCAGATATTTTCTAAACAGTGCTTTTATTTTATAAAAGTTATATTAGTTTTGTTTGTTCAGCAGCTACATCATTTTCTGAAGTTGAAGCTCCATCTTGAGGTTTTGCTTTATCAATTATAGAATCTTCTTCTTCTGGAGAAATAATTTTGTTTACTTGAACAACAGTATCATTATCAACCAGATTTTGGGCTCTTACACCTGTTGCCGGACGACCTTGTTGAGAAATATCGCTGGCTTTGATTCTTGAAACAATACCATTCGCTGTAACTAACATAATATCATCGTGTTCTGAAACAATTGTTAGAGCAACTAATCTGGACTCATTCGTTTTAAACTTAGTCGCAATTAAACCGATACCACCTCTGTTTTGACCTCTAAATTCTGATAATTTTGTACGTTTACCAAAACCGTCAGATGTTACAACAAGTAAGTCGGCATCGTAATTTTGAGGAACGATATCGCATCCGATAATTTCATCACCGGTTCTCAATTTCATTGATGTAACTCCTCTTGCACTTCTGCCTAAAGGTCTTAAATCTTCAATTGAAAATCTTATTGCCATACCGCATTTTGTACCGATGATAATTTCATCTTTTGCATTTGCAAGTTTAACCCAGTTTAATTCATCGTTTTCTTCTAAACTGATTGCAATAATGCCGTTACGACGAATATTGGCAAAATTATCAAGTTCAATTCTCTTTATATAACCTGATTTTGTTAACATAATTAGGTTAGCATCGTGAGAGAAGTTACTTACAGGTACAACCGCCGTAATTCTTTCATCTTGAGCAATCGGAAGCACGTTTACAATAGGTAAACCTTTTGCTTGACGTTGACCTTCAGGGAAGTCATAAACGTTTAAGCTATAAACAGTACCTTTAGAGGAGAAGAACAACACTTTGTCATGCATCATTGCAGTAAAGAAATGTTGAATATCATCATCATCTTTTGTTTTCATTCCTGATTTTCCGCGTGTTGCACGATTCTGTCTTTCAAATGTATCAAGAGAAATACGTTTTATGTATCCTTGATGAGTTATAAATACTGCCATCGGAGTATTTGGCGTTAAATCTTCAATACTCATTTCGCCTTGTTCAGCTATAATTTGAGTTTTTCTATCATCGCCGTATTTTTCTTTATCTTCAAGCAGTTCAGTTTTAATAATTGCTAAAACTTTATTTCTATCTGCCAAAATTGCTTCATATTCTGCAATTTTCTTAATTAATTCGTCATATTCTGCTTTGATTTTGTCTTGTTCTAAGCCTGTTAAACGTCTTAATTGCATTTCAAGAATAGCGTTTGCCTGATCAATATCTAAACCGAATTTGCTCATCAAACCTGTACGAGCATCTTCAGTTGTTTTTGAAGACTTAATCAATTCTATAACTTCATCTAATGATTTTAGAGCAATAATTAAGCCTGCTAAAATATGAGCTCTTACTTTAGCTTTTTTCAAGTAGTAAATAGTTCTTCTTGTAACAACTTCTACCCTATGGGCAACGAATTCAGTTAAAACTTGGTGTAAGTTTAATAATCTTGGTTGATTATCACAAAGTGCAAGCATATTAACACCGAAAGTTGTTGCTAATTGAGTATATTTAAACAAGTTGTTTTTAACTACTTCCGGTTTTGCATCACGTTTTAGTTCAATAACGATACGCATACCTTCTCTGTCAGATTCATCTCTGATATCAGAAATACCAACAACACGTTGATCTTTAACTAATTCTGCAATTTTTAAAATTAAGTCAGATTTATTAACTTGATAAGGTATTTCAGTTATAACAATTGCAGTTCTTGCTTGACGCCCACCGCCACCTGCGATTTCTTCAAATGTTGAAACGGCTTGCATTTTAATAGAACCACGACCTGTTTCATAGGCTTGTTTAATTTCATTTAAACCAACAATAGTTGCTGCTGTTGGAAAATCCGGGCCTTTAATATGTTGCATTAACTCTGAAATTGTAATTTCAGGGTTGTCAATTAATGCAATTAACCCATCAACAATTTCATTTAAATTATGTGGAGGTATATTTGTTGCCATACCAACAGCAATACCTGAAGTACCGTTTAATAATAACATAGGTAATCTGCAAGGTAAAACAAGTGGTTCTTGTAATGAACCGTCAAAGTTTGGACCAAAGTCAACTGTTTCACAATCAATATCTGCAAGCATAGATTGTGTAATTTTATGCATTCTTGCTTCCGTATAACGCATTGCGGCTGCACCATCACCGTCAACAGAACCAAAGTTACCATGACCATCAACTGTAAGGTATCGTGTAGAAAAATCTTGTGCCATACGAACTAAGGCATCATACACAGAAGAATCACCGTGTGGGTGATATTTACCAAGAACTTCACCAACGATTCTTGCACATTTTCTAAACGGCTTATCCGGTGTCATTCCCAATTCGTTCATTGCAAACAAAATTCTTCTGTGAACGGGTTTTAATCCATCACGAACATCCGGTAGAGCACGTCCTACGATTACACTCATTGCATAATCAATATATGATCGTTTCATTTCTTCTCTAATATTTACAGGAACTATATTTCCTTCTGAAAACATGTTTTGTTGAGTCACTTATATTCTCCTTATCCCATGACTATATTTTAACATAAACAATTGTTTCATGTTCAGTTTTTGTAATATAATTTAACTATGGACAATATAAATTTAGATGAAATTAATGAATTAGTGGCTCAAAAAGATTTTTCTCAAGCAAAGATTAAGCTTGAAGATTTTTTGACAGAAAATGAGAAAAATGTTGAAGCTTTAAAGCTTTTGGGATTATGCAATTTGAATTTGGAATTGTATGATGAAGGTCGTATAAATTTTGAAACTGTTGTAAAATATGCTCAGGATGATGCTTCAAGTTGGTTTTATTTAGCAAGCTGTTATGATAATTTAGAAGATTATACTTATGCTGAAAATGCTTACTTAAAGGTTATAGAATTAAGAGAAGAATATCTTGATGCATATAAGAGCTTAAGTGTAATTTATATGAAACAGCAACAATTTACAAAAGTCATTGATTTGATGGAAAAAGCCATACCATTTGCTCAGGATGATTTTAGAGTATATTTTATTATTGGTACTGCTTATATGGCAGAAAGAAAATTTGAAGAATGTGTTGAATATTTTGAAAAGGCTTTAGAGATAAAACCTGATCAATCTCAAATTTATAACAATTTGGGGACTGCCTATGTTACACTGCTTTGTTATGATAAAGCTTTAGAAAATTATCAAAAAGCTGCAGAATTAGATGAAACAAATTCTGTTACGTTTTTCAATATGGGTTCTATATTGCAGATGCAAGGAGAATATAAACAAGCTTGTGAGCAGTATCAAAGAGCCTATGATGTTGAACCTACTGATAATTACCTTGTAGCACTTGCTTTATGTGAATTTAAAGGTAAATTTTATGATAAATCGGTTACTCATTACAAGATGTTAGCTGAAAAATATCCTGAAAAGGTTAATTTTAAATACAATCAGGCATGTTGTTATGAAGCTCTTGGTGATATCCGCGGAGCAATTGATTTATTGGAAAAAGTTGTTGAGGTTACTCCAAAGGCTGTTATTATGTTACAAAAGCTTGCATCATTGTACTTAAAGCTTAACAAAGTCGAAGATGCAAAAAATGCATACGAAAAAATAGTAAGACAAGGTGCGGTTACACCTGAAATTTATTATGAATATGCAATGTTGAGCATGAAAACAGGAGATTACGACGAAGCTGAAAAAATATTCAAAAAAGTTTTATCTTTAAATCCAAAATCTGCAATTACGCACAAAGATTTAGGTATAATCTACTTAAATAAGCGTTTATTTGATTATGCAAAAGATGAATTTGAAACAGCATACAAATTAGAACCTGAAAACAAGGATATTATTTTTGAATATGCGAATTATATGCATGCAACAAGCGATTTTCAAAATGCTGAAGAAATGTATAAAAAAGCATTGGATATGTCACCGGAGGATGCAAATTTCTTGACTTTTGCAGCAAAAAATAAAATGGCTTTAAATGATAATCCTGCTGCATATTCCATGTTATTAAAAGCTTTAGCAAAAGCTCCAACAAGTGATTTTATACTTTTCTTGCTTGGAAAAGCAGCCTATATGTGCAAGGATTATGATAATGCAAAATTATATTTGGTAAAAGCTTATGAAGTTGTTCCAAATGATGAAATAGAAAATATTTTAGCTTTATGCTATTTCAACATGGGTAATTTCCAACAAGCAAATCAGTTATTTTTAAAATTACTAACAGCAAATCCAAATAATACAATGCTATTGTTGAACAGTGCAAAATGTTATGAGCAAATAGGAGATAAAGATAAGGCTTTAGAACAATTGGAAAAGGCTGTTGAAATATTTCCAGATTTTGAAGAAGCTCATGAAATGATAAGAAACTTATCGTAGTTTTCTATAAGCTCTGGGGTTAAGCATATTCAATAGGTTATTTCACAAAGAAACTTGGTTTGTTTATAAATACCTTACAATTTGTTCCGCCATTTTTTCCGATACAATCTGATATTGGTTGATAACTTGATGTTGGGCATAGATTAGAATAATCTACATAGCTACCGAATGCACTGATTGTATATGTAGAATATACTCCTGCTGTATTTGCGTAGCATTGAGCATAAACAAGCGGTATTGAGGCATATTTTCCGCCCCAGCTTGAAGGAGAAGAGTATTTAGTTGTTCCCGGAGCTTTATATAGAACTTTTGCCATTAACAGTTCTTGAGGAAAGCCTGATTCATAATCAGGACGTACCGCTCCATCACGATATACTCTAAATAGAAATACATCCTCATTTAATTCGTCAGGTGCACTCATTTTATCATCCGCATTTGCCATTTTACCATTAATGTCAACATAAACGTTAAAGTAGTCTTTTGAATGAGTCCAAAAATCTTTGTAATAATATGCAGCTTTAATCTCGTCTGTTAATGTACCGGTATCATAGGCTTTTAAGTATTTGTTGAGCCTTTGTAATCTAGTTTCATTTGTTGTAAAATCAAAAGCTGACCATTGACCGTATCTTTGTGTCCAAGGTCCAAAATATCCATCATCACCTGCATAATCGCCCTCTGCTTCATAATTGTTCACAGGATTTTTAGGCGAATATGTAAAAGTAGATGCTTCATAAGTGTCATTAAATGAATGCAACATTTTTCCAAAATAGTAAACTTGACCGTTAGGTAAATATAAAGATGGTGTATATGAACTAAAAGCAGTTGGTTGTTCATAATCACTGTTATCTTCACCTGTTCCGTAATCAGTTCCTAAGTCTTTGTCATTAATTAGAGAACCATGCGTATTGTCATCCAGTGTTGTTGCACAATTGATGTTATGTGCAGCCAAATTGTATGCGGAAGCCAGCCTTTGACACAAGCCATCTTGAAGATGTAAAAAAGTTGATGCATTACTTGTGGAGTAAGATGTAATACTGATATTTGGATCCGCAGGATTACCGCTACTGTTTTTGGCAGATCTTGAAACAACTTTTGGTAATTGAGAATTCATTCCCGGATATTTATTGTAATCGGAAATGCTGCATGTTGTACCTGTTCTGCTTATAGGACATGTGCCAGCATCGGTAGTAAAGTCAATATGTCCTTCAGCAACTATGTCCATTGCTGCTTTTTGGAGTTGTTCATAGGCAGAATATACTGCTATTTTTTTCATGTATTCAGCTTTTGGTTTTGACAACCCAAAACTTGCCACTGAAACAACACCGATAATGAAAAATATCATCATTATTTCAATTAAAGAAACTGCTGCAATATTTTTATTTTTTAAATTAAATACCACGTTTTATCAACTCCAGACATTTTTCATATGTATCTACTGTATATATACCACAAGTTTTGTTTATTGACTCATTTGTAACATTAAGAAGAGTAACATTTTCTTTAATAGCATACACTTTTATTCCACGTTTTATTGCTTCAAAAACGGGTATTGAACCTAAACAATTGTGTGGCATAACAAGATAATCAACATTTTCTATTGATATATCAAAATCTTCTTCATTTTCTTTTTTTAATTTTGGTGCATTCATTAAACCCAGCAATATACAGGGTAAGAATGTCGGAGTTATATATTCTGCCGCAGCTTTTGGATTAACTATTTTTGAGGTTATTTCGTGATCACAAAAAGCAGGTGAGTGAACGCATGGAACATTTAATTCCTTTGTTATGTAGTGCGAAATAATTGCTTCTACTCCACCAACAGGATCAACACCTTCTCCGTTTTCATAGTCCTCGTTTAAATTATCGTCTGCAAATAAACAAACAACTCCAATGGCATCACATCCATTTTTAACCAGTTCTTTTGCACTATTTAAAAGAGTTTGGATGTTATTAATACGCCCTGTGGAAATTCCGCTATCATCTATGTAAAATTCAACCCCAACATCTTCTTCTGTTATAGTATAATCTAAGATTTCAACACCATAAACAGTTTGAACCGCACACATTGTGTTAATATGTATGTTTAAAACATCTTTTGGAATACTTTTATCAAAAACTATTCCAACTTTGTTATTTTTACTTTCTTTTAATTTTAAATTTCCTTTAAATAATTCATCAATTGCGTATCCTTCAACGTAAAGCATTTTTTCGTTAATTCCTGAAAAACATCCGGCATTAACAACATTTGGATTTACAATAAGTTTGCCAAATTGAGTAAATTCCCGTGCGAAATTGCTGGCATCACCTGCGTATCCGCCAATAGATGCACCAACTCCGGTTGGTACAATGAAAACTCCTAATTTTTCTTCTTTGTATGTCATAATGCCTATTATAAATAAAAAATGAGGTAAAAGCCTCATTTTTTATCAGTATTTTTATTATTGATTTTTTACTATTGTGCTCCGTATGTATGTGATTTTTGAATGTTAGATTGTAATGCTGTTTGCCAAGAATCAATATATCCTTTTAACATAGATATTTCTGTTTCACAATCGCTTTTTTGTTGTTCAAGTTCTTCTTCCCAAGCTTCAATTTCAGCTAAGTCGTCTTTGTAAGATTCTTTAAGAGCTTCTACATCATTATCATAGTTTGGATCATCCTTATTTAATTCAGCTTTAGATTGAGTATAATCATCCGATGCAGCATGACTTTTTCTTTGTTCTACAAGAAGCTTTTGCGAAATCTCAGCCAACTGAGATTCTTTGTCTGTTTTCTGCATCTTATATGCTAAAAGCATTGTTTGAATTCCTACGTATGCCATAATGCACCTCTAACTTTTCTTACACATTAAAACTTACACTATTATAAAAAATTTTTGAACAGGTCGATTTCAATTTTTAACTTTTTTGTTACAATACTTAATATAACATGTAAATTAACCAATTGTCTATGTAAATATCTTCATGCTTGTATTAAAATTTTAATATAAATTAGAGGTAAGTTTTATGAATAAATCCAATTTAGAATCACAAGATATCGAAGAATTATCTACCGTGTATGAAAACGAATATAGTAATCGTTTAAAAAAACTGTTAATAATGGCAATAAGTGATATTATCTTATTAATAGTCTTAATTTTTATGGCTTGTAACAGTGCCATGGCAGATGATTTTAAGACTTATTATGATAATGCTCAAAACTTTTTAAATTCATCTCAATATACAAATGCTATTACTGAATTTAAAAAAGCTTTAAGAATTAATTATATGGATAATTCAGCAAGAATAGGGCTTATAAATTCTTATCTTGCACGTGGTGCATATTATGCAAATACAAATAATGATTATGAAAAAGCTGCAAATGATTTTCGTTCTGCATTATTTTATCTAAAAATATATCCTGAAGATAAGGATGTAGCAATTTCAGCAGGAGCAATTCAGACAACAACTGACAATTTGGAAAATTGTATAAAGGCTCTAAATCAATCAAAAGCTCCCCAAGAACGATATAATAGAGCGGTATTTTTAAGAAAAAGCGGTGATTTGCCTGCTGCTGCTTATGAATTTATTTCTGCGGCTCAGTCAAATGATAAAAACATTCAAAAAAATGCCTTTTTACATGTCGGCGATATAATGGCTGTTCTTAATAACAGTTCAAAAGCTGCTTCTTATTACCAAAAATCTGTTGCACTTGACCCTGATAATGCAACTTTAAGATTAAAATATGCAAGAACATTGGATAAACTTGGAAAAGAAAATCTTGCAGTTAAAGAATACAATGAAATTCTTGCAAGAGGTTCTGAAAATGCGGAAGTTTTGCAGGCTCTTGAAAAAATATATATCAAAAAGCTTGTATCTGAACCAAACAGTGCAGAACTTAATTCCAATTTGGGTGCAATTTTGCAAAAGCAAAAAAAATATGATGCGGCTCTAACTTACTATAAAACAGCGGAATCATTGGATTCTGGCAATATAACAACCAGATTAAATATTGGTACATTGTATCAGCAAATGAAAGATTATAATAATGCCCTTTCTGCATATAATTCTGTAATTGCATTATATCCAAACAATTTTGAAGCAAATTTGTATCGAGCAAAAGTTTTAGCAGAATTGGGTGAAGATAAAGAGGCAACAAAAGCTTTTCAAAAAACTTTAAGCATTGATCCTACTTCGGTTGTTGCAAAAAGGGAGTTATTTACAGTGTTGAAAAAAACTATGACTCCAACTGAGATGATAAAGTACTTGAGTAATGATGCTGCTGTTGATAAATCAACGATTACTGCTTTATATGAATATGCAAAAGAATTACATACTCAAAATAAATTAGATGATGCAATTGCTTGTTACAATGAAGTTTTAAAACATGAATCCAATAATCCTGAAATATATGCAAATCTTGCTATTGCGTATGTAAACAATAAAGATTATGCAAATGCACAAAAAATTGTTAACGGGGTAAAAAATAGATTTTCTACAGATAAATCAATAAAAGATGCTACTGAACTTGTTTATCAAACAGTAAACAATAAAAAATATGAGGATGCAAACAGATATTTTTCAAATAGTGAATATCAAAATGCCTTGAATATTTATTTAACTATTTATCCTGCACCAAAGGATGTTTTAATCGCAATTGCAGCTTGTTACAAAGGTTTAGACAAGATAGATAAAGCAATAGAATATTATAAAAAAGCTTATAATATGGACAAAAAAGATTCTGAAATTGCGTATTATTTAGGTGTATTGTATGCAGAAAAAGAGGCTTGGTCTTCTGCAAAAATATATCTTCAAGAAAGTATAAAATTAGATCCAAAAAATAATAACGCAAAGGATTTACTATCTACTGTTGTAGAACAAAATAATTTGAATTTAATAAATAAAGTCATAAGTTATTATAATGAAAAGAATTATGAGCAAGCTTTAAAATTGATAAGTCAAATATTAACGGAAGATTCAAATAATGCCTACGCTTATTATTATCGAGGATTGATATATGATGCTCAGGAAAAACCATTGCAAGCAATTCCTGAGTATAAAAAAGCAGTACAACACAATCCGGAATTAATAATTTCCGATTATTTAATTGCAACCGCTTATGATTCTTTAGGTCAATATTCTAATGCATATAATTATTATAAAAAATTTGTAAATATATCAAAGACAAATGATGATTATAAAAAATATGCACAAACAAGATTGGCAGATTTAAAAAATTTCGCGAATTAAAAAATGAAAGATATAGATTTAAAATTTAAAAAGGTATCATTAGCCCCGATGGCGGGTATTACAGATTTAGTTTTAAGAAATTTGGTTCGGGAATATTCTAAATCTTGTTTGTTGACAACAGAAATGATAAGTTCTGAAGGGCTTAAAAATGTCCATGATTGTAATATAATAAAAAAATCATCAACTGATTCTCCGATAGCATATCAAATTTCAGGACATAAGCCGGAATTAATGGCACAAGCTGCAAAATTTTTAGAAGGTAGAGCCGACATAATTGATATAAACATGGGTTGTCCCGTAAAAAAAGTTGTGTGTGGAAATGATGGTTCAGCTTTAATGAAAACTCCTGAACTTGCTCAAGATATTGTAAAGGCTGTTGATGAAGCTACGAGTATTCCGGTAAGTGTAAAATTCAGGCTTGGTTATACTGCAGATTCTATGAATTTTGTTGAATTTGGGCAGATGATGCAAGAAGCCGGTGCAAAAATGATAACCATACATGCAAGAACCAGAGCTCAAATGTATTCCGGTAAAGCAGATTGGGGAAAAATAAGGGATTTGAAAAGTGCCGTGGATATTCCAGTTTTTGCAAATGGAGATGTTGTATCAATTGAAACAGCAGAGAAATGCATGGAACAATCCCAAGCAGACGGTATTGCTATTGGAAGAGGTGTTTTGGGGGATGTAACTTTGCCTTATAGAGTAGAACACTTTTTTGAAACTGGAGAAAGACTTTCTGTACCTTCTGTTGATGATAAACTGGATATGTTATTACGACACTTAGAGGCTGAAATTGATATGAGAGGTCTTGATGTTGGTATAAGATGTATTAGAAAACTTTATGGGTATTACATTTCAGGTATAAGAAATGCTGCAAAATATAGGGCTGCACTTGTTCAGATTGATGATTACGGCGAAATGTTAAAAGCTATTGAGCAAATTAGACTTGAATCTCGCATGGTTCTTCAATAGGTAAGTTAATTATGAAGTTAGCACCTTTATTAGGTTCACTTTCAACTTTAATTGTACCTTTATGTAATTCAACCAATTGTTTTGTTATAGCTAGACCAAGTCCTGTTGATGTTTCTTTTTTGTAAAATGCTTCTTCAAGTTGTACAAATTTTTGAAAAATTTTCTTATGGTATTTTTTATCTATGCCGATACCTTCATCTTTTATACTTATTTTTATTCTTTTTGCTGTATTTGATGTTGATATATATATGTTTCCGCCTTTATTTGAATATTTTATTGCATTACTTAGTATGTTATAAAATATTTGTTGAATTTTTTGGTAATCGGCAAATATGTCTATATCATTTTGAATGTTTATAATAATGTTTAAGTCTTTATTTTTTATGAGAGGTAAAAGGAGATTTTTTGTTTCTATAATTGGACGTGAAATTTCAAAATACCTTTTTACTAATTTAATAGCATTTGCTTCTATTTTTGTTATATCAAGAATTTCATTTACCATTCCCAGTAGTTGCACTCCGGCTATTTGAATTTCATTGATATAATCTTCTTGTTTTTCGTTCAATTTGCCATAAGAACCGGTTTTTAGTATATCTGAATAACCTATAATTGCATTTAGAGGTGTTCTCAATTCATGAGAAACGCTGGCTAAAAACTCATTTTTAATTTTGTCAGCAGCAAGAATTTTTTTATTTTGCAATTTTATTGTATGATATGCTTCATGAGTATCTTCAACTGCACTTTTTAGTGCTTTTGTTTGAATTTTAAAAACATTAGAAAGTTCTAAGTCTTTAATTTTATAAGATAATATTGAGCTGAAAGCTTGTGCTTTTTGGATATCTTCACTATTATAAACGGTATCTTTTTCAAGCAATATAAAGCCAAAAACAGCACCTTTAATGTTTAATTTTGATATCAAATAGGATGAATTTTTTAATCCTAATAATTTTATCAAGGGATGATTATTGTTAATAATTTCTGTATTATTAACAAACAAATCAGAAGATAAATGTTCCGGCAATTCAATGGTTTCATTTATAGAAAAATTATTATTATTTGTTGATTTTATTTGTATGTCTTCCGAATTTAGGAAAAACAAATAATAATATTTGTAATCCAAAACGGTCTTGATAAAATTAAAAATTTCAGAATATTCTTCATTTTTTATATCAAGCGAAAAAAGTTTTGGAATTAAATCTAATATATTATTTTTGTAAAAGGTTGTCATAATTAAGTTTCTATGTATCCAATGTATGGAATGTTTCTGTAAAAACCGTCATAATCAAGTCCATAGCCTACAACAAATTGATTTCCAATTTCAAAACACGAATAATCGGGTTGGATTTCTGTTTTTCTTGTTTCTTTTTTATCAAGAAGTGAACAGAAATTTAGAGATTTTGTTTTGAAATTTAAGTTCATAAAATCTATTAAAAATTTTGCAGTCAAGCCTGTATCGATTATGTCTTCAACAATTAGCACGTTTTTTCCGTTCAAATCAGGTAGGGAAATATCAACAGCATTTACTTTTCCTGTTGAAGTAAAACCTGAACCGTAGCTTGATAGTCTGATAAAATTCATGTGAACCGGCATTTTTAAATGTTTGACCAAATCAACAGTAAACATTACAGAACCTTTTAAAACGCATACAACATAAAGTTCTTCATTTTTGTAGTATTCGTTTAATTTTTGCCCTAATTCTGCAATTTTATTTTGTAGTTCTTTTTCTGTAATTAAAACTTTTAAATCTTCTTCAGTTATCATTTTTAACATAATTTACCACCTAGTCTTTATTACATAATTCTATCACATGAGTACAATTATTTACAACTTTTATTTTTTCACTAATTCCAAATCCGCTTGCCCAAAAGATTTCAGATGATTTACAAAGTAAAATTACGTTGTCTTTTTTGTGTTGCGGAATATTTTTGCTAATGAAATATTTTTTTAATTTCATTGTTCCTTTTGTGCCTAAAGGCTGTATTATATCTCCATTACGTCTTGTTCTGAGCGTAAAATTAAATTCTTTTCCAATATTTACAAAAGCTTTAAATTCACAATCTTGTGGAAATTTATCAGGAATTTTATCACACTTTTTGATATTAAAAATATAATTTCCAATTTGGTAAGAGCCTTCTTTTGTTATTGGTATTTCATCTGTGATTTTATCTGTTTTCGCAATAACATAGATTTTTTCAGAATTTACAAAAAGCCAGTGGAAACTATCAATTGAGCATTTTTTGCCGGATTTTGAGTTTGTATTTTCGTCAATAAATTTTAACGTGTTTAAAATTCTCTGTTGAGTGTACTCAAAATCGTATTTTACAAATAATTCATAGATAATTCTTTTTTTTAAATAAATAGATAGCGTACTAAATATTGGAGTTTTTATGTAGCCATCTATATCATAAATACCAATGGAGTTGATATATTCTTTTATAATTTGTTCTTCTTCAAAAGCAAGAATAGACAGTGAATTTATGGAATTTTCATAATTTTGATTTATTTTTGAAAATTTTGGAAGAATTTCGTTTCTGATAAAGTTTCTTGAATAATCATTTTTCGCATTAGAACTGTCGTTATTTGGCTGCAAATTATTGTCTTTACAATATTGTTCTACTTCTTGTCGAGATATATCAAGCATTGGTCTGTATATTTTACCAAGTTTTGGAGAAATCCCTTGCAAACCTTTTATGCCTGTACCTTTTATTATTCTATATACAAGAGTTTCTGACGTATCACTTTTTGTATGAGCAGTAAATAAAGCATTTATGTCGTATTTTTCAATTGCTTTTTCGAAAAATTCATATCGGAGTTCTCTTGCTCTGGTTTCTGTGTGTTTTTCTTTTTCATCAAGAGTTTCTGTATAAAATGTTACATTATGTTGATTGCAGAATTTTGCACAATGCATAGCCTCTTTTAAAGATTCTTCGCCTCGCCAATTGTGGTTTAGATGGAATGCAAATAAATTAAAGTTATATTTTTTCCTAAGTAAAATTAAGCAATGCAACAGACTCATTGAGTCAAACCCGCCTGAAAAAGCAACTGACAAGTTATTTTTACTTCCAACTAAATTATATTCTACTAAAAATTGTTCAATTTTATCAATCAAGTTTTTGTTTTTCAAAAATAATTCCTTGTTTTATTTCTATAACATCGACTCCAAGTTGTTCAAGAACTTTCATCGCAACACAATCAGGTACATTTGTTATTGCATATAGCAAATGTGCAGATTCTATTTTTAATTCGTTGCGTTGTTTAGCTAATTGCCATGCAATTTCTAATACTTTTTTTGCTCGTTTTGTAAATGTTATTTCAGAATCAAAATATTCATCCCCATATCCGACAATCTCTTCAACGGCATTTCTTACATCTTTTATTGTAACTTCAAGTTCATTTAAAACTTTATATCCGACTCCGTTTCCTTCCTCGATTATACCGATCAAGAACATTTCTGTTCCGACAGTATTTCTTCCAATTCGTCTTGCTTCTTCCTTAGCAAATTTCATAATTGTTGAAGTTTCCGGCATTTGGTTTTCTATTGGTTTTATAATCGCTTTTTCTAAGTCTGAATTAGAAATGTTTAGCTGATTTAATATTTTATATGCAATTCCTTTTTTGGATTTCAATATTCCAAGTATTAAATGAGCAGGTGTAACTTTTGATGAACCCATTTCTTTTGCTGTTTCAATTGCGTTGTTCATTGCTATAAAGGCATTTGGAGTGAATATGATTTGTTTTTCTTCAAATTCATCGTTCCTGTTATTTATTTCATTTAATTTTTGCTCAAAAACACTTGATGTTAGACCTAAATTTTTAAGAATGGATGTTAATTCTGAATCTTCATTTTCAAGAATTGAAGATAATATTTGTTCAGTGCCTAATATTTCATATTGAGAAGCTGATAATTTAGACATAGCATTATCAAAAATTTCTTTACTACCATTTAATAGGTTTTCGATATTTAAAAGGTCATTGTGTTCTTGATTTTCTTCTCCCTCTGGATGAATATTTTTTAGAATTTTTTTCTGAACGACTCTTGATAAAATGTCTTTAACTTTATATGAGTCAAAATTGAATCGTTCGAGTACTCTTGATATATAAGAATTTTTATCATTTAGAATCGCAATAAATACGTGTTCAAATAATATGCTTGAATTTCCTGATCTGTCTGCCAAATCAGAAGCTCTTTTTAACAAATCTTTGCTTGCCAAACTAAAGGGTGGATTGGTATATATTCTTGAAGATTTTTCGAATCTTAATTTTTCTTCTACTACTTTTTGTAGGTTTTCAAAATCTATTTTGTACATTTTGAAAATTTTTAGTGAAATTCCGCGAGCCAATTTAGCAACTGCCAATAAAAAATGTTCAGGCTGCACTGATACATTTTGCATAAGCTTTGCTTGATTTTGTGCTTCGGTAACTATGTTTATCGCTTTTTCTGTAAATCGTTCTAACAAAAATTAGTCCTCATCATCAATTTCGTCTTCTAGTGATTCTATATATTCTGAAACTCTTTCAAACTCATCATCGTCTTCAATGGTTTCAAAAGAGTATCCGTCATCTTCTTTTAATAACTTCATTAAAACAATGTTTTCATCATCCTCTATTTCAGGATTTGTTAACAATGCATATTCTTGTCCTTCAAATTCAATTATATCGAATAATTCAAACTTTACGGTATTTCCGTTTTCATCAATAGTTTCTATGATTTTTTTGTTTTCAGTCATTTTATTTTATCCTTTCGTTGGTTTTTAGTTTAATCTTGATAAATATTGTTCAAGAATAATGCAGGCACTTTCGATATCAACAAGACCTTTGTCTTTTCTAAAATCAATTTTTTTGTTCCTAAGGTTTTGTTCTGCTGTGTCAGACGTTAGCCGTTCATCTTCTTGAATAATTTTATATTCATCTGAGAAATTTTTTGAAAAATTTATACAATCATCTGCCTGCGAACCCTTTGAATTATCCATGTTATATGGTACTCCAATAACAATTTCATTTACATTGTTATCTTTGGCTATTTTTTTTATTGCCATAATTGCATCATTTTCGGGTGTCCGATTAATATAAGAGTGTCCGTTTGCGATTATATGCAGATAATCACTTAATGCGATTCCAATCCGTTTTGTTCCTATATCAAGTGCCATAATCTTATTCATAAGTTTAATCTTTTACCCACTTGTTTTCTATAACTTCTATAATCTTTGTTAATTCGTCCAAATTAAATTCTTTTCGGTTGGTTTCTTTATTCCTTGCAAAAATATTTGTTGTTTGGAGTTCTTCATTTATTCTGAATTTTAGTCCGACATAGTATTCATAAATACTTTTTCTAACGATATTAACCAGTAATTCGTGTATTAATTTTTCATCAAAGTATAAAGAGTATAGCCTTTGGGCTTCTATTTTCTCGTTTGCAAGATATTTTAGGTATGCAGATGTTAAAACTCTCTTAGACCAATTCTTTACGTCTTTTTTTGAAAATATTTTAGCAAAATTATCTTCTATTAATTCATCTAAGTCTATATCATAATTTTTTAATTTAAAGGAATCATTAATTTTTACCATAAATTCTGAAAATTCGTCAGAAAAATCAACATCTAAAAACCATTTTTGAGCTATATCGGAGAAACAAATTTTATCAAAATCTTTTTTTGATAGTTCTTCTTTTTTGAATTTATCTTCCAATATAAATTCCATAGGAACAGGTTCTACCGGAATATCTGCAAGTAAGTTTCTCCAACAAACATATTCGTAAGAAACAATTTCTCCGTTTCTGTGAACGATATTTTCTGCATTATTCAACAATGATTTTAGGACTGTTTGATTTATATAAACGCTTTCATCATTACCATAGAATCGAGCAACAATTTTTTCGAATTCTTCTTTAGTGATTTGATTAAAACCAAAACAATCTACAATACCCCATTTATCATTTATTACTATTGCAACAAATTGAAGTGTTTCGTCTTCTCTTTCTCGTGAAAACATTAAAGCTTGATTTCCGTGTCCGTCAGGGTAATTTGTGTAGCATTCGTATGGTTTTGTTTCGGATAGAAGTTCTTTATAAAAGTCTATTGCTCTATCTTCTCTGACGCCTGACAGTTTAAGCGAAGAAATATTTCGTTTAATTTCAGGAATAATATCATCATCCGCGTATTCCAATGCCTCTTGAAGAGCGTGTAGTGCCAGTTGTGATTTTGAAGTTCCCAATATTTTTAATGCTATTTGTCCAATTTTTGATGTGGGATCTTTTAAAAATACGGGAATTAATATATTTGCAAGTGCATCTTCAGAATAATCTTCTCCTAAAGATTGTACAAGAGTTAATTTATCTTCATACGGCAGATTTTCCAAAAAGTCTAAAAAATCTATTTGAGCTTCAGGATTCATCATTGCTGTATTAAGAAGTTCATTGGTTTCTTTTTCAATTAGTGATTCTGAATCTTCAAAATAATTATCTATTTCATTGTAATCTACTTTGTTTCCCATATCTCTAAGCAAGCTTAATATTAAAGCCTTGTTATAGTCGCTTATCATAGGACTTTTTAGTGAAGTCCAAAGGGCATTTTCTAGTTGAGTTTTATCTGTCAGTTTCAATAAAAGAAAACTAATGATGAAAGATTTGTCTTCTGTTGTTTTCACAAACTCTCTCATTAATAAGTCTAAAAGCAACTTTTTGTCTTCTTGTGCCACTAATACGGCAATTACTTCATCAACTTTTGATATATCTGATAACATTTGAAGTTTTGAGATAACTGTTAAAATTTCAGCTTTTAGTTGAATTTTATTAAGTTGTTCCATAATTACTTACTTATCCTCCAAATGGCATCAAGAACTTTTTGAGCTTCTTCAGACGGAAGTCTGTCATTCAAAATAAGATATTGCACTGCAATCATGGTGCATTCAGAACAAATATTAACACCCGGACCTTTTACCATTTTTAGAACTTGCGTATTTGGTCGTCCGCAAAAACTACAGTAAACCGGTTCCATTTCGGTATTGTTATTATTGTTAACTTCAGATTTCTTCTCTGCTTTATGCTCTTTGTGTGTTCTTTCTCCAAGTTTTACAACTTTTTCTTCAGACATATTCTACCTCTTTTTCTTTTTTATATTGTAACTTAAAGTTAAATTAATTGCCAAATATATAAATTTATTTTAAACTAATATTACAAGATTAGAAAGAGGAATAAAAAATGAAAAGAGCATTATTTTTAATTGCAATTTTGTCTATTACTATTTTGACAACAGGTTGTATTAACAATTTGGCTATCGAAGAATTGAATAACAAAGCCGCAGAATACATGGAAAAAGGTGATTATCCAAATGCGATAAGCAGGTTGGAAGCAAGTATTGATTTGGATAATAAAATATTCGAAACTCAATATAATTTGGCGGTTGCATATACTGAAAATGAAGATTATGACAAAGCTATTGAGACTTTTAATAAGGCTATTGAGCTGAATAAAAAATCTGCTGATGCACATTATTCTCTTGCTGTTGCGTATGAAAATTATGCAAAAAGCTTATATAAAGGTGAAACAAAAAAACAAAAAGAAGCAAGTGAAGAAGATAACGATGAAGATAGCAGTGTAAAAATTCAATTTAATGAAGATGGAAAATACAAAGCAACAGATGAAGAATTGGAACTTGTTAAACAATACTACAATTTAGCAATAGAAAATTATACAGTGTATTCACAAATGAATACATCAGGAAAATCTTTTGAAAATATAGATGAAAAAGTGGCAGAGCTTCAACGAGTACTTGAAACATTAAATACAGGAAATGATACAAATTAGAAATGATAGTTTTATCTTCTCCGGGGGAAATTGCATTTAAGGTATTTAATCTTCCAATATATTATTATGGTATAATCGTATCTGTTGCTGCAATTGTGGGCTTTTATTGCTCGTTGTTTATTGCTAAAAAATATTATAAAGAGTTAAATTCTGAAATTTTATATGATATAGTTCCTTTAGTTATTGTAGGTGGTTTTTTATGTGCAAGGCTATATTATTGTTTGTTGAATATTGAATATTATTCAAATAATTTATTAGAAATATTTGATTTTAGACAAGGCGGCTTATCTATTCATGGCGGAATTGTTGGGGGATTAGTTTTTGGATGTTTGTTTGCTTATACAAAAAAATATCCGATGCTGAAACTTGCAGATATTATTGCATATGGTTTAGTTCTTGCTCAAGCTGTTGGCAGGTGGGGAAATTTTTTTAATAACGAAGCATACGGACTTCCAACAGACAGTTTTATAGCTGTTTTTGTCCCTTTACAATCTAGAGTTTCAGGTTACGAATCGTTTAATTATTTTCATCCGACTTTTCTTTATGAAAGTTTTTGTAATCTAATAATCTTTTTAATTCTCTTATTTGTAATTAGAAGATTATGTAAAAATCTTGATGGATTCATTTTTGCATCTTATTTAATATTATATTCTCTGGCAAGATTTTTTATAGAAGGAATTCGCATTGATTGCATAAAAGATATTGGAGTATTACATGTACCTCAAATAGCTTCTATCATAATGTTTATACTTGGAGTAATGTTTATCTCAATAATTTTAGTAAAAAACAAGAAAACAAAATTTAATTAGTGTTTTTCAAAGGATATTTCCCAGCCGTTGCTGTTGTTTTGTTGATTATTTATTGCTGAATTTTCTTCAATAATAGGCATTTCATCAGGGTTTGAGTCTTTGTTTTCTTCGTTTGTCATTTCTTTTGGCGGATTAATAGGTAATCTGAAACCAAAAGTAGAACCTTCACCAAGTTTTGAGTGAACAAATACTTGTCCGCCATGGTGTTTTTCAACGGATATTTTAACCAAATGTAGTCCTAAACCGGTGCCTTTTATTGTGTGAGTATCATTTTCTATTCTAAAGAATCTGTCAAAAATTTTGCTTTGATATTCTTCTGCAATACCTTGCCCTTGGTCTTCTACGCTGACTTCTATATAATCACCAATTCTGGCTCTTTCTGCTCTGATTTTGATTCGTTTATTGTCAGGTGAATATTTTATTGCGTTTGATACAATATTTGATAAAACTCGTCGGATACTGTCTTTGTTGAAAGGTACTTCCGGTAAATCAGGCTCTTTTATAACAGAGAAGGTTAAATTATGTTCTCCTGCAATTATTCTCATTTCATCAACAACATCTTCTATAACAGGCATGATATCTTGTTTTGTTTTTTCAATTTTTACACTTTGAGATTCATATCTTGAAAAATCAAGAATATCGTTTACCATACGATTTAATCTTATAATTTCTTGATTCATAACTCCGATAAATTCTTTTTGAGTGTTGAAATCAAAATCGTTTCCATAATTATATAATGTGTCGATGTAGCTTCTTAAAACGGTAACCGGAGTTCTCAATTCGTGAGAAACATTTGAAATAAAGTGTGAACGCAAGTTATCCATTTCTGTTTCTTTTGTTATATCAATCAACACAATAATGTAACCAACGTATTCCTTGTTAACAGTAAACATTGGCGACATAATTGATTTGATTATTCTTTGATTAACTTCAATATTAAATGCTAAAGGTCTTTGTTCCATAACATCGAGCGGAGTGTCTTTGAATTGTTCTATTTTGTCTTTGAAACACATTTCACCGCAAGTGTCGCAATATTGTTGGATTTTAGTTTTTAATATATCATCTTGAGTTACATCCAAAAGTTTTTGTGCGTGTTCATTAACCAAAATCACATTATCGTAGTTATCACAAACAACAACTCCATTTGCAATACATGCCAATATAGATTCTAATTTATTTTTTTCTAAAGTTAATTGTTCAATATTTTGTTCTTCATATTGATGTAATCTTGTTGACATATCATTAAATGCTTCAAACAGCTGTTTAGCTTCTTTGCTCATCCCTTGAGATTCAATTTTTATGCCAAAAGTTCCTGAAGAAATCTTTTTAACTCCATCTTGCAGTAGTTGTAATTCTTTTGTTGACAATATTGCGTGAGCAAGCATAACTAAAACTATCAATCCCCAAGTTAATGCAAAAATCATAATCAGTGAAGTTGTTGTCATATCTGTAATTGAACCAATAATGGATGCGGATAATCCAACCATAACTGAGCCTACAACCTGAGATTTTGCTCCTTCTTTTAAAATCATTGGTGAACTTACTGCAATTTTTGAAGTTTCTGCTCGTTTTGTGTAATCATCTTTACTAGAATATATTATTCTAGAATTGTTATCTTTAAATTCAATAAATGCAATATCATCGTTACTTCCTAAAATTGACAAGGAATGCGAACGAAGAGTATCGTATTTGCTAAGTTCAGGAACATCTTTTGTTATTTCAACTGATTCAATTGCAAGTGTTTTTGAGATAATTTGTCCAAAATTTTTATATGCGGAATCTAAATTTTTTTGAATTTTATTGACTGCAAAAATACCGATAGAAACCATAACTATCGTTGTTGATAGAAGTCCTAATATAATTAATCGATTTTGTGTAGTCATATTTTTAAAGTAATTCATAAATAAATTATATCATGCAAAAATATCTTTGAGCAAATTTGCTCAAAATTTATTTAACGAACCTTTTATTGGTCAGAACTTTCACCATGTCATTCTGAACTTGTTTCAGAATCTATCCAACAATTGAGGATAATGTTCAACATAGTCAAAACAGTCCTTCAGGCAGGGAATTTTTTCTAAAAAAGTTTTACAAAAATTTTTAATTTTAATAATACATAAACCTTTTGCCGCCAAAAGGTTTCCAAAACCGCAGTCCCGAACTACGTTTTCTAATCAATGTAATTGTTCAATTAAAGTAGCGACAACTCACTCATTAAAAGGTACAATTAACAAAATAGAAAATGTCATTTACCGTTCAGACAAGTCGCTACCTGTTGTTATTTCACAAACATTGATTGAAAGCTCCGTTAAGGACTGGAATAATTATGATAATAAATTTAATAAAAAATAAGAAAGTGTTTGCAAAACATGGAATTTGGGTATATAAATATTACGTACAAAAACTGAATGGAGTAAAAGCTAATGAATAAATGGATGCAACTAGCAAACAGAATAGGATTCAGTAATTGTAGTTTTATAGCATTTACTCTGGCAGAAACCCTAATCGTAATGGGTATAATCGGTGTTGTAGCAGCATTAACTATACCGAATTTAAATAGTTCAACAAACAACATGGAAAAAGTAACCAAAGTAAAGAAAATATATGCAGAATTAAATGAAGCACATAATAGAGCAACAGCAGTATACGGACCAGTAGAAACTTGGTTTGTTAATGATGGTTGTACTGTTTTTTCGAATAATCCAACCTGTACAAAACGTTATTTTAACAGAATAATAGAATTTATGAAAACATCAAAGTCATGTATTGATTCAGACAATGGTTGTTATACTTCATCAGGAAAAAATTTATATGGTGGCAATAATACTTATAGTACATATCCGTCAGCTATTTTAGCGGGCGGGAGTTCAATATTAATTCAAAACATAGCTTGTCCTAATTGTAATTGTAATGGTGATGGTTATGCAGGAATTTATTGCGGATATATTAGGGTAGATATTGATGGACCAAATAAGGGAAAGAATACAGAAGGTATCGATATATTTAATTTCGATTTAACCAAAGATGGCATACTACCTACTGGTGGTGGCAGCTCGTGGGTTGATAATATAATTAAAAATGGTTGCTTTTATCAAGGTCATTACTGTGCAGCTTGGGTAATAAGCAACGGTAATATGGACTACATAGATGCTTCACATACATCAGCGCATGATGCAGGGGTATGTAAAAACAATCATCAACTGTCAATAGCTGAGCCTAGTTGCAAGTAGATATGCTTTAGAAAGCGATACCTAAATTCACCTGCCTTGTAAATAGTGTCAGTTGTGTTTTATTAGTTAATTTTTTATTCCATATTAGGTAATTTTGGTTTTCTTCCGCAAGATTTGTCTTCGTCGCAGAACCCTAATCTTTCGCATTTTGGAACAAGGTATTCTTTTAGCCAAGGCTCTTTTTCTATTAATGCATTGCACATACCTGAAATTAACATTCTTATTTCATATTGGGCTCTTGTGCAAAGTCTAAGGTTTGCAACATGGATTAGTTCTCTTAAGTTTGTACTAACTACCATTGATGTTGAGCAAGCATTAGGCAACACTGCTCTTGCATCTTCTGCAGGAATTCCAGCTTGAGTTAATTCCAAATACATATTTGAAATTTGTTGCATATAGTTTTCGAATTTTGCTTTTAATTCTTCGTTGTTTTCTATTGTATGTGGAATTAAATAGTCGAATTGTCCTTTTTCTTCTACATATCTTTGAGATTTTTGTGAAAAAGACATGTGTCTGTGTCTTACTAATTGATGAGTGCATGCTCTTGATATATTTGAAATAGCAAAAGACACTTGGATGTGTTCAATTGTAGAATAGTGCCCCGAGCCAATGACTCTTTTTATTAAACTTAGCATCTTTTCTTCAGTTACATCTTTGTTGTAAATATTTAGCGGAGTATCTGCACTATAACAAGTTCTGCATGCTGTATAAATTGTTTTTAGCATGTTTTCAGGTTTTGATATAAGCTTTACTTCGGGTTTATTTGTCTTTTCCATCTTAATCTCCATAACTATAAAAAAATATACCTCTAAACAAAAGCAAAGAGGTATATTTTAAATATCTTTTTTAATAAACTACTTTTTATTTCCATAACGTTTGTTAAATCTTTCAACTCTACCTTCAGAGTCAAGAATTTTTTGTTGACCTGTGTAGAACGGATGGCAAGCTGAACAAATTTCAACTGTGATGTTTTCATCAATTGAACCTGTTTCAATTTCGTTTCCGCATACACATTTAATTGTACATTTTTTATAATCCGGATGAATTCCTTGTTTCATAATTTACCTCACTAATCTTCTATCTGTACTTATAAATATATAACACAAAAATTTATAAAGCAAGTCTTTTGTTAAAAATATTAAAAGAACAAAAAATCAACCGAATATATGATGGTCTAAACCCTTTATATTCTCCTTTTGATTGATGTTTTAATTAAAATATTTTGTAAAAATATAATAATTAAGAGAGAAAGGATTTTATGAATATTCACGAGACATGTTTAATTAATTATTTACAAAAACCCGACGAATTATCCCACACTACCGATGTATTAATTTTGAATAACGCATTATTAGCAAAACATAACAAAAGTAAATTATTTCTTGCAAAAAATATTAATATCAATTATACTAATGATAAATAAGTTAGTTAGTAAATTGATATGAGGATAGCATGTTAAAGAAAATGATTAAGGAAAAACCATGGCATTTTGCTTTATGGGTTTTTGGTGTTGTAATTGCATTGACTATATTTACAATTTTAGCAAATACAGTTAACTTTAGCGATTTTATATCTAATACGGAAAATAAAACGTTTGATTCAAGGCAGATATTGTCTGTGAACAGTAAAATTAAAAAGCCAAACAAGGATATTGTAATTGTTACAATAGATGATGCAAGTTACGAGTATTTAACTGCAAAATATGGTGAATGGCCTTTACCACGTGATGTTTATGCCGACTTAATATATTTCTTGGAAAAACAAAATCCTGCATCAATTTCATTTGATTTAATGTTTGTTTCTTCGTTAAAAAGTAAATCAAATGCGGATGCAAAACTTGCAAAGGCTATGAGTTCTTATGATAATATCTTAACAGGTATGAACTTTGATGATATGTCTTATGAAGTTCGTCAACCTGTAGATCTACCGGCAAGATTACAAATTACAGTCGATAATAAGTCTGATGTCGATTTCCAAAATTTGACTTTTACTAATTGCAGACCTATTTTATCTCAAATAATTAATAGCAATACAAAAATTGGTATTTTGAATATAGTACGTTCTTCAGATGGTATTATCAGAGAGTTTCCTGCTGTTGTAAAATACCAAAACGGCTATTATCCAAATCTTGCTTTTGCAACGGCTCTTACATATCAATCAAAAGTAGATAAAAAGCCTTATAATGCAATTACCATTGACAGAAAATCTAACATAAAAGTATGTAATAAAAAACTTCCGATGAATTTAGATGGTGGTTTGATTTTAAATTGGTATGGTCGTTCAGGCGAAACTTACGAGCATATTCCTTTATATAAACTTGTAAAATTAATGAACGGCGAAAAAATAAAAGAACAATATGACTTTACAAATAAAATTATATTTGTTGGTACTACTGCAACAAGTATGGCAGATGTAAAAAGTGTTCCAATTACAGGTGCAGGTGAAACTTATCCTGGAGTTGAAATTTATGCAACGTTTATGAATAATTTTATTGATAATAATTTTATTAAAAAAGCAACTCCTGTTACCAATGGTATTATAACTTTGTTATTAGCGGTATTAGTTGGTTTTGTAGTATTTAGAACCAGCTCCACATCAATTGCAATATCAACTGCTCTATTGACAGGAATAGGTTATTCTTTATTAACATATTTAGCTATGGTTGTTGCAAATGTGTGGTTAGACATTGTTATTCCGATAACTTCAATTGTATTAGCTTTTGTTGTTGCTTATGTTGTTAAGTACATTATAAAATCAAGAGATTTTGAACAACAATACAAATTGGCTACAACCGACGGTTTAACTGAGCTTTATAACCACAGATATTTCCAAGATCAAATGAGAATGCAAATTGCACATTGTGACAGATATGGAAGTCAGTTCTCTATGATTATTGTAGATATTGATCATTTCAAGAGTTTTAATGATACTTACGGACACCAAGCAGGCGATGCTGTTTTGAAACAAGTTGCTCAAACATTGAAAAATAATTCTCGTTTAACTGATATCGTTTGCAGATATGGTGGTGAAGAAATGAGTATTATTTTAACAAATATTGATAAAGAAGAAGCTATAATGAAGGCTCAAAGAGTTTGTCAGGCTGTGGCAGAAAGAGTTTTCAAAATAAGTGCGACACAAACTGTTAATGTTACTATTAGCGTAGGTGTTTCAACTTATCCGGAAGATGGTGCTACTCCTCAAGAAATTATTGAAGTTGCAGACCAAGGTTTGTATTATGCAAAAGAACATGGTCGTAACCAAGTTGGTTTAGCAGTTTATAATTCTAATACTTCATTAAAATAATTATAAAATGAAATAATAATCATAAAAATAGCAGATATCACATCTGCTATTTTTTTATTTAATTGCTGATTCGTTATTTTTATTAATGAGTCTAAAAATAGCATCATCCATGTTTTTAGATTGAATAGAATTAGGTATAAACAGATCTTTAAATCTTTCTATGGCGTATTGATCAGTCATTCCTGATATGTAGTCAACAACTATTCTTTGAATTGAATTGTGTTCAATTTTATTTTCCAGAAAGTTTGTATAGTAATTGTATAATTCGCATACAATTCTTGCGGTTTTTTTCTCTTCAAGTTTTGCAGGTGAATCTATATAAACGTTTTTAAACATCCATTCTCGAAGTTTTGTTGTATAAGCCCAACATTCTTCACTCATGGATATTTTTGGTTTATCAAAAGAATTACAAACAATATCGTTAATCATTTTACTTAGTCTTTGTCTTTGATTTGATGAAAAATAGTCTTTGCATTCTTTTGGTAAGTCTTCTTCAGAAATAATATTTGCTCTAATTGAGTCATCAATGTCGTGATTAATGTATGCAATTTTATCTGCAAGTTGAACCACTTGGGCTTCGCAGGTATGTGGTTCAAGTCCCCAAGAATGCGTATAAATTCCATCAATAGTTTCTTGGCAGAGGTTTAAATTTTCCAAGTATTCAACGACTCTAACGCTTTGTTCATTATGTCTGAATCCACCTTCTACAAGATGATTTAGGACTCCTTCTCCGCAGTGTCCAAATGGAGTATGTCCCAAATCGTGACCAAGAGCAATTGCTTCTGTTAAATCTTCATTTAAAGCCAAGGCTCTAGCTATTGTTCTTGCTATTTGAGATACTTCAAGTGTGTGAGTTAATCTTGTTCTAAAATGATCGTCAAAAGGTGCCAAAAATACTTGTGTCTTGTGCTTTAATCTTCTAAAAGCTTTAGAGTGTATTATTCTGTCCCTATCACGTTGAAAGTCTGTTCGAATATTGCATTCATCAACAGGTTCTTTTCTTCCTTTTGTGAATTTGCTTTTTGTTGCATATTTACTTAAATTATCAATTTCTAATTGTTCTAAACGTTCTTTGATATTCTCCATAGTATTTTTATATTATCCTAATTTTAAAATTTATGCTATAATCATAACAACAAAACCATGCATATAAAGGATAGACTATGAAACAATTTTTTAATGAGTTTGCTGCAAGTATTGATACATATATAATGTTTAAAATAAAAGAAAAAACAGAGTTATTAAGAGAAGAATTAACGAAAAAGAACCGAGCTCCAATTTCTCTTTCAATGGGTGCTCCTACAATAAATCCACCTGAAGAGCTTGTTCAAAGTTTAAAAGATGCTCTAAAAACAAAAGGAGTTCATACATATTCGACTCCAAAAGGTGAGAAGTATTTACTGGAGGCTATTAAAACCAGAATGAAACGTCGTTTTGGTGTAGAGATTGAGTTAAATGAAATTTGTTCTCTTTTAGGTTCAAAAGAAGGCATTGCAAATTTAATCAGAGGCATAATAACCCCGACTCATAATGAAGAAGATAAGGATATTATAATGGTTCCGGATCCATCGTATGCTTCATATTCTGAAATGGTGAAGGTTTCTGGTGGTAGAGTTTATTCAATTCCGCTAACAGCTGAAAATAATTATATGCCAAATATTGAAAATGTTTTTGAACAGTTAAAAAAAGAGGGGTATTCCCAAGATAAAGTTAAAGCATTGATAGTAAATTATCCTAATAATCCATTGGGAGCAACTTGTAATAAAGCATATTTGAAATCAATTGTTGATTTTTGCATAAAACACGAAATTTTGTTAATTTCAGATGCGGCGTATGTTGATATTTTCTTTGAGGGAGAAAATAAACCTTCAAGCGTTTTGGAAATAGAAAATGCAAAAGATATTGCAGTTGAATTTCATAGTTTTTCAAAACCTTATGCAATGACAGGTTGGAGAATTGGTTGGGTTTGCGGTAATTATGAAGTTGTATCTCAATTTGCAAAATTGAAATCTACTATTGATTCAGGTATTTTTAAAGGAATTCAAATAGCTGCATCTAAAATTTTAAATTCAAAAGAGGGTGATGATTTTATTGTTTGGGCAAATAATGAAATCAAAGCAAAATCGGATTATTTTGTAAAAGCTATAAAAGAAGAATTAAACTGGGATTTGGATGAAATTCCAACAGCAACATTTTATCACTGGTTAAAAATTCCAAAAAGGTATAAAACTTCGGAAGAATTTTGTGATGATTTATTAAGAAAATCCGGAATTGTAATGGTTCCCGGAACTGCATTTGGAAAATACGGTGAAGGTCATGTAAGAGTTTCAATTGTATGCTCTATGGAAAAATTAAAAGAAGCAGTAAGTAGAATGAAGGAAGATGGATTTTTGTATCAATGAACATCGGGGATGAGTACAAAGTTTCCATAGAAAAACTTTCAAATTTAGGATTTGGTATTGCAAGAATTGACGGAATCGTTGTTTTTGTTGAAAATGCTTGTGTTGGCGACGAATTAAAAATTAAAATTACACAAAAAAAGAAAGCATTTGCTAATGCTATAATTGTTGATATTATAAATCCTTCGCAGCATCGAATAGAACCATTTTGCCCGATGCAAAAAGTTTGCGGAGCGTGTCAATTACAATTTATTGATTACGATTATCAATTACAAATAAAACGTGAAATTGTTAAAGATACCTTACATTCAATCGGGGGAATTGATATAGAGATTCCTTTTCCAATAAAGAGTCCGGAAATAAAAGAGTATAGATGTAAAGTTCAGTATCCGATTGGGCAGACAAAAGTTTCAAAAAAAATTCTTGCAGGGTACTACAAGCAAAAATCGCATGAAATTGTCAATATAAAATATTGTCCAATACAGCCAAGAATATGTGATGATATAATAAATTTTATTCGCGAAAAGGCATTTGAGTTTGGTGTTAGCGGATACAATGAAAAAAAACATATTGGTGATTTGCGTCATGTTGTTATAAGACACTCAAAAGCAACAAATAAAAATTTAGTGATATTAGTTGTAAATGCGAAAAAAAGTTTTAAAAAAGTCGAAGATTTAGCTAATTCAATATATTCTCAATTTAAAGATGTTTGCGGTGTTTGCTTAAATTTTAATCCTCAGAAAACAAACTTGATACTGACAGAAAACTCTCAATTGATTGTTGGCAAGGATTTTGTAAAAGAACGAATATTAGATAAGACCTTTAGAATAGGGACGAATAGCTTTTTCCAAGTTAATCCGAAAAGTGCTGAAAACATTTTTGCGTATGTAAAGGATTATATAAAATTAAAATTTGAAAACCCTACACTATTAGATGCGTATGCAGGAGTAACAACGTTTGGAATAGTGCTGTCAGATGTCTGCAAAAAGGTTGTGAGCGTTGAAGAATGTAAGGAAGCAGTAAGTATAGCGGATGAACTTTGCAAATTAAATAAAATTGACAATGTTGAACTCCATAACATGGATGCAGAAAAATTTTTTGAAAAAGAATTAAATACCAAAAAAAGAAAATTTGATGTATCAGTTATTGATCCGCCAAGAAAAGGTTCTACCGAAAAGACATTAGAATATCTTCTGTCGTTAACTAAAAATAAAATTATATACGTAAGTTGTAATCCTGCAACATTAGCAAGAGATTTAAAATACTTAATATCAAAAGGAGCTAAAATTGAATCAATACAGCCTTTTGATATGTTTTGTCATACCTATCATATAGAAAATGTCGCCATAATAGATGTAAAAGAAGTTAACAAATAAAAATTTTACTCGACTTTTTTTCATGTTTTTATTACGATGGAATCAAAGAAAGAATAAAAGGAGAAAAATATGCAAGTAATATTAAAAAAAGATGTTCAAAACTTAGGTGAACAAGGAGATTTAGTACAAGTTAAAGATGGTTATGCAAGAAATTACTTGTTGCCTCAAAATATTGCAGAAATTGCAACAACAGGTGCATTAAAAAATAGAGAACAAAATTTAGCTAGAATTCAAGCAAAACAAGAAAAATTACACCAAGAAGCTTTAGCAAAAGCAGAACAAATTGAAAAATTCGGTAAATTAGAATTGTCTGCAAAAGCTGGTGAATCAGGAAAATTGTTTGGTACAATTACAACTAAAAAGCTTTGCGAAGAGTTACAAGCAAAATCAGGTATTGAAGTTGATAGAAAAACAGTTTCATTAAATGCTCCAATTAATAAAATTGGTGAATATACAATGTTAATTAAGCTTACTTCAAAAGTTAAAACTGAATTAACAGTTGTTGTTACAGCATCTGAAGTATTAAAAGAAGAAATTGAAGAAGTTGCTGAAGAAACAACTGAAGCATAGTTTAAAAAAGGCACAATTTGCAGAATTTGCATCTTTGTGCCTTTTTTGTATTTAAATAAAATATTAAGATTGGGATTGTAATGGGTGTGGATAAAAATTTAAAAAATGAATGCTTGGCTATTGGTTCTTTGCCAAATACTGATGTTGAAAGTGCAATAGATATAGTAAAAAAATATTATAGTAATGTTCCATTTTGGCCTCAATTACCTAAAATATCAAGACATGAGGACATGACTTTTCAGTATCTTGAAAATATGCCGGGAATTGTTTTTGATGAAGAATTAGGTAAAGTTTATCTTGATATGGAAAAAGAAACTTTTTCCGATGAGCTGGAAGAATTGTTTGTTACATATGAAGAAGTTTTGGCAGATATTAATTCTGGTTCTATTGATAAATATGGTCTGACGGAACAATATTCAAAATCATTTAATCCATTTTTGCAATTTGTAGAAGATACAAAACCAAAGTTTGCTAAAGGACAAATAACAGGTCCGTTTACTCTTTCAACTTCGCTTACTGATAAAGAGAATAAATGTGCATATTATGATGAAACGCTAAGAGAAGTAATCGCAAAAACCTTGACTTTAAAAGCCTTGTGGCAAATTAAAGAAATAAAGAGAGTTTCACCCGAAACAACTCCGATAATCTTTATTGATGAACCAACTTTATCTCAACTTGGAACATCTGCTTATGTTACAATTCCGCCAAAAGAAATTGTTGAAATGATAAAGGAAATTTCAGATTTGATAAAATCAAACGGGGCACTATCAGCAATTCATTGTTGCGGTAAGTGTGATTGGTCCGTGCCAATTGAAGTTGGAATGAACATATTAAACTTTGATGCATTTTCTTTTGCTGAAAATATGAGTTTGTACGCTGATGAATTAAAACCATTCTTGGAAGAGGGTGGATTTTTAGCATGGGGAATTGTTCCGACTTTGGATAAAGAAGCGTTAAGCAATACTTCATTAGAAGAAATAAAGCAGAAATTTAAAGAGGCGAAAGATTTGCTAATACATAAAGGTTTAGATAAGGCTTTATTAGAAGAACATTCAATGATAAGTCCATCGTGCGGTTGTGGTTCATTAAGCGTGGAACTCGCTCAAAAAGCGATAAAACTTACAAAAGAATTATCCGAAAGTTTGAAAGGGTAGAATTTGACAGTATCATTAGCAATTACAGGTAAAAGCGGCAGCGGTAAAACAACAATAACAAAAGCATTTTTGAGAATTTTTCAAGAATATTTTCCTGATAAATCTATTTTATTATTTGATAACGATTTAACAGCTGAGCTTGGTCATAGTTTTGGGATGGATATAAGAAATACCATATATGGTATTCGTAGTGGTAAGCACGAGTATAAAACAGGAATTCCTGAGGATATGACAAAGCAAGAATATATTGAGTGGGCATTAGAAGATATTGTTGAAGAAATTGATGATAATGTCGATATAATTACTTCTTGGTTAGTTTCATCTAAAGATTGTCGCTGTCCTATTACAAAGCAAATAAATGATGCTCTTGTAAAATTTGTAAATCAATATGATATTGTTATTTTTGATTGCGAATTTGATTTGAAATACTTGAATCAATTGGTGGATGTTGATATTGATTCAACAATAATTGTTACAAATCCAAGCGAAGATTCAATGAAATTGGCAAAAAGAATTGAAGAATTTTCAGGCAAATATGCTGCTGGCGGGCAGTTGGGGGTTGTGTTAAACAAAGTAGAAAACAGAGAAATGGGTGCTGTTTTTGAAATGTTAAAGCGAAATGAATTGGAAGTTTTAGGGGTAATTCCAAAAGACTTAAATTTGATAAAATCTCCAATAAACAAAGATTCTGAAGTCGTTCAGGAGGCTATAAAACAATTCTATTTCAGATTAAATCTACCGCAAAAAAAGGTGTAAATTAAATGGCAACAATAATTGATGGAAAAGCTGTCTCAGCAAAAATATTAGAAAATTTATCAAGTGAAATAAAAAATTTGCAAGAAAAGCCACATCTTGTTGTAATTCAGGTGGGTGATAATCCTGCAAGTAATATTTATGTTGGTTTAAAAAAGAAAAAAGCTGAAGCAATTGGTATAAAATCTACTGTAATAAAATATGATGAAGATATTACAGAACAAGAATTAATAAAAAAAATAGAAGACCTAAATTCTGATTCAAATGTGCATGCTTTGTTAGTTCAATTACCGTTGCCAAAGCACATAAAAGAAACAAATATAATAAAAAGTATATCTCCTAAAAAAGATGTGGATGGTTTTACCGCACAAAATACGGGCGATTTGTTAAATGGGCTTATCCCATGTGCTTATTCTTGTACCCCTAAGGGCGTTTTACGATTACTAAAAGAATATAATATTGAAATATCCGGTAAACATGCGGTTGTTGTAGGTCGTTCTAACATTGTAGGAAAGCCTTTAGCAATAATGCTCTTAAATAATAATGCAACAGTTACAATTTGTCATTCTAAAACTCAGAATTTATCTCAAATAACTACCCAAGCAGATATTTTAATTTCTGCTGTTGGTAAAAAAGTTATATTTAAAGATATGGTAAAAAAGGATGCTGTTGTTATTGATGTCGGAATATTTAAAGATGAAAATAATAAAACAACAGGTGATGTGGATTTTGATTCAGTAAAAGATGTTGCGAGTTATATTACTCCTGTTCCGGGTGGAGTGGGCCCTATGACAATAGCAAGTTTGATGGAAAATACGGTTGAATTATACAAGTTACAAAAACGCTAAAAAAAACAGGATTTGCTTTTCGCAATCCTGTTTTTTTTCTAATATGTATTATTCTATCCGCCAAAGCACCAAAATTTAGTTGCTTCTCCAATTCCATCTTTCTCGAGTGTTGAAAAGTTTTCCATTTCTTGTTTAATGGTGTCTATTTCAACATCCAAATTATCCAATCTAAGTTCGCATTCGTTATCATATTCAACCAAATCTTGATAATCATCGCTTTGTTTAATTTCAGCCAATAAATCTTTATCTCCACCGGCTTCTTTTTCCATTCGAGCAATGTCTTCAACTGCTTGGTTTCTGTCTATACCAATACACATTTCTTCGTGGGTTGCTTTTGCAAGTTCTTTTCTTAGATAGTCGAGCTGTACTTTAGACGATACTATATTCATATATATTACCTCACATCATTATCACATTTACTGTATCGGTATATAATCAGTGTTTCTTAAGAAAATTTTTAGATATTGTTACAAAATTTAATATAATAAAAATTTATTATTGAATAAGATAAAAAAATTTGTTATTCTGTATATGAGAAGATGAAGCGATTGTTGTTATTATAAGTGAGCAAATTTAGATGAGAATAAATGAGCAAAAGAAATTTTATAGAAAAAATGTTTATAAATTTATCTCATTTACACTAGCTGAGATTCTTATGGTAATGGGAATTATTGGTGTCGTATCAGCTCTAACTATACCTAATTTTAAAAATAATTATGGCAGCAGTGAAAAAGTCGCTCGATTCAAAAAGGTTTATGCAGAGATTGAACAAGCACAAAATCTTGCAGTGGCTGTATATGGACCTATAAAGTACTGGTTTTTGGAAGATGGCTGCGTAGATAGAGAAGATGCTTCAACGCAATGTATTGCTGCTTCGAGGAGATATCTGAATCGAATATCTAAATTTTTAAATACAACAAAAATATGTGATATCGAAGATGCAGATTGTATGCTGCCTAAAAAAACAAAATATTTGTATGGCGCGGATGCTAGTAGTAGAGGTACGATGGTTCAGTTAAAAAACGGAAGCAGCATAATTTTTGCTGCTATAACAAGATCAAAATGTGATTATGGAACAAAGAATGAAAATTGTGGAACACTTGAATTAGATATAGATGGTCAAAATCGAGGAAAAAATACTTGGGGTATTGATATATTTCGGTTTAATATAACTCGCAGAGGGCTTCTTCCAATAGGTGGGAACAATTATTTAGCTGATAAAATACATTACTGTACTTATAATGGTATTTATTGTTCAGTATGGGTATTTGAAAAGGGAAATATGGATTATTTGTTAACGTCAAAACAAAATCAAAATTTATCTAAAGTTTGTCCAAATCAAAAAGTTTTAACCTGGGAAGATGCAAGTTGTAATTAACCGAAGCAATTCCATTTAACAGAAGATTTAACACCTTCGTTTCTAGCTTTTTTGAAAGATTCAGCTTGAGCTTTAAGAACATCTAATTCCATTTGAAGAGTATCTTGTTTGATATCATAAGCCATATCATAAGCAACAAGATCTTGATAAGCGTCGTTATTTTTCAAATCTTTTTCAGATTTAGTAGCTTTCAAATCTTTTAAGTGTTCAGTAATACTTTCATGAACTCTTTTGATAGTATCAAGTTCATAATTTTTTTGATTCATTTGAGTTTTAATTGTTTGATATTGAACACTGAATGCTAAAAAAGCCATATTTGAAATCTCTCTTTAAAATTATCTCTCGTACTTATATAAAGAGAAAGAATCATAAAAAATTGCTTTTTTGGTTTCTTTTATGTTTACATTTCTTTACAATTAAATATGGATAACATAATTTGTTACCATAAATACCAAAACTAATTAGGAGTTTTGTTTAATATTTGTTTCCTTATATGTATAAAAACATTGTTTGCAAAAAAATTGCCTAAAAATGTAAACTTAAATTATAGTATTTGTTACAGGTTGCACTAAAAGAACATTTGTTCTAAAATATATTTATTATGAGTATATTGGAAAAAAGTAAAAAAACATTAGAATTTGATAAAATTTTATCTATTTTAGCTACGTATGCGAGGACACAGCAAAGTCAAAAGTTATGCTTAACTCTTGAACCTGAAACTGAATTTGAAAAGGTAAAAGAGAGTTTGCAGTTAACAAGAGAAGCAAAAGAATTAATTGACAAACAGCACGAATTGCCAATTGAGCATTTAACTGATTTGAGTACAATTGACAAGAATCAATTAAATTCGTATTTGTCAGAAAGAGAATTGTTAAGTTTAGCAAAAAGTCTGCGTTCAGCACGTTTTGTTAAAAATTTCATGCGAGAAAACACTGTATCTACAAGTGCATTGAGTAAACTAGCTTTACAAATTGTTCCAAATAAAGAGTTGGAGGATCAAATTTTTGCAAAATTTGACGAAGCAGATAATGTAAAAAAAGATGCAACGGATGTTTTGGCAGCTTTATATGCAGGATTAAAAGAGGCTGAACATGAAATTAAATCAAAAATTAATGAATTACTGAATTCTCCTGACTTTTCAAAATATTTGCAAGAGCCAATTTACACTATCAGAGATAACAGAATTGTATTCCCTATAATGGCAAGTGCAAAGGGCAAAATTTCAGGTATTACTCATGATGTTTCAGCAACTAATAAAACTGCGTATATAGAACCATCGCAATTAGTTTCATTAAATAATAAAATAAGAGAGTTAAAAGTAAAAATCAGAGATGAAATTATTAAAATTTTAACAAATTTAACTCGTTTAATTAAAGTTCATTATGTTTCATTCCAAGCAAATGAACGTTTACTTGCATTATTGGATTTTCATTTTGCAAAAGCAAGATATGCAATAAAAATTGAAGCAACTGAACCTGAATTGACTCAAGAAAAAGTTTTAAAACTTGATGGTATAAAACATCCTCTATTAATTAATAGAGTTGCAAATATTGTGGCTAACGATTTTTCATTAGGAGAAGGATATAAGTCTTTAATTATAACAGGTTCAAATACAGGTGGTAAGACTGTTACTCTAAAAACGGTTGGTCTTTATACATTGATGGCGAGAGCCGGAATGTTTTTACCTTGTATGGGTGCAAAAATGTATCCGTTTGCGAAAGTGTTGGCTGATATTGGAGATGAACAGGATTTAACTCAAAATCTTTCAACATTCTCATCTCATATGTATAATATTATAAACATATTGAATATTGCGGATTCTAATACTCTTGTTTTGTTGGATGAAATTTGTGCAGGTACAGATCCTCAAGAGGGTGCTTCTTTAGCGGAAGTTATTTTGGATGATTTAGTAAATAAAAATGCACTTTGCGTTACAACAACTCACTTTGGTGAACTAAAATCATTAGAATATACAAATTCAAACTTCAAAAATGCTTGTGTAGAATTTAATAGAGAAACTTTACAACCTACATATAAGTTGACTATTGGAATTCCTGGTTCAAGTAATGCGATATTCATTGCAGGTAACTTAGGTTTGGATACAGAACTTGTTGAAAGAGCTAAAACTACTTTGAATATTCAGAGAGATCCGTCTGCGGTTGTTATTGAAAAGTTGCAAGAAACTCAACAAAAATTGAGTAAAAATCTTCAAGATGTAGAAATGATGAAACTTTCATCTCAAAAGGTTAAAGAAGAATACGAAGTTAAACTTGCTGAATTGCGCAGGGATAAACGTAAGACAATCAAAGCAATTGAAAGTAGATTCTCTGAAGAATTTGATAATGTAAGATTGGAAATAAAAGATATAATGAGTGAACTTAGAAAAGAAAAATCTGAAAAAGTTGCTCGTCGTTCTTTTGTTCGTTTATCACATCTTGAAAATGATTTAAAAGATCAAGTTGATAATGCAATGGATAAACAAACTTATGATGAATTAGTTTGGGATTCTATAAAAGTTGGCGATACTGTTATGATAAAGGAATTGAACCAACCTGTTACAGTGGTTTCATTACCTGATAAAAATAATAATTTAACAGTTCAAATGGGACAAATTAAGACAAAGATAAGCAAAGATCAAGTTGCAAAATTAGATTCAGGTTTAACGCAAAAACCTCAACTAAGATTAAAACTTAAATCTATGGAATCTTTTGAATTAAAACATAGCGGCTTATCAAATACTCTTGATTTAAGAGGATATAGAGTTGATGATGCCCTTGATAGCTTAGAAAGTTATTTAGATAAGGCAAGTCTTGCGAACCTTACACCTGTCTATATTGTGCATGGACATGGTACGGGTGCGTTGAAGAATTATGTTAGGGATTATGTTTCAACTTCACCTTATGTTGCAAAATATAGAGCAGGTGAGCCTGCTGAAGGTGGAGATGGAGTTACCATAATTGATATAAACTAAATTTCGACTTTAAATGTCTTTAAAATTTTTTGAAGTGCTTTTGGGCACAAACCGATAATATTTTCAAAACTGCCATTTACGGATTTTAAAAATCCTGAGGGCAGTTCTTGTATGCCGTAAGCTCCTGCTTTATCTAAAGGATTAAAAGTATCAATGTAGTTGTTAATCATTTCATCCGTTAAATTTTCGAATTCAACATAACTTGTAGTTGAGCTAACTTTTTTTCTCATATTTGTTGTATCAATTACGCAAATTGCTGTTACGACAAAGTGCTTTCTATTTGATAAACTTTTAAGCATATAAAAAGCATCTGTTTTGTCTTTTGGTTTGCATAAAATGTTGTTATCAAGGACTACAACAGTATCTGCACCAACAACCAGTGCCGGTTCTTTTATTTCTTTTGCAACAAACAGAGCCTTATTATATGCCAAATTTTCTATTTTGTCGTACGAAAAAATGTGATTTGGCATAGATTCTTCATAAGATGAAGGGATAATTTCAAAGTTTATGTTTAGTTTTTCAAAAATGGCTTTACGTCTTGGTGAGCCGGAAGCTAAAATTATTTTTTTCACGATGACCTACTTTTATATGTGTATTTTGTTTCAAATTAATTATATATTATTATATTTTTTATTCAAGGTTGTATTGTATAAAAGAATTATTCATAAAATTTCACAAAATATTTACAATCATTTGGTGTATTTCTTATAATGAGATAAGAAGAGTAGAATAGAAAGGGTTAAATTTTATATGACTATTAAATATTGTTTTAATTATAAACAATTTAATACTCAATTAAAATCTATATTTAACTCAATTCATAAATTGATTGTTTGTAAAAAGACAATTGCATTTACACTTGCAGAAACATTAATAGTAATGGGTGTAATAGGAATTGTTGCTGCTTTAACTATTCCGAATTTGAACAGTTCTACAAACGATATGGAGAAAGTAACAAAGTTAAAAAAAATCTATGCGCAGTTAAATGAAGCACAAAGTAGAGCAACAGCTGTATATGGACCTATTGAAGAGTGGTTTCTAAATGATGGTTGTACTCTTGGTATTAACTGTGCAACGGCTAAAAAAAGATATTTTGATAGAATTACTGAATTTATGAAAGTTACTAAGTCATGCAGAGATACAGTTAATAATTGTACGGCAAATACAGATTTACTTATTTTAGGAGGAGAGCAATATAGGACAACACACAACGTTTCAGGCAGATTACCTCAAGCGGTTTTTGCAGATAATTTTTCCATAATTGAGGTTTCTATTGCTCATTTTGACTGTAGTAACAAAGATAATTATGCCGAATCAAATGCTTATTGTGGACACATATTTATAGATATAGATGGTCCTGATAAAGGCAAAAATACTTGGGGTATTGATTTATTCGCTTTTGCTATAACTTCAGATGGGCTATTGCCTTATTATTCTGCAACTGCAGTTTCCGAATCTCTCAGAGTATGTACTTATCGTGGATATGGTTGTGCCGTTTGGGTTCTTGAAAATGGTAATATGGATTATTTATATGTAAATCATGATTTAAGTGGTATATATATGTGTAAAAATAGTCGGAAGATTTTGACTTGGGATAGTCCGACTTGCAAATAGCAAAATAAAAAACCTTACTTAAATCAAGCAAGGTCTTTGTATCAAGTTTTTGTATATCAAGTTATAAAATTATCTTA
>CAKVCZ010000006.1 GCA_934726055.1 uncultured Candidatus Melainabacteria bacterium
CCTGAAAGGCAGTCCTGACTAAATTGAAAATAATCTTTGATTATTAAACAGATTCTGAAACAAGTTCAGAATGACATGTTGAAGATTTTGAAAATATTTTGACATCAAAAGGTTCGTTAAATACCTAAAGACATTCTGTTTAACACAGACATCATATCTTGTCCTGCAAACATAGCATTCTTTGCATTTTTTGCCTCATCTACACGATGTTTAATATCTTTAAATTCAATTTGAATATCTTCTTTTTTTGGTTTTACGTGCACATCATTGTTTTGTATTTTCTTTGTTGAAATAGCTGCATTAGCTTGACCTGAAGCAGCTTTTGTATATTCATTAACACCAACTTCAAGCTTATTAACAGCTTCCTCAAATGTTTTTGAAGAAGAAACATCTACACCAACTTTTTTACTCAAATCTTTTATATCCGTTTTTAATTTGTAAACATCAACTGTTGATTCTTGTGGTATATTAATTTGGGCAATACTTTGAGATTTTTGACCATTTTGAGCTTTTGCAATCAATGCTTGTGCTTCAGATTCAGATTTAACTTTTGTAGGATCAATTCCAAGTGCCTTTAACTTTTTAATAGTTTCTTCTGACAAACCACCGTTTTTCATAGAAACTGCACTTACCGCACTTGTATTATATGAACTAATTCCTGAAATTGCATCTATACCCATGATACACCTTCTTTTTTTACCCTAAATACACATAAGCATGACGACATTTTTTGTATAAACTTTAGAATTCTCACCTGTTTATTAAGAAATATTACAAAAACCATCAAAAATTTACTTTTTTTGTATTAAAAGTTAATAAAAAAGTTGCATTTTTTATTTTTGTTATTACAATGATAATAGAGATTAGGAAATAGAATTTTTAGTCTTTACCCTTACAAAATAGCGTATTAGAATTAAGTATTAAGTTTTGTAAAGATAGTGTCATAGAATTAGTAAATTTTTTTGAATAAAAAGTGTTTACTAAGAAAGAAGAGTCATAGAGAAAAATTAGGGATTGGAACAAAAAAGATGAAAAAATTAACTTTAGCAATCACATTAGCACTAATCATCGCCCCAAGTGCATTTGCAAACGGATTATCAGATGCAGCTTTAACAGGTAACAATGCGGGTTTAAATTACACTCAAGGTGCTAATTCAATGACAATCAATTGTCCAACCGTAACAACAAATGTTGAGTGGCAAAAGTTAAATGTTGGAGCAAATGAAGCATTAAACTTCAATTTTGCAAGAGCAAATTCAACAGCTTACAACACAGTTGTAGGTGGTTCGGTTTCAACAATTGCAGGTAAAATTAACGCAATTGGTGCTGGTGCAGATACAAGTAGCATCGTATTGACAAATCCATCAGGTGTTACATTTGCAAATGGTGCAGTTTTAAATGTTGGTCAATTCACAGTTAGAGCTTTAGGCGGACCTGTTAACATCAACGGTGTAAATGCTACCGGAACACTATCTGTACGTACTCCTGGCGGTAACATTACAGTAACTGGTAATAACTATGTTGGTAAAAACTTTCTTCTTAATGGTACAAGAAAGACTATTAATGGAGTTTCTACTCCAATAGCTGCAAATGATGTTAATATTGAAAATGCTGTTGTAAATGTACCAAATGGAAGTTTCAACATTGGTTTAGCAAAGAATGTTAACATTAACAACTCAAGAATTAATGCTAAAGAAGATTCAATGATTTGGTCTTGGGGTGGCAACACAAACATAGCAAATTCTTCTGTTAAACTTTCTGATGGTACAATTAGATTAGTTACAACAACAGCTAAATTAAAAAATACTGACCTTGAGATTGGTAGAAATTCAACAGTTAGAAATATTTATATGCAAGACAGCAACTTAAAAGCTAAAGATACAGAAGTTATACACAGTATTAGACTTGGATATAATCCTGATTCAGAAGAATATCTAAGAAATGATAGTTCAACATTAAAAATTTCTGATTCAAATGTAAACATCATTGAATTACAATCAAAAAATAATAAGGCTGACATTTCTTCAACAGACATCAACAGCCATCTATATTCAGTATCAGGTGGTGATGTAAAAGTTTCTAACAACACAGGACATAATATTTTAAGATTAATCCACTACAACGGTAACTTACAAGTTTCAGATGCAAAAGTATTCGGTTTAGATGTACAAAACTCAAATATTGATTTATCAAATATTAATACCACACACGCTAAGGTTCAATTACCAACAAGCTTAATCGGACAAAACATTGCATTAGAAACAAGCAACGGAACTATTGTTAAAAACAACGCTACAAGCTCTGATATTCAATCATTAAATGCAGAAATAGCAAATATGATTGCAAACGGTAAAATTACAAAAGCAAGTCTTAGAATTTTACCACAAACAGTTAATAATACAGTAGCTTCAGCTTCAGGTGCAGCTTCAGGTGCAAATACATCAGCAGCATCAAGCAATATGAATAATGCAACAACAGTTGTTGATACATTAAAAGTTAACACAAACAACTACAATATGAACAACAACACAAATACAAATTCAATAGCTAACCAATTCTTAAAGAACGTTAAATCTTTAGCTGTTGATGATAACGAAAACGAAAAGAAAAAACAAGCTAAATTAAGAAAACTTTCTAACGGTTTCAGAATCGAAGAAAAAGTTGTTCCAATCGAAAGATAATAACAAAACACACAAATAAACAAAAGGCGAAGGCGTATTTATAAAATACGCCTTTTTGCTATATAAAATTGTAAAAATTTTATTTACAAATTTTATCCGTAACTTTTATAATATGCCAGCCAAATTGAGTTTGCACAGGTTCTGAAACTTCACCTTTTTGCATGGAAAAAGCTTTGTCTTCAAATGGTTTTACCATTTGACCTCTGGAAAAGTAATCTAAATCTCCACCGTTTCTTTTGGATGGGCAAAGAGAAAATCCTCTTGCTAATTCGCCAAAATCAACACCTTTATTTATGTAAGCCAAAATTTGGTATGCTTCTTTTTCTGTTTTTACTAAGATATGACTTGCCCTAACAGAGGAACAATACTCCGCATTTGCAGACATAGTTGCCAACAAGCATATAACTGCTATAAATTTGCCTAAAGATTTCATATTTCTTTCCTTTATTTATTCAAACGTCTGTATATTTCTTCAATTGCAATTTTTATATGAGCATAATTCAATCCACCTTGAAGATAAACTGCATAAGGAGGACGAATAGGGCCATCTGCCGAAAGCTCAATAGTTGAACCTTCTATAAATGTCCCACCTGCCATAATTACATCATCCTGATATCCTGGAATCAATTCAGGTACAGGAGTTACATAACCGTTCACAGGTGATAATGACTGCACTGTTTTACAAAATTCAATCAATGGTTCCGGTGCATTAAATGTTATAATTTGAATTATATCAGTTCTTTTATCATCATATTTTGGAGAAGACACAAATCCCATATCTTCAAAAACTTTTGCGGCAAGAGTCATTCCTTTTATAACATCAGCAACAATTGATGGAGCCATGAACAATCCTTGGAAAATTAATCTATGTTGGTTCAACATTGCACCTGCTTCTGAACCTACCCCCGGAGCAGTAAGTCTTATTGCCGCAGCCTCTACAAGCTCACTTTTGCCGACAATATATCCGCCACATTCAACCAATCCGCCACCAGGATTTTTTATTAATGAACCACCCATTAAATCAGCACCAACTTCAAGCGGTTCACGTTTTTCGGCAAATTCGCCATAGCAATTATCAACAAAACATATACAATTTGGATTTTTACTTTTTACAGTTTTACAGATACGTTCAATCACGTCTATTGTCAGAGATTTTCTTGTATCATACCCTCGAGAACGTTGAATTGTAACCATCGTTACTGTATCATCAATTTTCTTTTCCAAGGTTTCAAAATCAATATCATTTCCGTTTAAAAGTGGGATTTCTTCATACAAAATTCCATTTCCTATTAGAGAATTTTTCTTTGATAATTCATCACCTGTAAGTCCGATAACTTCTCTCATTGTATCATAAGGAGTTCCTGCAACAGATATAAGCTTATCTCCCGCATGCAAGTTACCAAACAAAGCACAAGCAAGCGTGTGAGTGCCTGTTGCAAAATGTGTACGAACAATCGCTTTTTCGCCGCAAAAGACTTGTGCATACACTTTGTCTAAAACTTCGCGACCTAAATCATCATGCCCGTACCCCGAAACAGTATAAAAATGCTCTGGTGCTACATGGTTATCCACAAAAGCTTTTAAAACTTTTTTTTGGTTATAATCTCTTATTTCTTCTATTTCCTCTATTTGCTTTTTTATAGCTAATTCTGCTTTTTTTATTTCTTCTTGTGCGTTCATAATTTTAATCCTATCAATAATAAAATATTACCACGAATATTAGACAAGTGTCGGTTTAAAATATTGAATAACAATTGAAAAATATTTTTATGAAAAACTTTTTATACATTTTATTTTTATGTTTTATTCTGTCTTTTTGCACTGTACAAGCTGAAGATTACAATGTCCACAGTCCAAATAACAGTAGCATTAACGTTGGAGAAGAAAAAACTTTATTTATTTTAGATTTTTCCAGCAGCATGAAAGAATACTTAAACAAAGAACGAAAAGTTGATTCAATGTTAAAAACAATGCACAATATTTTGCAAAACATAAGTCCGCAAAAAGAAGTTGGAATGAGAGTTTACGGATACAGAGCAGGAATTACCGCTTATGATAGCTGTAAAGCATCAAAATTGGTGGTACCTATAACAAAAGGCGGAAATTATCTTATAAAACAACAAATAGATAAAACCAAAGCACTTGGAATGACACCTATAACATACTCCTTAAAAATGGCACTTTATAGTGATTTTCAAGGATTTCAGGGTAGTAAACATATTATTTTACTAACAGATGGCGGAGAAAACTGTGATGAAAGTCCATGCACTTTTATGACAAAAAATTTAAGGTTTTTCCCAAATTTAAAAATTGATGTTATTGCCTACGACATGCAAGACGAAGACGACCTTTCTCAACTCCAATGCGTGGCTCTTGTAACAAGAGGTCGTTTTTATAACGCAAATACTTCCGCAGAACTTCTAAATAGTTTAAATAATTCTTTAAACATTGAAAAAGAAGTTGAAGGTAAAGTTATTCTACACTAAACAATTTCTGCAAATGCCTGATTATTTTTTATTCGAGTAATTTTTATTTTTTGCATTGAATTTAATAAATTTTTATCATTAGATTCTACAATCACACGAATATAGTTTTCAGTGAGCCCTTTTAATTTACCAGTTTTTTTGTCAAAATGCTTTTCTATAACGCAATTATGAATTGTTTCAAGATTTTTTTGCAAAAATTCTTTTGTCTTTTTTGCTGAAATTCCTTTAATTATATTTGCTCGTTGTTCTTTAATTTTATCAGGCAAATGTCCTTCCATTTTTTCTGCCTGAGTGCCTTTTCTTATTGAATATGGGAATGTATGAATTGCAGATAAACCTGATTTATTTAAATTTTCTACTGTAATTTTAAAATCTTCTTCACTTTCACCGACAAATCCGGCAATAATATCACTTCCCAAAAACGGCAAATTGAATATATTATTTATTTTATCTATTTGTTTTAGATAATCTTCTACCTTATAAAATCGGTTCATTCTCTCTAATGTTCTATTGCAAGCTGATTGCAAAGAAAGATGAAAATGCGGACAAAATTGTTCAGATTTAGATAAAAATTCTAACAATTCATCTGTTATTTCTAAAGGATTTAATGAGCCCAAACGATATCGAATACTTGTATGTTGTTCAACTTCTTTCAACAAATCTAAAATAGATTTGCCCCATTCTTTGCCCCATTGTCCTATATGTATTCCTGTAAAAACAACCTCTTTAAATCCCGATAATTCAAATGATTTTATTTGTTCTATAACAAAATTGCTACTTGCGGATCGAGATTTTCCTCTTGCAAAAGGAATTATACAATATGCACAGCGATTATCACATCCATCTTGAATTTTTAAACTTGCTCTTGTTTTTGCCGTATCTGCAAGAATAGCCTCATGAAAATCTGACATATCCATTACATCTATCACTTGGTATTGAATGTTTTTATTTAAAAACTCAACTATTTCTAACTTGTCGTCATTGCCCAAAACAAAATCTATAAAATCGTTTTGAAGCAGTTTTTCTTTTTCAATTTGTGCAACACAACCCGTTATGAGAGTTTTTATTTTAGAATTCAAATGTTTTGCATTTCTCAGTAAATATAAAGCCTCATTATCAGATTTTTGGGTAACTGAACAAGAATTTAATATATAAATATCCGCATCTTCAATTTTATCAACCTTTTTAAAATCCGCAGCAGCTAACTTCTCCTCAATTATCGCACCTTCAAATTGATTTGACTTGCAGCCCATAGATTTTAAATAAAAATTTTTCATAAGTTTATTATATCCAAAAAATACATTGACATTAAACTTTTCTTTACTCATAATAAAAATATCATGAGTTATTACAAATAAGAAAGGGAATCAAAATGATTAACGAAAAAATGCAAAATGCATTTAACGATCAAATTAACAAAGAATTTTATTCAGAATACTTGTATCTTGCAATGAAAGCAAAATTTGCCCAAATGAATTTGCAAGGTTTTGTAAACTGGTTTGATGTACAAGTTCAAGAAGAACACGCTCATGGTATGGGTATGTATGATTATATCCTTGAAAGAGGCGGAGAAGTTAAGTTAGAAGCAATAGACAAACCTCAAATTAAAGGTTCAACTCCTGTTGAAATTTTTGAACAAGTAGTTGAACACGAAGAATATGTAACATCAAGAATCAATGCACTTATGGATGTTGCGGAAGAAGTTAAAGACAGAGCTGCATTATCATTCTTAAACTGGTATTTAAAAGAACAAGTTGAAGAAGAATCAAGTGTTGGCGGAGTTTTGGCTACACTAAAACTTATAGGTGATGATAAAAAGGCATTATTAATGCTTGATAAAGACCTTGCTACAAGAGTATTTAACCCACCTGTAATTGGTTAATTATACTCGATACAACATTTATATAATAGGCAAACTTTTTCTAAAGCGGGAGTTTGCCTATTTTTATATCCATTTTTCAATCTCATATATTTAGAGGATTAAAATACATATAAAATATTTTAGAATAAGTATGTGGAATAGTAATCTGAATAGTATGTTATTCGGGGGAATGGATATGGCGTTAAGTATTAAATTTGTAAAAGATTACATAGATGAAGAATTTGAACCACAAAATAATGGTGAGATTTCTGAATCTATTACACAAAACTGGACAGAACAAGCACTTGAATGCTATCAATTAGGCTGTGATTGTTCAAAATGTTCAATTTCAAAAGGACAATACTCTTTTGTTTGTCAAATGCCAAAAGTAGTTAAAATTCTGCTAAAAATGGGTAAACCAAGCAGTAATGCCAAATTACAAAGAGCTTAATTTGTGTAAAAGATTCTGAGTTGCAGTCAACATCGGATCAATACTTGTTGAAAATGGCGGGGCGTACGTGATATCGTCGTCATAAAATTCTTCTATTGTCATTTTTGATAATAGTGCACTCGTGAGTGCATTTATACGTTTGTCAACTTCACCCAATCCTAAACCTTGAGCCCCTAGAATTCTATGTGAATCTTTGTCCGCAATTAATTTTATTACAATCGTCTGAACATCAGGCATGTATCCTGCTTTATCATTCTTTTTAACCACTACTGATATAGGATTAAACCCATAACTTACTGCTTTTTTCTCATTTAAACCAGTCAAAGACATTGTGTAATTAAAGTATTTTGTAACTGCTGAACCTAAAACGCCGTCAAATTCATCATCAAAACCTGCTACATTAATTGCACAGCATCGTCCTTCTTTGTTTGCAGTAGAACCTAAAGGTATCCAACACGGTGCATCTGCTACTATATGCTTTTTTTCAACACAATCGCCACACGCATATATATCTTTTATATTAGTTTGCATTCTTGAATTTACTTTTATTGCACCTGTTTTACCTATCTCAACTCCTGCATTTTGAGCAAGTTCAACATTTGGAACTATTCCTGCTGCAACCAAAACCATATCTGCTTTTATTTCATGCCCGTTTTTTGTTATAACTTTTTCTACTTTTTTATTTCCCTGACACGATACAATAGTATCATTATTCAATATTTTTACACTCTCCAAAGATTTCATATATATCTGCTTTTGTATTAACTCGGACATATCCTTGTCAAAAACCTGCATTATATAATCGTGAGAATTTATAAGAGTAACATTCAATTTTTGTTGAACCATCGCCTCTAAAACTTCTATGCCAATATATCCGCCCCCTAAAATTACTGCACTATTTGATTGTAAAACTGCATTTTTTACGGCAACTCCATCCTCTAGCGTTCTTAGCGTAAAAATATTTTCTAAAGAACAATTTTCAAAATACGGAACATAAGGTGTTGCTCCTGTTGCTATAATTAATTTGTCATAATTTGCTGTAAAAATCTCATTTTTGTTTAAATTATTTACCAAAAGTTCCTTTTTATTTGGATTTATATTTAAAACCCTATGACAAATATTAACACTAATACCTTTTTTTCTAAACTCTCTTGGAGTTCTCACAATAAGATTACTTATATCGCTTATATATCCTGCAATATAATAAGGCATTCCACACTCTGAATAAGAAATGTTCTTCTCTTGAGAATAAATAACAATTTCCCAATCAGGTCTTAATCTGTTTAATTTTGCTGCAGCTTTTGAACCAGCTGCAATCGCACCGATTATTACAACTTTCATAGACACAGTTTACAAAATTTTTGAGATTTACGTATCCGACAACAAGGTACATTTTTTAATAATTACGTAAAAAAAAAAGTTCCTTGTGGGAACTTTGAAATTTTCTTCTTTAGGAAGGGAATGATAGGGTAGGTTAATGTGTAGTGTGTGTGTTAGTAGTAGTCTCTCTTTTCTCTCGTTCTTTCTCTTTTCTTATCTTAACGGAAATAAATCTCTCTCACTTTATATCTTGATATTATCTTGTGTCTATTTAATGTTTGTCATCCTCGACTTACATGTATATTAAGTATTTTTGGAAGGTCCGATTTCAGACATGTGATTTTTTGTTACAATTCTTAACAACACAAACAAAAAACCAATAGTTACAAGCATTTTGGTATATAATTAACTTATTATGAACAAACGAACTTTACTTTTATTATTTATTTTTCTTTTAGGGTTAAGTATTTTAGTCCATAAATCGGTAATAAAATACGTGTATGTTAGTCCTGAAGTAAACACGAAATCGCTTATAAAATCGACAAAAATTATTAAATCTGTCGATAACAATTTAGACAAAATCATGTCTTTTTGTAATAAAGAATTCAAAGATATGAAATATGAATACAAAAATTACTACGGCAGTGGATTTTTAAAAGAAAATACCATCCCAAATGATTTGGATACATCTGTTGGAATAAACCTTGGGTACTATGAATACAACGGTAAAAATCTTGAAGATATATCAAAATCGCTTGAGAAGAAAGTTTCAGCATGGCATCTATATTCATATTTAGTATTTGCAACAGACAAGCATAAAAAATACATTATTGATGATGGTATAATAACAAAATTAGGCATTTTAGTAAATAAAAAGAATGAAAATATAAAAAATATTTCATCAGGATTAAAAGAGGTTTTATCGGGAAATGTACAAGTTATACATAAAAATAAACTATTCAACAAGGTAAATGTAGATTATACCTTTATTTTAAATAAGGGAGAAGTTTTAATAAGCGATATACCTTCACTCTATTTACTATCAAAAGAGGTAATCTACAATGATACAATGAAAGACTACCCAAGAGAAATAACTGTTTTGCCTGATTTCTTTGTTACGATAAAAGACACGACAACAAATAAAATCAATAAAATCGAACTAATTGAAGAATCTTTTATGGGACAGCGTTTTCAAATCTCAAGAAGATTTTTTGTACCAATAGTGTTTACAGGAAACAACTCATTATCATATCTGAAAAATCTTGACTACTTGAATGACAATAAAAGGTTTGTAGATGTTAGAATGTTTAATTTCTTCAGATATTTAAACGAAGTACAAACACATTTTGATATAACGGTAGAGCCAATTAAATTACTAAAACGATTGCATCAATGTGCGGATATAATTTCTCCTGCCCTAACTAAAGAGCAAAGAAACAAAATTTATTCAGATATAAGAAAAGTTATGCAAAATGAGGATATAAAACTTGTTAATGACTATTCTGTTGCAATGAAAAATATCAATAAAATAATGTCAAATAAATATATATTTGATGAAACAAATAAATCCGGTTACTTGTCTGAATTGTTAGATATATCGAACTATTCATTACAAGCGTTATCTAAAAATAAAAATTATATGGAGGAAATTAAAAAGTTAAGTGAATATCAATATCAAGTAATAATGATGATAAAAGGACTAAATTCTCCAGAAAAACTAAAAGAACTTCATGATTACATGGATAACAATTATATAACCATTACAGTAGAACTTACAAAAATCATTAACAAAAACATTCAAAACAGACAAGATTTTGTTGATGATTTCAAGATACTTCAAAACATATCAGATAATGCAGGATTCCACAAAATTAAATTGTATTATGCAGATCAAAATTTAATTAACATAGCAAAAAATGACTTTACAAAAAAACTTACGCAAAATGACATTCAAAAAATGGTGAAAGAGAATGATTTGCCAAGTGCGAGATATAACCTTGTGGAAGAAAAAGACATTGCGAAAACAAATATGGAAGAAATTCATTTTGTAAGGTATAATTCAACAAAATCACAAGACGAATATTGGAACAATCTTCAACAAATATTGATTCAAGATAAATCCAATTTCAAAATAAAACACAAATACTGGTTGTAAAAAATACTTACAACTTCTATATCTACCCTCTGCATAGCCCAGTTTATGACCATTTGGACAATTTCCATCAGAATCAACCATTAAATAATCCATATTATTATTGTCCATTATCCATTGGCTTGAAGCTCCACCATACCAATAAACTTGTTCCATCCAGTAATCTGTATCCAGTCTGTTCTCTGTATAATTACTTGGTTTTAAACCTTCTTTAGTTATTGCAAGAGCAAATACATCATGCCCGTAAGGATATTTACATTTATTAGGGCCATCTATATCTATTAACATATAACCACATATAATTTTCTCTGTTTGATAATATAAGCGGCTACTTGTGCATGTTCCATTACCAACACTATTAATGACAATATTTGAAACAGAGTTTATTCCTAAAGTAAACAATGCTACAATGCAAGTATTAAATTCATATAGCTAGTATTTTAATCAAACGTAATTAATGGACATATAATGGACATAATAAAAATAGAAAAACTATTAAAACCTTTTAAATTAAGGTAATACAGAATGTCGACGGGGGGACTTGAACCCCCACGACTCTCGCCACATGCACCTCAAGCATGCATGTCTACCATTCCATCACATCGACACGTATTTTTTTGGGGGCGGATTTTGATTTTATCAAAATCCGCCCTATTTTATTCTAAAATTTATACTCAGGTATCACAAATTGTTCATTATTTGCATCTACATTCACAAACTCTAAGTAATAATCCATTGCAGTATCTTTTGTTTTTTCGTACATTTCATCAGAAACATACTTTTTATGCAATTCTGTTCTATCACCTGAATAATTACCCATTGCTTGTGCAAATTTGATAATTTCATCTAATTTCAATCCTGCACCGTATGCTTTTGTTTTTGCATCAGTACCTGATGGTCTTATTTCTATATACTTATCTGTAAATTCAAGATATGTACCATCACCTACAAATTTGATTGCAACTAAATTGTCAAAATTCAAGTCTTTAAATGCATCCTTTAAAACATCTTTTGCCTGTTCAAATGACATTTTGCCTGAACGAATTGCAATAGCTAAAGACAAATAGAATAAGTCATTTTTCGTTCTTAATTTTTCACCTTCAACTTTTGCTTGTTTCAATTTGTCAATATCAGGTTCTGATTCATTATAATATGCAATATCTACACGAGTGTCAAATTGACCGTTTATTCCATTATCTTTGAATACTTCCAATAAGTATTCTGACATTGTTTTATTTTCTTCTTCAAGCTTTGAGGATAGGGCTGATGCAACTAAAATTGCTTCTGTTGCAGATTTTTCTCTCATCGCAATTGCTTCACGACCTGATAATGACTTAATCATTTCTTCTCCGCCCATAATCATGCCGCCAGATTCTTCACCACCAAAAATTAATCTTGGAGATTTGCCTAAGTTGATTTCTTGACCAAATACATCAAATACTTTAACTTCTTCATTTGGAGCTTTTTTAAGTTTTAATTCAACTTTTTTCATAATATTCGCAATTTCTTTGAAACCAACAGGAACATTTACAACTGCAATATTATTTGATTTTGCCCATTCATCCCAACTCATTGCAGATGCGGTTGTTTTAATCATAAATCTCGGATGATTATTCCATTTTCCTTGTGATTTCAACATCTTCATTCTGAAATCCATCAACATCAAAAATGCTTGGTTTGCGGTAAACACAGTCAAAACTCTGCCATTACCCAACTTAACATAAGCAATACCGGATGCATCAAGCTTTGATACTTCTTTTTCATCTTCAATTTGTGTAACAGTTAATCTGTCATGGTCAGGGTCTGTAATAAGAACCGCTGTACCAACAGGATAATCTGCCAAAACCTTATCGTAATGCAATGTTTCAATTACAGGGAAATAACTTTCTCCATTTGAACGTTTTGCTAAAACTGTCGCATCTACTGAATAATCATAAAAAGTTTTGTTACCTTTTGGGTCAACATCATATTTACCGATTGAGTGGAAGAACGGGTCTTCTTTTTCGTTCAACCAAACAAATTTATCTGAAATATTTAATGATTTCAAAACTCTGCTTAATGTTCTGTAAGCTGAACCGCCAACGTTTTCAATCACAATTTTATTTTGTGCTTTTTTAATAAAATCTAAGTTATCTTTTTCTGCAACACCTGATTTTAAATATTCAACATACAAATCAACACCGTCATTTAATTTATCCATAATTTTTTCATCAATCAACGGGTTGTTTTCTGCTGCAATTTTAATTTCATATGTGCCGTCTTTTTCTGTTTTGTCAAAAATTTCTTGAATTTTTTGAACAAACTCAGCAGATTCTTCAGGTAAATATTGACTACCTTGAGAATTTAAATCTTTTGTAGCGTTTTTAACGGAAATACCGTGGCTTGAAGTGATATATTCTCCGCCAACTAAATCTAATTTAAATGCCAAGAAAGATGCCAACCAAATTGGAATAGTTCTTTTTTCAACAGGAACAAGAGTTTTAATTCCTTGTGCTGCTTGAATCCTTGCAATAGCATCCAAGAATAAATCTGAATTGTATCTAACTTCGCGTCCTGCAAGTTTAAGAATTTGTTTATTAGGATATTTTTCAACAGCAACAAGAGCTTTAGCTAATGTTGCAAGAACAATACCAACCAAATTTATTGGAAAACGTGTATCTTGCGGATATAAAATATTTTGCGGACCTCTAATACCTGCTGTTGAAACTTTTGCTTCTTTTGCATAGTTTGCAAACCATTCTTTTAAATTTAAACCTTCAGGATTGTTTTTTTCATCATAAGGTAATAAATGTTCTTTTTTAAGAGTAAAAGTAAATTCTCCCTTATTTGAAAAATCCATCAAATTAAGATTTTTTACATAATCGGGTGTTCTGTCATAAACACTTTCAAACAATTGTTTTTCTAATTCGCAAGATGCAGTTTTTTCAATAACCATTAGCAATAACTCCTTTCAATACGTTTATTTTATCACGAATAAAAGTATATACAAGAGTATAACAGGGTAGATTTTATAATATTATAAAATACTTAATTGTTTTTCTGATTGCAAAATGTTTTTCAAAAATGAACGACGATGATATTTTGTTACACCGTATTTTTTTATTGCATCAATATGCTCTTTTGTTAAATATCCCGCATTTTTTGCCCAGTTGTATTGCGGAAATTCTTCATGCAATTTCTTCATATATCTATCACGAGTAACTTTTGCCAATATACTTGCAGCTGCAATTGATGCAGACTTTGAATCACCTTTTATAACAAACTCTTGAGGACAATTATAATTTTTGATTAATCTATTTCCATCCACAATTGTTAAAATTGATTCTTTTAAAATATTATTACCCAGTTTTGAAATAACTTCTTCACAAGACAATTTCATAGCTTTTAGAGAACTGTTTAATATATTATATTTTTCAATCTCATCAACTTCTACACAATGAATTGCATTAATTGTATTATTCAAAATTACATCATAAAGTTCTTCTCGAACTTTAGCACTCAACTTTTTGGAATCATTCAATTTTGATAATTCTTTTTCAATTTCAAAATCATTTATATAAACAGCTGCTGCGAAAACGCCGCCTGATGCAGGACCTCTGCCGGCTTCATCCGTACCAATTAAATAAGCAACGTCAAAATTTTTATCAAAATCAAATAAATTATGATTGTCCGTTTTCAAGTTCATCTAAAATAAATCTTCCCATTTTTCCATCACGAAAATCTTTCAAAACAAGACTTGCCGTTCTTTCTATATCCGGTTCAGCATTCGATTTAATCCAATTTCTGCTGTTTGCAATACTCAACAAATCCAAAGTTTCTGTTTTGTAATATTCTTTTAAATTAGATTCGTATTTTCGAGAAAGAATATTCAACAAATCTTGTGCTACAAGTTGGTTATCGTAAGCATTTTCCGAAACAGAATTTACAAACGCCAGCTTTGTTGCTGCTTCTTGGTCATCCTGACGCATTGGAATAATACCCGGAGTGTCTAACAAATCTAAATCCTTATTAATTCTTACCCACTGTTGTTGGCGAGTTACACCTGCTTTTGCACCTATTTTTGTTTTTGAGGATTTTGTTAATTTGTTTATGATACTAGATTTACCAACATTTGGCATGCCAACAACCATAACTCTTGCAGGACGTCTTAGCAAGCCTTTAGCCATCTGAGCCTGTATTCTTGGTTCTGCTAACTCTAAAACTTTTTTTACTATTGGTGCCAAATCTTTTGAATTTTTTGCATCAGTAACTAAAACAGAAGAATTTGAACATTGCTTTATCAAATCAATAAACAATTTCAATTCATGCCTGTCTGTTAAATCCGATTTATTTAACAAAATTAGGCGGGGTTTGCCGCCTAATAAAGTTTCAATATTGTTATACATACTGCTAAACGGAATTCTTGCATCCAAAACTTCAATCACAACATCACAAAGGTTTAACTTCTCCTTTAACTGTCTTTCAGCTTTGGCAATATGCCCCGGATACCAGTGAATATGACTATCTTTTTTCAATTTTTTCCTTAATACGAGTTGCTTTACCTGAACGTTCTCTCAAGTAGTATAATTTTGCTCTTCTAACATCACCACGTCTTAGAACTTGGATTTTTTCAATTCTTGGAGAGTGAATTAAGAATACACGTTCTACACCAATACCTTGGAATACTTTTCTTACTGTAATAGTTTTATTTAAACCTTCGCCTCTATCTTTAATGATAGTACCTTCGAATGCTTGGGTTCTTTCTTTGTTACCTTCAACGATTCTTACAAATACTTTTACTGTATCGCCAGGATTCATTTCAGGAATTTCAGCTTTTTTGAAGCCACTTTCTAAATTTTCAATAATCGGATTTTTCATTTTTCCATTCCTTTATATTCTTCTTTTATTTTATATTTTTTGTTGCAAAAATACGGGTTTTGAAAACCTGTAAATTTATAATATTTTAAACATAATCTAAATTCAAGTAGTACATTAATATTTGTTTATATTTGTCTTTAAAAGTATTAAAAATATTGCAGTATTTACCTGATATATGGTATAATTGTGCGAGATTTTAAGAGTTATAAGGATATTGATTTATATGAGTTGTGATGAAAAATTTATACAATTAAGAGAAGAAATTTCTAAAGATTTAAAACCTATTTTATCTCATGCCGAAAAAGCATGCTGGGATTTTTATATTTTAAGCAATGAAGAAAATTTAGAAAAAATGAATTCGGCTCAAAACAAAGCTACCGATTTTTACGATAATCCTGAGATTTACAAAAAGTTAAAAGAGATTAATGATAACGGCGGAGTAACTGAACTTCATTTAAAAAAACAATTAAAAAAACTTACAAGCGAATTCGGAGATGGAATTGAATTTAAAAAAGAGATAAAAACAATAAACGAAAAAGAAAACGAAATTTCGCAAAAAATCAATTCTTACATTATGGAAATAAACAACGAACCTGTTTCAAAGGCTGAAATAGTACAAATTCTCCAAACAGAAACCAATACAGAATTAAGAAAAAAAGCATACATTGCAAAAATTTCAGCAGGAGATTACATTGCAGATGATTTAACTGAACTTGTAAATTTAAGGAACGATTTTGCAAGAAAAAAAGGATATGATAACTATTTCGATTACAAATTAGAAGAAGATTACGATATCACTCCAAACGAACTTGATAAATTATTACAAGAAGTTTGTGAAAAAACAAAAAATGCAAACGAAAAAGTTTTGGCAAAAACAAAAGAAAATCTTTCAATTGCATTCAATATACCCATAACCGATTTAAGAAAATACCACTTTGGACTTATAACAGGAGAAAATCCTGAAAAAGCTGTTAATGAAAAAATAGGTACAAAAGAAGAAGTTGTCGATATTTGCAAAAATACTTACAAATGCATGGGGTACAATATTGATAATTTACCAATAATTTTGGATTTGTTTCCACGAGAAAATAAAAATACTCACGGTTTTTCTTTTCCGATAGAAGCAGGCAAAGATGCTCGAATTTTGGCTAATTTAACAAACAATGTAAGTTCAATTGACACATTATTACACGAACTTGGACATTCTGTTTTTACGGTAAAAACAAATCCTAACCTTCCATTTTTAGAACAAGATACGACCTGCACAATGACAGAAGCTATTGCAATGATGATGGGCGATTTGCCACGTTTGGAAAACATAATGAAAAACAAAATTTCTGACGAAATATTTGAAAACTTTAAAAAATCATTAGGAGATGAAGATTCAAAATTTATTGCATCTAGCCTTACTATCATAGATTTTGAAAGAAATATGTACAAAAATCCTAACCAAGATTTAAAACAACTTTGGAAAGATTTATGCATAAAATACAAAGGTCATAGCATTAGTGATTCAGCCAATAATGAATGGGCAACAATTCCACATTATTTGTCGCATCCGGCATATTACCAAAATTATTTTAGAGCATCACTAATAAAAGCCCAAATTTACAACGCTTTAACACAAAAACTCGGTGAATTGACCAAAAATTCAAATACAGCAAATTATCTTGATGAGCATATTTTCCAATATGGTGGAGCTAAATTTGATGATGAAATTTTGATGATTGTATCCGGCAAAAAACTTTCTGCTGAAGATTTTTGTAATAGAATAAATGACCTAGTACGAGATTAAATTTTATGCAATTACAAAAAAATATACAAAAAAAGTTACAAGAACTTTCTGATAACAAATATAGAGATTTTTCATCAAAATTACTTCCAAATACAAGAAATATAATTGGAGTACGCTTGCCTATACTTAGAAAATTGGCAAAAGATATATCAAAAGATAATTGGCAAGAGTATTTAAAATTAACTCCCTTATACTTTGAAGAAAAACTTCTACAATGTTTTATTATCGGACAAGCAAAAAACGACATTGAATACATATTAGGACTTGTTGAAAAATTTATTCCCAAAATAGATAATTGGTCTGTATGTGATAGTTTTTGCAATAGTTTAAAAATCACTCAAAAATATAAAGAAACCGTATGGAATTTCTTGCAAAAATATGCAAATTCTAAAAAAGAATTTGAACAAAGATTTGCCTATGTTATGTTTTTAAATTTTTTTATGGATGAACAATATTTATCAAAGATATTTAAATTATTAAATAACTTCAAAAGTAAAAAATATTATGCACAAATGTCTGTTGCCTGGCTTATTTCAGTTTGCTACGTAAAATTTCCGACTCAAACGAATGAGTTTTTACAAACAACAACATTAGATAAATATACATTTAACAAATCAATTCAAAAAATTGTAGAATCGAATAGAATTGATAAAAAAACAAAAACGTACATAAAAACATTAAAAAAATGTAATATTTCTTCATAAAACATCCAAAAATATTAAAGAATCATGATTTTAGACCGATATACAAACATGTAAAGGTAATGTGTATGTGAATAAGGAGTCAGCCTATGGATTCTTCAATATTAAAACAAATCGGAGCTCAATCAAGCCAAAGATACAAGGAATTAAAATCTAATATAAATATAAGCGAGAGCGGTACATCAATAAAAGAACTATATCAAAAAGCGAAATCTGAAGTTAAAGATATTTCAGAAGATACACCAAGCTATGATAGCAGCTCTTCATCTTCAAGTTCTAAAGCAGCTGAAGCAGCAACATGGTTAAACGGTATCAGCCAAGTTCTTCAAGGAGCAAGTGCTTGTCTTGCTGAAGTTGGAAAATGGAATTCTGTTTCAGGCTCATCTGGTGCATCAAATGCAAATGCACCATCATTAGGAGAACAAAAAGCTAATATTGAAGCACAAATACAAAATTACGATACAATGATTGCAGCTTTAGAAAATGACGAAAAAGCAACTGAATATGCAACTAACATAAAAAATGAACTTGTAAACTCAAGTAACATTGCACAAAATGCTGAATCAAATATACAAACATTAAATAGCGAAATAGATAAGTATAATGCAATGATTGGTACAAATCAAGCTAATTTATCAACTAATAATGATGCACAAGCATCTACATCTCAAGCTATTGATACATCTAAAACAAACGCATCAAATGCAGAACAACAAGTAAATTCTTTAACAAATGAAAAACAACAAACAGAACAACAAGTACCTTCTCTTAATTCTCAATTGTCAAGTATAGATTCACAAATTTCACAATTACAAAATGAAAAAGATGCAGAAGGTAACCCTGTTGACAATTCCGGAAAAATTTCCGAATTGCAATCAAATAAAGCCAAAATTCAACAACAAATAAAAGATATAGAAGCACATATCGCAAGATTGAAAGAACAAATAGAAACTGAAGAAAAAGTAAAATTACAAGCTGAAGCTGAAGTTGAACAATACAGTTCTGAATTAACAAAATTAGTAGATGCTGAAAAAATAATACAAAATAGCATAAAAAATGATGAAACACTAAAGGCTAAAGTAGAAGAAAACAAAGGTAATGAAGCAAAACAATTAGCCCAAGTTATACAAGCTGACGACAAATTAAAAGATGCTGATACTAAGTTAGAAGTTGACAGTAAGAAAAGAGAAAGCTACAAAAAAGAATTAGAAGGCAAACGTGATGATTTAAAGAAAGATTTAGAAAAAATTGATAAGAAAATAGAAGAAGAAAACGCAAAAAAATCTGAAGAAGCTAAAAAACAAGCAGCTGCAGAAGTTAAATCACAAGTTGAACAAGACAAATTAAAAGCAGCTAAAAAAGCATCCTCTGAATTCTCCGCTGATGGATTAAATACTCTTCCTGAAGTTCCTTCTGAAACTGAAACAAAAGATAAAGAAAGACTAAAATATCTTGAAGCACTAGAAAAAAATAACGGTTTAACTAGTGATGAAGAAAAAGAATTTAAAGACTTAAAGAAAAAATACAACGCTAAATAACAAAAAAGGATAGCTAGTGAACTGAGCTATCCTTTTTATTTCTTTTATGAATTATTCAACAATCCAACCGCCGCCAAGAAGATGCCCATCTTCTAAATCATACCAAACTGCCGCTTGCCCGGGAGTAATTGAATAAACAGGCTCCGGAAATGTCATTGTTGCACTTTCACCATTTATTTCAACATGTGCATTTACAAATGGCATATTGTATCTGATTTTTGTCTTAACATCAAATGAATTCTTTTCAAAAGGATATGTTTTTTTAACATCTTTCAATTTCAATACATTTCCGTAAGCTTTATCTTTTTCTCCGACATAAACGGTATTTGTATTCGCATCAATTTTTACCACGTACAAAGGATTAGGTGCTGCAATACCGATTCCTTTTCTCTGACCTATTGTATATTGGAAGCATCCCTCGTGCTCTCCGAGTTTTTTACCCGATTCTATTTCAACAAAATCACCTTTCTTTTTGCCAAAGATTTCAAATAAATAATCTTTTAAAAGCTTTGGTTTTTCTATAAAACAAATATCTTGCGAATCCTTTGCCGATTTTGACGGCAAATCATATTTTTGAGCCAACTCTCTTATTTGTGATTTTTCATAGTTATATAATGGAAATAACGTTTTTGAAAATTGCTCCTGCGTTAAACTGAATAAAAAATATAATTGATCTTTTCTCGGATCTTTTGCGGGAAACATTGTATAGTAATCACCTACTTTTTGAATATTTGCGTAATGTCCTGTTGCAAAATAATCACAACCAAGCTCATTTATAGCGTATTCAAATATTTCTCCCCATTTTATACACTTATTACACATTGCACAAGGATTAGGAGTTTCACTTTTTAAATACGATTCGTCAAAATAATCAATAACTTTTTCTCTGAACTTTTTACTTAAATCCAAAACATAATGAGGAATTTGAAGTTTATCTGCAACAGCTTTTGCATTTTCACAAACAACTTCAGATGCTTCTGAATTAACCATTTTACCGGTTATCCCTATAACATCATACCCCTGCTCTTTTAATAATGCTGCCGTAACACTGCTATCAACACCACCACTCATAGCAACTGCAACTTTTTTCATATTCACCTCAAATGCCTCAAATTCTTATTTTCTACCGTTTAAAAATGCAGCTTCGCCCGATTCAGTTAATCTATACTCCATTGCTGACGGAATATTTGTGTAATTTGGCAAACATTCTACATAACCTTTATCAATAGCTTCTTGTAAAACAACATTGTCAACAACATCGTGTAAATTTTCCATTAATTTTGAATTTACAAGTTTTAATGTAAATCTGTCCAAACGTTCGAATTCAGATAAATAGTACGCTGTTACTATTAATAAATCCAATTTTTCACTTACATTTTTACATTTTAAAACACGTAAAAATCTTTCATCTTGTTTTTCTTTAACATCAACTTTTGTCATTGCCATTGATTTTTGTAAAAATGCATCAAACTCATCCGCTAAAGATTTTTCTTTCTTTTTAGGCTCTTCAGGTTGATTTTCTTGTATATCATTTATTGTTAATTCCGGTTTTTCATATAAATTTGATAATTCTTTTTGTACAGCTTCTTCTTTAGCAACTTCTTCTTCTACACCATGCTTAAATTCTTCTTTTACTTTTTCAACTTCTTCACGACGTTTTTCAGCCTCCATCTCTGCTTTATATTCCTGTATAATACGCTGAGATTCACGCTCTATCTGCTCTTGCTCTGTTTCTTGCTTTAAAATAATTTCTTCTGCAACTTCCGGCAAAATTTCAACCTGCTTCTGCTCTTCAGGTTTTGGTGAAGAAATCTCTTTTACTTCAACTTCTTCCGCTCTTTTCTCATAAATTTCTTTTGTAGTTTCAACTTCAGGCATTAAACCTTTTTCTCTTTTTTGCTGATTATATGCCCAAACAGATGCACATGTAACCCAAATCTGAAACTGACGTTCCATAGACTCTTTATCTGTTGTTACATACTCTAAGCATACATCATTCTTTTTAAATGTAAAGGTGTATTTTGGCATAATTCTTCCTGTCTGAAATTAATATTTTTTGTAAATTCTCAAAGATTTTTGCAACTACTTTTGCAATAAATCTTCTCTCCACTTGTTAAGTTGTTCTTCAACAAACTCTAAGTCGTCTGACTTTAATTCAATTTCAATTTCGCCTTTTTTCATTTTGAAAACATACTCGTGCATACTTCCTCCTTAGTTACATAATAATAGTTTATATTAAACTTATAAAATTTCAAAACTATTAAGAAAAATTTAACGTTTTTGAAACATTTACTTAAAATTTACATCTTTATAAAATAAATGTGTAATAATATATAATATATGATAATTTAAAAAAGGAAATTTTAGTAAAATGAAAACAAAACAATCAAAAATATTACTGATACTTGTTGCACTGATACTTTTTATATCCGGAATAACAACAGCAAAAGTATTGGCATATACTCCATGTGAACTTTATGATACAGTATGGAAACTGATTAATAACAAGTTTGTTGATCAATCCAACAATGCCCAAAATTGGTACAGATGGCGTCATAAATATGATTCAAAAATAAAAACAAACGAAGATGCTTATGTTGCAATTGATACAATGCTTGCGAGTTTAAATGACCCATATACAAGATTTTTGGATCCGAAAGAATTTGCCGAAGAAACAAACTCAATAAAAGGCTCTCTAAAAGGTATCGGAACTCAAATTGCAATAAGGGATGGCAAGCTTGTTGTAATTTCACCAATTGAAAATTCTCCTGCTGAAAGAGCCGGAATTAAAGCTGATGACGAGATTTTAGAAATTAACGGAGAAAGTACAAAAGGTATTTCAATAGAAAAAGCTGCGGATAAAATTCGTGGAGAAAAAGGTACAACAGTAAATCTTTTAATAAAAAGAAAAAGTGAACCTGCACCTTTAAAATTTTCTATCGTAAGGGATGAAATTGAATTGAAAGCTGTTTCTACGAAACCTCCTATTGAAACAAGTATTCCAAACAATATTCAATACGTAAGATTAAGTTCATTTATAAGCAAAAATGCCAGCAGTGAACTTGGAGAAATCCTTTCAAAAAATAAGAACAAAGATGGATTTATTTTAGATTTACGCTCTAATCCGGGAGGTTTGTTAACAAATGCTGTAATTATTTCTGATATGCTTTTAAAAGGCGGAGTAATTGTTAGCACCGTTGATAGAGATGGATACAAGGATACAGCCAGAGCATCCTCTCAATATATAACTCAAAAACCTATCGTTGTTCTTGTAAATAAAGGTTCTGCATCTGCCAGTGAAATTCTTTCAGGAGCACTAAAAGATAATTGCAGAGCCACTCTTGTTGGCACACAAACATTCGGAAAAGGTATCGTTCAAGAAATTAATAAACTACCTGAAGGTTCGGGTGTTAATATAACAATTCAAAGATATCTTACACCAAGCGGAAACGATATTCACAAAAAAGGTATAACCCCTGATTACATTGTTGATTTAACAGATGAAGATATTAAGACAAAAAATGATACTCAATTGAAAAAAGGTATTGAAGTATTAAATCAAAAAATAAACAACTACAAATGCTCTATTAAATAATAATTATGCAAAAAAACTGGATAGTAAAAGAAAAAGAGGATAAAAAAACAACTAACAAGCCTTTAATAGAAAGGCTTTTAGCTGTGCGTGGAATTGTTAAAAAAGAGGATATCAAGGATTTTCTAAACCCACTTGAAATAAAATTATCTGAACCTACTGTATTTTGTGATATGCAAAAATCAGTAGAAAGAATTGTAAAAGCAATTGAAAGCAACGAAAAAATATTAATTTACGGGGACTTTGATGCTGATGGAATCACTTCTACATCAGTTTTAATAAAAACTCTAAAACATTTAAACGCAAATGTAGATTATTATATTCCTGACAGAGAAAACGAAGGTCATGGTATGAATACAAAAACTCTTGTAAAAATCATGACTCAAAAAAAACCGAAACTTTTAATTACAGTGGATTGTGGAATAAGCAACATTGAAGAAGTTAAATTTTTAAACAGTTTCGGAATAAATGTAATTATAACAGATCACCACGAAGCTCCTGAAACTTTACCCGAAGCCTATGCAATTATAAATCCGAAAGCACAAAATGCTTTGGATGATTCACTCAGCACTAAGAAAATTCAAGAATTAACCTCTCTTGCAGGCTGCGGAGTTGCATTTAAATTAGCCCAAGCTCTACTTTTACATTTTAAAAAACCTGAGTTCATTTATGAAATATTACCGTTTGTAGCAGTTGGAACCGTAGCAGATTTAGTTCCTCTAATTGGGGAAAACAGATATTTTGTGATTAAAGGACTCGACTTAATTTCTCAGGGTAAACATGCCGGATTGACAAAATTACTGGAAAGTTCCGGATACAATATCGAAAGAGGAATAACGTCAGACAACATTGCTTTTGGCGTTGCACCAAGAATAAATGCAACAGGCAGACTGGACAATGTTGAAATGTCTTTAAAAGTTTTATTATCTGACAACCCAATAGAAATTGAACAAGCTGTTCAAACTCTAAATGAATTAAACAAAGTTCGTCAAAATCTGTGCGAAGAAATATTTTTAGAAGCAGAAGAAATGTATTTAAATGGGAACACAGATGACAGTGCGATTATACTGTTTAAACCTGACTGGAACGTCGGAATAGTAGGCATTGTAGCTTCCCGATTTGTAGAAAAATATTATAAGCCTGCATTTATAATGACTTATCATGCAGAATCAAAACAATACAGATGTTCTGCAAGAAGTATAAAAGGAATTAACTTGTATGATGCAATAGATATCAATTCAGATCTTTTTGAAGGCTATGGCGGACACGAAATGGCAGGCGGATTTTCTTTTGCGGAAGATAAAGTTACTTTTGAGCAGGTGAAAGAAACCTTAAACAACACTATAAAAGAAATGTCTGAAGGAATTGACCTTAATCCTGTCGTAAACATTGATTTATTATTGAATGAAAAAGATTTAGACATAAATATAGTAGATGAAATTTCAAAACTTGAACCGTTTGGAATGGCGAATCCATCACCTATTTTTGCGATAAACGATTTTATTATCAAAGAAAAAACTCTAATGGGCGAAAATAAAAATCATTTACGTTTAACTGTCCAAAAAGAATCTTCTCAATACACTTGCCTTTGGTGGTCTAAAGGAGATATTGGACTTGTCAACGGTGATAAAGTAGATATTGCATTCTCACCTAAACTAAATACATTCAGAGATAACACCACTTTGCAATTAATAATTGAAGACATCCATAGCGAAAGTTTAAAAGAACAAGAGAATCAAAAAACAGATAACAGCGTTAAGGTTTTTGATCACAGAAATAAAACAGAAATAATGCCGCAAGTGGAAGACTATGTTAAAACCTCAAAAATGGATATATTGGTTTTTGCAGAAAATAAAAAAGTTATAGATTATTTAAAACCTTATAAAAGCATATCAGAAAAAATAGTATCAAGAGATACAATCAAAAAAGCAGACAGCATAATGTTTTTTGACTACCCTCCATGCGAAGAAATTATGGATAATATTTTGAAAACGATTTCGCCAAAACATATACATTTTATGCCGATTAAACATTCGACACTAGATGAACAAGAAATTTTAAAAACAATATCAGGAATGGTAAAATACACTTGTAATAATAAAAATGGTGAATTTGATATTCAAAAAGCATCAACATTCTTAGGTTTAACCGATGAATGCATTGACATTTTGTTGAATATTCTTTCAGATTGCAAAATGATAAAAATAAATTCACAAAACGAAAACATTTATAACATAGAATTTTTAAGCAATATAGAACTTTCTCAAGCTCTACATTGTACAGAATATCAACAATTTAAACAAACCTTAGATGATATTTGCAAATACCAACAAACCTGCACAAATAACTTAGCAACAGCTTAATTATTATTTGCAGTTTTATATCAAAAATATTTTATTCTTAATATTATATTTTATATTTTATTTTGCAAAGAAAAAGTTTCCACTACTTAAATTAACAACTACATTGATTAAAAAACGTAATTTCTTGCTGCTCTTCAACTCGTTCAACATTAAAATATTTTAAAACAAATATGTTTGTGGTATCATTAGTAGGTACTAGTTATAAAGGGAATATAAACGTGGAATTTTTAAACAATTTAGTGGGAAATAACAGTGTTATTTTCTCAGCAGTTATTTTACTTCTTGCATACGTTTTTATTGCAATGGAAAAAATACCAAAAGTTACAATCGCACTTATCGGTGCAGCAATAACAATGTTTTTGGGTCTGGTAAGCATTAACAAAACATTACCAAATGGAGAATTAGACCCTCATTATTATGTAAATTTTATAGACTTTAATGTTATATTTTTACTTGTATCAATGATGATTATTGTAAATATTTCAACAGAAACAGGCGTATTCAACTGGATTGCTAATCAACTTTTGAAATTTACAAAAGGACATCCAGTTAAAGTTCTTGTAGTATTGGCCTTATTTACAGCTGTTGCATCAGCATTTTTGGATAACGTTACAACCGTTATTTTAATTATGCCTGTAACTTTCTATATTGCAGACAAACTTGGAATAAATCCTATTCCATATTTAATCACAGAAATTCTATCTTCTAATATAGGTGGAACTGCAACCTTAATCGGAGATCCGCCTAACATTATTATCGGTAGTGCCGCAGGATTCTCTTTTATGGATTTCCTATTGGAATTAACAGATATTGTAATGCTTATACTATTAGCAGTAATTTTTGTAATGTACTTGTTCTTTAGAAAACATCTAAAAACAACACCTGAAAAAATGGCAGAAATTGCTAATTTAGATAATTCTCATACTATTAAAGATAAAAACGGAATGATTAGAAGTGTTTGTGTTTTAGGTCTTGTTATTTTAGGATTTGTAACTCACGATATAACTCACATTCCGGCAAGTTTATCCGCTATGGCAGGTGCAAGTTTCTTACTATTATTTGAAAATCCAAAACACATAATTAAAGATGTAGAATGGAATACTATTTTCTTCTTCATAGGCTTGTTTATAATTATTGGTGGATTGGAAGCTTCAGGCGGTATTGCTTTAATGGCAAAATGGCTGCTTGCAATTACCAAAGGTTCTGAAGCTGCAACAGCTATGGTTATACTATGGGGTTCAGGGATTTTATCAGGTATTATAGACAATATTCCTTATACAGTAACAATGGCTCCTATGATTGCAAATATTCAATCTGTTATGGGTGCGGAATATGCACATCCTTTATGGTGGTGCTTATCTTTGGGTGCATGTTTAGGCGGAAACTTGACTATTATTGGTGCTGCCGCTAACGTTATTGTTTCTGAAACCGCAGCATCTAAAAAACATCCAATTTCATTTATGAGTTTCTTGGGTTACGGTAGCATAACAGTATTTATTTCTCTTGTTATGTCAACTATATACATATATTTCAGATTTTTAATTAACACATAAGGAAAATTATGATTACAACAGAAAACGTTACAGTTAAATTCGGTTCAGAACCTTTATTTGAAAACGTAAATATTAAATTTTCTCCCGGAAATTGCTACGGCTTAATAGGTGCAAACGGTGCAGGAAAATCAACATTCTTAAAAGTTTTATCAGGTGAACTTGAACCTACATCAGGAGAAGTTCATGTGAAAAAAGGACAACGAATTTCTGTTTTAAAACAAAATCACTTTGAATTTGACGAATTTACCGTAATGGATACTGTAATTATGGGTAACAAGCATCTTTATGAAGTAATGAAAGAAAAAGATGCACTGTATGCAAAACCTGATTTCAGCGACGAAGACGGACTTAGAGTTGCAGAACTCGAAACAGAATTCGCAGAATTGGATGGTTGGCAAGCGGAAGCTGATGCAGGTTCATTGCTTGCAGATTTGGGAATACCTTCAGAACTTCATTATAACTTAATGAAAGACTTATCCGGCAGCGAAAAAGTTCGTGTATTGTTAGCACAAGCCCTATTTGGAACACCTGATATCCTTTTAATGGACGAACCTACTAACCATTTGGATTTAAAGACTATAACTTGGTTGGAAGACTTTTTAATAGATTTTCCTAACCTTGTAATTGTTGTATCCCACGATAGAAAATTCTTAGATAGAGTTTGTACGCACATTGCAGATATTGACTTTAGAAATATCACTCTATATACAGGTAATTATGCCTTTTGGACTCAGGCAAGTGCTTTGATTATGAAACAAAAAGAAGAACGTAATAAAAAAATTGAAGAAAAAGCAGAAGAATTTAGAAAGTTTATCGCCCGATTCAGTGCAAATGCATCTAAAGCAAAACAGGCAACTTCTCGTAAAAACATGCTAGAAAAACTTACGTTAGAAGATATTAAGCCATCTACAAGAAAATATCCGAGTATCAACTTTAAATATTCTAAAGTTCCAGGAAAAGATGTTTTACATATTCAAGGTATTAATAAGACGGTTAACGATGAATTATTAATTAAAAACTTTTCGTTAGATGTCGTTCAGGGTGAAAAAATTGCGTTTATCGCTAAAAATCCTTTGATTATAACAACCTTATTCCAAATGCTTAACGGCGAAGTTGAACCTGACAGCGGCGAAATTAATTGGGGTGTAACAGCAACTCGTTCATATTTCCCAAAAGAAAACGGACATTACTTTAATGTTGATTTAGATCTTATAAAATGGCTTGGACAATACTCTCAAGAACAGCATGTAAGCTATTTAAGAGGATATTTAGGAAGAATGTTATTCTCCGGAGAAGATGCCGAAAAATGCGTAAAGGTACTATCAGGTGGAGAAAAAGTTCGCTGTATGCTTGCAAAAATGATGATTGCAGAATCCAATGTTCTTATGTTTGACGAACCTACTAACCATTTGGATTTGGAAGCTATTACATCCTTAAATAACGCTCTAATCGATTACACAGGAACAGTTTTATTTACATCTCAAGATTACCAATTTATTCAAACTGTTGCTGACAGAATCGTTGAAATTTCACCTTACGGATATATTAATTTCCAAATGAAATATGAGGATTATCTAAACAGTCCGGATATTCAAAAACGTCGTGATTTGATGTATAACAAATTCGCACTTTCCGGCAAAAAATAATTTTGCAGGTGAAACATAATGCTTATTGATAATTTCAAATTAGAAAATTGGATTAATTCAAGAGAAAATCAAACTAAGTATGATTTGTCTATGACCTGTCCAAAAGCATTAACATTAAACGAATTGAGTCAAATTTGTAATTGCGATTTTTCTAAAATAAAAGATATTCCACTAAATTACGGTTCATTACACGGTTCAAAAGAATTAAAACAAGCTATTTGCGGATTATATAATAATCAACAGCCGGAAAATATTACGGTAACTCTTGGCGGAATCGGTGCAAACAGACTTGTTATTGAAACTTTAATTGATAAAGGGGATAAAATGGTCTGTATTTGTCCTACCTACCAACAAGTCTATACCCTCGCAAAATTTTATGGTGCTAATGTTAAATTATTCTTTTTAGAGGAAGATTTTTCACTTGATATAGAAAAATTTCAAAAAGTAGTCGGAAAGGATACAAAACTAATTTGTATAACAAACCCAGGAAATCCAACAGGTTTATGTATTGAGGGTATAGAAAAGATAATAAACATTGCAGATAAAATTGGTGCGTATATATTTTGTGATGAAGTGTATAGAGGATTAAAACACACCCAAAACAGCTATACAGAGTCTATTTCTGATATTTATGCAAAAGGAATCTCGACAGGCAGCATGTCTAAAGCGTACTCTCTTGCAGGAATAAGGCTTGGCTGGATTTGTGCAAACAAAGATATTATTGAAAAAATTAACTTCAACAGAGAATATGATACAATAAGCATAAGCATTTTAGATGATTTTATTGCAACAAAAGCTCTTAATAATCACAAAAAAATTATTCAAAGGAATTTAAACATAATAAGTGAAAACAAAACTATTTTGGATAAATTTTTATCGGAATCAAAATATTTATCGTGGATAAAAGAACCAAACGCAGGTACAATCGGAGCAATAAAATATAATTTAGACGACACTTCAGAAAATTTTTGCCAAAATATTTTTGACAACACAGGAATTTTATTAATTCCGTCATCAACTTTCGACACCCAAAAACCCTATTTCAGAATCGGATACGCAATGAATAAAGAGTACCTAAAAGAAGCTTTAAATATTCTTGAAGACTATTTTAGAAAAACTTTTTAATTAAATTTTTTATCGGATCTTCTTTTTTCTTTAAACTTTCCATTTTTTTGTGAGCATGCATTTCATCAAATTCTTCACCCATACTTGCTTTTAAGAAATTAACAACATCTTTTGCTCTGTCTTCTTCTGTATCATATTCATTTCTTATTTCATCAAGTTCTTGATAATCTAAAAATTTACCGCCACAGCTGTAACACTCATCAATTACAATTTTTCTTTTGATACTTGTAGAATTTTTCATCATTTTCATTCCACAAACAGGACAAATTCTTTTGAAGGTTTTATCAACTTCTTTTAAAGTTTTACCTGCAAGAGCTTGTTTAATTTCATCAATGGATTCATGTTTTTCATCAAATTTTTGATATTCTCTATTATCAAAAAATATACCCCCACAACCTTTTGTACAAATATCTACATTACAATTGGCAGATGACACAAAGATTTTTTCCATTTCTTCACCACATGCCGGACATCTTAAAATCTTAGTTGAATCCATAATTGATATACCCCTTTATCTTATAAAAATATTATAACACACTAACATTGTTGCAAAACCGGTTAGTAATGTGCTTTGTTGTTCTCCATTAAAAATTAATGTACAAATAGTTGTTGCAATTACAGCTAACAAGAAACTTAACCAGCTTGCTTTTACCTTTGGAACTGCATTTCTAAAAACTGAAACTCTTAGAATAAAAGCAATAACAGAAAATGAAATAAATAACAAAAACGTTATTGCCATTTTTATTTACCTGCTTTAAAGTTATCCAAATTACATTCCCATTTATATGCAGATTGAATGCTATTTTCTAATGTTCTTTTTGGCGACCAACCCAAAATTTGTTTGGCTTTATTTGCATTTGCATATAACTTGGCAGGATCTCCCGGTCTGCGTTCTACAACTTCAACATCTATTTTTCGATTTAAAACATTTTCACAAGCATCAAAAACCTGCTTTACGCTATCACCTTGCTCTGTGCCTAAATTAAACACATTAGATTTGTTATTTTCACACAAATACTTATATGCTAATCTGTGAGCTTCTGCTAAATCTTCAACATTTACATAATCTCTGATACAAGTACCATCAACGGTATCATAATCATTACCAAAAATTTTAAATGTCTTTGCACTACCAAATGTTGATTTTAAAATATTTGGAACTAAATGAGTTTCAGGCTCATGCCATTCACCAACTCTTGCCTGTTCATCACATCCTGCAACATTAAAATATCTTAAACGTATAGATTTTAAATCGTATGCAACATCATAATCTTTTAACATATATTCTACGCAAAGTTTAGAATTTCCATAAGGATTTATCGGACTTTGCGGATGATTTTCGTCAATCGGCACATATTTTGGTTCGCCATAAGTTGCACAAGTTGATGAAAATACAATTTTTTTAACATTATATTTTACCATTGTGTCCAACAAATTCATTGTTCCATATACGTTATTTCTATAATATTTTGCAGGATTTTCTACACTCTCGCCAACTAATGCAAATGCAGCAAAATGGATTACAGCTTCAATATTATATTTTTCAAAAACTTTTTCTATATCGGATATATTACGCAAATCACCTTGTTCAAAATAAACATTACCAATTTTTTGTAACGCATTTATTGTTTGAATATGCCCGTTTTCTAAATTATCAAAAACTACAATTTCATAACCGTTATTTAAAAAATTTATTGCCGTATGACTTCCAATATATCCCGCAGCACCTGTAATTAGTATCATTTTGATCCCTCTATATTTTATCTTTAAATAATTCTTCAATTTCTTGCAAAAATTTCACTGATTTATCATCTGTTCTATCTTGAACAAAATCTTTTATACGCTTATATGTTGAGCGATAATCACTTTTAAATACATCAAATTCAAATATTTGCAAAATATCAGATTTTGAAAGTTCGTAATTTTGCATTTTTGCACATAGAATAGCTCTATTCATATATGCATCCATGTATTCATTATCTATTTCAATCGCCTTTGAATAATTTAAAAGAGCTTTATCATCCATATTTAATCGTTCTTGAGCCATTGCCATGCTGACAATTGCGTCTGCATTATCCGGAGATTTTTCTAATACACATTTATAATCTTCAATTGCATCTTCGTATCGCTCAAGTTTAAATTTTGCATAGCCACATTTTAAACGAGATTGAATATCCTCTGGATTAATCTCTAATGATTTATTGTAATCTTCTATTGATCCTTCATAATCATTTAGTAACTCTTTTGTTACTCCTCTGTTAAAATATCCGTTGTGTGTTGATGATATTTCAAGAGATTTGTCAAAATCTTCAATTGCATCTTCATAATCTTTTAAATAATTCTTTGCATTTCCTCTATTGTTATATGCCATGAAGTTATTAGGATCTAACTCTATCGCTTTATTATAATCCTCAATAGACTCATTTACTCTTTTTAAATTATACTTTACAAAACCTCTGTTAAAATAAGCTTCAGAATAATTACTATTTATTTCAATAGCCTTGTTATAACATTCCAAAGCCCCATCTAAATCTTCCAAATTAGCCTTTGCATTTCCCAAATTGTTATATGCTCTTGCCGAATTTTTATCTAATTCTAATGATTTTTTATACATTTCAACGGCTATGTCAAACTTTGATAATTCGTAATAGGCATTACCTTTTAATATATATAATTCTGCATTCATATCAACACTATCCAGAATATTGATAGCATCTTGATATTTTTTATTTTGAATTAACTCTTTTATTTCTTTTTCTATACTCATTTTATATATTATTAAACCTATTATTTTTAATTTTACCTGTCGAGTATAATCATGTCAAATAATTATTAACAGAGGTTATACTCCCTTAATTAACTATTTCTTGATTTCCTTACAATACTTGCCAAATTTGCATATAATTCTTTGTTTTTTGCACTATTATCAATTGATGCGGCTTCACTTATATATGCCAAAGCATCCTCATTTCTCCCTGTTTTTTGGTAGAATTCACTCATTTGAACATAATACATAGCATTATTTACATCTAATGAAATTGCCTTTTTCATTGATTCTATTGCAAAACTTACATCACCCTGTTCAAATAGAGCTAATGCATTATAAAAATATCCCTGTGCATTATTTGAATCCAGTGAAATAACCTCCTGTGCGGAATCAAATGCACCATAATAATCTTTTGTCGCAATTAAATTCTTTGCTTGCAGAATATGACCATCCAAATACTTAGGATTTTCCTCAATTATACTTTCAATTATCTCCTGTGCATCACCGTAAGATTTCATATCAATAAGCAAATTAGCATATTCACTTTTATTTAAAAGTGTAGGCTCTTTTTCTACAACTTGTTTCATCAAATCTGATGCAATATTTTGTTGAGATAATTCTACACAAACATTTGCCAATGATTTTAATACAAATATATTATTCGGATTTTCTTTTTTAATTTCACTCAACTCAACTTTTGCTCTGACAGGATCACCCAGTTTATCTATATTCAATGCATTCAACACTTTCGATTGCAAGTGCGTTTCATCTATTTTAAATATATTTTTCAACTCACTCATAGATTTTTCATATTCTGCATTGATATAGTAAATATACGCTTGAGTATAGTGATATTCTATATTTTTAGGAGAAAGACATATCGCAATATTTAAATATTTTAAACTTTCCTCTATCCAACCATTTGTAAAATAAGCATTTGCAAGATTATAACAATATTGAGAATTTTGTGGTTCGAGTTTGTTTGCTCTTGACAGATAACCAATAGCTTCTTCGTACTTATTTTCATCGAGGTTTATCAATCCCAAATAATTCATTATCTCAGCATTTTGAGTTTCATCTTTATATCTTTCAAAAATATCTTTTGCTTTTTTATAATCACTATTTAAGTAATAAGCTTCCGCCAGTAATATTTCGCATTTTTGATTTTTTTGTTGCATACCAATTGCTTTTTCCAAATACTCAATTGATTTTTTATAATCGGCTTGAATATGATATGCCTTTGCAAATTGATAACAGATTTCCTGATTAAATTCAATTTCATAATTTTCAAGAGTTTGAACAGTTTCTATATCTTTAAGATAATTCAATAATTCTATACGTTTTGCAAAGTTTTCTTGTGTTGGATTTAAATTAAAAATTGTTAGTGCAACATGCTGAGCTTCTACATAATTTTCTTGAGAAATATATATTTTTTCTTTTAATTTTAAACAATCTACATGTAATGGCTGTAATTCAAGAGTTTTTTCAATGTAATTAGTTGCTCTTTCGTAGTTTTCCAACAAATAATATAGTTCTGCCAATTGAGAATGTATTTCGACATTATTATTTTCTATCGTTAAGGCTTTATATAACATCTCAATTGCAGGTTTATAAAACCCTTGATTCTTTAATTCAAATGATTTTTTTATGTACTCTAAAACTTCATTATCTGTCATTACCAAATATACCCTTTTTTTTCTTTTTATTTTTGTTAACCGCCTGTTCTTCATCATTATCATTGATAAGAATAAGCACTTCATCTTCTCCTGCCATTTTCAAATTGTTTCTTGCAATTGCCTCAAGACTTGCTGTGGTTGAAAATTCTTTGATTTCTTGTTTTAATTTTTTATTTTTCTTTTCTGCATCATCTCTTATTTTTCGAATTTGTATAATTTTATTGTGATACGAAACTGTTTTTGTTATATTCAATAATGCACTATAAGTTAACTGAACAAGACAAATTAATAATACAATAGTTAAAAATGAATAATATACATTTGATTTCGATTTTATCTTACCATTTTTCTTTTTTGCACGCTTTCTAGCCTCTTCAATATTTGTTATTCTTGGCTTTCTTGTATGCTTAGATGTATTTTTACTATATTTGTTGTATATATTATCGTTATCCATAATTGACCTTTGTTAAATTATAATATAATTTTAGCCATCAGACAAGTTAGAATTTGAATTTTGTTGATAGCGAAAATTGATAATACTGCTGACCGCTTTTATAATAATTAATTTGCCCCATAGCAGCCTCTAACAGAACTCTGTCTTTTACTTTACTAAATTTTGGATTATACTGAAGTATAATATCGTTCCTGTATCTGTCATAAGAAGGATTAACCTTAAAATAATCCACCAACGCAAAACCTTTGCCCAATTTTATTTCAGGAACTAAGTAAATACTTTCCATTTCTCTTCCCGAACTCGTATAAATATCCCTGCCAAAACCTGTCATTAAATCAAGGTGTTTGGATTTATACTTTGCATATATTTTAGCTCTATATTCAAATTGTGCCATATCCATGTCGGTAGAAAAAGTTGAACCGTAATCAAAATTTTTCCCAACAGAATAATCATCACTTTCAAAAAATGGAGTTACTGAATATTCATTAACGGAAGAGTGCTTATATTTTCTGTTCTTTTCAATATCAACAAGCGAATGTTTATAATCAAAAAAAGATTTTTGACCATGTTTTTTAGGTTGAGTAAGATTAATTTGCATTTTATCGGTTAAGGAATCTTCTAAATTCATAACTCCTTTCTCATCAAATTCGATTCTGCCTTTTATTTCATAATCCTCATCATCCAACAAAGCTTTTGGCATTTGTGTCGTTTTATTATTGAATATTCCGTTTTCATTATGCTCAAAAGAAACTAATTCAGCACAAAATGCCGAATTAATTCCTGAAAAAATTAGCATAAAGATTATTAATATTCTTTTCATACAACTATTTTAAAACAACAAAACATAAGTTTCAATTGCTATATAATAAATTTTATTGTTTGTGATATACTTTATTTGGAAATGAGGGAATATGTTTAGTACAGAAATTATATACGAAGTTGTAGTTTTTTCTATTGGAGATACAAAAGCCGGAACGAAAATGGGTAAACTTCAATTAAAAAACCCCGAAGATGATACCCTTTTAAACTGTATTCTTTGGGAAGAAACACTAAATAGGCTTGATTCAAAAATCTTCAGAAGCGGCAACAAGTTGAGAATCGTTTCAGGAAGTTTTAATGAAAAGTTTAATAATTGTTTGATTTCTGCTCTTGAACTTGTTGAAGAGGCCCCAATCGGACTGAATGAACAACAAACAAACGAATACTATGATGGAATTTTATCTTATATTGAAAAAATTAAAGATGAAAAAATAAAAACATTTGTAAAAGATTATATAACTTCTCACGAAAAAGAACTAAAATTGGCTCCTGCAGCAAAATTAATGCATCATAATTACATTGGCGGTTTGTTAGTTCACACTTTTGAATGTTGCCAAATAGCAGAAAATATTGCCGGCACAGTTTTCCAACGAGTTAATAAAGATGAACTTTTTGCAGCATGTATTTTGCACGATATCGGAAAAATCTATGAATATACGGTTGATACCGAAAGCGGTTTAATTGATTACAATGAAGATTTTAAAAAGGATTGGATTACTCACTCGCAATTCGGATTTTCTTTATGTATGAATAATAATCTAAAAAAAATCGCCAGAATGATTGCTGCACACCATGGAAGAACAGACTGGGGTGCAATTATTGATTTAAACGAAAAAGATTTAGAACCATACGTATATATTGTTCACCATATTGACGACTTATCCGCAAAATTTGGCAGAATAAATGTATCTATGTTAAAATAGGAAATTATGAAAGTAAGTTATAAAGTACCGGCAACAACAGCAAACTTAGGACCAGGATTCGACAGTCTTGGCATGGCTTTGCCTATTTATAATATAATTACTATTGAAGAAACAATTCTCCCAAGTACTGGAATTGAAATTAATGTAATGCAGGATGTTGAAAATTCTGAACTTATAGAATTAGATAACATTCCGGAAGATAAAAACAACATTGTTTATAAAGCCGTTGAAATGCTTTATAACCTTGTAGGACAAGATCCAAGCGAATTAAAAATAAATATTCGTTCAAATATTCCTATTGCAAAAGGATTAGGCAGTTCCGCAGCCGTTATTGTAGGCGGACTTATGGCAGCAAATGAACTTCTTGGATTCCCAGCTGACGAAGAAGCTTTACTTTCTATCGCAACTGAAGCGGAAGGTCATCCCGACAATGTTGTTCCTGCAATTTTAGGCGGACTTGTTATGTCTTCTATGGAAGAAGACGGCTCCGTTATACACAGAAAACTTAATTGGCCTGAAGATTGGCATATAACAGTTTGTATTCCTGATTTTGAACTTGCTACAAATATTTCTCGTTCAGTTCTTCCAGAATTAGTACCAATGCAAGATGCAAAATTTAATGCAAGAAGATATGCCATGCTAGTTCACGCAATTAATACAAAAGATTCCGAGCTTATGAAAGCAGCACTTGAAGATAAACTTCATCAACCATATAGAGAAAAACTCGTTCCGGGCTTTATAGAAATTAAAGAAGCACTCAGACATGAAAATAACGTTTTAGGAACAGTGATAAGCGGTGCAGGTCCTGCACTAATTGTTATTTCAAAAAAAAATAATCTTGAACAAATCCGAAAAGTGATTAAAGAAACTTGGGATAATTTGAATATTAATTCTGAAATAAAAACATTACATGTTGAACCAAACGGTGCTAGTAAAATAAATTAGGATAAATTTTCACAAATTCAGAGCCAAAAATTAATACCCCTATAATGGCACTAAATGTACTTGCAACAACAACTGCACCTGCTGCAATATCTTTTGCCATCCCAACTAAACGTGAATATCTGTTATGGAATACCGCATCTAAACCAAATTCTAAACTTGTATTTATAAATTCTGCAACCATAACATTTGAAATTGCAATAATTAAAATACATATTTTTGTAATACTCATTTTTAATAAGAGTGCCAAAATAATCACAAAAGCTGCAGCGACAAGATGTATTCGAATATTTCTTTCAGCTTTTACAGTAATTCTTAGCCCTCTGCTTGCATTTTTAAATGTATGAAACATCCCTTGAGTTTTAAATTTAGACATTTTTATCCTTTATTTTATTTAAAGCCAAATTTTGGCATTCTATAACAAAATTGTAATCTTCTTCTGTTTGATGATCAAACCCTAAAAGATGCATGATTCCATGGGAAATTAAAAAACACAACTCCTCTTCTTTTGTTTTCCCTTTTTCTTGTGCATTTTTTATAACTTTATCGAGTGCAATTATTATTTCGCCTAAATTAATTTCACCATCAAAAATAAATCTTTCTTCCGGCTCTGTATCTGCAAATATTGCAAATGTAATAATATCCGCTGCATAGTCTTTATCACGATACTCTTTATTAATAGAATGAGTTTTTTCACTATCACAATACAAAATATCGAATGAAATTGTGTTAAATTCTTGATTATTCAAACAAGATAACTCAAAAATATCAACTCTTGCAATGTAGTACTCAAGAATTTGTCTTGCAATTTCAATTAGCTTTGCTTCATTAACTTCCCATTCTTGAAATATATTTTCACTAAAAATATTAATTGTCGGTTTTATCATTATTTCCTTTTTCCAATTTTTTAATTTTATCTTCAAGTTCTTTATCCATAATATGCATATGACTTGGAAGAATTATATTGTCATTTTTATCCAATTCATCAATTATATTTTGATGATATTTAATTCTATCGTGTTGAGTACCTCTCAATATTCTGCTAAATGTCGTAGCAATTGTTTTTAAATCAGCAAGAGTCAAAGGACAATCAGAAAGCTGATTATCATTAATTCTTTCATCAATAATCTTATTAATTACAGACTCTATTTCTTCTGCGGAATTTGCTTTTGTAGCTCTGACGGCAGCTTCCACTGCATCTGCAATCATTAATATTGCAGCTTCTTTCGTTTTTGGTTTTGGTCCTGAATATCTGAATTGTTCTTCTTTTACGTTTTCAGCACCTTCTTCTAAAATCGCCTGATTATAAAAATAACTTGCTAAACTTTCGCCATGATGTTGTAGAATAAAATCGTTAATAATTGGAGGAAGATGGTATTCTTTTGCTATTTCGACACCATCTTTTGTATGGGATGTAACAACCATTTTGCTTAATCTGGAATTAAGCTTTTTATGAGGATTTTCAATTCCAAAAGAGGATTGGTTTTCTACAAAAAAGAATGGTCTTTTTAACTTTCCAATATCATGATAATATGCACCAACTTTTGCCAAAATTGGATTTGCCCCAATTGCTTCAGCCGCAGCCTCGCATAAATTTGAAACCATCAAACTGTGATGATAAGTTCCTGGAGCTTCCATTTGAAGTCTTTTTAAAACCGGTTGGTTATGGTCAGCAAGTTCTGCAAGCCCGTATGGTGTTACAAATTTGAAAAGTTTTTCTAATAATGGTAAAAGTCCCAATGCAATCATACTGCTTAAAACACAGTTTACAAATATAAACAGAGCATCTCTTAGAATTACAATATTTTCAATATCTATCAAGAATTTTTCAAGCATATAAACACTTGATACAAATAATGTACCTGCAAGTGCGGCATAAAGTCCTGTTTTTATAAGGTCAAAACGTCTTGTAAAGTTCACTTTTGCCATAAATATTGCAATAATAGTGTTTAATATAGTAAAAGACGTTAAAAACTGTACATCATAGTGTAAACCGAGAGTAATTACACACAATAACAATGTTGATGATACAAATGCCAAACGAGCATTTGTAAATATCGAAATAATAATTATATATGCAGGGAACGGAATTATGTAAGGCGAAAATCCTGTTGGAAGAGCAACAGTAATGCATGATATAATTACGGATAATAATGCAATTATATACAATTGGTTTGAGTTTATACCTGTTTTTTCAAAAGTTTTTTGATACATTAAAAAAGTAAATGTAGCAAATACTATTATAAAGAAAATACCAAGTAATCCGTTAATATTTAATTCTACTAAATTATATCCTGCTTGACGCAGAGCATCTCTTTTTAGTTTTGTAACAGGTTCACCTTCAAATAAAATTTTATCACCCTTTTTGAAAGTTACTTCATAGGGCTTTACTGCATTTTGAGCATTTTTTCTGGCAATATCCGTTGCAAATTCATCAACTACAAGATTTGGAACCAAAACTTGTTCTAATAACATTGTAATAACTGTTGTTTGAGAACGAGATAAACCTACGGCAACATGCTTTGCAATAATTTTTTTAAGAATATGCTTGTCAAAATCTTTTTCGCTCACACCTGCATTCAATACATTTATAAGCGTTAATCTTGATTTATCAAACAGTGATTTTAAATCTTCTTCCGGAGTTTTTAGCAAATAGCTGATGATAAACTCCCTTTTTGTATCATCCGTATCAAATAAAAGCCCTAATTCCTCACGTTTTATTTCAGTGGAAGTGCTTTTTTGTCTGATTTTTAGTATTGAATTCTGCAATGATGATAAATTATTTCTAATATAATCATCTTGCGTAACTGTCAATATCGGCTCTATTTTCTGTGCAACTTCTTTTCTCAACTGTTCTGTTCTTTTTGTATCTTCAACAGTTATATTTTTTTCAGCAATAATATCTTTTCGACTAATGCCATTTTCAACTACTTGTTGAAACAAAAAGTTTTGAGATGCAATAATTAACGTCATAAATAAAGCAAATGACACAAATAAAACAGAATTTATAAAAACCGAAGACTGCAAAAAATCTTTTATCGGTTCAGGGATATTTAGTTTTTCCATATATAATACCTTATTTTTCACATTTTAGTTATAACTTTATTATATATCTAAAATTTTGCAAATATATCATCTACATTCTTTAGATATTCTTCAATAGTAAAACATTGTTCTATTTCTTGATTTGAGAGTTTTTCACAAATATCGTTATCTTTTAGTAAATTTTGTTTAAAATCACCATTTGAGTCAATAGCAGATAGGGCATTTCTTTGGACTAACTCGTATGCCTGTTCTCTTGATAAGCCTTTTTCTGTCAATTTTAGTAATACTTTTTGAGAATAAACAATTCCGCCATAAAGGTTTGTATTCTTTTTCATATTCTCTTCATATACAACAAGATTTTTTAAAACATCGTTAAATCTGTTTAGCATAAAATTTACTAATATTGTACTGTCAGGAAATATTATTCTTTCTGCAGAACTGTGAGAGATATCTCTTTCATGCCACAATGTAATATTTTGCATGGCAACTGAAGCATTACCTCTAACAACTCTTGCAAGTCCGCACAAATTTTCGCACAAAACAGGATTTCTTTTATGTGGCATTGCTGAAGAACCTTTTTGATGTACAGAAAATCCTTCTTGAACTTCAAAAATTTCGGTTCTTTGCAAGTTTCTGATTTCAGTTGCATACTGTTCTATTACGGACGCTATCATTGCAAGTTCATTCATATACCTTGCATAAACATCTCTTGAAATAACTTGAGTAGATATTCGTGCAGGTTTCAAATCTAAATATTTACAAACCAATTGTTCAATTTCCATAGGAACATTACTATAAGTTCCAACAGGTCCGGATATTTGACCGACAGAAATTTCATCAGCAGCTATTAAAAAGTTTTTATATGCTCTTTCAAAACTATCAAGCCAATTGAGAAGTTTTAATCCGAAAGTTGTAACTTCTGCATGAATACCATGTGAACGACCAATGCAAACTGTATTTTTATATTTTTTTGCTTTTTGCTTTATTGTTACAATTAAATTTGCTAAATCATCTGCAATAATTGAAGAAGCCTCTTTTATTTGCAAAGCATACGCAGTATCAATAACATCCGAACTTGTCAAACCTAAATGCATATATTTCGCATTTTCACCCAAGCTCTCATTAACACAAGTTAAAAATGCAATCACATCATGATGAACGTCTTCTTCAATTTCATCAATTCTCTTTAAATTAAATTTTGCATTATTTTTAATATATTCAAAAGCCTCTTTTGGAATTTTTCCCAATTCGCAATAAGCTTGACATACAGCTAATTCAACTTGAAGATAATAGTTGAATTTGGAATTCAAATCCCAAATATTTTTCATTTTATCGAGAGTATATCTTTCAATCATAAGCCAATTTTAACACAAAAAGACTCTGTGTTATATGATAATAGCAAAACGTAAGTTATAACAACAAGATAAATATTTAAATAATCTAAACCTAATTACAACTCTTAACTCGACCAGAGCCATAACCAAGTAATTTGTCATTTGGACATTTACCGAAATTTGAACTTTCTGAGTAAGTTCTGTGTGGTGTCTTTAAATAATCCATATTATCATTTTCTATTACCCAACCTGTACAAGTATCACCATAAGTCTTACAAGGGCCATAAGAAGAATATCCATTATTTATGTAATAATCTGCATAAGCTGCACCTCCAAATGGAACAACTCCATTTTTAGTTACACAAAAATGAAATATATCTATACCAAAAACATTTTCACCTTTACTTTGAGTATCAATATCAACCAAAAGCATGCCACAATAATCTTCATATACACCCCAAAAATAATCCTTACAAGTTGATGAAACAGATGGCACTATTGTAACATCATTATTTAAAATTATTAATCGCTGGTTATCATTACCGCCGTCATTTGAATTATTTGATCTATGATACAAGTCTTTATATTTAAAACTGCCACCACCATTTGAATAACTACTTTTTACGTTAACAAATTTTGAAATTCTATCTAAATAACGTTTATTCCTTGCTGCCTCAGTTGTATCATTTACAAACCAGGTCGGCAATGGCCCATACTTTGCAACAGTTCTATTCTGTGCTTCATTTAATTCAGCATATACTTTCTTTAATTTTGCAACTTTTTCTCTGTCATTCGTTTTATTATTCAAGTTTGGAATTGTTAATGTTGCGACAATACCAATTATACCCATTACCATAAGGGTTTCAGCAAGAGTAAATGCTAAAAACTTCTTCGCATTTTTGAAAAAAGAAATAGATTTGTCAAAACAATGATTGTAACCTAATTTTACTGTACTTTTCAGTTGTATTCTATTATTCATCTACTCTTTCTCCTTTTTTCTTTGCTTTGTCATAATTATATACCTAATCTCCAAGTTTTGCAAACTGTTTTTTCTTTGTTAAATTTTTAATAATTTTTATCTGGGGATTACTTCGCTTCGTTCGTAATGACATTATTAGTCATGAAAAGAAAATCTCTGATTTTCATGGCAATCCATATTATTTATACTATAATTTTTATATGTACGACGAATTAGAACAAATTAGAGAAAAATGTTTAAAATGTACAAGGTGTTCCTTATGTAACAGCAGAACAAATGTCGTTTTCTCTGATGGTATTCCAAATTCTAAACTTGTTTTGATTGGTGAAGCCCCAGGCTATTGGGAAGATCAAAAAGGTTTACCTTTTGTAGGTAAATCCGGTCAACTCTTGGATAAAATCTTTGCCTCTGTTGGACTTTCCAGAGAAAAAGATGTTTATATATGCAATACAATAAAATGCCGACCTCCTGAAAACAGAAATCCGCTTTTGGAAGAAAAACTCGCTTGCAAAGAATATTTAGATGAGCAATTAGCAATTTTAAAGCCTAAAATTATTTTAATTTGCGGAAACATAGCTTTAAATTCCATGCTGCCAAATGAACGAGGAATAACCAAAGCGAGAGGCAAATGGTTTGATGGACCTTACAGCTCAAAAATGATGCCTATTTTTCATCCTTCATATCTTCTTAGAAACGATAGCAGAACCAAAGGCTCGCCTAAATGGTTAATGTGGCAAGATATTCAAGAAATTAAAAAAGAATACGATAAATTATCCTAAAACGTTTATTTATAATCATATGTTACAAATGTAACTATATAAATTATTTATTTTTAATTGCCAATGCTGTTGCCGTTGCATAAGTTTTACAATGAGATATAGACACTTTTATTTGCAATTCGGGATACTTGTTTAAAACCACATACGGAGAACCGTCTTCGTGTTTTAAAATTTCAATGTCTTTATAATAAACATCATTAATTTTAAAATCTGAAAGAGCTTTTACTACCGCTTCTTTTGCACAAAACCTTGCACACAAATGCTGTGCCGCTTGTGCCGATTTGAAACAATAGTCTAATTCTTCAGATGTATAAATTTTATCTAAAAATGTCTTTGAATTTTCTAACGTTTTATCTTTAAAACGAGAAATATCTTCTATATCTGTTCCTATTGAAATCAATTCGTGCATAGAATAATTATATCACAAATGTTATTTATCTTAATCCGATATAAATTAAAAATACCAAAACAAAAGGCACTACATATTTTAAACCGATATTAAACATTGAAATTAATAATTTATTTTTGAAAACCATATTACCGTTAATTTTCAAGAACCAACCCGCAATAACACACAATATTAAAGTGTTTAGAGGAAGTAATATATTGGATGATGCAAAATCTATTAAATCAAAAATAGTTTTATCAAATATTTTAAAATCACTTAAAATACCAAATGATAAAGCTGCAGGTATTGCAATTACAGAAATCACACAAAATAATATAGAACTTGCTTTTATTCTCGAAATTTTTAATCTCTCAGCTAAAGTTGCACAAGGAACTTCCAACATACTTATTCCGGAAGTTATTGCAGCACAGAAGAGTAATATAAAAAATGCACACGCAACAATGTTACCATGAGGAATTTGCATAAATACTTTTGGAAGAGTAATGAAAACTAAACCTGCACCTGAATCAGGTTCTAACCCAAAAGAGAATACGGCAGGAAAAATCATCATGCCGGCTAAAAGAGAAAATGACGTGCTTGAAAAAACTATTGTATATGCAGATTGCACAATACTTTTATCCTCTTTTATATAACTTCCGTATGTTAAAAGTGAACCCATACCAACACTTAACGTAAAAAATGCCTGTCCTAACGCAGCAAGCAACATGTGTGCATTAAATTTTGATAAATCAGGTTTGAAAATATATTGCAAACCTAAATGTGCATTTGGTAAATGTAGTGATGCTATAACAAGAACTATCAATATCACTGCAAGCATCGGCATCATTACATTATTTATAAATTCAATTCCTTTTTTAACCCCACGAGCAGTAAAAAATACACAAATAAATAAAAAGATTAATGTAAAAATTGATGACAAATAAGGATTTTGAGTAAATTCATTAAGATATTGTACAGGATTATCAGCCTTAAATCCCATAAAACTAACTATTGTATAGTGAATTATCCAACCCCCGACAACAAAATAAAAAGATGGAACCAACACAGCAGTAATCGGATTTAAGAAACCTAAATATTTACATTTTGGACTAACCTGTTCAAAAGCACCAATACATTCTTTTTGTGTAATTTTGCCAAACAAAATTTCAGTCATTAACGGAATAAAACATATTGTTAAAATTAAAAATACATACGTTATTAAAAATATGGCACCGCCGTTTTGCCCCATTACGTATGGGAATCTCCAAATATTTCCTAATCCCACCGCAGAACCTATTGCAGCAAGAATAAAAGAATATCTGGACGTCCATGTTGGTCTGTTATTATTCAATCTTTCACCTTTTATTTTTTATCATCAGTCAATAATAATTAATTATACAACAAAAGTTGAATATTAATATAAAAATGCTATAATTAACAAATGAACGTTACTGAATTTGAAAAAAGATTATATAATTTACTTTTAAATCATCTGAATGAACAATACAATCTTGCAGAATATATTGAATTATTAGAGTACGAAAACAATTCTATTTTAAATTATATACTCTCGCATGCATATTTTGCGATTAATGACAAAGAAAATTCCGATAAATACAGAAATTTTGCAAAAGAACTAAACTCAAATTTTGATTTTGAAGATGATTACAAAAATATATTCCTATATATTTATTTTTTATTTTCAACGATAACAACTCAAGAAAGTCCTTTTCTTGATGATGAAATTGATAAATTATTTTCCTCAAATCCAACTTTGCAAAATTATATAAAAGCTTCTGAATTATACAGAAACAACAATGATATAGGAAACAGTGTAAGAGTTACCAATCTTGGAATAAAACAATTTCCTGATGATTTATCCCTAAAATATGATATGGCATCAAATTTATTATATTCTCGAAATATTGATTCTGCTTGGGAATATAATGAATTACGTTTTGATTCTGTAAGAAATAAACTTCCACAATTTATAAATAAACCTAAGTTTACGCTACAAAAGACTTCTGCAAAGGTATATATATATCCCGTTACAAAACTTGGCGATACAATATTTTTCGCTCGTTATGTAATAAAATTAAAACAAGATTATCCAAATTTGAAACTGTTTGTTAAAGTTGACTCATCTTTGAGAAATCTTTTTGAACAAAACGGAATAACAACATATAATAAAGTAGATAAATCCATGATTGATTACCAAATTTCTTTTGAAGGATTACCGTTTTTATATCAAAATAAAGGATCTAAACTTCTTAGTGAAGGATACTTAAAAGCAAATAATCAACAATCCAATGATTTTAAAAACAAATATTTTAGCAACAATAAATTAAAAATTGGTATTGTTTGGAATTCATCAAAATCAAACGATTCAAGAAACATTAAATTACAAGATTTTGAAACTTTGTTTAACATAGAAAATACTCAATTTTATTCCCTTCAAAAAGAAGTAACCTTACAAGAAGAATTGTATTTTAGCAAATTCAATATTGTAAACATGGGTATAAAAATCAACGATTTTTCGGATACAGCGGCAATAATTGATAATTTAGATATTGTAATCGGATGCGACACTTCTGTAACAAACCTTTCAGGTGCAATGGGAAAAGAAACATTGTTACTATTACCTAATCATTCAGATTGGCGTTGGGAATTATTTGAACAAAATTCAAATTGGTATAAATCCATAAAATTATACAGACAAAAGAATAATCAATCCTATAACGAAGTTTTTGACAGAATAAAAGAATATTTAACAAAACACTAAAACTATTTTTCAAAAGAAATCAAGTCTTTTATAACTTCGCCGGCAATAATTAACCCAACAACAGAAGGAACAAAAGCATTACTACCCGGAATCTGGTGCTTTACTGTACATTTTCTTGTTCCCGGAGGGCATACGCAATGGTTACGACAACTTATTGACATATCCTCTTTTGGCTTAATCGGAGGCTCTTTGGAATAAACAACTTTTACATCTTTTATTTTACGTTTTTTAAGTTCAACTCTTATAACACGTGCTAATGGACAAACTGATGTTTTTGAAATATCACAGACTTCAAATTTTGTCGGATCCATTTTGTTACCTGCACCCATTGAAGAAATTATCGGCACATTAAATTTTTTTGCACGTTCGATTAAAGACAATTTTCCAACAACAGTATCTATCGCATCAACAACATAATCATATTGACCAAAATCAAATTTATCAGCAGTTTCCGGAGTATAAAAAGTTTGATGAGTGTTAACAATTATATCAGGATTTATGTCTAAAATTCTTTCTTTTGCCACATCAACTTTATATTGACCAATTGTTTTATGTGTTGCATAAATTTGTCTGTTTATATTTGTTAAACAAACTTTGTCATCATCAATAATATCAATAGTACCTAAACCACTTCTAACCAAAGCTTCAACGGTATAGCCGCCTACTCCGCCAATACCAAAAACGGCAACTCTTGACTTTGCTAGCTTTTCTATACCTTCGGAACCGATTAATAACTGCGTTCTTGAAAATTGATTTGGCATTCTTTCTCCATTTTAAAAGTCGCTATATACATCTATTGCAATTCAGACGTACAATTAGGGCATTTTTTTGCATTAATTGGAATTTGTGTACAGCAATAAGGACATTCTTTTTCAGTTACTGCAACCTCTGTATTTTCAGTTTTTCTAAGAGCATTAACAAATTTTATTATTGCAAATATTGCACAAGCTACAATTAAAAAACTTATCACTGTATTTATAAATAAACCGTAATTAATAGTAACCGCACCGGCAGCAGCTGCTGCATCAAGAGAATCATATTTTTGACCTAAAGGGAACAGGGTTAAATACAAATTTGAAAAATCAACTTTTCCCAAGACAAAACCGATTGGCGGCATAATAATATCTTTAACAAGAGAATCTACAATTTTACCAAATGCTGCACCAATTATGATACCAACTGCCATATCCATTACATTGCCGCGTAAAATAAAGTCTCTTAATTCTTTACCTAAATTTTTAAACATTGCCAGCTCCTTTTTCATACTATTTTCTGATAATCATACTATCAAAAAGAACTATTTTTAGCAATATGCTTAGTTATTGTATGATATTACAAATTATAGAACAGTTTTTACAATTATTTTTATAACAAACTGGCTCTGAATGTATTGATATTGAAGAATTTACATACACCTCTTGAATTTTCTTTTCTATATCATCACATATTTTATGACATTCACAAATAGTTGTTTCTTGTGGAAATTGCAAAATTAAATCAATATCCATAGTAGGACCAACACGTCTTGCCTTAATTCCGTTTTCTTTTAAAGCTGCCAGACCAATATTATTATGTACAATTTGTTCTATTTTTTCTATATCTTCTTTTGGTAAAGAATGGTCTAAAAGATGCATTAATGTTTGTTTTAATATTGAATAACCTGCTCTATATATAACAACAGCAACCAAAATTGCAATAATTGGGTCTAAAATAGAATGCCCCGTTACTTTTATTAAAATTAAACCTACAAAAACACCTAAAGAAGAATACACATCCGTTCTTAAATGTTCTCCATCAGCATATAACGATATTGAATTAGACTGTTTTGCAACTTTAAATAACAACGAACTGATTAAAGTATTCATAACAACAGCAATACCCATTACAATTATACCTATTGTATTTTCAGAATCCATAATGTTGCCTGAAATAATTTTTTTTGATGACTCATAAATTATGAATATAGCTGCAAGAATTATTAATAATCCTTCAAAAAATCCTGACAAATCTTCATATTTACCATGCCCATACGGATGGTCGTCATCAGCAGGTTTTGACGATTTAATAACAGAAAAGAAAGTTAAAACAGATGCTAAAAAATCACACAATGAATGAATAGCCTCCGATATAATACTTAAACTTCCGGAAAAAATCCCTGCCGCGATTTTTAAACAAGTAAGTACAACATTTGATACTATTGATAGTTCCGCTACCAATTTTTTCTTTTTATTTATATCCATCAATTACTTCTTCATAATATTTGTTATTATCAATTAAATTTATTATAGTACAAATTTTTATAACAAACCAAAAATAACCAAAAATATTTCTACTTAAAAATATGTAAATAGACAATACACATAAAACAATAAAAAAACCGTACCACTACCTATCGAATTGCACAAATACTAACTCCGCAAATAATATCTCTTGATTAAAGTTACAACACCCACAAGTATTATCTTAATGCTGCTGTGTTTCCACCCTGACATGGTTCGATAGCTTATGCCATTATAATTTAACCCGTCAACAATATTAACTGCTTTATTAATATCCGCACAAGCCTCACAGTAGGCTCTGCACCTCGCTAAGCGTTCGAGTCGAGAGATCCGCTAAGTCCCCGTGGAGTACGGCTTAAATAAATTCTAAATTAAAAATAAAAATTTAGCAACATTTTATGTACATACATCATTTAATTGTTGCCATGCCTTAAAAAATGTGATATCATAAATTTAATTAGTTGAGGAAAGCAGGGTGAAAATCCCACACTGGTCCGCAGCCGTTACAGTCGGAATGCTTAATTAATTTGGTATTACTCACGCGACTAGGAGAAGATTTATGGAAAAAATTATTACAAGGGATGGAAAAATTGTAGAATTTAATTCTGCAAAAATTACTAATGCTATTGAAAAAGCATCGAATGCAACAAAAGAATTTGATGCAAAAACAGCACAACAACTTACAAGAAATGTTATTAGCATTATTAAAAATTTTGTAAGAGAAAAACAATCAAACTTGAAAGCACCTACAATTGAAGAAATTCAAGATATTGTAGAGCAAGTTTTATTGCAATCCGAATATAAACAAACAGCAAAAGCTTTTATTTTATACCGTGAACAGCACAATAAAATGAGAGATTTTGCAAGCCAAGCATCTACTGACATGGTAGATGACTATTTAAAACAACTTGATTGGCAAGTTAATGAAAATTCAAATATGGGCTACTCTATTCAAGGTCTAAACAATTACATAGCCTCAAATATAAGCAAAAATTATTGGTTAAATAAGATTTATCCGACTGAAATCAGAAATGCTCACCAAAGCGGTGATATTCATATTCACGATTTGAATATCATTTCAGCATATTGCGTTGGTTGGGATTTAAAAGATTTATTAATGGAAGGCTTCAAGGGTGTTACAGGTAAAATTGAATCTGCACCTCCAAAACACTTTAGAACAGCTTTAGGACAAATGGTAAACTTCTTATATACAATGCAAGGTGAAAGTGCAGGAGCTCAAGCATTTTCTAACTTTGATACACTTCTTGCACCATTTGTAAGATATGATAATTTGAATTACGCACAAGTAAAACAAGCTTTACAAGAATTTGTATTCAACATGAACGTTCCTACCCGTGTTGGATTCCAAACTCCATTTTCTAACGTAACTATGGATTTAACCGTTCCTAGTTACTACAAAGACCAATGTGTAATTATTGGCGGAGAAATGAAAGAAGAAACTTATGGTCAATTCCAAGCTGAAATGGATATGATTAATAAAGCATTCTTTGAAATTATGATGCAGGGTGATAATTCAGGCAGAGTATTCACTTTCCCAATTCCGACATACAACATTACAAAAGATTTTAATTGGGATAATGAAAATCTTGAAGGTTTATGGGAAATGAGTGCTAAATACGGCATTCCATATTTCTCTAACTTTATTAATTCAGATATGAATCCTGAAGATGCACGTTCTATGTGTTGCAGACTTAGAATTGATAATAGAGAATTAGAATACCGAGGCGGCGGATTATTCGGCTCTAACCCATTGACAGGTTCAATCGGTGTAGTTACCGTAAATCTTCCAAAAATAGCATATCTTGCAAGCAGCAAAGAAGAATTCTTTGATTTACTTGCCAAACGTATGGATTTGGCTAAAAATTCTCTTGAAATTAAACGTAAAATGCTTGAAAGATTAACTGATGCAAGTCTTTATCCTTACACTAAATTTTATTTAAGAGATATTAAATCAAGATTCGGTGTATATTGGAAAAACCACTTCTCTACAATCGGTTTAATCGGTATGAACGAAGCATGCCTAAATCTTTTAAACACTGACATTGGCTCAGAAGAAGGAAGATTGTTTACTCTTGAAGTTATGGATTATATGAGAAACAGAATTGTCCAATATCAAGAAGAAACAGGCAATAATTATAACTTGGAAGCAACTCCTGCTGAAGGTACAAGCTATCGTCTTGCAAAATTAGACAAAGAAAATATGCCAAACATCAGATGTGCAAACGATGGTGAAGAATGTTGCAGTAGTGAATATTACTACACTAACTCAACACAACTTCCTGTAAATTACACTGATGATATTTTCGAAGTTCTTGATCATCAAGATGAAATCCAAACAAAATACACAGGTGGAACGGTTGTACACATCTTTGCAGGTGAAAGAATTTCCAACACAACTGTTATGAAAAATCTTGTTAAAAAGATTTGTGAAAATTACAGGTTGCCATACTTCACATTCTCACCAACATTCTCAGTATGTCCAAATCACGGATATCTAAAAGGTGAACACGAAACTTGTCCTGATTGCGGATACTCTTGTGAAGTATATTCAAGAGTAGTTGGTTACATAAGACCTGTTGATCAATGGAACAGAGGTAAAAAAGTAGAATTTGCAAACAGAAAAACATTCAAAATTAACGAGGAAAAATTAGAATGCGTTTCTGTATAAGCGGTTTTCAAAAAACCTCTTTAATAGATTTCCCGCAAAAAATTGCATGTATTGTTTTTACAAATGGATGTAATTTTAGATGTGGTTACTGCCACAATCCGGAATTATTTACAAACAAAGAACCGGCACTTTCAGTGCCGGATTTCTTTGCATATTTAAATACAAGAAAGAATAAACTTGACGGAGTTGTTATAACAGGCGGAGAGCCCACTCTACAAAAAGATTTGCAAACATTTATTCAAAAAATTAAAGATTTAGATTTTTGCGTAAAGCTTGACACAAACGGGACTAATCCAAATGTGATAAAACAACTTCTTGATTTAAAGCTGCTCGATTATATTGCCATGGATATAAAGGCTCCTTTGAGTTTGTACGAATCTATTACTAATGTTAAATTTGACACATCAAAAATTGCAGAAAGTATTGATTTAATTAAAAATAGCAACATTGATTATGAATTTAGAACAACCGTTATAAAATCTCAATTGTCCTTAGAAAATTTTAAACAAATAGGAGAAGAAATAAGAGGAGCAAAAGCCTACTATCTGCAAGAATTTATCCCTACAAAAATATTAGACGAAAGCTTAATGAATGAAAAAAGCTATACAAAAGAAGAATTTAAAAACATTTGCAACATATTAAAAGACTACGTTGAAATTTGCGATTTTAGATAGACGAAAACCCATGCAGAGCATGACTTTTGGCATGGTTTTTGAGTTAAAATTACATCACATAAAGGATTGTTATTTTTTCAAAAGATGAAAGAATATACATGTAAGATTTTTACACACTAAATTTGAGAGGAAGAAGTATAAATGACATCAGAAATGCCTATGGTAAGCGGCAACTTTGGCATGCAGCTTATTGATGATATTTTTGCAATAAATTCAACAAACGAAACCGAAGAAGATAAAAAATCCGGTGATATTTTTGATGCATTATTTAGAGCAATTGACCAAACTATTGAAGAAACCTCAAAAAATAATGAAAACAATAACAACATGACAAATACAATTCAAGAATCTTCTTTTGGTCCGCCATTTGGCATGCAAATAGAAGGTTTTGATTACTTTTCTTAAATTTCAAACTATTCCCTAACAATTTAATAAATATATTACTTAATCTTATTACTATCCATGTTTTATGACGAACTATTGAGGTTCGTCTTTTTGTTTTTAAAAATCACTTGCAATAATAACTTTTATGCTATAATTAATACACTTAAAGTTTTGCATTCAGGTTATAGAATAGGAGTTTAAACATGCAAGAATTAGAAAAACAATTTCACATTCACTGTAAAGAAGGAGATGTAGGACGTTACGTTATTTTACCCGGAGATCCCGGCAGATGCGAATCAATAGCAAAATTATTTGATAATGCACATCACGTTGCTCAAAATAGAGAATATAATGTTTATACAGGAACATTGTTAGGCGAAAAAGTTAGCGTTTGCTCAACAGGTATTGGCGGTCCATCAGCATCTATTGCTATGGAAGAATTACACAATATCGGTGCAGATACTTTTATCAGAACAGGTACTTGCGGCGGAATTGATTTAGACGTTCAATCAGGTGATATTGTTGTTGCAACAGGTGCAATCAGATTTGAACACACTTCAATGGAATATGCTCCAATTGAATATCCTGCTGTTGCAAATTTAGATATTACACTTGCTCTACGTCAAGCTTCTTTAGCTATGGGTAAAACAACTCACACAGGTGTGGTTCAATGTAAAGATGCATTTTATGGACAACATAGCCCTGCTAAAATGCCTGTATCTTATGAACTGTTGCAAAAATGGGAAGCTTGGAAACGACTAGGAGTTAAAGCTTCTGAAATGGAATCTGCTGCATTGTTTGTTGTAGCAGATGCTCTAAAATGCCGTTGTGGTTCTTGTTTCCATGTAATCTGGAATCAAGAAAGAGAAGCTGCCGGATTAGACCAAAAAATGAGTGAAGACACATCTTCTTCCGTAAAAGTAGCTGTTGAAGCTCTAAAAATAATGATTGAACAGGATAGAGCTGCTAAAAAATAGAAAATTATAATTGCAAAAAGAACTATCTTCAATGATAGTTCTTTTTGTGTTATTATATTTTTGGAAGGAAGTAAATTATGCCATTTGAATTTGAAAAACAAAAAATAGACGGTCTTATTTTGGTAAAACCAAAAGTTTTTGGTGATAATCGAGGATTTTTTATGGAAACATACAAAAAATCTGATTTTTTTGCAAATGGTATAACTGAAGAATTTGTACAAGATAACCACTCAAAATCATCTAAAGGTGTATTAAGAGGATTGCATTATCAGGCAAAACCTTATGGACAAGCAAAGTTAGTTCGTTGCGTAAGAGGTAGAATTTATGATGTTGCTGTGGATTTAAGAAAAGAATCAAAAACTTTCGGACAATACGTTAAAGTTGAACTTTCTGAAGAAAATCATAACATGTTATTTATTCCAAACGGATTTGCACATGGTTTTGTTGCATTGACTGATAATGTTGAATTAATATACAAAACGGGTGGCGAATACGCTCCGCAAGCCGACAGAGGTGTATTATGGTCTGACGAAGATATAAACATTGATTGGGAAATTGATTTTGAACCTGTTTTATCAGAAAAAGACAAAGTTCAACCAAAATTAAAAGATATAAATAAGGAGGAACTATTATAATGAAAAAAATGTTAGTTACAGGCGGTGCAGGTTTTATTGGAAGTTGTTTTGTAAGACATATCCTTAAAAAACATCCTGGTTATCAAGTTGTTAACCTTGATGCACTTACTTATTGCGGTAATTTGGAAAATTTAGATGATATAAAAGATAATCCAAATTACAAGTTTGTTCACGGAAATATCTGCGATAGAGAACTTGTAAGAGATATCATAAAAGATATGGATTATGTAGTAAACTTTGCTGCAGAATCGCACGTTGATAATTCTATAAAACATCCTGAAATATTTGTTGAAACGAATGTTCAGGGAACATTAAATTTGCTTCAAGCTTGTAAAGAATTAGGTATCGAAAGATATTTACAAGTTGGTACAGATGAAGTTTACGGTTCTTTGGGAAAAACAGGTTATTTCTACGAAACAACACCTATTCAACCAAATTCACCATATTCAGCATCAAAAGCAAGTGCAGATTTGTTAGTTAGAGCATACCACGAAACTTACGGACTACCTGTATTAAATACTCGTTGTTCTAACAACTATGGTCCATACCAATATCCTGAAAAATTAATTCCATTCTTTATTTCAAGACTACTAAAAGGGCAAAAAGTACCTGTATATGGCGATGGTTTAAATGTTCGTGATTGGTTATATGTATATGACCATTGTGAAGCTATTGATGTAGTTTTACATAAAGGTAAAATCGGCGAAGTTTACAACATTGGCGGACACAACGAAAAAACTAATATGGAAATAACACATTTAATATTGGATGCAATGGGCAAAGATGAATCTTCTATTGAATATGTTGAAGACAGATTGGGTCATGACAGACGCTACGCTATTGCAAATGACAAAATCACGTCTGAACTTGGTTGGGAACCATCTGTTACATTTGAGGAAGGTATCAAATTAACAATTGACTGGTATTTAAAAAATCAAGATTGGATTAAATCTATTGAAGATAAAAAATTAGCTAAAGTATAAGCTTATTTTTTACATTAAGATAATTAAAAAAGGACATTTTACTGTTAAAAATGTCCTTTTTGCGTATAAAATTAATTATATTGTTTTAACTTTTCGTACTTCTTTTGCAGGAATACCAACAACTACGGTATTTTCAGGAACATCTTTTGTTACAAGTGCACCTGCCCCAACTATTGCACCATCTCCTATTTTTACACCTGCTAATATTGTTGCATTTGAACCTATCCAAACATTATCACCAACTCTTATTGATTTTGGATAGATGTTTTGTCTGTATTCCGGTCTTTCGTCATGATTTAATGTTGCAAAAGTAACATTATGACCAATTAGAACTCCATTTCCTATTGTTATGCCGCCTTGATCCTGAAATTTGCAACAAGCATTTATAAATACATTTTTCCCGACTGTAATATTTTTCCCACAATCAGTATAAATAGGAGGAAATAACCTAAAAGAAGAATCTACTTTTTTGCCTGTAAGCTTTGAAAACAATTCTACAATTTCTTCTTCCGTATGATATTTGTTATTTATTTCCATTGTAATTTTTATTGCTTCTTGACTTAATTTGTGAAAAAATGACAACATTTCTCCTTCAACCATTTTTTCACTCGCCATTTGCTCATAAAAATCTTTTAAATCATATCTTTTCATATTTTCTTTCTTTATTCAACACTCTTGCACTCTGATGGTTATTTTATCATAAAATTGCCCACATTACCATTTTGACAATTACACATTTTTATTCTTTACTTGTATAATAATAATTGGAGATAAATTATAATGATTAGACGAAAAATAATAGCACTTATTTTACTTTTATGCACATTTTCCGTGAATTTAGAAGTTTTGGCTGCTGAAACAAAATATCCGGATTATACTTATGAATTTTTGGGCAATGATAGATTTGAAAATTACAGCAGAAAAATGTTTAATTTTAACTTGGGGTTAAACAAATATTGCATAAAACCTGTGCACATTTTATGGGCAAGTTTAATTCCACAATATGGAATGGATAGAATTTTTGGATTTTCAAATAATATTGAATATCCGATAAGACTTGTTAGCAGTCTTGTACAAAGAGATTTTCATAATGCGGGAAATGAAACTAAGAGATTTTTCATTAATACGACTATTGGTTTAGCCGGAATGTTTGATCCTGCTAAAAGATTTCTAAAAATAGAACGCAGCAGGGATAACATGGATAAAGCACTTGCAAGATGTAATATTAAATCCGGTGCATATTTTGTTTTACCTGTAATTAACTTTACAACTGTTAGAGGTCTTTTTGGACGTGCATTTGATATGGCACTTAATCCAAGTACATACATAGGAAGCCCTGTTATTGCAGTTATTAAAGCTGTTATAGTTATTAATAGAACTTCGTACCTACAATCTATTGTACAGCTTATTGAATCTAATTTTGTTGACCCGTATTACATTACAAAATTGGCATTTGGGCTGGATGGTTTTATAAAAAAGAACAACTATGACAGAGTAGAAGTTCTTTCTAAACTACAAACAACAGATCTTAAAAATAAAAGTAATAATGTTAAAAGCATAAAAAATCAAAGAAATAAAAACTCAAAAGCTAAACTTGCAGTATCGGCTAAACTTCTAAAAAATGGTGCAATTTATAACAATATAGAAAATCCAAAAAATGAAAAAATAGACATTGAAAAAGTTTCTATAAAACCTGACTTACATTTAAAAAACTATGCCCCACAATCACCAGTTGTAGATTCAATGCGTACATTTTTATTTGAATTACCTGAAGCCACTGATTCTATGTGGAATGAATTATCTCCATGGAATTGTTCTTTTGCAAACAGATTTAAAGTTTCCTCTGTTAACATCGTTCAGGGAAGAAAAAATTATACATTCAAATATAGATTGCAAAAAAATAAAAATGCACCTTTAGCTATTATATATCCCTCAACAGGAGATGGAGTAAATGCAAATCACCCAATTATGTTTGCAAAATTGTTTTATGATGCAGGATATTCAGTTCTTATCCAAGGAAATCCTTTTCAATGGGAATTTGTACAAAGCATGCCGGAAAATTACAGACCCGGACTACCGGCAAAAGATGCTTTAATGATGAAAACAACGACAGAAAAAATTTTACAAAAATTGCAGAAAAAACACGGACATACATTTGAGAACAAAGTCGTTTTGGGAACATCTTTAGCTGCATTAGACATATTGTATATGGCAGAACAAGAATCTAAAAACAACAAATTGGAAAAAACTCAATATATCGCAATTTGTCCGCCTATTGATTTGGTTTATTCTCTTGAACAAATAGATAATTATTCAGATGAATGGACAAATTATTCGGAAAATCTAAAAGAAAAAGTAGCTTTTGCTGCTGCAAAACTTGTAAAATTATATCAATCTAAAGGCGACATTAAGTTCACAGTTAACCATTTACCATTCGATGAAGATGAAGCAAAAATATTTACAACATTCATTATGCATCAAAAACTTGCAAATGTAGTATTTACACTGGAAAATGCACCAACAAACAAAAAAAGTGATGTCTACAACAAAATAAACGATATGAGCTTTTTTGATTATTTCGCAAAATACATCGTTTCAGACTCATATATAACGCACATGGATTTAGAAAACGGTATCGGAATAAAAGCGATTTCACATTATCTTAAAAATTCAAATAATTATAAAATCTATCACACAAGAAACGATTATTTAATTAATCAATCGCAATTAAAATATCTAAGATATTTGACAGGCTCTAATCTAACCATAATAGACAATGGTGCACACATGGGATTTTTATACAGACCTGAATTTATAAGAGATTTAAGTAAAACTATAATTGATATGAAATCAGGCAAAGAACGTATTTAATTCTTTAATATTTTAAAGAACTTAATGGTTTATAATTAAATCTTTCATATTTATCAAATGTAGATTTTCTTTCGTCAAAATCTTTTTCTGACACTGGTTTCCACTCATTTTTTAAAAAATTATACGAAATAAACCAAGGATTTTTTTCATCTTCATAACCATCATACTTAAATCCTACTTGAGGGAATAATTCAGTAGAGTTTTCTACAAGAGCGAAAACTAGCCATCCGCTTTCTTTTGCACCTGAAGAATATTCATTACAAATAAAAGTATCATCACATACAAAATATCTGTCTCGGATACCTCCACTTACAACATGAGCAGGTTTTCTTTCTACCATGGTATAGATATCATAAACAATACCTTTCCAATTATCCTCAGAAATTTCGCCAATAAATAATTCGTCAATACCGTCTGCATTAGCATCATAGTATGCATAACCAAATACATCCAGTGCGTTTTTACTACTTGAAGCAATTGCATTATACATATAGCTCATATCTTCTTTTTCTAATTTTTCAGAATCCCATTTTTCTTTTATGGCTCTAACATGTTTTTGCAAAATATCTTTATATAAATCTTCACCTTTCATTCCTTGACCGTCAATATACTTAGATTTATTGACACCTTTTATCTTCGCATTAATTGTATTGCCTAAATCAAAAAGTTTATCGTACGATTCAGATTTTTTATTTGCATAATCGTATTGCACATCTGTCGGACGAATTAACACAATATCATACAACACATTATTTTTATCAACCAATTCGCCTAACTTTTTTCCACCCGGCATTTGAGCATGTTCAGAAGGTCTTTTATATGCCTTTACACCAAATGTCAAACCGCCAAAACCTGCTTGTTTTGACTCTTTATCATATATAAAAATACCATTATTTTTCTTTTGTACTACATACAAATTTTTTATTTCATTTGGCAATTCTATTGAAAAAAGACTGTTAGATACACTATGAAATTTTTTATCATTAACAACTGATTCTTTTTTATTAATTTGTTTAATTGAATTCGTCTTTGAATTTTCACTACCAATAACACTTATTTCGGAACCGAATATTATAACTAAAATCAAAGCTATTGCAATAAACAACTTATTAAATAACATTTTCTTCATTAAATTTACTCCTTGCAAAATATTTTTCATTGCATCTATTATAATACACCTCAATTTAAAATAAAAGAGATTTATAATAATCCACTTATTAACTAATAATTTTACTAAATTATACTTATCTTTTACCCAACAGACTAATTACATTATTGTTTCACAAACATATACTAATACTGGTAGAAGAAAAATAAGGAATATAAATTATGAAACATTTTATTGTTAATTTCGGTGGTTTTTTTGTTGACATAATGGCTATTGTAACCATTATCGGTTTGATTATTTCAACAGTCAAAATCATGGCAGCACAAGGTCTTTGGGCTGGTCTTGGTGCTTTATGGGCAGGACTTATCAGTTTCATTTTTGTTTTTTATTTGATTTATTTGGTTATGTCAATAAACGACAAATTATCTGATAGAAACGCAGAAAACAACACAAGATACTAAAAAGAAAACTTAGTCAAAAAGGAAAGGTTACAAAATTATATAACCTTTTCTTTTTGCTTTTTTATAATTTGTTAATTCTTCTTTTTTTTCATATATCTTGCAATTTTAGTATCAACAAATATAATACAAAAAAGAAACTAATTTAAGAAAGAGAATTGATATGGGTATTTACGGTCAAACCAAGGGAACTGAATTTGAAAAACAAATTGCTCAATTAGCATCAGGAGAAGCAATGGGCGGAATGATGTATTATGCAATGGCAAGAATTGCACAAGATTTTGGTTTGGAAGAAGTGGCAAAAGAATTTATTGGTTTAGGAAATCAAGAATTAAATCATGCCGGTTTTTATGCGACATTAAATGGCAAATATCCTAAAAATGAAAAAGAATTTTGGCAATTAGTAAAAGGTTTGTCTAAAGCAGAATATAAAGGCGAAGGCAATATAAATAAACTTGCAGATGCACTTCGTGCCAAAGGTTTGTCAGAAGCAGCAAATAGCGTTGAATATTTTGCTTTGCAAGAAAAACACCATGGAATTAAAACAGAAGATATTTATAATAAGTACGCACCAAAAGAAGAAACCTCAACCGGACAACAAAATGTTTATGTATGCTCTGTTTGCGGATTTGAATATGAAGGTGAATTAGATTCAGAACCTACTGATTACAAATGTCCTATTTGCGGATGTGCAAAAGGAGTATTCAAAAAACAAGAGTAAAATTATAGACTAAACTCTTATCTTAATTCAAAGTTTTTTCCCAAATTAAGTGCCTTTTCAAGCTCCTTGGGAAGTTGTTCTTCTTTTCTTTTTAGTTTGTGATTTTTGTCAAAACATTCACATACATACTTATCATAGTCATTAAATTGGCAAGTATCGTAAGCAAAAATTCTTTCAGGTTTTGAGAATACAAGTTCAACAAACCATTCAAAGCGATTAAGGGTTGGGGAATATAATTCTTTGCATGTATTTTCATCAACATTCATCGTATAAATAATTGCCGTTTTTAATTTTTTGGGTGCAATAGAAGGAAAACCGTCTTTGTATTCAAAAAATGGGAACAAAAGTCTTTCTACACAACTTTTCATAACTCCGGTTATATCACCATAGTATATTGGTGTAGCAAAAACAACTCCATCACTTTGTGCAATTTTATCTAAAATTGGAGTTAATCCATCGGGATAAGCACATCTTCCAAAGTTCTTTCCATCTTTCAATTTACAAGCAAAACAACTTCTACAACCTTTAAAATCAATGTCATATAGGTTTATAATTTCAGCTTCAGCACCTGATTCTTTAACCCCTTTTGCGAAACTTTCGCACATTTTATATGTGTTCCAATTTTTTCTTGGAGAACCGTTTAATATAATAACTTTTTTCATATCTACCTCATTATATTATAATTTTAATAAACGTACTTATCTAATCTCTTTAAACATCAAGGTTGTTTTATTATTGTTTATATCACCCTTTAATTGGATTCTGTAATAATTTGAATTTTTCTCATCAGCATTAATTTTAGGTATTTTTGAAAGCTTTGACTGATACAATTCTTTTGAACATTCCGGTCTGAATACCACTTTTAAAATCCAGCTTAGAGGAATACCGAATATTCTTACGCCTTTTGGAGCCTCTTTGCTATAATGCCAAAATAGTTGTAAGTCTGCATATTGTTTTTCCATATCATAATTGCCTTCTAAAAATACTGCGGACAATTCATGCCATGTGGTTATATTTATATTTTTCAATTCTGTATTATGAACATCAAATGTTCCTTTTATATCATCTTTCATAAGATCTTTTTGTGTTAAATCAAAATTTGTTATTTGTGATAATTTGTATTTTGAATCTTTTATCATAAACTCTTTATCACCAAGTTTTGGTAAAAATCCTTCTTTTACCTCAAACATACAATGAATATCTAAAAATCTAAACATATCTCTTGCATTAAGGTCAACTTTAGCATTAGCAATACCTTCTATTTGGTCTTTAAGATTAAGCGTCATCTCTGCTACTTTATTTGAGTTGATGTTTTTTGCCTCAAAAGTCATTTTTGAAGTGTTTTTTACAATATCATAAAGTCCTTTTGCATGAATCACCCCATCTGCAAAATTCAAGTCTTTCATATTAAAATTAAATATATTATTTTTAAGACTTCCAATAAGTTTTACATTTTTAAGGACGAAAGATTCTCTTCTAATCTCATTAATCACAATTTCCCAATTATTAATTGTAATATCAATATCCTTAAATTTCTTTGAAAATTCCTTTGAATCTATTTTTTTAGGCTTTTTATTTGCGTTAGTTTCTGTTTCAATAATAAGTTTATCTAAAAACAGTTTCATATCGTAAACTAGTGTCTCACCATAAATATTGTTTTTAGCACTAAGTTCTGCCAAGTATTTCTCACCTTTAAACAAACCATTTGATGTTACATTTAATATGCCATTTTTTGAAACTACATGTGCATTGTCAATACGAAATGCTTTGTGTCTTGCTTTTATAATGTCAAAGGTTCCAAATACCTGATTATTTACAAAATCATATTTTAAATCACCTTTAAATTCGCCACCTCTTACTTTTTCACCAAAAGCACCAATAACTGACGTTGGAGCAAATCCATTTGTTCGACAAGTAAGGTATTGTGGAATAAATTTATCAGGATTGATTTTATCAATATTCTTTATAAATAAGCCCTCACCTGAAACAACAACATTTTCTTTATTAGAATCTGAGTAAGAATATTTATATTCTTTTAAATACAAATCATTATCATCTTTAAAAGTATTAGCATATATTTTTCTTTTATAATTTTTTAAGCCTAAGTAAAATGCGTTATAAATCAAATCACTATTTGTCGGAATGTCTATATTGTAATATACATCAGGTTTTTTATTCTTTATCTTATAGACTAAATTGATATTAACAGAATTTAAAACTGTAAGATTTGGAACATAATCAAATTTTTTGGTAATAGTTGTTTCCATTGTTCCAACAACTAACTTTTTTTGAGGATTTAATAAATCCGTTATTTTAAGAGTATGAATAACTTTTTCTTTTCCTAATATACCTTCTGCTACTGAATCTACTGTCTTGCCTCTAAAATTAAAAACAGCGTGTTTAAAAGATAGAGGAATATCAAACCAAACTGCATTCGCACTTAAATTATTTCCTACACATGTTCCCCAAATACCACCTTTATCAAATTTCAAATTTACATTAGCAGTTCCTTTAAAATTTTTGAAATTTTCAATAAACTTTTTAGAAGGGTCTTGCGATTTTTGCAAATGCAACAATATAGGCATAATCTCTGACACAGGAAGACTTTCTCCTTTTAAATTAAAGTCGAAAGTTTTATCATTATTAATTAAATCTCCATTCATATATAATTGTGAATTTCCTAATTTTATTTCAAATTGATTTGCCTTAAGATTGTTTTCCTCAATTTTTAATAAACCTGAATAACCTAACTTGAGAGTTTCTTTTAAAAGCCGAGTTTTTATATCTGCTGTTAATCGTATAATATCTTTTTCTGCATCAATGTTTTTTGCAAATACATTTACCTTATCTGATTTGTAAGTTATCTTTTCTATATGAATTTCAGGATGTTTGCTAAGTTCAAATTTATTTTTGTGTTTTTTGGGTTGATTCTTTTTAAATTGTTTCAATACATTTCCATCAACATACACACTGTTTGCATTGATTAACATCATACGATTTTCTAGTATTTTATACTTCAAAGATAAATTTTTAATATCAAAGGCTAAAACATTATTGTTTTTTGCATCAATGCTATCCACATTTAAAATAACAATAAGTTTGGGAGAAATTTTTAAATTTAATCCTGCGATATTTGTTTCTATACCTGTTTTTTTGTGAATGAATGATTCCAGCTTATTTATTACCGGTTTACTGTTTATTACCTGTGGTAACAAAAATACAATGCCCAGATACAGAGCAAATACTGATAATAACAAAATTAAAAATATTGTTGTAAAAAGCCTTTTCATACTAACATGTTATTACAAAAACAAGATTTTAAAAGGAATTTTTGCATGTGATAATTTCGTGCTATAATAAACACGGAAGTCAATAATAGGAGATATGTATGGAAAATATGTTTAAAAAGTTAGGCACCAATCAAAACATGATATTTTTGATTGGTATTATTATTTATGGTATATGTCTGTTTACAATAACAGATATTGCTTTAATGCTTTTTGTAACTTATGTTATAGCTTGTGCACTAAATCCAATAGTTGACAAATTAGAGAAAAAATGCAGCCGAAACATTGCAGCTGCCATTGTATTTGGGGGTTTTATAGGTGGTATATTGTTGATGTTTCTGCCTATAATATTTATTGGCGGAAATGAAATAGTGCATCTGGCTGCTCAATATCCTCAATATGTTGATCAAGTAAAAGATTATATTATGAATTCGCCTGTTGTTGAAGAATTTGCAAACTCAGGAGGTCTTATTGCTTCTATTACAAGCATTTCTAAAGGCGGACTATATTTATTTGTTGCAATGATTTTTACATATTTCTTAATGGTAGATAGAGATAAGCTTTTAAATACCGCTTTAAGATTTTTTCCTAAAAAATCAAGAGAAAGAATTAAAGAAATATATGATTTATCAGAACAAAAACTCAGCAAATTTGTATCAGGTCAGTTTATTGCCTCAGCAAGTGTTGGTTTAATCATGATAATCGGTCTTTTCTTTTTAAAAGTCGATTCAGCTATTATATTAGGCTGTATTTCTGCAGTTTTAGACATTGTTCCAATTGTTGGACCTGCAATTGCTTTAGTTATTTGTATTGCAGTAGTGTACAAAATGGGGTGGACAATTGTAATATTGACCGCAGTAATTTTCGCAATTGCACAAATAGTTGAAAATAATGTTGTAAAACCTTATGTTTTTGGTAAATTTATGGATCTTCATCCAATAGTTATTTACATATTTTTGTTTGTTTGTGCAAAATACTTTGGTGCAGTTGGTGCAATTTTTGCTCCTGCAATAGCTGCAGATACATGTGTATTTATAGAAGAATTATATCTGAAGAATATGGACGAAGAGGTAGAAGAATAAATAAATAAAGAAAGAAAGGTAAAAAATGAAAACATTTTTTAAGTTATTTATTTCAGTATTACTGATAACATTAGCAAATACAGGCATTGTTTCAGCTGAAATTACAAAGAATTTTTATGGTTATCAAGTAAATAATGTTAATATCAGACAGCTTGTGTATGAAATAAACAGCGCTATTGATGCATATAAAGGTGATGACAAATTTAAACCAATGGAAAATGTCGATAATGCATATATATACTCAGATTCTAACTGCACTTATTTTATAAAATTATATCCTGCAAATCAAAATACTAATATTTACGTTGTTTCTAACGAAAAATATGATGTTGAAAAAAATGAATTGACAGATTTGTTAACTAAAAATGGGTATAAATTTGCTAAATTAGAAGACGAAGCGGCACTAAAAGAATACAAATTTGATTTCTTTACATTGGCAAGAAAACAAGAATTAGGTAATTTTTACATATCTCCTGATTTAGTTAAACCTTTAAAAACAGGTATGAAAAAAATTAACAATAAAATGGCAGAAAATAGTAAAAAAACATCTGTATTCCCATACACACCTGATACTGAGCCAATCAATTTAGATTGTGTAGATACAACAAGTTATTATGACGAAAATGCAAAAGTTTCCATTATACAAAAAGAATATCGTCTAAAACAAAAAGAAAACAAGTATGTACACGCTTATGAATATGTTTTGACAAATAAAAATAATTCAAGTGCCACAGTTACTGCAACAAGTGAAAGACTTGCAGCACTTAAAGACGTAACAACTGAATCATTTGTAGATTTAGACAGACTTGATTTAATTGACACTGTTGGTTCATTCCCTCCGGTTGTTGTTCTAACAGCAGGTACTTCACTATTATGTAGTGTTCCTAACTGGGTAAGATTAGCTAAAATTACAGCTGAATCAAAAAGATTTTCTAATGGCTTACCTGAAAATTATGAACTTAAACCACAAGCAGATATGAGAATTTTAGTTTTAAAATATAAAGATGATCCAAAACCTCTAAAATTTAACATTAAATTTGCAAACGGCAAGGTTTACAATATTACATTTTAAAACTTATTATTCATAGTTTTGATTTTATAAATATGTAGTTGGATATTTTATTAAAAATTCAGCTACATATTTAATTTTTGTATTTTAGTTTTTTTTTCTTTTATTATATAATCTTTGTATGAAAGAGATTGAAGCGATATATTGTGATTTTGACGGAACAATAACCAAAAAAGATTCTGTTAATAGTTTCTTTGAAATGTATGCCCCAAAAAGTTGGATGGATTCAGAAAAACTCTGGATTGAAGGTAAAATTTCTTCCAGAGAAAATGCAATTCTCCAAGTTGGTTTACTAGAAAATATTTCTCCTAAACAATTAGAAGGTTATATAAACACAATCGAAATTGATGATTATTTTTTGGATTTTGTAGAGTATATAAAGTCAAAAAATATCAAATTAACAATTTTAAGCGACGGATTTGATCTATTTATTCAAAAGGTTCTTAATCGTTATAATTTGGATATTCCTTATTATGCAAATAAACTTACCTATAAAAATAACAAATTGGATATTGAATTTCCATATTATAACGAAAACTGTGATAAAAAAGCCGGCATGTGTAAATGTCAAAAGGTTAAAGAAAACAGCTTTTGTTATATAGGTGATGGCACCAGTGATCTGTGTATTGCATCAAAAGCAGATTTTCTATTTGCATCTAAGAATTTACATAAATATTGTAAAGATAAAAAGATAAAACATTCTTATTTCGCATCTTTTAAGGATATTATAGATATTTTAAAAAGAGAATTTAGACAAATTTAAAGAATTATTTTGTAATAATTATATAAAAAATATTTATTTTGATTTTTTTAGTTGTATGATAAATAACGAGCGTAGCTTAAACAAATATTAAGCGGATAGGAAGATGGTAATACTGGAAAACGAATTTTTAGCATTAACGAAAATGAATAGCGAAAATAATATAGATACAATCAAACACTACGTACCGGATGAAGAATTAGCAAGCATTGATAAAGAATATTGTACTTACGGCGATAAAATTCATTCTGAAGCTAATCCTAAAATATTCAGAGATTGTAGCGGTGTTTTTATGTACGATTCAAAAAATACTCCGTACTTAGATTTAGAAATGTGGTTTGCATCGTGTAATTTTGGTTACAAAAATAAAAGGATAAGAGATGCTGTTGTCGATCAAATAGATACATTGCCACAAATTTCTTCACATTTTCAATACGATTACAAAGTTTTACTTTCGGAAAAAATTGCAAAAGCCAATATAGAAAGATTCGGAACAAAGGGACGTGTGCATTTTAACGTTGGAGGTTCTCAAGTTATAGAAGATGCTCTAAAGCTTATTAGAAATTACACTCATAAAAACAGAATGTTCTCATTCTATGGGGGATTCCACGGACGTACTTTAGGTGCCAGCTGTTTAACAGCGGGTTATAGATATAGAAAACCATTTGGTCATTTTGCAGAAGAAGCACATTTTGTACCATATCCATATTGTTTCAGATGTCCTTATGGCAAACACTGTGATTCTTGCAACTACTATTGCGTTCAACAATTAAGACGTGAATTTGAAGACAGTTGTGCAGGTATTTATGATTCTTCAACAAAAGATTGTGCAATGGGTGCATTCTTTATTGAACCTATTCAAGGCTCAGGCGGATATATTATACCTCCAAAAGGATATTTTAAAGAATTAAAGAAAGTTTTAGACGATTTTGGAGTATTGCTCGTAGATGATGAGATTCAAATGGGCTTTTACAGAACAGGTAAATTGTGGGCAATTGAACACTATGAAGTCAAACCGGATGTTATTACTTTTGGTAAATCGTTAACAAATGGATTAAATCCACTTGGAGGTATGTGGGCAAAAGAAGAATTAATAAACCCTGAAGTATGGCCAAATGGCAGAACTCATTCAACATTCTGCAATAATCCTATTGGAATGAGAGCAGGATACGAAGTTATGAATATGTTTGAGGAAGGCGATTTTGAAACAGAAATAGCTAATAAAAGTAAATACTTCTTATCCGGGTTAAAAGATTTAGAAAAACGCTATAAACGCATTGGTAATGTTGACGGTTTAGGTTTAGCTTTGAGAATTGAATGTGTAACTGAAGATGGATACACTCCTGATCCTAAATTACTTAATGATATTTTAGCTGAAGGGTTAAAGGGCGATTTAACTTATAATGGCAAGAAATGTGGAATAATTCTTAATAAAGGAAGCCATTATAATAATGCAATAACTTTGGTTCCGGCGGTTACAATATCTTATGCCGAAATCGATATGGCACTTGATTTACTTGATCAATTGTTTACGAGGTTGTCATAGTGGCAAACGGTATCGATTTCGAACTGTTGCATGATGAAATATCCGACAAAAAGGACAAAAAAGCAGTATTGCTTTTTCACGGACTTACAGGAAGTCCGTTTGAAATGAAAAAATATGGTGAGTTTTTGTTCAAAAACGGTTATGATGTTTTTTGCTATTCTTTCCCAGGGCACGGTGAAAGAATTAACGAAATAGAAACTGTTACTTGGCATGATTGGTGTAATTTTGCTCAGGAAAAATACAATAAATTAAGAAATAACTACAATCAATTTTTTGTTTCAGGCTTATGTCTTGGTGCATCAATGGCGGTGTATCTGGCAGAAAACAATACTGATATTACAGGAATTGTTGCTCTTTCTACAACTTTGTTTTTAGATGGTTTTTGTATTCCTTGGACAATATCTTTGCTTCCTTTTGCTTTAAGTACAATTGTTAGGTTTTATTATACTTTTCCGGAAGATGATTGTTTTGGTGTAAAAAATGAAAGAACAAGAAAAAGTTTGGCAAAAATTACAGCAAAAGCTGATATAGGAATGGATAATTATCCGCTTAATTGTGTTGACGGACTTTTAAAATTATCAAAAAATGTTAGACGAAATCTTAAAAAAGTTAATTGTCCTGTTTTGTGTATTCATTCAAAATATGATAATCTATCAAGTTCTAAAGGAGCCAAGGTTGTACTAAATGGCATTTCTTCTAAAATTAAACAATATGTTGAACTAAATAATAGTTATCACATGATTTTATACGATAATGAAAAAGAATTGGTAATGAATACTGTTAAACAATTTTTAGAAGAACTTATTTTTGCAGAAAAAGAAAAAGAGGTGGTATGTATTTAATTATTCCTCTTACAATTTTTGTAAATATAATTGCCATAGTCGGATTATTAATTGGGCTTTTTTACAATTTTGTACAACCAAAGAACAAGGCTATTTTCGGATATTTTGTTGTCGGGAGCATGCTTGCATATATTATCTTAATGTGTTTAGTCGCAATTCGCAGGTTAATTATAAATCCTGATTTATGGTGTTTAATTTTGGCTTTATGTATAATTTCACCATTTGTAATAGGTAAGCTTGTCAGATATGAAACATTAAAAAAATACACAATTATTCAGATATTGTTTTTTCTTGTTAGCTTAGTTATTCTATTAATAAAATAGTTATATTTTTTAGACATTTTTGAAATTACAATATAAATATCCAGATAATATATTATCGTGGTAAAATAAACAAGCAGAGGAGAAATTTCATGGATTTTGAGAAACTTTTAAATTTAGGAATTGAAAAAAATATAATTAATGAAACTCAAAAAAACAGTTTGATTGATTTATATAATCAAAATAATAATGAGCAAAAACAGACATCTACTATCGTTAAAGTTTTTTACTATATTGGCGGTTTAATTATGTTGGGTGCTATGACATCTTTAATGTCAAATACAATTCAGCACAGTACATACACAATGATACTTCTTCTCGGAACTTTATACTCTGCATTATTTCTTGGAGTGGGTGAATTTTTGTGGGAAAAAAACGAAAAACTTCCTGCAGGAATTTTGTATTTTTTGTTTATTGCAACAGTTGGATTTATTGTAATGGATATTGAAAAAATGACTGGATTCTTTCCACATTTTTCTGATATAGATAAGATTCCTAACTATTGGGATTTATGCAGATTTCCTGTAATTGTACTTTCCATTTTAACAATTATTGCAAACACTATCTTGCAAAAGTTTAGACCGGTATCTTTATTAGCTGTTCCGACCATTTTTTGTTCCTATGCAATATTTATAACTATTGTTGATTTTATATATGGTTATAAAAACATTACGCCTAAAATCTTTTTTACAAGTAATATGATTTTTGGATTTGGACTGAGCATAGTCGGGTTTATAAAAGACAAATTAACAAAAACTGATTATTCAATGTGGATGTATTTTACTGGTGCGACAGGATTTTTTATGTTTGCAATGTTTCTTCTTGATACTTTAAACATCGGAGTATGGCAAGACCAATTAATATGCTTTATTTTAAGTTTAATATATATATTTATCGGTTTAATAATACAGCGCAAACCATTCTCAATTATCGGTATCTTTGGTGCAATTGAATATATTATGTATCTTGAGTTTGAGCATATTGAAGCCGAAACAACACTCCTCACAAGCGTTGTTTTGGTTACAGGTTTGATTATTTTGTATGCAGGTGTTTTGTATAACAAAAATGTTGATAAAATAAGAAGTTTTATCGAATCAAAACTTCCGGAAAAAGTAAAAAATTACTTACCGCAAAATAGATGTTAATCAAAGATATTATAATAGCAAGTCGATTAAACAATAATACCAAGCGTTTCAGGCACATTTTAACATGAACTGAAAAACGCCCTATAAGCTAAAAACTTATTTACTTAAAATATACTTTTCAGCATTCAAGTGAAATACCTTTTCTTTTTCTTCTTCGGTTAATTCTAAAGAATCCATAAATTTCATCATATCAGACAAACTTTCATAAGGATAATCAGAACCAAAAATAATGCTGTCTATACCAAGAGCCTTCTTAGTGCATTCAAAAGCAAGTTTAGACATATTGCCGCTTGTTGTTACAACAACATTTTTATTTTTAAAGTAATATGAAACAGGGTGTTTCATTTTTACTTCATCATCCCTTATCCATTCAAAACGATTATCAACTCTATCCAATATAAATGGGAAATATTCGCCCAAATGACCAAGAATCATTCTTAAGTTAGGGAATTTATCAAATGTTCCGTTTAATATAAGCCTTAATGATGTTTTCATAGCATCTAAGCCAAAACCAAGACCAGGTGAAGAATATACATAACCCATATCTTTCATATCTTTATCATCAGAAGCTTGTGGATGAACATAAAACGCACAACCCAATTCTTCTGCTTTAGCTAAAAGCGGAAGATATTTTTCTTCATATAAATGTGTATTTTTATAGTTAGAATGTGTGTGCCAATATTTGAAACCTAATTCTTTTACACAGCGTTCAAGTTCTTTAATTGCCTCATCAACATAAGGAGTTGGTAAAACTGCAGCTCCTAAGAAACGACCCGGATATTTTTTTATAATTTCAGCAACTGCATCATTAGATTTTTTTGCAAAATATACTGATTCTTTTTCAGGTAATTCTTCTAATGCTGGAGATGATGCCATAACACCTACATCAATGCCGTTTTTATCCATAACAGCAATTCTTTCTTCGCCAAAATTCATTAATTCATCAATAACCGGATATTCATTTGTTACCCCGTCAAAATGAGCGAAAACTTTATCTCTCACTTCAAAAATTTTAGTTTCCGGATAATATTTCATTGCATTATCTCGTGTGGAAAGATATTCCATCAATTCAGGTAAGTAATAGTGAAATTCGCAATCAATTATTTTCATAACATCTCCTCTTATAATAATCTTTTCTATTATAATAACATCTTATTGCCTAATTGTAAACTAATTGCGATATGTAGTAGGTATAGCAGAGGTTATTGTCAAAAATATTTACATTTTGACAATAATTAAATAATTGTTTTACTATTATATAATTCAGGGATTATCATACCAAGAATAAAACAAAATCAGAAACAATTTCGGAAGAACAATTTAAAGGTATGACTAAAAACCATGTATGAATATATATATAAGCATTTTTAAAGGAAGCACAAAGGTAAATATAATATGAAAAAAAAGATTATTGCGTTAATTTTAATACTTTTAATAGCAGGTTTTGGTATATTTTTTTATAAAACAAACAAAAAAGATACATTGAAGGAACTCACTTTATATGGCAATATTGAAATTCGCCAAGTTGAATTGAGTTTCCTTGCAGGCGGTCAAGTTTTAAAACTTTTAAAAGAAGAGGGTGATACCGTTAAAAAGGGAGAACTTATTGCAACACTGGATTCAAGAGATTATGAAGCCAATTACAATAAAGCAATAGCCGATGTTGAAAGAACGATTGCCCTTAAAAATGACGCATTGGAAAAATATAACAGGAATGAACCGTTAGGGGCATCAGGTGCAGTATCCGAACAAGATGTTGAAACATTATTCAATAATAAAAATAAGACTCAAGCCGAATACAAACTTGCCGAGGCGAATAAAACTTATGCAAAAAACCAACTTGATTACACAAAACTTTACGCTCCTGAAAATGGTATAATTATGGTTCGTGTCGTTGAACCCGGAAGTAATGTTCAAAAAGGTCAGCCGGTATATACAATGGCAAAAACTAATCCTGTTTGGGTTAGAGCCTATGTTAATGAAACAGATTTAGGTAACATTAAATACGGACAAGAAGTTAATGTTTATACTGATACCACAAATCCAAACACAGGCAAGAAAAGAGAATATAAAGGTAAAATCGGTTATATTTCACCGGTTGCGGAGTTTACACCCAAAACGGTTCAATCAACTGATACAAGAACTGATTTAGTTTATCGAATAAGAGTCTATATCTATGATATTGATGAATATTTAAGACAGGGAATGCCTGTAACTATTAAAGTGGATTTAACTTCAAAGGATAATCAAGAAAATAATGCTGACGGTAACAATTAAAAATTTAACTAAAAATTTTGGCTCTACCGTTGCTATTGATAATCTGTCTTTAAATATAGAAAAAGGCAAAATAACAGGGCTTATTGGAGCTGACGGAGCCGGAAAAACTACACTATTGAGAACAATAATCGGTTTATTGTTGCCAAATGCAGGTGAAATAAATGTGCTTGGTTTCAACCCCAATACTCAAAAAGATCAACTGAATCTTCGCATTGGTTATATGCCCCAAAAGTTCGGTTTGTATGAAGATTTAACTATCATAGAAAATTTAAAATTGTATGCTGATTTAAAAAATGTTCCTCACGATTTTGATAAGATGTTGGAATTTACAACTCTTGCACCATTTCAGGATAGACTCGCAGGAGCATTATCAGGCGGTATGAAACAAAAGTTGGGACTTGCTTGTACTTTACTTGGAAATCCCGAATTTTTACTTTTGGATGAACCCTCTGTCGGTGTTGACCCTATATCTCGCAGAGACTTAATGAAAATGGTTCGGGAAATGATAACCCCTGAAACAACTGTTTTGTGGTCAACAGCGTATTTAGATGAGGCTCACAGCTTTGATACAGCGGTTGTCATAGATAAAGGTAAGGTTATTTATGAAGGGAAACCGCACGATTTAGCACCAACACCGCAAGAATTTGAAAATAAAGTAATTGACTTAATGGGAGGTTATAATAAGGAAGAATCACTAATAGCAAGAAACTACAATTATAAAGCAATTGATGTTGAATTAACCGTAGAAGCGGACAATTTAGAAAAAAAATACGGAAACTTTTATGCAGTTAAAAATAATACTTTCAAAATAAAAAAGGGAGAAATTTTTGGTTTACTCGGTCCGAACGGAGCAGGAAAATCGACTTCATTTAAAATGATGTGCGGACTTGCTCGCCCGACAAGTGGTACTGCAAGAATTATGGGAATTGATATAAAGAAAAATCCCGAGCGTGCCAGAGCAAATTTAGGTTATATGGCACAAAAATTCTCGTTATACGGGAGTTTAACCGTTCGCGAGAACTTAGAATTTTTCGCTCTTGCCTATGGAATCAGCATTTTGAAAAAAGAAGAAAAGGTTAATGAAGTTATTGATGTTTTTGGGCTAAGAGAATACGAATCAGAAAAGGCTGAAAATTTACCTCTAGGCTTAAAACAAAGACTTTCAATGGCAGCGGCACTCATTCACAATCCGCCTGTATTGTTTTTGGATGAACCAACATCAGGTGTTGATGTTTTGACAAGACGTGATTTTTGGAATCATATAACATCTTTGGCTAAAAAAGGTGTAACGATAATGGTTACAACGCATTTTATGGATGAGGCAGAATATTGCGACAGAATTAGTCTTTTTTACAAGGGCGAAACTATTGCAGTAGGTACACCAACAGAGCTCAAACAACAAGCAGGTGCAAATAATATGGAAACGGCATTTATAAATCTTATAAAAAAAAGTGAGGTTAGTAAATGAAAATCTTATTAGCCTTAATTAAAAAAGAAATAAAACAGATATTGAGAGATCCATCAAGTATTGTTATTGCTTTCATACTGCCAATTATATCAATTACGATTTATATGTACGGAATAAATCTCGATTCTGTAAAAATCACAATGGGAATCAAAAATGACGATAATTCGCCGGAAGTTGCAACTTTGGTCAAATCTTTCGGACACAGTAAATACGTTAATTCAATAAATTTTGATAATATGGAAGATATTAAAACTGCCATTTTAAGTTCTAAAATTAAAGGGGCTGTTATTATTCCAAACGATTTTTCATCGAAACTTTCAAAAGGACAAAAAGCAGATTTACTGATTATAACAGACGGAAGTGAAGTTAATACTGCAAACTATGTACAGAGTTATGCACTTGCTATTTCAAATCAATGGCTTGCTGTCAGTAAATACAAAAGAAATTTATCAAAACCTCTAATTAATATCGAGAACAGAACCTGGTATAATCCGGATTTAAACTCACATCATTTTATCGTTCCGGGTTCTATTGCTATTACTATGACATTAATCGGGATTCTTTTGACTTCACTTGTTATTGCAAGAGAATGGGAAAGAGGAACAATGGAGGCATTATTAAGTACAAAAGTCAGAGCAATTCATATTGTGCTTGGCAAATACATTCCATACTTTATCTTGGGAATGTTATCAACTGCATTTAATATGTTCCTTTGTGTTTGTGTATTTCAGGTACCGTTCAGGGGTAGTTATTTTATGTTTTTCTTAATAAGCGGAATTTTTCTGTTTACATCTCTTGGTATTGGATTAATGATTTCAACTGTCTTAAAAAATCAATTTATGGCGAGTATGGTATCGATAAGTTTAGGATTTATGCCTGCACTAATGCTATCAGGGTTACTGTTTCCGATTAATTCTATGCCGACATTTTTCCAATACTTGACTATGATAATTCCGCCAAGATACTATATAGCATTTATTGAAAGTGAATTTATGGCAGGGGGTGTTCCTGAAATAAGATTAGCAAATGCTTTTTATTTAACAATATTGGGATTACTTCTATTTGCAGGAGTTTATAAGAAAACTCAAATGAGACTTGAGGCACCATGTCCTTCCCTTGGGGGAAAACCGAAATCCTTGATTTCGAGGAGGAGTGATGATTAGAGATTTTTTACGCAGAGTTGCGGCTCTTATAAAAAAAGAATTTAGAACCATTTGGAATGATCCGAAATCTCGAGCCATTATTATTGCAATGCCGTTAATGCAGCTTTTGGTGTTTTCAAATGCAGTAACAATGGAAGTTAAAAACATTGATACAGTTGTTTTAGATCGTTCTCAAAGCGTTGAAAGCAGAGAATTACTTTCAAGATTTGAAAATTCATCAAGATTTAGAAAATTCTATTATGTTGATAATGAAAAAGAATTTCAGGAAAAGCTTGATACCCAAAAAGCTCAACTCGGAATAAATATCCCGAATGATTTTGCAAGGGGGATAAAGTCTAAAACAGTTGCAAATGTTCAGATAATATCCGATGGCAGACAAACAAATTCAGCCGCAATAGGATTAGGATATGCATCACAAATAATAAATCTGTATAGTGCAGAGCTTACAGACAACAAGGGCTCTGGAGTGGATATAACAGTAAGAAACTGGTTTAATCCTAATCTTGAATACAAATGGTATATTTTGACAATTATTGTTGCAATGCTTTCACTTGTAACAACTTTGATTCTGACATCTTTATCGATTGCAAGAGAAAGAGAGCTCGGCACATTCGACCAGCTTATTGTAAGTCCTCTTTCATCATTTGAAATATTACTCGGCAAATCAATTCCACCTTTGATTATTGCAATGACTTTAACAATAGTTATGATTGGAATAGTCATTGTATTTTTCCACGTTCCTTTTGTTGGTTCTATGTTTTTATTTCTTATTTCAATATTGATATCGCTTTTAGCGATAGTCGGTGTCGGACTCTTTATTTCTGCAATATGCAATACTCAGCAGCAAGCAATACTTTCTGTTATGACATTTATGATACCTGCTGTTTTGTTATCGGGGTTTATTTCACCCATTGAGGATATGCCGCTTTGTTTGCGATATTTAACATACTTAAATCCTGTAAGGTTCTTTATGGTTCTATCACGCGGAATAATATTAAAAGGTATGGGGATAAGCGATGTAATTGTAAACATAATCCCGCTAATAATAATTGCCACAATAACATTAACCCTTGCAAGCAGAACATTTAAGAGGAAACTGGGATAAATTAAAACACGACTTTACAATAAAGTTGAAAATTATCAGGGATAATTGGACAAATTATCTGCTTAATTTGAAATGTCTGACAGACAAAATTAAACAATTTTCGACTTAATAGAACACAAAACTAAACTTTTCAATTTCATTGTCAGAACAATCAGGATTTCATTATGACAAAATTTAATCGATTAATGACAAAAATACTAATTTAATATTAAGTCTAAAACAGCATTAATAAAGGTCAGAGGATGAACAGGACATCCCGGAATATATAAATCTATCGGATATTTTTCTAAAAACTCTCTGTTTAATTCTGTTGAATTTTGAAATACACCACCTGAAATTGCACAAGCACCTGTAAGTATTACAAGTTTTGGTTCCGGTACAGATTTATAGCAATCTTCTAATGCATAAGCCATATTTTTTGTAATTGGACCTGTTATAACTATTCCGTCAGCGTGTCTTGGTGAAGCAACAAAATCTATTCCAAATCTCCCCATATCAAAGTTACAGTTAGAACAAGCGTTCAGCTCCATTTCACAGCCGTTACATCCGCCTGCGGATACCTGTCTTAATTTTAAAGAATGAGAAAAAATCTTACGTATCTCTTTTCTTGATTCTATGGCAAATTTTTCATATTCATCTGCAATCATATTTTCAGAAATGACAAGTTTTTCTCTTGATGTTGAACCTAATTTATAACGATTAGAAAACTGTATTGCTTCGCATTTACAATTTCCGCAGAGAGTACATTTGCCCAAATCTATTGAATTAGGATTAGCACTAAGTGCACCTGTCGGACAGCAGGAACAATCTACATCACCGTTTTTTATAATAGGGAACCCTCGAAATTGTTCCCTCATTGGTGCATTTTTTATGTCTTTAATATATTGTTTTCCTTGAAAATATTTTAATTTTATTGTATCTAACATATTTTATCCTTTTTACAAGTCATTTCCACAATATGACAAATTAAAGCTCTTGTTACATAGCGGGAAATCTGATATCCCATTATTTCTCACCGCCATTGCAAGCATATACCAATTATTAAAAGAAGGGTCTTTAATTTTATATCTGATTAACTCTCCACTAGCACCTGTAATTGCAGTATGAACAACTTCACCCCTCCACCCTTCTGTTATTGATATCGCAAAAGAATTTGGTGTTAATTTATTATTTGCTTGAAGTTTTATTCCGTCTTTATTTTCTTTTAGTTCTTCCAATAAATCATTAACAAAACTTGCAGATTGCATTATTTCTCTGTATCTCAGGTTAAATCTTGAATAAACATCACCGTTTTCTTTAATTTCTTTATCGTCAGAAAGTTTTTTATACCATTTATCTTTGAAATCAAATCTTGAATCAAGATTTACTCCGCTTGAACGAGCTGCCATTCCGACAGCACCAAGTTGTAATGCAGTTTCCATACTAACGACACCTGTTTTTTCCATTCTTGAAATACAAGAAGGCATTTTTAGCATAACTTTTGCTGTGCGATCAACAATTTCAATAACTTTATTCAGCATAGATTTTATTTTGTTTGATAATTCAGGTGTAATGTCAAAATTAACCCCACCGACATCTATCAAACCTCTGCCAAAACGGCTTCCGCATATTTCAAGCATTGTATTTATAACAAGTGTTCTTGTAGTTCCAAAAACTGATGCTCCCATTAAATATGCCATATCACCCGCAATAGCTCCCATATCGCCTATATGAATTGCTATTCTTTCCATCTCAAGAGCAATTCTTCTTATAATTTCTGCCCTTTGGGTAATTTTTGTATCTGACAAAGCTTCCATAACTTGAGAATATGTCATATTATAACCTATTACTGTATCTCCGCAAATAGATTCTGCAAGCCTATTATTTGGATTAAGCATAAGAGCTTCGGCACCTCTGTGTTGATAGCCAAGCATTATTTCCAAATCATAAACCTTTTCACCCTGACACATAAATCTAAAATGCCCCGGTTCAATTACTCCTGCATGAATAGGTCCAACTGCTACTTCGTGAACATCTTCACCTTGCATTGCAAAAAAAGGATATTCGTCTTGATTTTTTCTTAAAGGTTTTAGCCAAGGGTGGTTTTTAGGTTCAATTCCAAATTCTTCATAAAATTCTCTTTCAAAATTATGAAACTGAGGAAAATCTTTAGTTAAAGCTTCATAAGATTTAATTTCAGGTGTAAAAAGAACCGAAGATAAGTAAATTAATCCTTCTTTGTCATTCGCTAAAGTTATATATAAACGAATATTTTCAAATTCTTGTTTGCCAAAAAATCCTATCGGGCGAAGTTTCATATTTCTTATATCTTCTCTCAATTCATCAATCGTAATTGTTGGGATTGAAAGAGCATCAATTTTTGTATTATTTTTTAGTGTAATCCAATTCATTATTTTTCCCTTTAAAAACCTTTAACAGCATTTGCTATAACTTCGTAATACGGTAAATATACCCCCATTACAAAAGCTATTATTAATAAAACAATTTGCGGAACATACATTGTCCAAGAAAGTTTGACCTTCTCTTGATTTTTACCGCTTTTAACCGACATTGTAAATACGGCTTTGGAAAGTCCGTATATAACAATTGTAAGCAGGAGCAAGAAACCTGTGCACATCCAATAGTGTCTAAGCTGAAGCATTGTTTTTACTATCAAATATTCGCTAATAAAAAGAACTGATGGCGGAAATGCTACAATTCCCAAACAAGATAAAATCCAAAGCCAGCCGGTTGTGTTATCTTTTTCTAACAAACCCGTTATGGATTTTATTTTTTTTGTTTCGAATATTTTTAAAATATTTCCTGATGTCATAAAGAATGATGCTTTTATAAATGAATGACCTATCAGGTGAATAATTGCTGCAAACATTCCGACTCCGCCAAGAGCTGTTCCAATAGCTAAAATACCCATATTTTCAATAGAAGAATATGCGAGCATTCTTTTGTAATTATTTATATGGTACACAAAAACTGCAGCTACAAACAAGGATAAAAATCCCATCGCAAATAACATTATTCTTGCATAATTATCACATCCGGCAACTATTATAATCTTAAAGACTTTTAAAATCATTAGAAAAGCCGAATTAAGAAGTGTTGCTGAAAGTAATGCCGAAATAGGCGATGGCGATTGAGCATGAGCATCAGGCAGCCAAAAATGAACGGGAGCTAAACCCATTTTTGTTCCTATTCCAAATAAAATAAATACAAAAGATAATTTTAACCAAAATACATCAAAATTTTGGGCATTGGAATACAAATCATTATAGAAAAGTGAATTTAAATTTCCTGTTGCTATTGTGAGTAAAATAATTCCCACAAAAGCTAAAGCAATACCGATAGAACAAATGAATACATATTTCCAAGCTGCTTCAATAGAATGTTTTGTTTTGTAAAAATAAATTAAATATGCACTTGCTAAAGTCGTCGCTTCTATAAATATCCAAGTTATACCGAGATTTGTACTTAATATTGCACCCGTCATTGATAATACAAACAATAAAACCGCATAAGAATAATGTCTTAATTTTTTTGTTAATGACTTGTCATCTTTCATATATCCGTTGTTATAAATTGCTACGGCTAAATATACAACTGAAAGAACAATTAAAAATATCTTATTCAATTCATCTGCCGCAAACAAATTTTGTTTAATATCGAAAGGATTATAGCCTATACATAAACATATTGAGCAAATTATATGAATAAATGCATACAAAGTAATCATTAAATTATTTAATGATCTATTCTTTATTAAAAATAATATTAAACATGCTATTATCGGAAATATTAAAATCAAACTAATCATTATTCATAATCCTTTAAATCAGACAACTGCGAAACTTCCAAATCTTCAAATTCGGTATCAATTTCTTTAACAAGCAATCCCAAAATAAATACCGCAATAAATATATCTAATAAAACGCCTAAATTAACAATTATTGGCATTTCTTTTGCTACCGCCAACGACAACAGAAATATTCCGTTTTCCATTGTAATGAAACTTATAACATTTGATAAAACTGTACGTTTTATCGTAATTAGCCACAAACTTGTAATAATAATTGATACGGATACTCCAAAATATAGCGATGATATCATTTTTAACGCAGGAGATTGTATATTTGCTATCATAAATCCCCCAAAAAGAATTAAACTTGATATAACAAGTGCATAAAAATGAGGAATATTTGCATCCGAATCTCTGTGTGCGTGAGTTTTATTTAAAACTTTATTTAAAAATAAAGGTATTACCAGAGATTTTACTCCAAGAGTTTCAAGAGTAATAAACGCTATCCCAAAAATATGAACCCAATTATTTTTTATATCCTGTAATATTTGTGCATTAAACCAACTTTCATGAGTTAATCCAAATATACAAATAAAAAATAAAAGCCATCCTTGAAGTGAAAGCATATTAATATGTGCCTTCAACCTTGATGTTGACGCTATATAAAGCATTGATAAACCTAAAAGTATTATAAAAATATTTTCCATAATTAATTTCCGTATATCCTATATGTAACTAAAGTCAAAATTATTAGTGCCGTAATTGACATTATAAAAATAAATTCAAAAACATGTGTCATTCTGAACCTTGCAATAGATGATTCTATCGTTCCGATAATTACTGACAACAGACATATTATTGCTAAAAATGCTGTTATTGCTATCCAAACAGGAAGCCCTACTGGAATTATTAATGATGCAATAAGAGCTTCAAATAAAAACATCTTAATTGCTGCACCCCAAGTAATTAATCCCAAATCTACACCTGAATTATCAAGAATCATAACTTCATGTATCATTGTAAGCTCCAAATGTGTAGTTGGATCATCAACTGGAACTCTACAGCCTTCAATTAAAAGCATTATAAATAATGTAATAACAGCTAACGCGATTATTAAATATCCGTAAACCCCTGCATTTTCTAATATCATTTTAAGATTTGAAAAAGAATGATTGCTTGTAAGAGCAACAACAGACCCCATAAAAATAAAAAATGCGGGTTCAACAATAGTTGAAAAACAAGCTTCTCTTGAAGCTCCCATTCCTTCAAAACTGCTCCCCGTATCCATAGCACCTATTAAAGAACAGAATTTTCCAAATCCCAATATATAAGAAAATATTATAAATCCGAATGGGATATTCATTATCGCCTCCCCGTTAATTATAGGAACAAGAAGTCCTGCAAACAGTATAGCTGAAAATCCAATGACAGGTGCCGTTTTAAATACCCATGATGTCGTTTCTGAATATACTGTTTCTTTTTTTAGTAATCTCAAAACGTCATACAACGGTTGTAAAAGCCTTACACCTTTGCGTCCGCCCCAAAATGCCTTTGTTTTCTTTATTATACCTATCATTATAAATGGCATAAATATTAATATTAAAATATCTAAAATTGTTATCATTTTCTTATCCTATAAAAATTAATCCTATTATTGAAAGTATTAAAAATATCAGACCAAACAAAATGTATTGCTGCATATTTCCGTTTTGTATTCTCTCAAATTTTGATAATAATTTTTCATCAAACTTTATTAACGGCTTAACTATATATGCTTCTTCCAAATCTTCTATTTCCATTTCATAATAAGCCTCTTTTGGAAACAATTCTTTAGGTTTTTTGATATGCACAATTCTTTTAAACATAGGTTTAAGAGTTGAAACAAATAAATCTGCATAACTAGATGCTGTATATTGCATCCTTTCATTTCCTCTATTATATCCGCATCCCCATGTATTATGGATTCTGCTTTTTCTATTAATAATTAATCTGAAACCCACAACCAATAAAACTATCATAAGGAATATAAAAAATATAAGACTTAACATTCCAAGTAAATTAATCATTGACGGAACAATCGGTATAACAGCATTATTTTTCGTTATTATCAGTATCGGATTTATAACTGATAATATTGCATACTGTGGGAAAAATCCTATTAATACTGCTAAAACAGCCAACATAAATATTGGAATTAACATAATTTTTTCTACATCTGAGGACACATTTGCAGCCTGCTCACTTCGAGGATTTCCCAAAAGCATTACGCCTGTAACTTTTGTAAAACAAAGTATTGCCATTGTCCCGATAAGAGCCAATGACGCAAGTGAAATTATAAAAGTCATAAAAGCAGTAATATTGTTTGCATTAACCAAACCTAAAACAATTCCGCCGTATATTAAAAATTCGCTGATAAATCCATTGAAAGGCGGTAAACCGCATATTGCAACGGAGCCAATTATAAATAAAAGTGAAGTATATGGCATTTTTTTAATTAATCCACCTAAAATTTCAACATCTTTTGTATGCGTCTGTTTGTATATATTACCTGCTCCAAAAAACAACAACGGTTTAAATATTGCGTGGTTAAGTATATGTAAAATTCCTCCGCCAAAACCTAATAATGTAACAATCGGATTGTTATATACCATACCTAATAATCCGATACCGATGCCTATTCCTATTATTCCGATATTTTCAAGGCTATGGTATGCAAGCAGACGTTTTATATTGTGTTGAGTAATAGCATATAAAACACCCCAAAGTGCTGATATAACAGAAATACAGATAACTAAATATGCTACAAATTTTGAAGGAACGCCTATAAGCCATATCGTTCTTAAAATTCCATAAATTCCTGTTTTAATCATAACTCCGGACATTATCCCTGAAATGTGGCTCGGTGCAGCCGGATGAGCATCAGGAAGCCAATTATGAAACGGAAGAAAACCTGCTTTTGTACCAAAACCAATAAAAGCAAGCAAAAATACGATATTTGCAAGTTGAGTATTCTTATTTAAAACTGATATAAAATCTGAAAAATCAAAGCTGTTTGAATTAATATTTAATATAACAAAAGCCGAAAGTATAAAAATCATTGAAATATGCATATAAACAAGGTATTTTATTCCGGCATTAAGCACTTCTTTTTTGTGTCCCTCAAACATGACAAGGAAAAATGAAGAAAGCGACATAATTTCCCATAAAACAATAAAAAATAGGGAATTTTGAACAGTTACAACTCCAATCATAGACGCAACCAAAAGCATAAGAAAGAATGTATGAGAAGATAAATTCATTCCCTTGTTAAGATACGATTTAATGTATCCGCAGGCATAAATTGTTCCTAAAAAACTTAAAACAGAAATTACAAAAACGAAAAAGGCAGATAGTGGATCGATGATAAAGTTTACAGTACCAAAAATCGGCGGCAAATACAAATTAGCCTTAAACGATGAGCCTGTCATCAAACAATTTATTGACGGTAACGACAATAAAATTGCAGAAATGCCTGTAAAAATAGAACAAAGCTGCATTTTATAATCTTCTTTTATAAAAATTGAAATAATTCCGCCCAATACTAACAGATTTAATGCTATAAAAAATAATTCCATAAATATTTATATTCCGTGTTTTAATTTATAATATCTCCAAACATATTTATCGTACGAAAAACAAAATTATTTTTCAAATAAGAACATCAAAGTTTTCAACATAAGCTTAAAACGAACTGATGACAGAATTTTAATTCAAAATTCGTTTAATATGGAGTACAACTCCGGATTATACGAAAAAACGCTCCATTCCTCTATGAGTTTATCTAGGCTATATCTGGCATTAGCAGGGCTAGTTGAAGGCATTTTGAGGCAAGAATATTTATATAACAAATCCGGAAAATATTTCTTAAAAGCAGAATATGATTTATTCCCATTTAAGCAAATTGTTTTAATATTAGGGTATTTTTTCAACAAACCTTTAATATCATTCGGAGTTTCGTTTTGGATATCAGAATCCAAGCTTCCCTCTCGCTTACAGGTTTTTATTGTATCCCAACCGATACAGCGACATCATTAATGATTTTATATGCTTGCTGTCGCAATAAAAAACCTTTATTCTTTCTTGATATAAATAAAGGTTCATTTTGTGCATAATTTCTGGTTTTCAAATACTCTTTAATTGCTGATTTGGCATTATCCGATAAGGGAAAATCTTTAAATTTATTTGTTTTCTTTTCTCTTAGCACAGCCGTTTTACCGGAGCGACCAACTTGAACGACAATACTTAGAGATAGTGGGGAGATACACAAAAGAGCAAGCAAATGAATTCAGTCAAATGCTTGCTCTTATTGTTTTAGCGCTTGACGAAAAATATCAAGACTTTTTAGGACAAGTGTTTTCTGTAAACAATTTTGGTAATGCAAGAAAAGGTCAGTTCTTTACACCGTATCATGTTAGTAAACTTATGACACAGATAAATTTTACGGACATAGAAAATCAACTTGCAGAGAAAGACTTTGTAACATTAGCAGAGCCTTGTTGCGGCAGTGGCGGAATCATTATAGCATTTGCAGAAACATTGAAAGAACAGGGTTACAACTATCAACATCAGCTTTTTGTTGAAGCAATAGACATTGACGAAACTTGTTTCAAAATGGCATACATTCAGCTTTCAATACTCGGTATTCCTGCAAGAGTAATGTTAGGTGATACACTTGCGTGGAAGTTTCAGAAAGTCTTATATACACCGCTTTACTTTGTAAATGGCTTTGAATACAAGCTAAAACGTCAGCAACAAGAACAGAAGAAGCCTGTTATCGTTGAAATGAAACAGTTGCAACTTTTTTAATGCATTGTAACTATCTGTTTTTACTATATAATAAGAACAGGGAGTGTGAATCACATGACAAGACACAAAGTTTTTATCAGCTATCATCATGCAAATGACCAAGCATATAAAGATGAATTTGTAAGAGTTTTTCAGAATTATTTTATTGATAAATCTGTGCATGCAGGAGAATATGATGAAGATTTAAGTACAGATTATATAAAAAGACTAATAAGAGAAGAAAAAATTACTGATAGTAGCATTATAATTGTACTAATTGGAAGTGAAACATTTAAAAGAAAACATGTTGATTGGGAAATTTCTGCAGGACTATCTTGTCAAGCTGGAGGGTGTTCAGGATTAGTCGGAATAATATTACCGACATACTATACATCAATAGAGAATTACCGATTAAATCGCAATCAATATTTATATGATACAATTCCTCCAAGATTAAGTGATAATATTAAAACAGGATATGCGAATATATATAATTGGGAAAAATTAGCTGAAAGAGATGTTTATGGAAACTCTGTTTTGTATTCTTGGTTAGAACAAGCATATTCTAGAAAATGTAATTATTCACACAAAATTGATAATAGCAGATTGCAATTTGTAAATAATAGGTCATAAAATATGGAACTTTTAAAACTAACAATTGAAAACTATAATATTGTAGCATATTGTAGCCCATATATTTGGGTTACAGCAGTTTTGATTGGCATACTAATTCTGATATATAGGATTTACAAAGGGAAACTTATTGGACCTCAAATAGATATTGACGAAATTGCGTTAGGAATTGGAGACCAAACAATTAAAATCAAACCTAATTACCAAACTAAGCAAGTTGCATACAAGCTTTGGGTAGAACTTAATACAAGAAAACTAGGTTTACCTATAGATGAAAATAATGACGTAATTTCTGAAATATATGATTCTTGGTATTCATTTTTTGGAATTGCAAGAGAGCTTATCAAAGATATTCCTGCACAAAAAGCAACAAACCAAGATACAAAAGAACTAATTATTTTATCTTCCAAAATTTTAAATAAAGCAGTAAGACCACATTTAACAAAATGGCAAGCAAGATACAGAGAATGGTACAAAAGATACTTGGAAAGTATTGAAACTTATGATATTTCACCTCAGGAATTGCAGAAGAAGTTTAAATGTTTTGGCGATGAGTATTGTTATCAAACTTTAATAAACGATATGAAAAATGTTAACAAAAAAATAATAAGCTACAGAAAAATTTTAGAACAGATAGTTTTTGGAGAAGAACTTAAGGAAGAATATCAAGGATAAATAGTATGAGATTAAGAGATTATCAATTTTTATTAGAAAAATGTGAAGAATCATTATTGAAGTATACATCTGAGACAAAATATGTTGGTAACCAACAACAAAAAGGAGTTAAACAATTCAAAATCCCAATTACTATGGTAAATGAATTGAGTATAAACAATTTGTTTGAGAAAAAAACAAAAATAATACTTAACAACTATGACTATATGCTAACAACTGTAAATGATGAAATTTTAATGGAAATAAATGCGTTCAAAGATTTTGATAACAAAATGAAAGATTTAAACTATTTAGTTACAGAGTTTAAGCAAACATTAGATAAAATTGTTACTCCAGAAAAAGAAAATGTTATAAATTTCAAACTCCCAAACGATATTAAAAATATTGAACAATTTAATAAGTTTGTAAAAGATTTAAATGATGCATTGATGTTTTGTCAAAGAATAAAAGTTCAGCCAAAATTTTCTGGATTAGATACAGGTTCATCTTGGATTCAGTTTGTTATTGACTCTTATCCCCTTATTCTATTTATATTTACTCTTCTCGTTGGTTTCTTAAAAACCGCAAAATTATATTTAGAAACAGAAAAACTTTGGAATGAAAGAATAGAAAGAGAAAAATCTAAAAAAGTATCACAAGAAAAAATTCAATATTTAGAAAATCTTAAAAAAGAAGAATTAGAAGAACATAGAACAGAAGAAGATAAAATAATTCGTGAAACAATAGAAAAAGTTGGTATTTCAAATTTCTTTGCTAATGCAAGCAAAGATGTACAAAGTGATATTGGCGAATTAAATGAATTTGTAAATGCTGTAGATATATCAATGAGAAAAATGGTAGAATTATTAGGCAGGGGTATGGAAATACATCCAGCGATAAAAGCTACAGAAGAAACTAAAGCTATTGCTCAAGATATTCAAAAACAAGTTTCTGCTTATCAGCAGTTTGCTATTGGTATAACAGATATAAAATCAATCCCTACAGAAGAATCAAAAGAAAAAGATAATTCTGTGCAGAATGAAGAATAATTACAAATCTAAACTCATATACACATCATCTAGCTTGTCTTGAGTAATTCCGATATATCGGAGTGTTACGCTTGGAGAAGAATGGTTAAGTATTTTTTGTACTATAGTTATGTCATAGCCATTTTTGTATGCATGATGCGTAATATTGGTATGAGTTTTGCTGAATATGAAAGAAAAGTCATAGGTGTTAGAACTCTTGCAGGATTAAGACAAAAGGCAGAACAAGGCGAATATCCTCATAAAGCACCTATTGGCTACAAAAATATATCAAGAGAAGATGGCTCAAAAACTACTGTCATTGATGAAAATTATGCTTTTTATGTTAAACAGGCTTTTAATTTATATGATAGCGGTATGTATTCATTAAGAAGTCTTACAGAAAAACTATATCAAGACGGATTAAGAAGCAAAACAGGAAAAAGGATTCCTAAAACATCGGTTGAAAAAATGCTTAAAAACATATTTTATACAGGAGTTTTCAAGTTTGAAGATAAAATTTATGAAAATGCAAAACATACTCCGATTATTAGTAAAGAACTGTTTTACAGAGTTCAAGACAGGCTAATTGACCCGAATAAAACAAGAAAACAAAACTATGATTTTGCATATACTGGAATGATTCATTGTGGTTACTGCGGTTGTTTATTAACTGCTGAACTCAAAAAAGGTAAATACATTTACTATCATTGTACAGGCAATAAAGGCGGTAACTGCAAAAGAGATTATATCAATGAAGTAAAAATTGACAAATCAATATCAGAAATTTTGAAACTCATAATAATACCACAAGAGCTCAGAGAAAGAATTTCAAATGAACTCAAAATAGTACACGAAAAGAAAAATGGCTATTCAAAAGATGTCAAAACAAGTATTATCAAACAAATACAAGTTTTAGAAAATAGAATTGAAGAAGCATTTACCCTCAAACTGGACGGTAATATAACTCATGAATTTTGGAAAAGTCAAAATGATAAATGGCAAACTGAAAAAGATAAACTAAAAATTCAGTTAGATGAAATGGATAAGCTTGATAAAGAATTTTACGAGCAAGCCGACATTTTACTTGGGTTTACGGATAATGCGTATGAATATTTTTCAAAAGGAAACATCAAACAAAAGAGAAAAATTTTAGAAATTATATCAGATGAAATCACATACAAAGACAAAAATTTTAACGTAAAACTTAAACCAATTTTCCAAACAATAGCAGAAAATCAGTACAATTTAACCCAAAAATTTGCTAACAATCGAACTCTGGAAATAGGCACTATAAAAGGGGTTGAAACCAATTCAACCCCTAATAATAGAAAAAACTCCTCTCGCTGTACGACATTGGAACTTTTTGTGCAAGATTTATATGAAAAAATTATCGATATAAATAACCTGAAAACCTTTAGGTTACTTGAATTTTTCCGAAATGCTGCTTAATTCTGTTCGTTAGGGAATAATTTTATTATAGCACAAAACATAATTTTTGTTGATTTTTTTTGTGCAAAGTTTTTCAAAGTGGATATTAAACGCTAGAGTTTTTAAATTCAAACTTTATAGTATAATATCCCTATGAGAAAAAGCGGTTACACACAATATAATAAATCTGTGGAATATGCATCCGAAGTGTTGGTTAAGACTTTTCAAGAAGTTTCAAGAAGGGTCCATAAACAACAGAATTTTGAAGTTACACATGAAGAATATGTTATTTTAGAGATAATACACCTCAACCCAGGTATTTTGCAGTTTGAAATAGCACAACAAATTTCCATGCACCGTTCGTATGTTTGCAAGTTCCTATCACAATTGCAAAAAGAAGGCTATATCAGACGGGAAGAACACATAAAAGGTAAAAGAAAAATTATATTAAAAAACTTTTTAACTCCAACAGGCGAAGAACTCTATCATAAAATTAAAAATTACATCATTAATGACATATTATTATCATCTACTGATGAAGAAATAGAAGAATTCAACCGCATTGCTCAAAAGTTATTAAATAGAGCAAATAAAATGAAAGAAAGATTTGCCATACAATTTTAGTCAATAATTATTGCTTCAATTGACTATGTGCTATTTATTATGTATTATTATGTTAAATATTTAACATTATTGCTTTGTTAAGTCTGGGGAGAAAAATGTCTAAAACATTGGCAGAAAAAGTATGGAGACCTAAAACAAATAAATGGATTATAACTCTTTCGGTTATGATAGCAACTTTTGTCGATAACTTAAACAGTTCTATTGCAAATGTTGCCCTAAAATATATTGCTGGAAGTTATTCTATATCCGATGATGAAAGTCTTTGGATAATAACAATGTTTTTAATCGCATGCAGTATTTTATTACCTGCAACAGGTTGGTGTTCAAAAGTATTTGGCAGAAAAAATTTCTTTTTGTTCTGTATTGCATTATTTGCAGTAGCCTCCTTTATATGCGGTATTGCACCAAATTTTGGGGTAATGCTATTAGGAAGAATATTACAGGGTTTAGGTGGAGGGTGTCTATTGCCTATTTCACAGGCAATAATATTTGAATCATTTCCGCAAGAAGAACAAGGTAAGGGGGCAGCCGTTTTTGGAGTCGGGATATTATTAGCCCCAATTATAGGTCCTATTCTTGGGGGTTGGCTTACTACAAATTTCTCTTGGAATTGGGTATTTTTTATAAGTGTTCCTATTTCAATTCTGTCATTCTTTATGGTTATAAAATTTGTAGAAGACCCTCCATATATGAAAGCACAAGGTTTGCAGCATTTTGACACGTTGGGCTTTTTACTTTTGATTATCTGGATTTCAACATTTCAGGTAATGGTTGATAACGGTCAAAAAAATGGTTGGTTTGATTCAGCATATATTTGTAAACTAGGTATCGTTTCTTTAATATCATTTATTGCATTAATATGGTGGGAACTAAAAAACAAAAAACCGCTTTTTGATTTAAGGATTTTCAAAAACTTTCAGTTTACAATTGGGCAAAGTATGATAGCAATTGCTATAGGAATTGTTTTTGCTTCTGTTGCCATATTGCCCAGATTTTTACAAAGTTTAATGGGGTATGATGCATACCTGAGCGGATTAGCATCAGGTCCTATGGGTGTTGGTTCAGTATTGGGTATTGCTCTGTCAGGCTTTTTATCAAATAAAGTTGACCCTAAAAAGTTAGTATTTATTGGTGTAATTCTTACTTTTATTGCTTGTATGATGTTTGCAGGGCTTAATTTATATATCGTAATACAAAATGTTGTTTTACCAAATATTTTAATTGGTATAGGTTCAACTTTTATAATTATACCTTCGATTACTATTACATTTTCTAAAGTGTCCAATGAAGGTATGACAAATGCTTCATGTTTGCAGAATTTAACAAAAAATGTTCTTTCTGCAATAGGAACATCATCCGTTGGTGTGTTTGTTTCATCATATTCGCAGATACACCAAACATATCTCGTAGATAGACTTACACTACTAAACAATAACTTTTCTGAAAGAATAAGTTTTCTTGTTTCAACATTTATGCAAACAGGTATGGATAGAGTAACTGCTGAAGTTGCAGCAAATTCAATGATTTATAAACAATTAATACAACAATCAATGTTAAGTGCTTATATAAGTACATATAGGACTTATGCTTTATTGGTGCTTATTGTTATTCCGTTGTTAATACTATTAAGTAAAGGAAAAACTGAAAATGGATAATATTTTAGAAATATTAAAAGAAACATATTTAATAGATAATTTATTAAGTTCTTGTGAATTAAACCAAGAACAAATCAATGAGTTGAATACAAAATTGAGTGAAAACTTCAGCAAAAGTGAACTTAAAGAACTGAATGAAACTTTGTTCAAATTTAATGAGATATTAAAAAATGAAATAGATAATAACAAAGCCGAGAGTTTTTAAATTCAAACTTTCGGCTTAATATTTTTGCTCTGAAGTGTATTCAAAAATAATTGGACTCGAAACATGTAAAACACTTATAATTATTGAGTTTTATGGGTAAAATCTATGATTTAACTGTTAATATATTGACTATAGAAAAAAGAGTGGAAATTTGCTTCCACTCTATATTTTAACCTACTTATATACTTAAAAACTCCTCTCACTGTATGACATTGGAACTATTTGTGCAAAATTTATACGAAAAAATCATAGATGTATCTAGCTTTAAAATTATTCATTTAATTGAACATTGTAACATCATAGCAAATCATTAAATAATCTTTTAATTTTGCATAATATTCAAAAATGTTGATTTAAATTAATAAAAGGGACTTGAAAAAGGTCTAAAATTATAATACAATTTTCGCAACAGTATTGGAGGTTATATGATAGATATTTTATCTAATCCTGATTGGATTAAGCCACAAATGGATTTTTTAGTTTATTTACAAGATATAAGAGTTCATTGTCCAAATTTATTTGATAAAATTTTTCTATCAATAACTGTAGTAGGTGAATTTTGGCTTCCTACATTAATATGTGCTATTATTTATTGGTGCATAGATTTTAGTGCAGGCATATATTTATTTTCTCTTGAAGGTTTTAATAAACTTTTTGCTTATTTATTTAAAATGTTAGCTTGTGTATATAGACCTTGGATATTAGATAGCAGAATACATCCATCAGAACTTGCTATTCCTTATGCTACCGGTTATTCTTTTCCAAGCGGACATTCTGCAATGAGTTCAGCTGTACTTGGAGGTTATGCATATTTATTAAAACGAAAAATATGGAGTACAATTTTAATTTGCTTAGTTTTGCTCGTTGGTTTTTCAAGATTATGGCTTGGTGTACATACTCCTCAGGATGTTATCGTAGGATTATTATTAGGTTTTTCTCTTGTTTTTGTCCTTAGTCCTTTGATAAAATGGGCTGAACAAGACCGTAACAGATATATTTTATTAACTGTCATAATAGATATTTTAGTGGTTATAGCTTTAATTTACATATATTTTTATAATACATACAGAATGGATTATGTATCAGGAAAACTTCTTGTCGATCCGCAACATTTAAAGAGAGATACATTAATAACCTTTGGATATTCTTTAGGACTTATAAATGGATGTTTTTTATGTGCTAAAATATCTCCTTTTAATCCGAAAGAAACTCCTTTAAAACAACGTATTATAAGAGGAATAATAGGTGCTATCGGTATAATTATATTGGTTAAATATGCATTTGAATATGTATTATTAGGACCTTTACAAACTCTATGTGCAGCATCACTGGCTTTCTTTATAGGTATAATAATAACTTTGATTTATCCATTCATTTTTACAAAATTAAAATTTTTATAACTTGTATTAAAACAAATACAAACTAAGGGATACGGAGTAATAAATGAATAAAATCAAAGCTATTAATAAAATCAATAATTTAATATCTGAAGGTAACAAAATATTAGATACAAAACATCCACAAAATACAATGGTTGGAGTACTTGAATATGTTGATGATAATATGTTTACTATTTGGGAAAATAAAATCATTACATTTTTATCTCAAGATGACAAATTCAAAATTAGCTTAGATGAAATAAAAGCTGATATTATTTTGGGGGATACTAATGCCTCTTTAACGCAAAAGTATATAAATGTATTAAATGCATTAAAAGATAGTATTGAAGATGACACTATAATTCTCGAACAAGAAACTAAATCGTTAAATGAAAATAAAGAAAATTGTATTTTTATTGGACATGGACATAGTGATTTATGGAAAGAAGTAGCACTGTATTTGAAAGATGAACTTAATTTGTCTTGTGTAAATTATTTTGAAAAAGAATCACACACGGGACAATTTATTGGTGATGCTTTAAGAACATTTCAAAATGAAACAACCTTTGCAATAATTGTGATGACTGCAGAAGATGAGACAAAAGATAATACAATGCGTACAAGACAAAATGTTATACATGAAACAGGATTTTTTCAAGGTAAATTAGGTTTTGAGAAAGTTGCAATTTTAAAACAAGACGGAGTAGAAACTTTTAGCAATATAGATGGCTTACAATATATCCCATTTTCTGAAAATAATATTAATCAAACATTTTATCAATTACAAAAAATGCTAAAAAGAGAAGGAGTATTGTGATTCAAAAATTAAACACTGTTATTTCATCATTTAATAACAATGAAATTGCAATATTGATATTATTAATAGTTGCATTGATATTTTTTAAACCGTTATATTCATTATTTACTTCATTATTTATGTTTAATAATAATTTTTTAAAATCAAAAATTTTTTAATTAAACAATAATTAAAGTTTTTAATACTTAAGTAGGTAAAATTTTTATGTTCATTATCAAATAGTTACAAAAGCACAAAATGCTAAAAATCTTAAATTTCTACTTATTCATTTTTTTATTTTTATATAAATTATTTAATTACAAAATTACAAATAGAAAAAAGTTATTTAAAAATCAATAGGCATAAATATTTTGAATGTAATAAATTTTGTAATTTTCAGTAATTTAAAGATTACAAATAAACTAAAAAATCTATAAATTTTTTAGTTTTATATGTACATTTGAAAATTCTTATATACAATCAAAATATAAAACAATGAAATAGCCAACAATGACAATAGTTTTCAGATTTACTAATTCTACAATTAACGTAGTTAAACGAAAAACAACAATTTAATATAAATATATTTAAAATAGCAGAAAGTTTCTTAGAATTAAATCTGGAATCAGCAGAATAACAGAAAGTACAATTTATGGATTATTTAAAAGAATTTATATCAAAACTACAAAATTTAGACCATTCAAGACGAGTTGATACTGTTTTTAAAGACTTTTTAGCATTAAGTACTTATGCAATAATGCAACCATTCTATAAAAGTCCTGATATAGAGCAAAAATATTTAGACATAATAAACAAATACAACAAAGAGCAAGCAAATGATTTTAGTCAAATGTTTGCTTTTTTAGTTAATGCACTTGAACAAAAATTTCAAGACTTTTTAGGACAAGTTTATATGCAGTTGAATTTAGGAAATGCAAAAACAGGGCAGTTTTTTACACCATATCACGTAAGTAAATTGATGGCTGAAATTACATTTCTTGATAATCAGCAAGATGTTGAAAATAAAGAGATAGTAACATTATCAGAACCTTGTTGTGGTAGTGGCGGAATAATTATTGCTTATGCGGAAACTATGAAAAATCATGATATCAATTTTCAGCAAAAATTATTTGTTGAGGCTATTGATATTGATGAACTTTGTATTCAAATGGTATATTTACAACTGTCATTATATGGAATCCCTGCGCGAGTGATGTTAGGCGATACATTGGCATACAAGTTTAGTCAGATAATTTATACACCAATGTATTTTATAAATGGTTTTGAATGGCGATTGAAAGAAGTTGAACAGGCTAAAACAAAGTCAGAGCAAGAAGTTATACAAGATGTAGTAAAAATGAAACAACTTTCATTATTCTGATATGACACAAAATGACATAGTTATATTGCATAATAAAATAAAAAGGAAAAACAATGAAATACAAACTTCAAATTCAGACAGCAGAATGTTATGCAAAAATGGGACAAATATGCACCACGATTAATAGACCTAATGAAGCGATTACTTACTTTACAAATGCAATAATTTTATTTAAAAAGCAACATATCTTAGACAAAAGGCTTATAAAATGCTACAAAAACAGACGTGAAGCATATATAAAAATAGGTGAAATAGAAAAAGCAGACATGGATTTAAAATCAATGGTACAAATAAAAATACAAAGAAATCTAAAAAAAAATGATAGTAGGAACGATACCACTTAAAGAAAAACAAGCAGATGAGATAAGTATATTGCATAATAAATTATAGAGGTGAACATGGCAGAATATCATTGGAATCAGTTACAAAAACGATTATACAATATTATAGATCCAAAATTAAACATCAAATTCAATAATAGTCCTGTTAGAAAAAAAACTAGCTGGAGTGAAATAACTATACGATTTTTTCAAGTAATACTTGATGATGAAATTATATGGCAATTTCCAAAAGATACAAATCAACAAAAAGACATGCATTTTTGTATTGGTCAATATAAAATCAGCAAATATGAATATGGCAAAATAGAATTTCCAATAATGTCTATTATCAACTATCTTGATTTACCAAAAGATAAATTACTTGATTATCAAGACAAAGCAGGACTATCAGATATATTAAAATCCTGTGATAAAAGAATTGGCTATAATCGACTGAAAACCTTGCAATTATCACAAGCAGGACAAAAGATTTTTAATAAAAGATTTGAACATAAGGAGTAAAAATGACTAGATATAGGTATAGACAACAAAGACATATTAATAAATTAGTAAAACGGCTAATTAGCAAAGGCATTAGATATTATCACAAATTCAATGAAAGAGGTTATGAGAAAGCAGTAGAGAAATTTGATAAAGCAATTAAATTAAACCCAAACAATGCCGAACTGTATGTACATCGTGGTGATGTTTATTTCATTATAGAACCTAAAAAAGCAATTAGTGACTATACAAAAGCTATTGAATTAAAGCCAAATTATATAAATGCATATAAATATCGTGCATTGACATATGTTTCATTATTGTACAATGAACAAAATGCAACAATTTCAGACTACAAGCCTGCAATATCAGACTATACAACTATTTTAAAATTTAATCCCAAGCATTTTGAAGCATACGATTTGCTTATACAGTGCTATAAATATAGAAGTAAAGTTTATTCGGAACTCGGAGAAAAAGAAAATGCTGATACTGACTTAAAATTAGCAGATAAAATAGAGTTCAAAAATAAAAAAGATACTGTAACAATAGAATTTTAAAGGAATGAAAATGCGACAGGCTATTATAAACAAAGATTTAATGGGTAAGGAACAGTTGTACTATACAAAAAATACATATGGTTGGTACTACTGTAAGTATTTTACATTGAGAGAAGATTATTGTTATATAAAAGATGATAGGCTTGTTAAAGAAGAATTTTGTTATATTGATGAAATAGATATTTTGCCCTGCAACTACTATAATGTGGATAAAATCTCATTTTGGAATATTAACAATGAAAAATATTCCGTATTAGAAATCTTTGATATTACATACAAATTACTTTATAAATTTTACAAATATATCATAAGTAATATTTATTGCGATATTTATGTTAAGTATAATATTTCATTTGCAGGCGAAAACGCAAGCAAATTAATATTTTATGATGATAAAGATATTGTAGGCTGGCTAGAACCTTGTACTATTGAAATTATTAAAAATGAATATATAGAAGAAGATACAAAAGTTATACCAAAAGAGATTGAAAATAACATAATATTTCAAGATGTTACTCCTTTTGACAAAGGAATTTCAAGAGTTATTTTTAATGATTTTTGTGCAAAGTTAGATTCAAAAGGTAATATCATTCAGAAATTTAACTGTGAAGATTGTTGGTTTTATGATGAATATACAGCTATAAAAATAAATAGAAAATGGGGTGCCATTGATTTATCTAATAATATGATAATTCCACCTAAATATGATAATCTTAATTATTTAAAAAATAATTTTTGGGAAATAACTATTAATGACAAAAAAGGAATAATTGATACTCTTGGTAATATAATTTTACCTACTATATATGATAATTTTAGTTATGTCGATGATAACTATATTATTGCTGAAAAAAATGACTTATGTGGAGTTATAAATTACAGTGGAAAAATTATTTTGCCTTTTAAATATAACAAGCTGTCTTTTTCTCGTAAAAAAGGTAAAAAACATTATTTATATGCTACTCAAAATCATTCAATGGGAATTATTGATATGAATGGCAATATTATTATTCCATACTTATACAAAAATTTGATTTATTTAAATAAGCGTACTATTGCTGCAAAACTTGATAATAATAAATTTATTCTAATAAATGAAAAAAATAAACAAATTTGTTCACAGGTATTTGAAGATATTCATAGTAACTATGATGAAATAGATATTTACCCTGCAAAATTAAATGGTTTTTGGGGATTTATTGATGATTTAGGAAACACAAGAATCGATTTTAACTATACAGATGCTACAGAATTTTGGAAAGGATATTGTGAGGTTTCGATTTATGAAAATCCTGACTTTTTTGATGATTATGGATTGATTAATAAAGATGGGACGTTGGTTTTAGACTATAAATATAGTATATATTGTAGTTTTGTAATTGATGATGACAGATTTATTGTAGAACAAGACAACAAATCATTTATTATCGATAAAAAAAGTAATGTTATTGTTGATAAACTTTATACACGGATAACTCCAATAAAATCTGATGGCTTTTTATGTGTAACATTGAATAATGGATATAAAGGATTTATAGACAGAAACGGAAAGCCATTAAAGATAAACAAAAAAACTCTTGATATTCCAATAACTTCAATCAATTATAATTATGATAATTTATCTCAAATAGAGAAAATCTCTATATTATTTGACGGAAAAGAACTATAAATCCAAGCTTAAATATATATCATCTAAATTATCCTGCGTAATTCCAATATAGCGGAGTGTTACACTTGTTGAGGAGTGATTAAAAAGTTTTTGTATTATTGCTATATCATAGCCATTTTTATATGCGTGATACCCAAAAGTTTTTCTTAATGTATGTGTGCCAATTTTCTCTTTGATACCAACTTCTTGAGCGGCATTATTGATAATTTTGTATGCTTGTTGTCGTAATAAAAAGCCTTTGTTCTTTCTTGATATAAACAAAGGCTCGTTTGGCTTATAATCTCTTGTCTTTAAATATTCTTTTAAAGCTGATTTTGATTTGTCAGATAACGGAAAATCTTTAAATTTGTTTGTTTTCTTTTCTCGGAGTCTTATTCGGTCTTTTATCTTGTTTCCGTCAATAACATCTGATATACAGAGTTTAAGCAAATCACTTATCCGTAAACCTGAATTGATACCAACTACAAACAAGCAATAATCTCTTAAATTCTGTTGCCGTAACAGTTTTTTGATAGTTTCAATTTTCTTTAAATCTCTAATCGGTTGAACAAATTCCATAGTAAATACCTCTCAAATTCAATAATACTAAATATATTAATATTATAAATTATGTATTATTCAATGTACATAAGGAATTTTAAGGAATTGTCAGATATGTTTCAAGAATAATAAGGATAATAAACAGAGGTAAATTTATGAATGATACAAAATATAATTATGTATCATTCAAAATCAAATAAATCTTTAACTGGAACATTAAGTGCATTTGCTAGTTTTTCAATAGTTTTTAACGTTGGAATCTTTTTAAATCTTTCAATTTGTCCGATATAAGATATATCACAACCTGCATTAATTGATAGTTGTGATTTCGAAATCTTTTTCTGTTCTCTTATTTGTTTCAATTTCTTTGCAAATTTTTCAGAAAGATTGCTATTCATAATACTATTGTGATACAATTTGGCAACAGATAAGTTGACCATAAGTCAAGTTTATATTTTTGTTACGACTCAAAATGACATATCAACATGCTATAGTATTAACAGTAAAAATGAAAGGGATAAATAACGATGGGAATTAAAGAAGCTAAACAAAACGGCAAAAATGTATCAGTAAAATATGGAAATAGTATTAGAACAATTGATAACTCTACATTAATAGGCAATACTCAAAATGCGGTTTTTGTACAAGCGAGTAATAGAGTTATAACCATATATAATGAGCAAAACGGAAATTTAGTTGCAACGAGTGCCAGAATATATCTCGCATCAAATGCAACAGCAAAAGTTTGCAATAATACATTAGAAGTAAAAGTTGGTTCTGCTTGCCATATTTATGACGAAAAAGGCAAATTAATAAAATCATTATGTTAATTAAAAGAATACGATTAAGGTTGAAATATGACAAATATTACAAAAAAAAATTTTTGACATAAAAAAATACTAAATAAGAGAAGGAGTATCTTATGAATATACAAGAACAAAAACAAGCATTACTAAAATTATTGATGTCGGATGATTTAGCTGAATTACAAGCAAAGTCTGAGAACAACTTTAATATCTTTAAAGTATTAAAGTTACAAAACAATGAAGTTAAACACTCTAACTTTTTAGGTTGGCTTTTAACACCATTTGGGGGTCATCATTTAATGGATACCTTTCTAAAAGAATTACTAAAAATTGCATTAAAGAATGATACAAGTTTGGTGGATATACTGTTAAAAGACTTAACCGATGCAAAAGTTACATTAGAAAAAATGGCTAATGACGGCAGAAGAATGGATATATTTATAGACTGTCCTACTAACAAATTAGTATGTGTAATAGAAAATAAAGTTTGGTCAGGTGAGGGGTGTAATCAATTAGAAGATTATAGGAACTATGTTTTAAATCACGAAAAATACAAAGAATATAAATACAAAATTTTTCTGTTTTTAACTCCTTATAAATACTCTCCTTGCGAAGATTACAAAGGTTATATAAGAATAAATTACGGAGATATTTTAAAAGCAATTAACAACTTAATGAAAAAATGTGGTTGTATACTTGATGAAGATGTAAGCATATTTATTGAACATTACAAAAAAATGGTAGAAAGGAACATTATGGGTGAAACTGATAAAGAAATTATTGATTTATGTAGAAAAATATACCGTGAAAATAAGTCTGCTATTGACTTAATTATGGAAAATAATGACTATAAAGAAGATGTATTAAGCGCTATGGCTGATATTATTCAAGAAAGAACCGATTTACAAGAAATAGTTATTGAACATAACGGTATATTAGCACTTCCGAATAATTTAGATAACTTAAATCAATTAAAATACGGGGAATGGCAAAATGATAACATAGTGTATATTCATTTTATAAATTTTGCACAAGGACATAAAGACGCATGTGTTGAAATACTTGTTGCACCACCTAAAAATATTGCAGACAATGATAAAAAATCAAAATTAATTGCAAAAATTGAAGAAAAAACTGGTTTGAAATTCAAAGGTAAAGAATGGAATTATACAGAACCTTTTAACATTTTAACTTATGAGGACTGCTTGAATTATGAAAATGCACAAGAAATTAAAGCTCATATTGTGAGAAAAATGGAAGAACTAAAATTCAAGTATATAGACGGTTTAAGAACTGCTTTAAACGAAATATAAAATTTTACAACGCAAGTACGACACAAAATGACGCATGTATGTGTTAAAATGGTGATGTAAATAAAAAGGAATAAATATGAAAAATATCAAACTGTCGCCTATTTACAACATGTCAATGTGTTCTTTAGAAAATTTTCACTCTTGCTTTTTAAACTGGTTAGGAAGTATTTATCCTGCTGAAACATTAAAGCTATTCTTGCCTGATAAAAATACAGATAATATAAAATTTAAAAATCAGGTTAAACATGGTAATGAATATATTTTTGACTTATGTGTAACTATGGGGAGTGATAATGAAGAATTTTTAGTTATTGAAAATAAGTTAAAATCATTTCCTGCAGAAGAACAACTAACTAAATACAGTGCTATTTTTGAAGGTAAAAAAGCAACATTTATACTGTTATCATTAGCACCTGAAGTAAACTTGCCAAAACAATGGCAATACTTAAGTTATAACGAATTAGCAAAAAGAATGCATACAGTCTTTGATAATGCAAATTTTGAAACTGAATATCATAAATATTTAATACAAGATTATATTGATGTTATTGATGAAATTTCTAATGCAGTCCAAATCAAAGACACAGAAAAGCTTGATTTTTATGATGTACCAAAGCAATTAAAGCAATTACATCTTAGAGACATTTACATAAAATACAGAGGTGCGTTATTTGCGAATTTCTTAAAGAAAAATGTACAAAATTGTGAAATATATTCATCTTTTCATAATGGTAAAAATACTATTGATATTGTTTTAATTAGCAATGATAGATACGATTTTAGAATACAATTAGAAGGTAATCAGTTTAGATATTGCTTTTTACCTGCTTGGTCTGATGATGAAAAAAACAAAGAAGACATTGCAAGAACATTACTATATGACCAATTGTGGTTTTTCTATACGGAAGAATATAGCAAAAAAGAGTTTTGTAAATACGGCAAAAACTTTATATACAGATACATAAAGATAGAAAGGCTTTTTGCAAAAGATAATCTCAAGGATGTAACTTATCAGGAATTGGCTAAATATATTAACAAAGTAATTAAAATATTCTATGAAAATTATAAAGATATTGATGCATTAATTGAAAAATATGAAAAACAAAATTTATATTAAAATATGGAGCGATTATGAGAGAACCTAGCAGATTAAGAAAAGCAGAAGAAATAATTGAACTTGCTATGATGTTTCAAAACAGCTTCAGAGGCTTGTGCATATCAGATATTCAAGAGCATTTTGAATGTTCTCGCAGGTCTGCAGAGAGAATGAAAACTGTTTTATTTGAAATGTTTCCCGATAAAATTGAAGAAGTTGAAACAAATGACAAGAAAAAACGGTGGAGATTTGTAAAAGGTACAATGAACTCTCTGATAACCTTTAATACCGATGATTTTGCCAATCTTGAATATCTAAAAGGGCTATCAAATGATGAACATAAGCAAAAACAATTAGATGAGCTTGTTGCTAAAATCAAAGCGTTAACACCGCAAAAGAATGCAAGAGCATTAGAAACTGATGTCGAAGCAATACTAGAATCAGAAGGTTTTGCAGTAAGGCAGTATTCAAGAGTTAAAACGGATAGTAAGACAATGGAATTACTGCGTAATGCGATGTTGTCTTTTAAGAAAGTTCAGTTCGATTATAAAGTTAATCGAAAAATAAAAATGATAGCTATTAATCCCTATGGAATAATTATATCTGATAAATATTATCTTGTAGGCTATAATGATTATGTTTCAGATTTAAGATTATATAAAATTGATAAAATAAATAATTTAGTTATATTGGATGAATATTTTGAAAAAGATGAAAACTTTTCATTAACAGACTATTGTAATAATTCATTTAGTATATATCAAGAAGAACCTATTGATATTACATTGGAATTTGATGAATCAGTATCCGAAGATATTTTAAATTATCACTTCCACCCGACACAAAAGATAAAAACGCTTGATAATGGTAATATTCAAGTCAAATTTAAATCTGGCGGAACTTATGCAATATGCCAAGAACTATTTAAATGGGGTACAAGTGTAAAAATCAAGAAACCAAGCAGCTTTAAGGCTTATTATAAGCAATATTTAACTGATGTATTAAATAATTTATAAATTTGTTTATAAACATAACTAGAGGTTACTACGTTAATCGTAGTTAAACTTTTATGGTCTTTTAATATAAATTATTAAACCTACATTGACTGTTTAACTACGTATACCGTAGAACTTACACCTATTTGTGCTAATATAAATTTATGAATTATTATGCAAGTAAGATTACAGACCATACATTTAAGCAACTAAACAATCTATCAAGTGATTGGGAAAAAGATAGTTTTCAAAATTTATGTTACTATTTTCCTTTGATTTTTGTTAAAAAAAGTCATGGAATAATATTTTTCAATATGTTTATAAATTTAGATCAAGTTCAATATGATTTTTTATATGAACTTGTAATTAATGCAACAAAAAAACAAGAAAACAAAGGGCTAAGCCCTATAAAATTGTTTAAAATAGTAGGTTGCAAGCATACAAAAGAAAAATCAAACAACAAAAACTATAATAGTGAAAATGCTGAATATAATAGAGCAGATGAAAGAATGCGTGATATTAAGCGTTGCATAAAACAAAAAATTTATAAACAGTTCAATGCTTTAAATGTATCTGAAAATTTTAATCAAATTGGAATTTATAAAGAACATCAAGGATACAAGACTGTTAAATATTTTAATGGTGATTTTGAAATATCAGAAGATAGTCCCTATTACAACTTTGAAATTGAATCAGCCTTAAATTTGCTTATCGTAAATCAAAAACAAAAAGATAAAAAATATTCAACAGAATTTATATTCAAATAGTAATTTATTACAAATTTGTGTTATTTTGTGTGATTTTATGCTATTTAGTTTTGTACCAAAATGCAGTCATAACCTTTACTTTGGGCGAATTTTATTTTTAAATATTTATATAACAAAAAACGAGGCACCTATAGGCACCTCAACAAATAATTTTCTTCAATAAAAATTATAACACAAACAATTTGTAAAAGGTAGCCTGTCATCGTTTCTTTGTTAGAAAAGTACACTCATTTAAACAAACAAGGAGGCTAATTATGTCATTAGAGGACATTTTATGGAATTGGTCACAATATGCGACTTTTCCATGCAAACCAAACACAAAAATCCCTGCAACAAGGCAAGGTTTCAAAGATGCTAAATGCGGACAAGATGTTATGGCACTCATTAGACAAGGCTACAATGTAGCAGTTGCTTGTGAAATGTCAAATATCATTGTTTTTGATTTAGATTATCATGATGAAAATGCAACACCAGAAGATGATTTGCAAAAACTTGAGCAAGAATTAGGGGTAAAACTACCGAAAACCTTAACACAGTCTACTGCGAGTGGTAGAGGTAAACATCTTATATTTTCGTCATCAGGTGTAACAAACCCCGTGGGGCACATTGGTAAATTTGTAGATTTAAAATTTAGGGGGTATATTATGGTAGCACCCTCTATTTATAACGGTAAGCAATATCAAATTATTGACGGTATTGATGAGAATGGAAAATTTATAATAGCCGAGCTACCAAAAGAATGGCTTAATTATATAAACAAAGATACTAATATTAATCAAAAGCAGGCTCAAAAATCAGAATTTACTTCATTAGAACGTAAAACATACGAAAATATAGATATTGAGAAAATGTTCAATAATTGTACGTTCTTACGATATTGTAGGGATAATGCAGAGATATTATCAGAACCAGCTTGGCACACAATGATAACAGTTTTGGCTCAAATTAAGAATTCTGATGAACTTATACACACGTTATCAGAGCCATACCCAAAGTACAGTTTTACTGAAACGCAAAAGAAAATAGATAATGCTCGAAATTTTGGTCATCCACAAAGCTGTAAGTATATATCAGAAAATTATTATGATATATGTCAAAACTGTAGCTATGCAACAAATGTAAAGGAAGTGAAATTATGTCAGATATAAATAAACAAAACAATATAGAGGGTAAAAATCCTCTTGATAAAGGTAAAAAGAACATAGATGAGATTTTTGAAGAACATCAAAAATCCTTATCTGCATTGACCTTTATATCAACTTACAGTATCAACAAGAATGCTGATAACTATAACTTGCCAAAACAAGACAAATTTTTGTTTCAGAAATGGAATAAAATATTCCTTTTAGATAAAAAGAAAAACAAGATAAATATTACACTAAAAGCCAATTTTATCGTTACAGATGTAAAGGAATGCACCCTTATACATAATGATAAGAGTGGCAAGTTACCGCTAAAATACTATTTGGTAACATTAAAAAATGCAAACGGCAAGATTGAAAAAGATGTTGAAATAGCAAATAATTCGAAATCTGATTATAAACAGTTTCAATCTGATATAAATAGTCGATATAATGCTTTTGCAGTTAATATGTCTGAAAGTGAATTTAAAACTTTTGTGGCTGAGTTTATATCACCTAAAATTGTAGATAACGCTTTAATTTACACAAATGCAGGAGTTTTAGAACAAGGTAAAATCTTGTACGAAAATGCTCTTGCGACAAAAGACGGTATTATTTGGTCTGATGAAAACGGCTACATCAAAACTGGTGAAAAAAACTATATCAAAATAGCAGAATCTACTCATTATCTGCCAAAACTTGCTAAAAGTGTAAAAACAGGTAAAGAAATTGCAAAAGAACTCATAGAAAATATCGTAGAGTGTTGGAATGATGATATTGCCTTACCTATGATTACATTAGGACACATGGTAATGTCAATATATTATGAGGAATTTGTCAAAAGATATGGAGTCCCGACACTAATATTATTTGGTGAAACAGGTACTGGCAAATCAACACTTGTAACAGTAGGACTTTCAATATTTGGTTTATCAAGAGATGCTTTAACATCAGGTGGTTCAACTGCTAAAAGTAATGAATATTTCAGTTCAAAATACAATGGATTAAATGTATGCATTGATGATGTAAAAGACCAAACACTTACATCAAGCAACTTTACGGCTTTAATTAAAGGTGCATACAAGGCTATTCCAAGAACAAGAATGTTACCATATGGTAGAGGAGTTGAATATATACATATTTGCTCACCTATGGCTTATTCAACGAACGAAACTTTACCAGATTTAAGGGAAGTTATAAACCGTCTTAATATTGTTGAAATATTTGGTAATGTTTTTAAAGCAGATAAATTTAAGTATCATGAAATTGATAAAGACAACAACAATAATTTAAAGGAATTATCATTAATACTGCCTGAATTTCTAAAATATGATATTAAAGATGTTTTAGAGATATATGAAACAGCATTTGCAATACTTGAAAATGCAGATATTCAAGATACGCAAAAACGAATAATTAGTAATCTTGCTTATGCTTACACAGGAATTCTATTATTGCTTGATATAAGCGGTGTTCAAATTAATAATTTAAATGAAAAAGTAATCGATTTTGCAAAAAATCAAGTTTTGAAATACGAAAGTATTAAAACGCCTGTTGAAAAAGTATTGTCTGCTATTATTATATTGACTAAATTAGGACATCTAACGTCAGGTATACACTTTAAAATTGTAAATGTTGAAGTTAACAGAGAAATGGAAACACATATAAGATTTAATAAAGAAATCGTATTAAGTGCTATTAACAAATTTTATGCTTATGACAAGTCTATGAAAATTGATGATAAAAGTTTTTTAAGCTACGCAAAAAATCATATAAGATTCAGAGGTAATGGTCATGGCGTAAGATATTCCAATGACAAAAATAAGGTTGTTAATTCAATATGTTTCGATATTTCAGGAATGCCTGAATTTGTTGATATTTCTACGGATGGTGTCATAATGCCAACTTCTGCAGAAGAATTAAGAAAAAACCTTGAGCAACAGAAAGGTAATAAAATGTAATAAGCAGACAATTACATCTCAGAGATAATCTATGATTATCTTTGAGATGTATTTTGCTGTGCTGTAATTTTGTAATACTAAAATTTTTATAAATTATAAAAAAATGATAAAACTTCAAGCCGATGATATAACAATAAATATACTTGATAATGACTCTCAAAGTACACCTGAGAGAGATTTCGAGTTGCTTGTTGATTATGTCAGTGTGCTCAAAGAAATTTATGACGATACAAAACTTCATGAAGATTTTGCAAGCTGATTTTGAGTATTATAGAATAAGACTAGGAGTCAAAAAAAAAATGGAAAAAGCAGTAATATACGCAAGAGTATCCTCCGAAGAACAAGCAAAACACGGTTTTAGTATAGAAAATCAAAAAAGACAGTGTGAAGAATTTGCTGAAAGAAATGGTTATTATGTCATTAAAACTTTTGTTGATGAGGGTAAATCCGCTAAAAATCTTGATAGACCTGAAATACAGGATTTAATGGCTTATTGCGGTAAAAAGCAAAATGATGTAAAAGCCGTCATTATTTGGAGATTAGACAGAATTTCAAGAAATAATGAAGACTATCATGGTGCACTAAGACCATTATTTGAACGTAAGGGAATTAAATTATTGTCCGCAACAGAGGCCAATGTTAATACCATAGAGGGCGATTTAATGCGTAATATTGGTATGAGTTTTGCTGAATATGAAAGAAAAGTTATAGGTATTAGAACTCTTGCAGGATTAAGACAAAAAGCAGAACAAGGGGAATATCCGCATAAAGCACCTATCGGCTACAAAAATATATCAAGAGAAGATGGCTCAAAAACTACTGCCATTGATGAAAACTATGCTTTTTATGTTAAACAGGCTTTTAATTTATATGATAGCGGTATGTATTCATTGCGAAGTCTTACAGAAAAACTATATCAAGACGGATTAAGAAGTAAAACAGGAAAAAGAATCCCTAAAACTTCTATTGAACACATGCTAAAAAATATCTTTTATACAGGTGTTTTCAAATTTGAAGATAAAATTTATGAAAATGCTAAACATAGCCCTATTATTAGTAAAGAACTGTTTTATAGAGTTCAAGACAGGCTAATTGACCCAAATAAAACAAAAAAACAAAATTATGATTTTGCATATACTGGTTTAATCAGATGTGGTTACTGTGGTTGTTTATTAACGGCTGAACTTAAAAAAGGCAAATACATTTACTATCATTGTACAGGCAATAAAGGCGGTAACTGCAAAAGAGATTACATCAATGAAACCAAAATTGATAAAACAATATCAGAAATTTTAAAACTAATTATCATACCGCAAGATGTCAGAGGGAGCATTTCAAATGAGTTAAAAATAGTACATGAAAAGAAAAATGGCTATTCAAAGGATGTCAAAGCAAGTATTTATAAGCAAATACAGACTTTAGAAAACCGAATTGAAGAAGCATTTACCCTCAAACTGGACGGTAATATAACTCATGAATTTTGGAAAACTCAAAATGACAAATGGCAAAATGAAAAAGATAGACTCAAAATTCAGTTAGATGAAATTGATAAACTTGATAAAGAATTTTATGAGAAAGCCGACATCCTGCTTGGTTTTACGGACAATGCCTATGAATATTTTTCAAAAGGAAATATCAAACAAAAAAGAAAAATTCTTGAAATAATATCAGAAGAAATTACATATAAAGATAAACATTTTGATATAAAACTTAAACCAATTTTCAAAACAATAGCAGAAAATCAGTACAATTTGATCCAAAAATTTGTCAACAATCGAACTCTGGAAAATGGCATTATAAAAGGGGTTGAACCTAATTCAACCCCTAATAATAGAAAAAACTCCCCAGGTTGGGCTCGAACCAACAACCTACCGGTTAACAGCCGGTTGCTCCGCCATTGAGCTACTGAGGATTATCTGTATTTTTATTATATCAAAGTCTTTTTAGATTGTAAAGTCTTTTTTTTAAAATTTTGATAATTTTATTAATTTTTCAAAATCCTCATACTTTGATGACAACTCTGCAAACGTTCCTATATCAACAATTTTACCCTCTTTTAAATATATTAATTTATCACAATTTTTTAACGTTATTAACCTGTGTGCTATCGCTATTATCGTCTTATTTCCCTTTAATTTTGTTAACATTTGTATTATTTCATTCTCGGTTTCTACATCCAACGACGATGTCGCTTCATCAAATATTATTATTTGAGATCGCTTATACAATGCTCTGGCTATCAGTAATCTCTGCATTTGCCCCTGCGATAAACCATTAACTTTTGCGTTTATTCCTCCTTTTTCTTCAACAACTTCCAACAACTGTGATGATAATAAACTCTCTTTTACCCTGCTTTCATCAATACTCTCTTCTGTTTGTCCCCATGCCACATTCTTTTTAAAACTATCATTTAAAATATGCATCTCCTGCGGAACATAGCCTATTATACTTCTAAATACTGCTCCATTTTTTGATGTAATTTCTTCATCATCTAAATATATTTTGCCCGAATTGACTGGTAATAAACCCATTAAAATGTCCGCTAATGTTGTTTTTCCAGCTCCTGATAATCCTATTATTCCTATAAATTCACCTTTCTTTATCTCAAAACTCGCATTTTTTATTATCGGTTTATTCAATTCATATTCAAAATTTAAACCTTCAACTCGTAAACTGCTTTTATACTCTAAACCCTCATATTCTGCTTTTTTACTTCCCTCTATATTTTCTATTTGAGAAAAATCATTTTGCTCATATAATTCATTCATTTTTGATAGTACCTTTTTTGTCGCATTGATATTATTTAGCGATGTTTGAATTTTATTCAGTATCGGCGCAATTCTAAACAATACAACAAGTATTAAGCCATACGATGCAACAATTTTTGAATAATCACCATGACTTTGATACGTTATAACAACTGCTAATATAATTAATGTTAATACCAAAATCATTTCAACTATAAATGGTGGCAAACCCGATAAAAATGCACTCTTAAACGAAACTTCTCCAAGAGTATTTTGTGTTGAAATAAATTTCTTCAAAAAATATTTTTCAGCAGAGAATATTCTAACTTCTTTTAAATTTGAACAGTTTTCCATTGTTTGATTATTGTTTTCAATAGATGCTTCCAATAATTTTGGAGCAAGAATTGATGTTCGCTTTTTAAAAAATTTATTTAGCCCCAACATACTCACACATACAAATGTTATCGTAAAAACTGCTATTGTAAAAAATTTTAAAAACAACAAAGATAATATTAAAAATAAAATAATTAAATTTGTTGTCAAAATTAAAAATCTTCCAACAAAAACTTCTAAAGCTTGTGCACTTAAAACAGAAATATTGTATGTTTTTTCTGATAGCGGAACTTGCATAATATCTCTATAAGGAACGTATAAATAATATTTCATCAAATTTTTATTTATATCTATTTTCCAATTTACAACAAATTTATGCTGCCAGTATATACAAAAAATCATCAAAATATTTTTAAGAAAAAACATTGATGCAACTAAAATTGCAATAATAACAAGGTTTATTGAAATATCTTCTATACAAACAATTCTTGAAAAGCTCTTATAAATATTATTTTGCACCGCCATTTGAGGATTTATTAACATCATCAAAAACGGATAAATTAAACCAATTCCAATAAATTCTAAAAATCCTGCTACTATTGAAATTAACAGAAATAAGAACAGCTTTATTTTTCTGTTTTTTCCATAATATTTTACAAATTTTAAAAACAAACTTAGCATATATAAATTTTACATTAAAAAAATATTAATTTCTTTATTTTATACTTATAACTATGTTAAAATATTTATATATAATTAAAAAGGAGAAAAATTTATGTCAAATCCGGTATTTTCAGGTAAAGCAATGGAAGGTAATACCACCATTTTAAGTGGTGAACCAATGACAATAAACGGAGCAATCAGTAAAACTTTTATACTATTTCTTTGTTTATTGGCAACAAGCGTTTATGAATTTATGTTATACGCACAAGGGCTTACAGACAAAGCTATGGGACTTTTAATGATTGGTTTTGTAGCATCCATAATAGCATTTATTGTAATTATGTTTGCCAGAAAAACAATTAAATATATGGCTCCTGTATATGCCCTATCTGAAGGTTTAATAATTGGTGGACTTTCTGCAATGTTTGAGGGGATGTATCCCGGTATTGTTGTTCAGGCAGTTGGTTCAACATTCATGGCATTTTTTGTAATGTTAGTTTTATACAAAGCAGGTATTATTAAATGTAGTGAAAAATTCAGAAGCGTACTAATGATTTCTATGCTTTCTATTTTGGGAATCTATTTGGTACAATTTATTGGTTCATTTTTCCACATGAGCATTCCGGGTCTATTTACTTCAAGCCTTGTTGGAATAGGATTTAGTGCAGTTGTTTGTATTGTTGCAGCACTAAACTTCATTATAGATTTTAATGTAATTGAAGAAGGTGCAAACAATATGGCAGACAAATCTTTTGAATGGTATGGTGCATTTGGTTTGATTGTAACATTTGTTTGGTTATACATTGAAATCTTAAACTTACTTGCAAAATTAAGAGATAGATAATTAGTAAATGATATTAAAAATAAAAAGAGTGTCAGTTAAAATAGTTTGACACTCTTTTTGTTTTGGAATTATTTGCAGCTTGCAACTGTTGTTGATAGTTGAACACTCGAATTATTATTACATATTCCGGCATTTGTTTCTGAGGTATGGTTTGTATTTATATAGTCCATATTACCATTTTTTAACACCCATTCTGCACAATAATCACCTTGATAAAAACATCTTGACTTTAATGTTGATTCATTCCAATTTGATTCACTCCCTCTGGCTTTTATGCCATTTTTTGTTATTATAAATGAAAATAAATCCTTTCCCCAAACATGATTACCTTTCTTTGGTCCATCTACATCTACTACCACATATCCACACTCATTTTTATAATCTTCTTCATCACCTGTACATTCCGGATAGGAGAATACATCAACATATATGCTCGTCCCATTATTTAATATTACAGAAGGATATCCATTCAAATTCGTTGTAGATTGTTTTCCTCCATACAACCACTCTCCATATTTATTCATCATGCAATCTTCCGTACGGTTTCGACAATATTTTCGAATTTTCATAGATTCAGTTATTCTATCTAAATACCTTTGTTTACAAGCAATATTACCCAATCCAAATCCATCCAATTCAAGACAATTATCATTTTTAAACCAGTCTTCAATAGGTCCATATATGGCTATTGCTCTATCTTGAGCCTCATTTAACTCTGCATAAACTTTCTTTAACCTCGTAACAGTATCCTTATTTTTCGTAGAACTATTCAAATTTGGAATAGTCAGAGCTGCAACGATTCCAATTACACCCATTACTATCAGGGTTTCTGCAAGAGTAAATGCCAAAAATTTCTTTATATATCTACTAAAACAAAGTTTACATAAGCTAAGATTATTACTATTAGTGAGTTTTACCCCCCCTCCCCCACCTAGCTGTATTAGTTTATTCATAATACTTTCGTCCCTTTTACACTATTTGATAATTATATTATGAGTTCTACCTTTTTTAAAAAACATAAAATAAAAATTATATCGTATGCATTTTTTCAAAAATTTCTTTTTTCTGAATCCAAATTTCCATTCCCAATTCTTCACCCTTATTTAAAAGAGCTTGTTTTATATCTTTAAATGTATGTTTTGAATTTTCTATATTTCCAAGCAAAAACATTACAAATTGCCCTTGCATTAGAGTTTGTTTAATATCTTCTATATTTACACCATATTCTGCCAATATTGTTGTAAATTTCATTACAATTCCAACTTGATCTTTGCCTGAAATTGTTACCACTATTTTTTGTTCGTCCATAATTTATTACCTTGTCTTAATCTGTATATTATGATAAAATCATACCATAAATAAACAAGAAAGTTCATTAGATGAAAATTTTAATTATTGACGATAATTCAAATAACCAAAAAATTCTATCACTATTTTTTAGTAAAAATAATATTGAAGTAAGAACAGCATCTAATTTTGATACTGCGGTTGATAAATTAAACAAAAGTATTGATTTAGTTTTGATTGATGCGAATTTATCAGGCATAAACGGTTACGACACATGCAAAAAAATAAAATCAATGGAAGACTTTAAGCATACTCCTGTAATAATTATTTCCAGAGAATCAAATACAGATGATATTGTTAAAGCTTTTGCATCAGGTGCAAACGATTATGTTACAGCACCATTCAAACCTGATGAACTACTGGAAAGAGTTCAAACACAAATTAAATTAAGAGATTTAAACGAACAATTAAGAGAAGAAGAAGTAAAAAGAATTACAGAAAACCAACTTGAAACTATATTTTCACTTGCAAAATCCGCTCAAACAAAAGATGATGATACAGGAAAACACATTGAACGAGTAAAAAGATATACAAAAATATTAGTTCAAGAACTTACAAAACCAATTTATAAACAAAAAATTACACCTGAATATATAAAAGCGGTTGAACTTGCTTCAACTTTGCACGATATAGGTAAAGTTAATATTCCGGATGAAATTGTATTCAAACCGGATAAATTAACTGAAAAAGAATTTGACCAAATGAAAACTCATACAACTTTAGGCTACAACATGCTTAAGGAAGTTTATGAACAATTTAATGGCAATGATTTTATAAAAATAGCCATGAATATTGCAAAGTACCACCACGAAAGATATGACGGACTTGGTTATCCTGAAGGGTTAAAAAAAGAAGAAATTCCCCTAGAAGCTAGAATTGTTGCAGTAGCAGATGTTTATGATGCACTTAGAACTCAAAAACCATACCACGATGCGATTTCCCATGAAAAAGCATTTGAAGTTATTAAAGGTGGTAGAGAACTCCAATTTGACTATTTAATTGTAAAAGCACTAAAACAAGTTCATAGAGAATTTGAAAAAGTTTGGAACGAATTATCTGATTAATTTAATACGTGGAACAAAACATTTATATCCTCTATATGAATGGTGGATTTTCTTCTCATTTATATTAATATTTCTATGTTAATACTAATAAAATTAAGAGAAGGAGCAATAAATGTTATTTGGCATCGGACCAGCTTGTAAAGAAGATGTTTTAATTCTTACAGAAGAATACGAAGTAAAAGGAACCGTTTTTAATATCGGATTTTCTAAGAAAAATCGTATTTTAAGTGATATTTTAAACAAAGCTAATAAAAACTTTATCGCAGTTAAAGATTGCGAAATAACATATAAAAATAAAGGCGGAGAAACTGAACGTCAAGAATTTTTGCAACTTAATATGCGATATGTTATTTTAATCAGACCTTTGAATAGTGCAGAAAGAGAAGAATTAAAGAAAAATCTCTCTGAAACATCATCATAAAATTTCAATAATAAAATATAAAAAAGGATCTGGTAAAGATTAAACCAAATCCTTTTTTTATGTATGTAAAGGTATTTCCATTTTAATACAACTGCCTTGGTTTTTCCTTGAGAAAATTCTTAAATTACCATTTCTGCTTTCAATTTCACTTTTTACAGAACTTAGACCAATACCTCTGCCTGCCTGCATTGAAACTTCTTTTTGTGTAGAAAATTTTGGAAGAAAAACCAAATCTAAAATATCTTCATCCGTTTTGAACTCAACATCTTCTTCGTTTAACAACTCTTTTTCAATGGCAAGTTTTTTTATGGCATCAACGTCAAAACCTTTTCCATCATCAATAAAATTTATCAAAATTACATCGTTATTTTTTTGTATGGATAAATAAATATTAGCGACTTTTGATTTATTTAAAATTACTCTCTCATCAGGAAATTCGATTCCATGAACTATTGAATTATTAATAAGGTTAAATATAACCTCTTTTAAAGAGTTTATCATAATCAAAATTTGACTATCTTCTTCATAATCAAAATTAAAATTTACATCCTTATTAACTTTCTGTGCAGTTCTTTTTATGTATTCACTAAAAATCTTATATATTACATCAAAAGTTATCTTTTTGGAATCATTAATAGCCATGTAACTTGTAGAAAAAGTTCTTTGACATATTGCATCAATTCCATTTTCATCAAAATTATTATTTGAAACGTTTTCAGCAATTTTTATAAGGTCTTGGTATAATTCACTATCAGTAATTATTTCTGTCAATTCAGTTAAAGATGTAAGATTATTATTTATAAAGCGAATTGAATATTCTAAAACATCCAAAATCTTCAAAAAACAATCAACATTATTACTTAATACCGGTAAAACACTTTCTAAACAATGAACTAAATATTGTTGTTTTGAAAAATTTACAGCACCCAATAAACTTTTTAATTTATGCAGGCTACTTGCAATATTTATAAAAACTTGTTCATTTTGTCCATTTTTTTTCAACAAAACAATATCCTTGAATAAATTTTCAACGATATTATTTGCATCAATTTTTAAAATATTTACTACTTGCTCAATTTCTTTTTCATTAAAATTCATATTACTAACAATATCTTTTGATAGTGCTAATATTTAATTGTAACATTACCATTAGCTTTATTAATAGTAGTATTCACTTTACCGACAAAGTCAGACACCTGTGTAAATACCCACCAACCAACAACTATTGCGATTAAAACAATTAACCATTTAGGCATTTCAGGCATATCAACTCTCCTTATTATCCTTGTGCACCATTTGTTCTCATGACATTATAGCGTATTTTTTAAGTTTTATCAAGACATGCTTTTGAAAATTTGGTATGATTGGACTATGGTATAGCAGAATAACGTAAAACAGCAGGGTGTTGTGGAACGTTTCTTCCGCGACACCCCGAATAGTTCAAACCCAACAATATCTTAAAAGTCAATTTTTTTTGAACTTTCGGTAGGGTGGAACGCAGTGGAACCCGTATGGTGTCGAGGAACGTTTCTTCCGCGACACCCCGAATAGTTCAAACCCAACAATATCTTAAAAGTCAATTTTTTGAACCAAAAATACTTAATATAAATACGAGGACATTAAAAGGTAATATTTAGCATGAATTTCACTTTAAATTTAGTTTCAGACAATGCAAAAAACAAAAATGTAACTAATCCCGCAGATAAAAAAATTGCTCAAATGAAAGCAGAACAAAATGAAAAACGTGCAAGCCTTTTTCAAACTCTGGAAGAATACAGATTGGCATACAAAGCACAACAAAAAGTTGAAGCACATGCAAAATCAGTATTTTTAATGCACAAAGAGGAATTATCAAAACATAAAGAATCAGATAAAGATTATGCAAAATATCAAGATAGTTTTAAATCAGCTAAAAAAGAATTCTATTCTGAAAGAAGCAAAACTGATTTAAGATTAGACCTTTTACAATACCACACTTGGGATTTTTGTAAGGCTAATGCAACTAATCTTTTAGATTTAGCATAATTAAAACTTCATTTTTTGTTACAAGTGCAAAATATATAGTTGATTTTTTTTCTTGACATATTATTATTATCTTAAGAATAGATAAAAAAGGAACGTTAAAATATGTCAATTAACTTAAAAAACAAAAGCACAATCGTAAAAAAATTCGGAGCTAATGAAAAAGATACAGGTTCCGCAGAAGTTCAAATTGCTATGCTTAGCAAAAAAATCACTGAATTAACTGAACACATGAAGTTAAACAAAAAAGATTTTTCTGCTAAACGTGGGTTGTTAATGATGGTAGGTAAAAGAAAAAGACTTTTAGCATATTTAAAAGACATTAACTTGGACGGATACAGAGAATTAATCAAAAAATTAAAACTTCGTGGTTAATTTCTAAAAAATATTTATTTAAGCTAAAACAATCTTTTCAAATGATGAAAAGATTGTTTTGTTGTTTTTTTTCATAGAAATACAAAAAGTATCTACGCTGCGTTTATTTCGGCTTCAAGTTTTTTAACAAGCTTTTCATTATTTGCTTTTTTTGCATATTGAATAGCTTTTTGAATCAGGTTTTTGCCTTTATCACCTTTTTTATAGTCAATCATCAATTCGCCTGCTCTTTGATAATTAAGAGCAACTTTGTTGTTGGCACCTGCTTTTTCGTAATTTTTTACAGCATCCGAATAATATTTTAAAGCTTTTGTGGGTTTATTAAATCTATCATACGCATTTGCAATAGTACTTGAGACATAGCCTTTATTTTTGTCATCCTTAGATTCTTCTGCCAAAATTTCGGCATGCTCATATACATTAAAAGCTTCTTTATCATATTTATCAGAATAAATATCACCAATTTTTGTCAAAGATTGAATTTGGGCTTTAAGATTATCTTTTTCTCCGGCAAAGGCAATTGCTGCCATGTAATGTTCTATTGCCGGCTTAAATTGGTTTACGTCATTATATATTTGAGCCATGGCATAATGACTTTTAATTTTTATATTATCATCTTTCGTTAAAGTTATGGCATTGTTATATTCTTCCAAAGCTTTAGGTAAATCATCCTGATTATCATAAATTTTACCTTTTTCAAAAGCTATTTTGGATTGGGTATCAATATCGCCAACTTCTTTTGAACGTTCTATTGCACTTTCGAAATTGAAAAGTGCTGCATCAAAATTGCCTTTTCCTGCATTTTTTAAGCCTTGATGAAATAAATTTTTTAATTGAGAATCTATTTGAGGTTTTGCCGGTTCTGTTGTAACAACTTCAGAATTTTGTTCCGGTAATGGTTCAGAAGACTTTTTTTCTTCCGGCATTTGAACAAGAAATGCCTCGTTTATATCTTCTGTATTATATTTATAATCAACTTGTTGTAAAAATATAGCTTCAACCCAATTTTCTACAACTTTTGAATCTTTATTTAGAGTAGCTGAAATATAACCATCTAAAAGACTTGCAGCACTTCTTAAATTTGTTTGAACTAACTTAACATTAGCATTATCTTTTTTAGTTTGTTTTTCAACTAAATCTAAATATGTTTTTACCTCATCATAAATATCTTCCGGTGTTCCGATAGCATGAGCAGTATTTTTAAAATCTCCCACGACTTGAGCGATATTTATTTTTGGGCTTATTCGTTTTGATAAAGGTTCTTCTGCCTCTTGCGTTTGAGAAACAGGATTTTGTGCAACATTTGACGTATTTACATGTGGCTGAACATTGCTAACGTTTACAGATTGATTATACCCAACTCTATTGTTTACAACTCCATTTGAGTTTACACTATTTTGTGCATATTGATTTGGATACACTTGATTTTTGTTCACAATAGGTTTTCTTTGTGGAGTTTTTCCATCTTGCAAATCTTGAACATATTGTAAACCACGACTTTGAGCAAGACTTGTATTACTACTTTCAGCTTCCGTTTGTGCAGCTTGTTTATTCGACTCATCATCTTCTCGTCGTTTTATATTCTGCTTATTTGCCGGCACCAGCCTATTTGAAACTCTCAATGAATCAAACAATTTTCTTCCTCACTCTCATCTTTATTTTACATTATTTCAAGATACTTTATGAATATCCGGTATAAAATTTCATACTTTTATAGGACACAAGATATTTAATGATTTATTCTTAAAAGTCATAAAATTTTAACAAACTTAATCAAAAATTTTACGAAATCAAAGTTATGTAGTATAATAAATTAACAAAACAAGGTATTTTATGGGATTATTCGACAAAATAAAAGATTTTACAAAACAAGTTAGTGCAGTTGAAAATCATCTGTATAGCGGCAAAAAAGACTTTCTTGAAATTTATGAAAGAAATGCTCAACTTGAACAAGAAATAGAAGAAAGAACTAATGAATTAAATGAAGCCAATAGGCGTATGCTTACATTACAGCATATTTGGGAAATGATGAATTCATCAAAACCACTGTCTAGTATTCTTGATACAACCGTAAATAATCTTCAAGGAGAACTCGGTTATAAGCATAGTTGTATTCTTCAGCGAAAAATTGACGAAAATGGTGAATATTACAGCTTAATGGCAACATCCAATGATAGCCTATTTGAAATAATTAACTCTAAATTGGAAAAACCATTAAATACTCAACGTTTAAATTTTAACAATTCAAATGTTATAAAGGCAGTTTTAAAAAGCAAAGAAATTCTGCAAAGTTCGGATTTAAGAACAGGTTTATTAAACCTTGTTCCGGATATTAAAGAAGAAGATTTAGAAGAAATATTGAGTGATACAAAATGCCGTTCATTTATGGTTGTACCACTATCAAAAATGAATAGATTCGGCTTTGTAGTTGTATTATCGGAAAGACTTGAAGCAACAGAGGCAGAATTAGATTTTTTGAATTTGTTTGCACAACAAATTGAACTTGCAATAACAATTGCCGATTTATTCCAAATGGTTAGAGAACAAGCTATTACAGATGCCCTTACAACGTTATATAACAGAAGATATTTTGAAGAAGCAATTGAAAAAGAATTTATACGTGCAAATAGACAGAAACAACCATTTTCTGTAATTGGTATTGATTTAGATCATTTAAAACAAATTAACGATAAATATGGACACGTTTACGGCGACTTAGCCATAAAACAAATATCGACAGTACTAAAACAGAATGCTCGTTCAATAGACGTAGCTGCACGTATCGGAGGAGAAGAATTCAACGTACTTCTTCCCGGAATTGATTCCAGAGGTGCGATGATTGCCGCAGAAAGAATTAGAAAAGCAATTGAAACAACTCCAATTGAAACAGTAGGAACAATTACAGCGAGTTTGGGTGTTGCAACATTTATGGAGCATGCAAATAATGTTGAAGAATTAATTGAACTTACCGATCAAGCAATGTATCATTCAAAAAGAAACGGAAGAAATCAAGTTACAATAGCAACTCCTATATCTGAAATTTCATGGCAAGAGGTTGCTCTAACAGCGTTCAACGATATACTAGCGACAAATCATGTTAATATCTCTGAAGAACTAAAAAAAGATTTACGTCATAAATTACAAATGGCACTCGAACAAAATACAAATCCTAAAGATACTTTATATACAGTAGCAGACGCTCTTGTTACTTCCTATAACCCTCAACATACTTTGGGATCTTCTAAATCAAAAGTTGTGATGGCAACAACTCTTGCAAGAAGATTTGAATTGGAAAAAGAAGATGCTGATAAATTGCGTGTGGCAATGCTGCTATATGATGTTGGAAATTTAATGCTCCCTCATGAAATTTTGCAAAAAGACGGACCGTTAACTGATGAAGAACGTGCTTACATTGAAAATCACCCTAGAATTGCCGCACACGAAATTCTTGAACCACTATCCAACGTTAAAGATATCATTCCTATCATAGAGAAGCATCATGAAAATTGGGACGGCTCAGGATATCCTAATAAATTATCCGGAAAAGAAATTCCTCTATCTTCTCAAATTATATTGATTCTTGATGCATATTTTGCACTAACAGAACCAAGAATTTATCGTAAGGCATTGAGTCCTTATGAAGCAATTGATATAATTAAAAAAGATGCAAACAAAAAATGGAATCCGACACTTGTAGATGAATTTGTTAAACTCATTGAAATAGAACTAAGAAAAGCAGAATAAATATAGTTATGATAACAGATATAATTAATTCATTTCATACTTTTCAAGATTTTATTGACTTAATAAGAGGTCAAAAATTTAATATTTTTGACTACTTCAAGTTTAAGGATCTGAAATACAATATTATTTCACTCGGACAAAATTGCTTTCCGAGAGTTATATGTTCTTTTGCAAAATTAAAACCTACTAAAATATATGGAGAACTCTCTTGTCCGTTCGATTTAGCATATTATTATAATATTGATAAAATCATTGAACTTTTAAATAATAATTTTGAAAATCTTTTCGATGAAACATATTTTGATGAAAAAGAAGATACATACATAAATTATGCATTAAATATAAATTTTGTTCATGATGGAAAATTAACAAAAGAAGAACTAATATCTCGATACAATAAACGCATTGAAAATTTTAATTTTTATCTAAACAGTGAAAAACCTCTTATATGCGTATTTTATGCTTCAAGTCAACTTTCAGAAAAACATATTTTAGATATATATAACTATATAAAATCTAAACGAAAAAATAAAAAATTCGGTTTAGTAATTGCACATAATTCAAATATTAATTTTGAAAATAAACCTAAAGAAGTATTCTTAGTAGATAAAGTAGATATTTTTAACCTTGAACAAGGCTCTAGTTCATGGATAAAATTAATGCGTCCTAAATATCGGAAAAATAATCCTTTAGCAGAAGATATATATTTAAGAGTAACAGATATTTTGAAAAAAGCTATAAAAGAAAGTTGTAATATATAAACATTACAACTTTTTCTTTTTATAGTTAGTTATTATCAATTAATCTTTAAAAATTAAAGTAAATAAACGGATTATACGTAGATGCTGCAATTAGAGATAGAGAGAAAATTAACAACACAATCAACCACAAGTTAACAGTAGCCTTTGTGAACTTATTTCTTTCTGCATATTCAAGCATACCTGAAAATAATCCTATTGCACAAAAAACAGCAATAATACTTATTAATATTTCTACAACTCCGCCATAGTAAGTCAAAGGATAAGCATTTGTCGGCGCTGAAGAAAAACTAAACATCCGTTTTAAATATTTTAAAGCATAAGTTATATCACTTGCTCTAAATACAACAAATCCAATAGTAACAACCAATATTGCATATACATGCTTGAAAATATTTGCTAATTTATTTTGTGTTTCTTTAGCTAATCCGGTAGCCTTTTCCATTACAATAAACAAACCATGCCAAATACCCCAGACAATAAACGTCCAGCCTGCACCATGCCAGAAACCTGTAACAAAAAATACAATCATCAAATTTCTGTAATGTAATAATTTGCCGACTCTGTTTCCTCCTAGTGGAATATATATATATAGTTTGAACCAAGTCGATAATGAGATATGCCATCTTCTCCAAAATTCTGTAATAGATTTTGAAATGTATGGGTAATTAAAGTTTTCAAGGAATTTGAAACCAAAGATAAGCCCTAAACCGATTGCCATATCTGAGTAACCTGAAAAGTCAAAATATAACTGCATAATATATGCAAAACCACCAATCCATGCAACAAATGATGAAAATGCGTCAGGACATTGTTCAAAAATTTTGTCAACAACAGCCCCTAAAGTATTTGCTATTATCATTTTTTTAGATAAACCAATAATAAATCTTTTTACCCCTAATGACACATTATCAAATGTTACATCACGATTTTCAATTTCCTTTTCTACATCATGATATTTTACAATCGGACCCGCAACCAATTGAGGAAATAAACAAATGTACAAAGCCAATTTATAAAAATTCTTTTGCACATTTACTTCTTTTTTGTAAACATCTATCACATAAGACAAAGCTTGGAAAGTATAGAATGAAATACCAATTGGCATTACAACCTTTATAAAATCCACATTTGAATGGAAAAGTAAATTTATATTATCAATAAAGAAATTGAAATATTTAAAATACATCAAAAAGCTTAAATCTAAAAGTATTGTGCCAATTAAAATTGCTTTTTTATGATTTTGAAATTTATCAATAAAAATTGCACCGAAATAAGAAATTATTATCGTCAACAACATTATTGACAAATAACTTGGTTCGCCCCAAGCATAAAAAATAATACTTGCTATCAACAATATCGGATTGTGTAATTCTTTTTTTGCTAAAAGATAAATAGCACAAACTATTGGAAGAAATAGAAACACAAAAGTTGCTGAACTAAATAACATATCTAATTATCCTCCTCAAATTTTAATTTTATTAGTTTTGGCACAAACCTTTCAACTACTTCTAAAATAACAATATCCGAATCTTTTAATTCAGAAGCTTTTGCTTCATATCGCCATTTATAATATATTTTCTTAAATGAAGCTGAATAGTAATTTTCTAATGCACCTGAAAAAGAGTCATGGTAAGTTGTTACGACGTATTTGCCTTTACCATCTATATTTGTACAAGAATAATCTCTAACTCTATCATTATTAATAAAATCGCAAAAATACTTTGATGTATCGTAACCAATAGGATCATGATACATTGTTTTATCTTGTTTTTGCAACAATTTTGGAGATAGTCGGACTAAATCTTGAACTTCATACACATTGTCTTTTGTATTTTTCGGAACATATATATTAAGCTTGTTTGGTACAATCGTATTTATCTTTTTGATAATGCCGTTATATCCAACGTATGCACCAAGCATTGTCCAATGAGTGTCTTTTTTCAAATAAAGAAACTCATCATTTTTTAAATCATTTTTGGCATTATCCAAAATTTCTTTTAAATACAACGTTTGAACATCTGTGTTTTTTGCCAAATAATCAAAAAGCTGAACAGTCTTACTTTCAGTATTTGGTCTAACCTTTTTAACCAATTCTGACGGATAAAATTCCTCATATATTCTATGTTTATCAGGTGGAACAACAAATAAAAACTTCTTATTATGTTTTTTACAATAAGCGTTTATATCAGATAAATATTGCGAAATATTCTTTAATTCTTCTTCAGTATAATATTCACTGTTTCTATAATTATTTATACCATTATCATATTTAAAAAATAACCAATCCTCTTTCCCTTCTATAACAAATTCATTATTTATTCTTCCGTTTAAAATTTCCATTAAAGAACCTATTTCAATAAGTTCATCTCGTAAAAAGAATCTGTCAGAAAACCAAGCGTCAAAATCTTTTCCAAAATTTTCATTTATTTCTTTTTTATCGTTCATTATAGGTTTCAATTTTGCTAAATTTCTATTTTCGGCAGAACTTGAATCTTCTGTATTAATTCGCAACATTGGAATTGAGATTGTTACAAAAAACAACAATAAAAATATTATATCTAATCTTGATTTTTCCTTAACTGATTTAAAATCAGCAAGATAATCCGTTATTTTATAAACAAATAAGAAGGATAGAACAAGAATTATAACAAAAAGTTTTAAATTTAGGTTAAATTTTGCGTGAGCACTCAATTTTTTATCATAATATAGGGTGATTAAATCTTCCGTAGATGTAAACGAAAGCACACCATCTTGTATTTTTATATTATTTGCACCGCTTATTTTAAATTTATCTAAATCATCAATAGAGTACTTACCATTTCTAAATTTAATATTAGAAATTTGAATTTGATTATCTTTTGTATGTTCTAATCTTATAATAGCAATCTTAAATCTTTTCGGATATCTTACACGTTCTAACGAAACATCTATTTTCTTTATATTTTTAAGATTGCATGTTTTTTTACTATCTTTTGTTTTTGCAAATTCCGGAGAATCCACTTTTGATAGATAAACAGAAACTTCTGCATTACCTGAACCTTTTATATCAAAAGAAACATCAAAAGGTTCAAATGTGCACCAAAAATTGCATGTTGCTATTACACAAATTATAGAAATTATAATACTTATAATAGTTCGTCTTTTCAAAATATCCCCACAAAATAATTTATTCTTACACTTCTTAATTATATAACAAACAAAAAGTTATATATAAATATTTTGCAGGAAAATAAAAATAGTTAACCAAACACGCTATTTTGTAAAATAATCAATTTGATCTTTTGAAAATCCGAGTTTTTCCAAATCTGAAGTTGAAACATCTAAATC
>CAKVCZ010000007.1 GCA_934726055.1 uncultured Candidatus Melainabacteria bacterium
TATAAACAATTTCTGGCTATTTTTATTGCCTTTTTTATCCCTGTTTGTTAACTTTTGTTAAGACTTCTCTTTTTTATGCAACTAAAAAAAGCTGACTCCTGTCAGCTCTTTTGATATCAAAATTAAATATTTTAGCCTTTTACAGCACCTTCATTTTCACCGGATATAAAGTACTTTTGCATAGCTAAAAAGAAAATTAATATTGGAACTGTTGATAAAATTGATCCTGCGGCAATATAACGCCAGTTTGAACTAAACATTCCCTGTAAATTATTTACACCAACAGGTAAAGTGTACATACTTTCTTTTGTTAAAACAATACTTGGCCAGAGAAATTCACCCCAAGAGCCTATAAATGTAAAAATTGCAAGAACTGCAAGCGAAGGCTTAACCATAGGCATTAAAACTTTCCAAAATACTTGAAAAACATTGCAACCATCAACTATTGCTGCTTCTTCTATCTCTTTTGGTATTCCTAAAAAAGCTTGTCGCATCAAGAATATACCAAAAGCACTTACTGCAAATGGCATCACAAGACCTACAAATCCCATAAAATTATTTACAGTATCCATTAAATTAAGTTTTATGGTAATTAAATATACTGGTAGCATTATCGCTTGGAATGGTATCATTATTGTTGCTAAAATTGAGAAGAATACAAAATTTTTGCCTGCAAATTTCATTCTCGCAAGTGGATAAGCAGCCAAAGAGGACAAAATTAAATTTAAAACTACGGTAGCACCCGCAACAATCATGCTATTCCAAAAATAAGCCATAAAATTAACTTTTTTCCACACACCAATATAATTGCTCCAAGTAAAATCAGAGGGAATAATTGTTGGCGGATATGCAAAAATATTTTCATTCGCACCTTTTAAGGATGTCGAAATTAGCCATATAAATGGAAATATTGAAAGCAATGAAACAAATATTAGTGCAAAATGCGATAAAAATTTTTCAAAAAATCTCTTCATATTAAATCTTAGGTTTAGCCTCCGGGGCACATACTTTCCCAATCAACATCATCTTCATCTTCACCTGGTTCAGGGATATCATCGCCATCTTCAAGCATCAACATTAGTTGAAGTTTCAATTGGTGTTTGTAATTTTCTCTTGCTTTTTCTATTGTTTTAGCACAGAAAGCAAAACTTGGAATTTCTTTTATTTCAATGTAATGGTACGGATTACCGTTAAAGTCTAAATCGGTTCCTTCAATAAGTGTCCAATTCAGGTTTAAATAATATTCTAAATCTTTATTCATTAGCAAAATCCTCATTTAGCGGTTGAGTAATCATAATTCCTTCACCTCCGATTACATCAACTTGTTTCCCATCAAGTTGTAAGTATAAAGGTAAATTTGTATTGTGTTTTACAGTCTTTATAAGTTGGAATAAACGCTTATATAAGCTATCTGTACCTCCTCCATTTTCAAAATCTCCAGAAAGATTAATAACAACTCTTGATGATGCCTCTGTAATTGATATCAAACGAGTTCCAGCAGGAATTTCTGAATATACGCCTTTTTTCTTTTCTTTTTCACTTGGACCTTTTATTAATTCTCTAACAGCAAGTTTAAGTTTTGAAGTTCCTTGGTTCATCTCAGGTATATATTCACGTTTTACAGCTCTATATACTTCTTCTCCTTTAGCATTATGAGTAATAAAAAACACATTGACATATTCTGTACTTACTTTTTCTTGAGGTTCTTCTTGCTTTGTTATATTCTTTTCTTCAATTTGTGTTTTTGTGGGCACCGGCTCTTCAATAACATCCTTACTTCCAAAATATGCCATTTTAATATATATCGCAGCAAGAATGATTACAACTATTAAACCTATTTTTTGAAAATCGTTCATTTTAATACCTCTTTAATAAATCCTTTGTGATTTAGGAACAAATAAAGTTCCATCCAGATGTAGCTTACTTCGTTCGATTTTTAAATTATCAACCGAAACTTTAGTCCCCTCATTTCCAAGTATATCTGTTGAAAATGATAAAGGATTTATAACATTTAAAACCTTTGTTAAGTTTGATAAATTTATTTTATGATTAGAATTATCAAGGGATAGTTCCGTAACTTTTATTTTGCCGTTTTGAACTAATAATTTTGTAGCAACATCCATTGCAACTGGCATACTATAACCAAAAACATTGTTATCCATTTTTAATCCAAAAACGAATTTATCTTCTTTGAATGATACATCGACATCTTTGATATTAAATAAGTTTATTCCGGCTGTTTTTACATTTATCATTGAAAGTAGAGCTTGATATGTTGGAGATTTTACTGTCTTTTTTAAATCATCACTTGAAATTGCAATATCATACTGCATTGCAAAATTATCTCTAAAGATAATTGGATTGCCTGTTGCTCTTATATTATTGAAATCGCAAATTGTTTTTGCACTAAATTTTGAGACATGAACTCCATTAAAATCCAAATTTGAACCATTTAACGTCAATGACTTGAATCGTCCTGCCAATAAATCATTCGCACTGAAAGATTTTATTTTTACCTTTAACCCTTTCATACCTGCAGAATTTCTCAGTTCTCTTTTTATTAAAGCATTCGCAATATTTTGGGAAATCGCAGTAGTACCTGTCGCATTTGACAGAAATCTTGTAGTTTTTAACGATAAATCATGAGGTTGGGCACAATAAGCAGACAAATCTTGAGCAAAAGACACTTGACCTAAAATTAACAAAAACAGTGTTATTATTAATATTTTTTGTTTCATATTTCAAATACCTTACATACTTTGATAACATAATTCGTACAATTTGCAACTGCACTTACAACATTATTATAAACCAAAATTATAAAATCTGCATTTTTAATACTTTTATTAACAAACGATTGACCATTTTTTACTTTTTTGTGTTCCTCTTCAGTTAATTGGTAGCAATCAAATGGTAAAACATCTATTGGGTTAATTAAATTATCTTGAATTACAGATAAATTTTCAAGTGATTCAAGATTTATAGTATTTTCTAACACAAAATGACCGGATTTTGTTCTTATTAATTTGATTAAATGAGCTCCACAACCTAATTCTTTTCCTATATCACTGGCTATTGAACGTATATATGTTCCCTTTGAAGATTCAATATTAATTGTTGCTTGCTGTTTTTCGTAGTTAAAATCTATTAATTCTATTTTGTCAATTATAACTTTTCTTGGCTTAATTTCAACCTTTTCCCCACTTCTGGCATATTCATATAATTTTTTCCCTTTTACTTTTATTGCTGAATAAATAGGTGGTATCTGCTCAATTTCTCCACAAAATTTGGCTAAAATAGAATCAATATCTTTGCTCGTAACTTTTATATCTGATTCGAAAGTTATCTTACCTTCGCTATCATAAGTATCTGTACTTATGCCAAATTGCACAGTTGCAATATAACCCTTATCTTCCCTTAAATATTCAATTAAACGAGTTGCTTTCCCGATAGAAATTGGCAAAACACCTTCTGCAAAAGGATCCAATGTCCCTGTATGCCCTATCTGCTTAATTTTTAATACACGTCTTAAAAATGCAACAACATCGTGAGAGGTCATTCCAACAGGTTTATATACATTTAAAAAGCCAAACAATTAAACTTCTCCGCGTGAAATTTTGCCTAATATCTCATTTACTCTTGAACCACGCTCAATAGAATTATCCAAAATGAATCTTAGTTCCGGCGTCAAACGTAATCTTATACGTTTGCCTACTTCATAACGAATTTTAGAAACACTTTGGTTTATTATGTTAACGGATTTTTCTTTTTGTTCTTCTGAACCATATACGCTATAAAAAACTTTAGCAAATGAATTGTCATGACTGACTTCAACATCTGTTATTGAAACTACACCAACTAAACCTCTGATTTCTTTTCTTAAAATATCAGAAATTTCACGCATTAACTCTTTTCTAACTCGTTCGTTTCTTAAGTTACTACTCATGACTTATCCTTTGTTATTATAATTTTTGACGTTCAACTTCTTCAGTTGTTGATACTTCAATTATATCGCCTTCTTGTAAATCATTAAATTTAGCAAAAGATATACCACATTCAAAACCCTGTGCAACTTCTTTAACATCATCTTTAAACCTCTTTAATTGATCAATTGCACCACGGAAGATTTCTTGTCCGTCTCTTATTAGAACTGCAGTCTTGTTACGCTGTATCTTTCCTTCAGTAACATAGCAACCGGCGATTTTTGTTGTTTTACCAATCGTAAATACTTGTCTGATTTCAGCTTTACCAAGTTCAACTTCTTTTATTTCAGGTTCTAACAACGATAACATTGTTTTTTCCATATCTTCAAGTATCTGATAAATGATATCATATTTCTTTATAATAACGTGTTCTCTTTCAGCAGCAGCAAGAGCATTTGAATCCTCTTTGACTGTAAATCCCAAAATTAATGCTTTTGATGCAGAAGCTAACATTACGTCGGCTTCAGAAATATCACCAACACCTACATGAATAATCTTGGTTGCAATTTCATTTGATTCCATTTGAGCAATTGCTTGGGAAACAGCCTCTGCGGCACCATGAGTATTCGCTTTTATAATTAAATTCAATTGAGGAATATCTTCCTCACCTGAAACAGCTTCTTTCCTGATATGTGCAGGTAACATCTCATCCAAACGTCTTGTTCTTTCGGTTTCTTTACGCTTTTCGATGATTGTTTTCATTTCTTTATCATTAGCAACAACTTCAAATGTATCGCCAGCTTGCGGAACTTCTGATAATCCTAAAATTTCGACAGGAGTTGCAGGTTCTGCAGCTTTAATTTTTTCACCAGAATCTGACAATAAAGCTCTGGCTCTACCGCAAGATGTACCAACAACAACACAATCTCCAACATTAAGAGTACCATTTTGAACCAATAATGTTGCAACAGGGCCTTTACCTTTGTCTAAATTTGCTTCAATAACAACACCAGATGCCAGCGTATTAGGGTTAGCTTTTAAATCCTGCATGTCAGCCACAAGTAAAATATATTCTAATAATTCATCAATGCCTTGTCTTTGTAGTGCTGAAACATTACAAGTAATTGTATCACCACCCCAAGCCTCAGGAACTAAGCCATGTTCTGTTAATTGAGTTAAAATTCTGTCAGGATCTGCTCCTGCTTTATCAATCTTATTGACAGCAACAATAATTGGAATTTCTGCAGCTCTTGCATGATTTATAGCTTCAATTGTTTGAGGCATAATACCGTCATCAGCAGCTACAACCAAAATCGCTATATCAGTAGCCTTTGCACCTCTTGCACGCATTTCGGTAAAAGCTTCGTGCCCTGGAGTATCTAAAAATACTACTTTTCTATTTTCTAAATATATAGTATATGCACCGATAGATTGTGTAATCCCGCCAACTTCAGTATTTACAATTTTGTGTTTTGAAGCTCTTATACTATCCAGTAATGTTGTTTTACCGTGATCTACGTGTCCCATAATGCTTATTACAGGAGCTCTTGAAACCATATTCTTTTCATCAGATTTTAGACGCTCTTTCTTTTCTTCTTTAGCCATTTCTTGTTCAATGAACGCATCTAAATCTTCATCTAATACTTCAAGTCCATATTCAGCACAAACTTTTTTTATAACGTCAACATCTATCAATTGGTTTACTGTTGCCATAATGCCATTCAACATTAAAAATTTGACAATCTCAGCCGGCGTTTTCTTTATTTTATCAGCCAATTCCTGTATTGTCATTGCAGTATTCACAACAAGTTGTGTAACTTCAGCAACTTCTTCCTCTTTATGAGAACGTTTTTTGTGTTTTTGAGCAGCAGCTTTTTCTAAAGATATTCTTTCCTGTTCTTCTTCTTTTGAAATTTTGTCTTTACGCTTATCTGCTGGTTTATGTTTTGAACTTTGACCTTTATTTTCGTAAATATCTTGCGAAATAATATGTCTTTCAATTGGTTTTTGTTCTGTTGATTTGTTTGGAGTAGAAGTTTTATTCGTTTTTTGTGTTTTAGCAATTTGCTGAGTTTTTTCTGACTCAGGTTTTGCGTGTCTGACAATTTCCAATCTGCTTACCGGAGCTTTTTTTACTACTTCAACTTTTGGTCTTTCAACACGTTCAATTCGTTCTACCTTTGGTGTTTCAACTTTTTTAGGTATTTCTTGAATTTTTTCTTTTTCTTCTTTTTCTTCTTCTATAACCTTTTCTTCAACTTTTACTTCAGGTTTTTCATCTGCTTTGGCTTTTTTTACAATAAATGCCTTAGGTTTTTTAACCTCAATAACAGAACCACCTGCAATAAAATCTTTCAATTTTTTTATTTGATCTTCTGTAACCGAGCTGGAATGAGTTTTTACAACAATCTTTATCTGAGCTAACTTTTCGATTACCTCTTTGCTTGTTAAATTTAATTCTTTTGCTAATTCACTTACACGCATGTTATTCAAACTCAATTAATTTTCCTTTCAGTTCATTTGATATCGCTGTTTTTAAAGCTTTATCCAGTTTATTCTTTTTTAATGCATTTTCTATACACATTTTATTATAACAAAGATATACAGATCTGCCAAATATTTTAGTATCAGGATTAATTATAACTGCATTCAATTCTCTACTATGCGTTATTTTTATGAGGTCTTTTGTCTTGTGCAAACTACCACACCCGACACATTTTCTTATATTTTTCATCTTAATTTACTTCTGCTAATTTTTCTAATTTTAATTTTTGGTCATACTCAATTAACAATTTTAATAATTCATCTAATTCTCCGTCTATAACAGTCCAAACATTTAAGTTTTGACCTATTCTGTGATCGGTTAAACGCCCTTGAGGAAAATTATAAGTTCTTATACGTTCGCTTCTATCTCCAGATCCAACTTGAGAACGTCTTAAATCTGTAATTTCTTTTGTTTGCTTTTGAACTTCCAAATCATATAATTTAGCTTTCAAAATTTGCATTGCACGTTCTTTGTTTTGAAGTTGAGAACGTTCTTCCGTACAGAAAATCATGATTCCCGTCGGTTTATGAAATAAACGTGCTGCTGTTTCAACTTTGTTAACGTTTTGACCGCCGGCACCACCTGAACGTGCGGTTGACATTTCAATATCTTCCGGACGAATTTCAATTTCCACATCATCAACTTCCGGCATTACTGCAACTGTTGCAGTTGAAGTGTGGACTCTTCCTTGAGATTCGGTTTGAGGCACTCGCTGTACTCTATGAACACCTGATTCATATTTTAATTTTGAATATACAGCATCACCCTTTACAGAAATAATAACTTCAGAAACTCCACCTGCTTCACATTCAGTCATACTAAGAACTTGTGTTTTCCATCCCTGCTTATCAGCAAATCTCATATACATTCTCATTAAATCTCCGGCAAAAATATTTGCTTCATCTCCGCCGGCACCACCTCTTATTTCAAGCATAATATCTTTATCATCCATTGGATCTCTAGGCAGCAATAAAATTTTCATTTGTTCTTCATAATCAGCTATTTTAGCTTCATTTTCTTCAATATCAGATTTTAAAAATCCACGCATTTCGTCGTCTGATTCGCTTTTTAGCATTTCTTTTGCATCTGTAATGCTGTCATTTGCCTTCTTCCAGGCATAATATAATTCAACTGTTTCTTCCATTGATTTACGCTGTTTTGATAATTCTTTAAATCTGTTATAATCTTGAATTACCTCCGGATCAGAAAGAGTTACTCCCAATTCATTGTATTTTTTCTCTATCTGAAGGATTTTATCCATCATATCTTTCATAATAAAACCTCACTTTGATTAAATTATAGCAAAAACATGACGGATGTAAAATATGGTTTAAATTTATTTTAGATTTTTTCTATTACATTTTTTAAAACAATAAAATTTAAAAGCATTGTTATTGGTGTAATAATTATTTTTGATAAAATTGCACAGAACTCTTTTACAAATGAAAAGTTCAAATTAGATAACAACAAAGAATTTACCATAACAAGCAATTTTGAAACAAAATAAATAAGAACTACTTGATATAAAATATATATTATATATTTTGCGAATAAAGGTATTTTGCTGTTATTTTGAAATATATATCTTGTTGAAAATATAAAAACAAACGTAACTCCTGCTACTGCACCCAAAGCATTACACAAAAACAAATTAACAGATAATAATGCAAGTATCGTATAGGTAGAAAAATCTAAAATCCACCCTATTCCGCTATATCCAATGAAACTGACAAGTTGTTTTATCAAATTATTCATTCAGAAATTGCTCCAGTTCATCGGGAGTTCCCAAAACGTGTACTTTTTGGGGTGGAACATCTGATATATAAATTTTGCCATTTTTACTTAAAAGGTAATCATATAGTGGTGCAACATACTTTTCTTTTGAAAAATGTTTATTTTTATAGAATTCATTGTATAAATCTTCATATAATTTGCACGTTTTAAAATAGTATGCACCAAGAGTACAATAATTTGAAATTCGTTCTTTTTCCTTAATCTCTACGACCTCACCATTATCATCTAATCTTACAAAACTCCAATGGTCGCCTTCAGCTTGAAAACAAGGAATAAATCCATCACCTCTTAATTGAGCACTGTTCATCTCCCCTGACTCAACATAGGTATCAATGTTATATATCAATAGTGCATTATTTTCATTCCAATATTCTTTTGCTAACATTGCTGTTGTAGCTTGTCCGTCTGTTAATTTGTCCAGTATGATTATTTTGTAATTTTTAATATTTAATATTTTGCAACGTTCATTTATAAAGCTTTTTATGTCAGAATTTTCATCTTTAAGTGCTATAAAAATATACTTATCAACGTTATTATTAAATCCTTCTAAACTTATCATTGACCAGTCAAAAAGAGGTTTCCCTTTTGCTTCAATCATATACTTTGGAACATTGTAACCTTTTTCTCTAAATCTTGAACCAAGACCACCCATTGTTATTACAATATCTATATTTCTTAATGACATATTCTATTCCTTTTATTACTTACACCTTGAGGCTTCACATATATTTTCTAACTCCTGAGTATCATATTTTAAAAATTCATCAGGTCTTATTGATCTGTCGTCAACATAAAATCCCTTATGCCCCGGCCAAACTTTACCATATACAATTTCATCATACGGAATATCCCACTTTTCAAGCCATTTGTTTAGTATAACCGCAGTATTTTTATTTATTAAACCTATGTTTCCATTGTATGAATTCATATTTCTTGATGTATATAATACAATTTTTGCCCCATTTTCTTTATAGAATTTTAATTTTTCAACTATATCAGGAAATGGAACTAAGTCTTCATATTTTTCATCTTTTTTCTTAATTGGGCAGATAGTTCCATCAATATCAAAAACAAATGAATAATCTTTATACATCATTTTCAAGCTCCTTCAAAATTTCTATTGTGTTCAGAATAAATCCAAATACTTTATAAGGATTATCTATATGCAGTGGCAGCATTGATAAAAATAAAGATGCTTCATATATTCTTACAGTATGGTAATCATATCCATTATTTACTATTTTTTCCTTAAAAATAGCTTTATACATTTCATTATTGAAAGGTATATCTAATTCATAAGCCAAACTATTGTTAATTTTAATTTCAAATAAACCATTATTGAAAAAATCATACCTGCCACAAACGCAATGACTTAGCTTTGCAATATCATAGTATGGATTTGTCCAGAGTTCTTCCTCTTTTAAAGCACCCTTTGGATCAATAAATTTTAATGTTTGTGTAGCTTTATTATATAGGGTATTAGCAAATCCTGGATCCCCATGTCCAATTACATCTATTTTTGGATAATTATTTTTACTTTCTATTTCTTCCTTTAATTTGTAATATTTAGATAATATATCGTCTAAGTTGAGATTGTTTGCCTTCAAATAATTATTTATTTGGTCAAACCTTGGATGATTTTTTAATGATTCGATTCTTTCATTAACTTTATCTACGTATAATTTCTTAGCTGTATTATTGTAATTTTCATCTGAAGTAGGTCTGCTGTGCCTTGATTTAAAGAAATAAAAATATTTGTTTAATAAAGTATTGAATTCATCCTTATCAATTGAACCGTGTACATATTTAATAGCTAAATCAGTCATATAAAGACGTTCCATTGTGTATTCAGCTGTTTCATTACTCTCATGATAGTTGTAAGGCATTACAAACCAAGACTTCATGTCTTCAGGCAATAATTGATAATAGGTATATTCTTTTTTTATTTTCAGTTTATCAGTGGATGTTTTAGTTATGGTATATTCACTTTCTTTTAGAGAGTTAAAATATCTTGCATCAAAATTACCTGTTATACAATGAATAAAATTATTAATTAAGGACAAATCAGTAAGTCCTTCTACATCAAATGAACTTTTTATAAAATCAGATGCTTCTGAAATATCTTGACCTAAAGTAATATTCTTGCAAAAAATAGAATATGATTTTATATCTGAAAAAAGAATGCTTGCAATTTTTCTATCAAATAACGCTTTGTATGGCTCATCTATATATAACAGCTTTTTATAGGAAAGTGAAACATCATTAATATTTTTTATAAAATAATTTGAAAATATGTGTAAAATTCTTATATCACTTTCATTTAAACTTTTTATGTAATCAATAATTTCAGAATATTCAAATACTGAATTTATTTTTTTCCATTCAAAAGTTTTAAAAATGGATAAAACACTATTATATGTATAGTCTTCGATTCTTTGTTTTTTTACAACAACATCGCCAAATCCTTTTCGTCCAATGACATCTGTGATAATTTCACTCTTAGGTACACTATTATCGTATATCACAATAATTTTCATCTATTACAAACCTCTTTCTTTTTTACAATTTCAATAAATTTTATTGCAAAATATACTACTAAAAGTATTATTATGCTTATTATAATAAATTTGTTTAGTTCTATAACTTTATTTGATATCAGTGCAGACATCAAATATTCAGAGATTTTGTTAATAAACTCTTTTGATATTAAATTTGTTATCAGCATTAAATTTAAAAGTTCAACAGACCACGCAACTAAAGAAAGCAGATAAAGAATAACACCACGTCCTTTTACAACCTGCGTAATTTCATTATAAACTTTGTTTAGTCTTTCAAGCTGCTTTAAACTCCATAGCTTACGTTTTGTCGCTTTTGCAGATAAATAATATTTTTTCCAAAAATATGAAAAATTTGGAAAAATCTTATAAATAATAAATAAGAAAATTAAAAATAGTAAAAACAAATAAACAACAAAGCTGCTAGCTTTCCCTATAAAAAGCATGCAAATAGTAAGAATCGTAATTAATGCGGCTGTATCCATAAATCTATCCAGCAGCACAACAATTACACCTTTCAGGTAATTATTTATTAAATAGCCATAGCAATACATTCTAAAAATTTCGCCCAGTTTTAGCGGTAAAATTATGCTCACAGGAGTAACTTTACAATAAGTCTTAATGTAATCTATTGTACATATTTTGGAGCCATATAGAGCAACATATAGCCTTAAAGCTTTTATTGAGTGCACAACTAAAGCAGCAATTACGAATAAAAAGATATCTTTATTACTAACTAACATGTCCGCATTAAAGGGATAATTGCAAATAAACAGCATTAATGTCATCAACAGTATAAAAATATTTATTATGATATACGTATAAACTTTTTTATTCATTAATTTTCTCGCTGATAAATAATTTTTGCACTGTAATTATCAATAGGTTTTATTCGATGTTCTGCTTTTATAAATGATTGTTTATTAAGAATAAATGAACCTAATAATTTTAGTACTTTTACTGCCTGACTCGTTAATTTAACGTTTGAAACCTGATCATCCTCTCTCCATATAATCGGGAAGAACTTAATTTTGTGTTTAAAATAAGATGAACCCATAACCATGCAATAGTTAAACATCAAATTATCAATGTATTTTTCATAAAATTTGTCTTTTAATATATCTACTTTGTACATATTTAGCCCAGAACCAAGGTCATATACCTTGTATCCAACACCTAATGTAAACAAAAAGTCATACACATAGTTACCAAACGTTCTGAACTTTGAGTAGCCTTGCAATTTAGAGCCTTTCATAAATCTTGCTCCCAAAAAACAATCATATTTTTCATATTCTTTATTTTTTAAGTATGGAACTAAGTTTGAAATATCTCCTTGATCATCTCCATGAAGAACAATAACATAGTCAAAACCATTTTCAATTGCGTAGTTAAATGCAACTTTATGTGAACCGCCAAGTCCATAATTATCATCATTTCTAAATAATTTTATTGGTAATTCAGGATGATTTCTTATGTAATCTGTTACAACTTGTTCTCCGCCATCTGTACTTCTGTTATTTATGACAATTATTTCATTAAAATAATCTTTGTTATCATCATTAATTTGTGATAATACTCTTGTTATTTGCTTTTCACAATTATACATAGGAATGAAAAGTAGTATTTTATTTTCCATTTATTTAACCTCACGTAATTTTAAAAATTCAATTTTCTTCACTTCCGGAACTGCAATCTGTTTTTCGTCCTTTAAAACACTTATTTTTAGTTGAGAATGATTATTTAAAATCCATTTATTACCTGACCCCAAAGGAATTAACAGCTTTCCTTGTCCCATATTAGCATACATATAGTGGAGTTTGCTATCATTATCCTTCCATTCAAGTTTAATTTTCATATCAGGATTGTAAACTTTTTTCAAAAAGTATTTTGCAACTTTATATTTTTTTGGAAGGATTCTATATCCAGCCATATCTATGGTAGCTAATTTATATTCTTTATTTATATCGTTAAATTCAACATAAACAAAATCTGCATCATTTCCATTTATAACTTTATTGAAATTAATATTTAAAATGTTGTTTTGTACCTCATTATTTACAGCAAAATCCGGTCTTGTAAAAATCTTTATTAATGTATCCATAGACAATCCAAGAGAAGATGATATTTCGCCAATATCCATACCGTCAGCATCACTTAAATCAATAGTATTATTTATATTTTGAACCTTCTCTTTTGTGTATTTACCATCATTAGGAATAAATACACTATTTTCTTTCTGCCATACATAATTTCCTGATGCAAATATCCAATAGTGCAAGTAGTAATTATACAATGGAAGGTATATATAATAGCAAAAATCCGTAGTATAATCCAGAGGAATTATTGCATGATTTCTTTGCAAATTCTCAACTGTACTTTTAACCGCATCATAACCTTTAATTGTTTGGGGTTCAAGTACCGATACTCCCCTCAAGTCATGCACATAGTAATCTCTAAAGTATTTTTTTGCAAAATAATTATCTGTTTTATTAAAAGTTTTTTCTGCTTTAATTGCAGTTAAGACATCAGGAGAAATAAAACCAGTACCAATTTTGTATTGTGAATCGTTGTTAATTTTTATATAATCTGGTGATATCCAACAAGAAGAATTTAATTTTGACTCAGCATTCAAAAATCCCCAAAGAGATGAAAACATTGGAAAACATAGAGCAAAACAAATTATTTTTAATTTAAGTTTATCACTTTTTATGTAATTTATTGCATATATAATCAAAATAGTTGCACCAGCTAAAAGAACACCTTTACTTCTGGCAAATAAATCTCCTATATCAAGTCTTACAGTGGTGTAAGAATATGATACTAGTGGCATAATAACCAATGATAATGCTAAACAACCTTTTTTGATGTTTTCAGACAAAACACTTTTATCTTTAACAAAATCAAAAAGTTTTAAAGCTAATGCAAATCCAACCCATATAAATAATGCAGGTGCAATAAATGCAATACAATAAATAATAATTTGTTTATAAAAAACGTTGTCAGAAAGATACGGCATTATAGATGTACCATATTCTTGTGCGAACCTTGCTATTCCGTCTGCCCAAACAGTTTGCTCAGACATTGATTTTATATGGAAATAAAAACCAAATAATAACGGTAATGACAATATAATAGGGATACTACACAATATCCAATTAAGCCAAAATCTAAATGTTTTTATATCATTTTTAAATTCAAACGATTTTATGTAGCTGAATCCTTGATATATTGCCAAAGGGAAGAAGCTTAAGCAAACAGCAGCACCGAAAAGAGGATAGTACAAACCGTGAAATAAACTTGTAAGTATCCAAACTTTCATCCATAGATTTCTGTTATTAATTAATTTTGGAAGTGAAAGTATTAACATTATAGGCAAAACAAATAAATATCTGTCGTAGAACGGAATAGTAAATAACACTGAAAATAGAATTAGAAACTTTCTGCTAGCCAGACCTTGTAATGCTGCAAGTATTATCAATGATACTAAAAAGTAATAAATATTATCTGTTATAGAAAATTGTGAAATTAAACCATTCCCAAAAAATTGAAAAATAGCACCATGAAGGATTGAATATAAACCGGATATAGGTACGTATTCAGCAAACGGAATTTGTCCAAATTGAAAAATTTGGTAATATCCTATTATGTTTTCATAAGGATGATGCATGTCAAAAGGAACAATGCTCGCAGGGTATGCAAATAAATTAAATCCGAGTATAGATGCACATAAGCCAAATGAGATTATTTTATTTAATGATGATTCAATGCCCCAATATTTTTTAATTAAATATATCGCTTCAATTATAAAAACACCAACAATCAAAAAAGTAAATATTTTTACCTGAGGGAATATCTCAAGTTCAACAATTTTACCATTATATAAGTACTTATTTGCTAAATTTGTAAGTAATAATCCCGGTATAAATAATTGTTCAATAAGCACTATTTTTGATATAACTGATTCTATATTATCTTTCAATAGAATTGGTACTAAAGATAATATAAATGCTATTGAAACAGCAACAATCAAGTTTAAAGATAAACTAGTGCCTGTGAAAACTAAAATTCTATATATAGCAAAAACGGAATATAGATTTATGAAAAAATATATAATACCATTTAACATATTAAACTTATCTTTTATATATAGTAGTAACGCATATACTAATAAAGCAATAATAATCGGGCTAAATTTAAATAAAACTAAACTTTGATATGCTGTAATTCCGCCAATAATACAAAGTACGGACTTTGGGATATTAATTTGTTCTGCAACATTTGTTTTTATATTTTGTTTAATTTTTACAAAATAGTAATATACAGAATAACCAATAATTCCAAAAAATGATAAGAAATATATCAAAAACATTTCCGCAGATTTATTTGAAGAAACTCTTGCAATGCTATCTAAAACAAAATCTTTATATACTTCATTAGCGTTACCTGTCAAAAGCATATAAAAGATTGTAAAAACTGAAGATATAATTACCAAGAAAAAAATAAATAAACTTGAATTTCCTTTTGTAATTTTTTCCAATACTTTCATAACTATCCCTTAAAAATAAATAGCAAGACTCGGGATCGAACCGAGGACCTCCCGGGTATGAGCCGAGCGCTCTCACCAGCTGAGCTATCTTGCCATTTAATGTTTATTAACTTATGAGATAATTAAAACATAAACCATCTAAAATATCAAGTGTTTTTATTGTAATTCGTTTAATCTGTTTTCAGGCTCGGTCATGCTTGTTATACGTAATCCAAAATTATCTTCAATAACTACAACTTCACCATGAGCTATAAGTTTTCCATTTGCAAACAATTCTACCGGCTCACCTGCAATTTTTTCCAATTCAACAATTGAACCACGAGTCAATTCTAAAACTTTTCTTACAGGTAATGTAGCTCTGCCCAATTCAACAGTTAATCTCAAATTGATATCAAGAAGATTATCCATATTTTTTGATGCATCCCCAACAATTTTTTGTGAATCATCAAATGCAGCAAACTTTACAGGTTGAACAGTTACTGTATTATCTTCAGAATTTAGAGTTTCGTCATTGCTTTCAGGAGCATCCAGACCTTCTGTTGCTATTGCTGATAAATCTGAAAATATATCTGAAAGGTTCTCATTTTCAGATGTCATTTCAACACTTGGTGTTTCTACAATTTCAACATCACTTTCTAAATTATTATCTTCTACATTTACCTCAACATTTTCATCGACACTTGATTCACCGATTGCTGATTCGGTGTCAGTATTTACAGTTTCACTTTGTTCGCTAACCTGAGAATCAGTTTCTTGTTCTACATCTTCCGGTTGAGGATTACTAATGTTTTCTTCTAAATTTTCATCATTTTCTGGCATTATCAGAACCTTCCTTATTTATTATAATAATGATTTAATAAGAATTTTTGATTATCGTATTCTTCAGTTATTTTAACGCTTGCTTTGTCTTGTAATGTTCCCGGTCTTGCAAAATATTTTTTTTCACCATTAACTTTTACAATTAAATCATCCGTTGATTTTGTATCTAGTTTTATTATATCACCTTCTTTTAAATCTAAGAATTCATCAAGGGTAATATCCGTAGATCCAAACAATACATTTAAATCAACTGTTGATGTATTCAATTTTTGAATCATTTTTTGGCGTTCTTCTGTTGTTGCAATAATCCCTTTTGTTTGGAATATGTGTTGAGTAGATAAATTTGCCAAAACAGTTTCCAATACAGGATATGGAAAACATAATGACATTAATCCAAAATATTTACCTGCAACCTGAACTTCAAAAGTAATTAGGGCAACAATTTCACCGGTTGATGCAATTTGAACAATCTGATAGTTATTGTCTAAGCCAATAACATTGCTTCTTACAGGTAAAATATTACTCCATGCTTGTTCTAAGTTTTTAACTACTTTTTCAATAACATTTTTTACCAGAGCAACCTCAATATCGGTTAACTCTCTTTGTTTTTCTTCGATTAATCCAATTCCACCAAGCATTCTATCAACAATTGAAGATAAAATTTCAAAACTTATTCCAAGTAGAATTTGTCCTGGTAATGGATTTAACTCAAAGATACCAATTGTCATAGGTGATGGCATTGATCTGATAAACTCATCATAAGTTAATTGGTCAGTTGAAACAACTTCAACCTCAACACGCATACGAAGATATGCTGTCAAAACAAGAGAAAGTTGTCTTGAATATTCTCTATGAACATCTTGAAGTGCTCTCAAGTGTTCTTTAGAAAATTTATCAGGACGTCTGAAGTTATATAATTTATAACCTTTTTGATAGTCCTCAGGATCATCACTCAATAACTTATAGTTATCTTGACGAATATCATTATTTAAATTGTCTTGTGAATCTGCCATCTTACTCCACTATTGAATAATAAATTGTCCAAAATTAACTCTTAGAACTTCTCTTTCGCCTGCAAATATTGCGTTTACATCTTCAGTGATTTGTTCTTTCACTAATTCTTTTCCTGCCGCAGTTAAAACTTCATCCGCTGTTTTACTTGAGAAGTTTGAAATAACAGCATCTCTTATTGCAGGTTTATATTGAGCCATTTCCAGTTCAATTTTTTTCATAGGATCTTCATCCTCTGTTGGTGCACCATGACCGCCATGACCACCTTCTTTTTTAGCTGCAGCATCATCTTCTTGCTTGTTAAATACAGGGTCAGAAGGAATTCTTGATAGTTCAAGTGCAACGTTTACTTTCAAGTATCTTTTTTGTGACGGATCATTTAAATTTAAAATAAAATCACCTAAATCAACAATAATACCTTTTTGTACTGCCTCGTCCTCTGCAGTAATCTCATCTTCCTCAGTATTATTATTTGTCATAATAGTTTCAAATTTTTTGTTCAAAAGATTTTCTTGCAAAAGGTAGTTTACCCCAATTAATAAAATGCAGATTAAAATGGTTGAAACAATGTTTATAAGCACCAATTTCAAGTTGTTATCAAGAGGCACTTTTACAAGTTCTTCATTTTCTTTTGGTTTCATTTCTTTTGTATTATTAGGTTTTGCCATAATTTTCTCCAATTTATACTATTTTTTCAAAACAATTATATCAACTCTACGGTTTGCAAGTCGTCCACCAATTGATGTATTATCAGCAATTGGCATGTACTCCCCATAACCCATGGCAGATAATCTGTTTGGTTTTATTTTGTTAGATTTTAGCACATACGCAATAATATTGGTTGCTCTTGCCGTTGATAATTCCCAATTAGAAGGATATTTATCGTTACTTATTGGTGTAGAATCTGTATGACCTTCTACAATAATATTATTGTCCATTTTTGATAAAGTATTTATTATCTCATCAAGAGTAACATAAGACTCTTTTTTTATTATAGCAGAACCTTCATCAAAAAGCACCGAATTATCTAACCTTATAACAAGTCCACGACTGTCTTTTAAGAATTTTATGTCATTATTTTTTATTATGTTTTTATCAAACAATTGTCGAATATCATCAATTCCATCAAAGTCAATAACCATCGAATCTATTGGCATTTGAATTCTATGTTCGGATATCATTTTTGCTTGATATTTTGTAACATTTTGTGAAACAGCAAATAATACCATAAACAAAGCCAAAAGCATGGTTACTAAGTCAGCATACGAAACAATCCACCTGTTTATATAATCTTTTGAGTTTGAGTAGTAATCATTTCGCATTAAACTCTGCCCTCAACAATCATTGTCTTATTATGAAATTTAAGGTAACCCAAAAGTTTTTCCTCAATTAGTGCAGGATTTTCTCTCATTTGAATCGAAATAATTCCTTGTAAAACAATTTCCTTTAATAATATTTTTTCTCTTGTTTTTTGCTTCAAATTACCTGCAATTGGTAAAAATATAAGATTTGCAAATCCGACACCATAAAGAGTTGCAACAAATGCTGTTGCTATGCCTACACCTATTATTTCGAGATTTTGAATATTTTGCATAACTCGAATTAATCCCATGACCGCACCAACAACACCAAATGTCGGAGCATATCCACCTAAAGCCTCAAATACACGCGAAGTTATTAGTTCCTCTTCTTCTTCATAAGAAATTTCAGCTGACAGTATATCGTAAACAAGAGAAGGATTATCTACATCAATTGCCAACTGCAATCCCCTAGCCAAAAAAGGTTCAGAAATATTTTTTATAACCTCTTGCAATTCAAAAATACCATTTCTTCTCGCAAAATAGGCTAATTGAAGTATTTCTGTTATAACCTCGGAGGAACTGTCATTTGTATTCACAAAGACCTGGTGTATATTTTTTATTGATGATATTACGGTATTGAGATTAAAATTTAGTACCACAGCACAGAAACTTCCACCAACAACAATACAAAATGCTGTGGGCTGAATCAACATGCTTAAAGAGCCTCCATCATATTTTTGACTCAAAAATACAAGAATTATTCCAAATAGTAACGCAAATATCGCCGTAAAATTCACATTAATTTCCTCACCTGTCATTAATATAATCACACACATTTGTTAAAAAGGCTAAAAGTTCACATAAAGAAACATTTAAATATTTCAATAAACAAATTTTTGTTAAAATTTTGTAACAAAGCGTAAAAATAAACGCAAATTTTTTTATTTTTAACACTTTTATTAAACAGCTATTAATGTGTAAGGAATGGTCATGAAAATCAATTTGAATTTATTTAACTCAGTAAAAACTCCTAATTTTAAAGGTTTTAACTACAAAAAATCGGAAACAGGAACAAAGGAATATGAATTCAATTATCCGCATGATAGTAGCAAATATGACTGCTATTTAGAAGTTTTTAGTCTTAAAAAGGACAAAGATGATAATTATAATGTAAATAAAATACTTACAAATACTGATACAGGAACAACTTCTGTAAAAATTGATAATCGTGGGCTAAAAATTGACATGGGTTTTGCCTATGATGAATTAGATAATAAAGAACCATTTGCATACAGATACAAACTTGTGGATAAGAAAGATAATTCAAAATCATTCTACCGAGTAGATGCTGGTGCTGTTCTTGATTATTCAAAAAATGGTAATTATGATAAATTTAATGTTGTAACTCAAAATGGAACTCAAGTTTCAAAAGGTGGTTCAATGACATTAGCCATTCCTGATTCATATTCAGCAGGATGGGTTTATGACGAAAGTGGCAAACCAAAATTAGATAAGAACATACAAGAAAGAGCAAAAGCTGCAAACAGAACATTCTCAAACAAAATTGGCGGAGGTCTTGCAGGTCTTGAAGCAAATATTGACAGAATAAAACAAGGTGGTTACACTAGAATCGTTGCAACACCTATTTTTACTGATGATAGCTTATCATCTCACAGTTATTGGAATAAAAACTGCATGCAAATGACAGATGGTATTGGCAACATTGATAACTATGCAACATTCCAACAAAAATTATTCAAAAACGGTATGAATTTTGTTTCGGACGGTGCTTTCGTAAACGAAGGTCTTGAAGGGGTTCACTTCAAACACATGTTAAAGTGGGGCGAAAAATCACCTTATTATAATTGGTTTAGAGCTAATGGCTTGCAATCAGGACCTTTATCAATGGGTATTTTTGCAAAAAATAAAGATTATGTTGAACACAAAATTGTGAACTCTCCATATAAATATGAACAAGATAACAATGGTCAAATCCGTATTTCAAAAAATTCCGAATATGATTCAAAAATGCCTACTTTTGTTCAAATTTATGATAGCAGACTAGTTTCAGAAGCAGATAAAAAAGATACTAAAAAATTAATAAAATCATATGAAAAAACAGATACAGGTAACGCTTATGATATAAACAATCATAATGATACTGTTATTCCGTACTCATTTGAAATTAACCCTGATACATATAATAAAAACATTAAAAATTTAAATGAATACAATAAAAATGCAGAACACAAAATTATGCTAAATCAACCTTTAGCAGCAAAATTCTTAACTCAATCAGAATCATATGTATTAGAAGATAAATATGAAAACGGTTTTGAAACTTGGGATGCAAATACTGACATTGCAAAATTGAACTTCGTATTTTCTCATGCAGATACAAAACGTTTAGAAAATTTACCAAAACATGAAAAAGAATATCAAACAAATGTTATCAAAGCTAAAAACTTTGAAGCACAAGACTACGTTATAAATTCAGGTAAATTCTGGACAAGAAAGACAAATGAAATATTAAATGAATATGTTGCTCACACATTAAAAAATGTAAGTTCTGATTCAAAAGAAGCAATGGAAACAATTAACAAATTGACTTCAAATGGCGAACTACCAGCAAATGACAGTATTAATGAAACTGTTGTTGCAAACGTTTTAAATGGTGATTATGAAACAAAAACATCAAATTTGACAGATGATTACAAAGAATTAACTTTGAAATCAATAATGGATTTACCTTTGGATTCAATTGAATTTGCTGATGATACTACTGCGGTTTTAGGTTCATCTCTAGTTACAAACCGTGCAACTAAAGCTGACGAAATCGGTATGTCGCGTTATGATCTATACAAGGAAGGTAATCCGCAAATTACTGCAGAAAACAAAGATACATACAGAAATGCAGAAAAATTATTTACAGAAGATTTATATGCTTTTACAAATGATGTAATGCAATCTGTTAACAAAAAACTTGGCGGAACATTATTCGAAGGAAACAAAGTTACAAAATTAGGCAAATATGTTTTACCTTTAGTAAATCAAGATATTGCAAAATATGCAGTAATAAAATCAGTAGCACCAAAAGCTAATGCAAGAGTTAAAGAAGATGGAAATGTTTCTTACGATTACTCAAAAATGAAAGAAGAAACTACATTGGCATCTATGGGTATCTTAGCAGTTTCTCCTAAAGATGAAGCAGATCAATTAATTAAACACATTAAATTAGGTGTTAAAAATATTTCTTCAAAAGATAAAGAATTTATTACAAATGCAGTTGCAAAAAGATTAGAAGGTTTAAACGAAAATAGTTTTGCACTTGCAGAAATGATTGTTGACAGAAATAATGCAGGTCTTGACTGGAGAATTGACGCTGCAAAAGATATTGCAGACATGGATGCATTAAGAAACAGTAACGCTAACTTTAAAGATGAATGGGCAAGTGTTGTTGATTTTTGGAAAAACTTTACTAATGGTGTTTTAGATGAAAATAAAAATGCATACGTAATTGCAGAAATCACTGATGAATATGCTCTTCACGATAAATCAGGTAAATACTCAACAGCAAAAGATGCAGTTATGAAACTTCATCAACAAACTGGTATGACTACTATTGCAAACTACTCATACTTCTTTACTGATTTAGCAAATATCTTCAACAAAGATATCACAACAGGTACAACTCTTGATAAAAATGCAAGAGAAAGAAAAATCTTTGATAAAATGGTTGGTGGAGATAATTACTTAAACTCTGCACCATTAGATTCAATTCTATACTCATATACATTCGTTGGTAACCACGATAAACCTCGTATGTTACATTGTTTATCATTAGATATGGGATTATTCCATACAAAATTCGATGAAAATGAAAATCATAAAAAAATTGCAACTGCAATATTAAAAGATAAAATGTATGACCAAGTTACATCAGATGACATTAAAAGTATTGACTTTGATAAAGTAAGTAACAAAGCAATAGCTATGGCAGATGCGGTAAAAGGTGGATTTGGTAAAGCTTTAAGCAAAGTATTTAACGGTGAAAGAAGAAATGAAGCTTTCTCAGCTATAAGCAAATCAGTTGCTGATATGGCTGCAGGTAAATACTTAGACAAAGAATTCTCAGCTGATGCATTCGGTACAAAACCATTTGATGTAACAATCAAAGCGGTTATGACTCAAGCAGAGAAGAAACATGGCTTGAATTTATCAAAAGAAGAAAAATCAAAATTATTCAACGCAACATTTGAATCAATTTTAAAACCAAGCATGAGCAAATTCAAAGCTATGATGGGATTTTTAGTAAGCCTACCTGGAAACCCTACAATGTTTGCTGGTGATGAAATTGGAATGACAGGTTATGAAGAAAAAGCAAAAAATGTTTATATTCAAAACCGTAATCCAATTCATTGGGAATGGTTAAATGATGAAAATAAACAATTTATCAAAAAATTCAATAAAGAAATGAACGAAACAATGGCATTAAGAAAACGTCCAGAGTTGCAACCATTGAATGATGGTACTCCATATACTCTTGATTTACATAAAGATGTAAATTCAGGAAGTCCTGTTGCAGCAATATTAAGACAATCTTCAAATGGTGCTATGGCTATATCATTGTTTAATGCAAATAATGTAGATTTTAATAAAGAAGCTTCATTTGTTCCAACTGCGGTAAAACTTGACAGTATTTCATTACATACAACAAATAATGACAAAGTTGGGTTAAAAGCTGGCTTAAAAGTTGGTACAACATTCAAAAATGCTGATGAACGTGATGGTTCTGTGTATAAAGTTTGCGAAGACAAAGGTAACTACTTCATTAAACGTTTTGATAATGAACAAGATTATCAATATTTCTTAAATAACGGCAAACGATTCAGCGATAAAAACAGAATTGATATGTATAACAGCTCTTTGATATTATACTCAGTTCCTGAAAATAAAAAATCAAAAGTAATGTATAATCGTCAATTTAACTTTGCTACAAATCCTTATAAAACTGCAAAATCAGTTGAAACAGGCTCAAAATTAGCAGTTTTGGCAAAATAAAATTTGGCTTGACAAAATATTTACGTCAAGATAGATTATATATATGATAAAATTTCTGGATCAAATTAAGTATTTTAATAAGCAAATTAATACTAAAACCGAGCAGACAGTTGCAAGAATATTGTTTAATTATTCAATTAAACTGTCAACTGTTGAGTCCTGTACAGGAGGGCTTTTAAGTTCCAGATTAACAGATATTGCAGGAAGTTCTTCATATATAAAAGAAAATTTTATTACTTATGCAAATGAGTCTAAAATTGAACTTTTGAATGTTTCTCCTGAAACTTTAGAAAAGTTTGGATCAGTAAGCGAAGAATGTGCCATAGAAATGGCAGAAGGATTATATCAAAAAACTGGTTGCGATATTGCAATTTCAACAACAGGTGTTGCCGGACCAACAGTACCTGAAGAAGGGACAACAGTTGGAGTGCTCTTTGTTGCAATAAAAAATAAATATATTACCAAAGTTAAAAAATTTGAAGTAAATCCTCATCACAGCAGAAAAATGATTAAATTTTTATTTTCACAATCTGCTTTAGAATTTTTGATTGAATTCTTGAACGAAAACTATGTAAATTCTATACAGCAACTATCTGATTCAACAACTCAGGATAATCTTTAATTAATAATTGTGCCAATACTTTTGGATCCATTTGGGTTAGAACAATAGCCATTAATTCCGGTGGTAATTGGCTGTCCATATTAATTAAAGTTTCAGTTTGAAAAGCATTTACACAAGGCATCATTTCTTCTTTTTCCAAAATACCCAACATAGCTATATATGATTCAGCCGGGAACAATTGCAAAACTTCCTCATCTTGTTGGTACATATTCATAACCATAACTCGTTTTGCATCAGGATTCATTGCAATCAAGGCCTCTTGATAAGTATCTTTATCAAGTCCATAAAGCATTTGAATTAATTTTTGAGGATCCTCTTCCATAACAGGAGAACCTGTTGCAGCCTCAATCATAACTGCAATAACCTCAGGCGGCATCATTTCTAAATTCTTCTTTAGGAATTCAGGGTCTAACTCTTTATTTAGAACAAAATTATTTAGCTCTTCATCCGGCATCATTTTCATAATATCTTCAAGCTTAAAGCATATTAGTGCAGCATAAACTATTTCTTCAATGGGAGCATATTCTTCCATAAGTTTTAGCAAATTTTCTTGCGTAAAGAAGTATAATCCCATTCTCAAATCAGCATCTTCGAGATATTGAAGCAATTCAGGACGTTTTTGTTCCGGAATTCCACACATAATATTAAATTTGTTTCCAGGCTCATCTAATTTGTAAGTTTCTATAAGAGCTTGAGGATCATGTTCTAATTCTCTTGCAAAATTTACTGCAACTTGATTTCCTTGTGCTGCCTCACTTTGAATTATCTCATCTACTGTCTTATCAGTATAATTTTGCATTCTTTCAGAAGTTATATTTAACTTTTGGCGTAAAGAATATAAATTTGTATCAATAGATATTGGAGCCATACATTAACCTCATAAAATCATTCTTATATTAAATTAAACAAAAATTCTATACACTAATTTCAATATTACAAAAAAATGTAACATTTGTAATATTTCTAAATTAATATTATAATAAAATAGTTAATTAATAAAGGATTGAAAATATGAAAAAGATACATTTAACTATTATATCACTACTTATTTTTTGTTTATTTTTAGGTTCTGCAGCCGTATCATTTGCAGCAGATAGTAAAAAACCTAAAAAAACATATACAGAACGTGAATATAGTACACTTACCAGCGATAATCACGTTATAAAGAGTTACTTAAGCTATCCTAAAACTAAGAAAAAAGGTTATCCAACAATTGTAATGCTTCATTCACTTGGATACAACAGCACATATTGGAAACCTCTACAAGAACAATTTAATAATAAAGGATATGCCGTTTTAAGAATAGACCTTAGAGGGCACGGCAAAAGTGTATATGATAAAACTTTCCATCAACGTTCTTGGAGATCCTTTAAAAATGATACTTTTATGAAATATCCTGATGATGTTTATCAAGTTATACAAAATATTCAATCCGAAACAAAAAAATGTAATTTTAATAACTATGCAATAATTGGAGGCGATATAGGTGCAAATACGGCGATATTATTGGCTCACAAAATGAAAGTAAAACCAAAAACAATGGTTCTTTTATCACCATATATGACATTTAAAGGGCTATATGTGCCGGTTATTATAACTGAATTTGATACGACTCCAATGATGGCTGTTTGCAGCAAAACTAACAATTATGAAGTAAAAGAGCTAGAAAAACTTTCTCGTTTTGCACAAACAACATTTGAAACTGTTTATACTGACAATGGCAGTAATGGTGTATTATTACTTAAACAAGTACCTAACTTGAATGATAAAATAATTACTTGGATAACTAAATATTTAAAATAGTATTAATTAAATGTCAAATAAACGTAATTTTTTCCTAAATATTACGTTTATATAACTAATAGTAATTTTTAGGGATGGTTTCAGCATTGAATATTAATTCTATATCTTTTAACGGAGTTTCAAAAGAGCAAAATATTTTAAATAAAGACTCAAAAAATCAAAATGACAATAAATTTATTAAAGAGTACGATAAAAATAAGCTTACTCCTCTTGATGCACAAGCAATGTACACTGCTCAGATGATAAAGATTTAAACGATGCAATAGAAGATAACAAAAAATTTGATAATGAAATTGATTTCGCATTTGATCAAATTAAGAAAAAATAGTCATAAAAAAAGCTAAGTTATTTTAACTTAGCTTTTTTATATTAATTTATTATACTTTCATTTCTTTTTCAAAACCAAACAATGAACTAATTGATTCATCATCATGAATTCTTGAAATTGCTTGTGCTAATAGAGGTGCTACCGAAAGTTGTTTAATTTTTTCAGGTAAATTTTCTTGATTTAATGGAATCGTATTTGTAACGACAACTTCCTTAATTGGGGCATCGTTCAATCTTTGTATTGCAGGGCCTGAGAAAATAGGATGAACTGCACAAACATAAATATCTTTTGCACCTTCTTGTTTTAGAAGTTTAGCAGCTTCTGTTATAGAACCTGCGGTATCAATAATATCATCACACATAATACATGTTTTATCCTTAACATCACCAATTACAGAATTAGCGATTGCTTCATTATGAGCATCTCTGCGTTTGTCAATAATAGCATAAGGACAAGACAAATCTTTTGCAAAGTTTCGGGCACGTTTTACACCGCCTGTGTCAGGACTTACAATAACTAAATCTTGTGGATTTAAGTTTAAATTTTTAAAATGATTTACAAGGATAGATGTAGCAAAAATATGATCAACCAAAATATTAAAGAATCCTTGAATTTGACCTGAATGCAAATCAACAGCTAAAACTCTTGTACATCCGGCAGTAGTAAGCAAATCTGCAACTAATTTTGCAGTTATTGCCTCACGGCCTGAAGTTTTTCTATCTTGTCTTGCATATCCATAATATGGAATAACTGCAGTTATTGACTTTGCACTTGCTCGTTTAAAAGCATCAATAATAATCAATAATTCCATTAAACTTTGATTAACAGGTTTACAAATAGGTTGAATAATGAATACATCATCACCTCTTACACTGTCTTTTACTTGCACATAAATTTCACCATCAGCAAAATCTTTTATAACCATTGGACCAACAGAAGTACCCAATGCTTCTGCAACTTCTTGTGCTAATTTTGGATTCGAACGACCAGCAAATAATTTAATATCGTGTGTTGGGTTAATTTCTCGTTCTAATTTTTTATAAACATCTTCATTCATCATTAAAGAATCCTTTCATTACATCCATAATCTAATTATAAAACCAATATATTTTTTATACATTAGTTTTTAACTTATATTAAATTGTTTTTTATATACTCTAAAACTTTTTTCAATGCTTTTGCTCTGTGAGATATAGTATTTTTTTCATTTTCACTAAGTTCAGCCATTGTTTTTGAATATCCAGCTACCCTAAAAATCGGATCATACCCAAAACCATTTATGCCTTTTCTTTCTTCAACTATATCACCAAGACATTCTTGAGTAGTTTTAAAAACAACTTCACCTTTTTCATTCAATAAAGTCATACAACAAACAAATTTAGCCGTTCTATTTGTTTTATCTTCCAATTCTTTTAACAACTTTTCAATTTTTTCACTTTGAGAACCTGCATATCTTGCAGAATACAATCCCGGTGCACCATCTAAAGCATCTACACATAGTCCAGAGTCATCTGCAAGAGAAAACTTTTTAGAAACTCTATATGCTTCTTTTGCTTTTATTAGCGAATTTTCTTCAAATGTAGAGCCATTCTCAATCGGATTAAAACCTGAATCAGGCAAAACAAAATCTACGTCATCACAATCACAAATTGCCTTAACTTCTTGCAATTTATGCGAATTAGCCGTAGCAAAAACAATTTCCATGTCTAAACTCCAAATCTTCTTTGTCTGTTATTAAATTCAATAATAGCTTCAGCAAGAGCTTCTTTATTAAATTCAGGCCAATATTTATCCGTTATATAGAATTCTGAATACGCAATTTGCCACAATAAATAATTTGAAATTCGCATTTCGCCACCGGTTCTAATTAACAAATCAGGATTTGGACATTTCGCAGTGTACAACTCTGAAGATATTAAATCTTCTGTAACATCTTCTGATTTTATACTCTTATCAATAATTTTCTTGACCGCATGCACAATCTCATCTCGAGAGCCATAATTAAATGCTATTTGAAGTTTCACACCTGTATTATTTTTTGTAATATCTTTGGATTCTTTTAGTATATCTTGCAGTTTTTGAGGTAACTTTTCTAAATCACCTATAAAATCAATAACAACATTGTTTTCATTCATCTCTTTAGTTTCATTTTGCAAAGTTTTACAAAATAAATCCATCAAAAAATCAACTTCTTCCTGCTTTCTATTCCAATTTTCAGTAGAAAACGCATAAACAGTTAAGTATTTAATTCCAAAATCATTACATGCTCTAAGAGTATTTTTTAAAGCATCAACACCTTTTTTATGGCCCATTGCTGTCGGCAAATTACGCAATTTAGCCCAACGTCTGTTGCCATCCATAATGATTGCTATGTGTTGCAAGTTTGTCTTTTTAATTATTTCTGATATATTTTCGTCTTGTGTAATTGTCTGCATATAATATAACTTTCTTTCTATATTTTAAACTAAACATATTTTTGTACAAGTTTATGTTAAGATATAGATATGATAGAACTTCTAATACTATTTTTTATATCTAAACGTGAATTGACTATGTATGGAATACAAAAATCAATTTCGGATTATTTTTCATCTTATACAAAACCAAGTTTTGGAGCATTAAATCCTGCTTTAAAGAGATTAGAACACTCTAAATGTTTAACTTCAAGAAAATCTCTGTCTGAAGGCGGTAAACAATTTTGCTACTATTCAATTACAAAAGAAGGAATAAATGAACTAAAAAAATTGTTACTTGAAGATTTTTCTGAAAATCCGGTGCAATTCTTTTCAAATGCCAGATTAAAACTCTCGTGTGCCGGAGTTCTTTCTGATGAAGAACTGGATAATCTTTACACAAAAATTAAAACAAAAGCTTATGAACATAAATTTAATGCAGAAAACACTTTGAATAATGAATATATTTCTTTAGATTTTCACCAAAGAATTGTATTGGATAACACTTTGTGTGAATTACAAAACTTCATTTCCATAGTAGAGGAATTAGAAAAACAAAATGCCGGCAATAGTAAGTAGTGTTGAAAAAAATTCCATAGCAGAGGATTTAGAACTTGAGCAAGGTGATGAAATTCTTGCAATAGATGACTATGTTATGAAAGATTTAATAGATTACAATTTTTGCTGTAAATCAGATTGTATTGTTCTTTCAATAAAACGAAAAAATGGTGAATTAGAAGATATTGAAATTGAAAAAGATTACGATGAGGATTTAGGTATAATCTTTGAATCAGCCGTTTTTGACAGAATTAAACCATGTCTAAATAAATGTATATTTTGCTTTGTTGATCAACAGCCAAAAGGATTAAGGGACACCTTATACATTAAAGATGATGATTACAGACTCTCTTACCTTCAAGGAACGTATGTTACTCTCACAAATTTTAAGGATGAAGATAAAGAACGTATTGCCAGAATGCATCTTGGTCCTTTATATATTTCCGTTCATACAACTAATCCGGAACTAAGGGTAAAAATGCTGAGGAATCCAAAAGCAGCAAATATAATGAATGATTTGCGTTGGCTAAAAAAACAAGAAATACCTTTTCACTGCCAAATAGTCTTATGCCCGGGATACAACGATGATTTAGAATTGGATAGAACGCTTAAAGACTTAACCTCACTTAAAAAATCTGTTTTATCAATTGCTATTGTTCCGGTCGGATTAACACAATTTAGAACAACAGAATTAAAAAGAGTGGATAAGAAAGTTGCACAAAGAACAATTGAAATTGCATCAAAATACAAAGGCGTTTGCTGTTCTGATGAATTTTTCCTACTTGCTGAAAAAGATATTCCAGAAACAAACTATTACGGTAACTTTTCGCAGCTAAGTGATGGTGTTGGTACTCTTAGATACTTAATTGATGATTTTGAAAAATTAAAATTACCAAAATCTGTAAAAAAGCCAACAAAGTTACTACTGGCTACGTCTTACGCCGCAAAATATGCACTTGATATTGTTTGTGAAAAACTTAACAAAATAAAAAATCTTACTTGTGAATGTGTACCTGTAAAATCGACATACTGGGGGAATGATATAAATGTTGCAGGATTGATTACTTCTGACGATTTAATAAATACTCTCACCAATTACCAAGCAGATATAACAATTCTTCCGTCAGTCATGTTTAAAGCATTCTCTGAAGACTTTTTAGACGGTAATAATCTTGATTATGTCAGAGAAAAAACAAAACATAACTTCTTTATTGTAAAAAATTCAAACTCTGCAAAAGAAATTGTAGATATGGTTAAGACTCTTTAATACTCGATTCCTTCTCTTGCAACAACCCCAGTATCCCAATAATGTTTTATCGGTTCGATTTTTGATACCAAGTGTGCAATATTTATTATCTCTTGCTTTGCATTACGCCCTGTCAATACAATTTCCATCTCTTTTGGTTTATTTTTTAAAGTTTTAATAACATCTTTAATATCTAAAAGACCTAAGTCGATTGCTATATTTGCCTCATCCATAATAATCATATTGTACGAATTATTTTTTATAGCTTCTTTAACAACCTTCCAACCGTTTTGAATTGCATTTGCATCATCATCATTAGAATTGTCTTTATACACAATTCTATCTAATCCTGCTTGAACAACAGTTAAATTATCATTAATTTCAGGAGATAACTTTTTGAAAGAAATTAATTCACCATAGTTATTTCCACCTTTTGTGAACATTACCAAAAGGACTTTCCAGTTTCTGCCCAATGCTCTTAGACATAAGCCTAATGAAGCTGTGGTTTTCCCCTTACCATTACCAGTATAAACCTGAATATACCCTAACTTACCCCAATCAGGATTATATAAATTTTTATCATCTTGTTCCATAACAAATTTTATTATATATTAAAAAAATGGATAGTAAAACTGATTTGAGATTAAAAGCAAAATTGATAAGAAAACAACTTGACATAGAAAAAGCAAGTAATATTTTGTGTTCAAAATTGCAAAGAACTGAAATTTACCAAAAATCAAAACATATAATGTTGTTTTATCCGCTTAATGAAGAAGTAAAGACTTTATCTTTGTTAAACGACAGCAATAAATCGTTCTATTTACCTAGAGTTAACGGACAAGATTTAGAAGTTTGCCCTTATAAAAAGGGAGATAAGCTTAATTTTAGTTATTTTAAAACTCAAGAACCCATAAATAATGCAGTAAATCCTCAAATTCTTGATTTAGTAGTTGTGCCGGCACTCATGACAGATAAAAATAACTATCGCTTAGGATACGGAAAAGGATTTTATGATAGGTTTTTAGCGAAAACAAATGCTAAATCAATTGTTTTAATACCAAAAGAACTTACCATTGAAAATTTAACATCAGAACCTCATGATAAACCTGTTGATTTAGTCATAACCGATTAATTTTAATTACCATTTGTTTTTATACTATCTTCAGAATCAATTACTGCAACCGGTTCAGGTTCATCATCTTTGATACCTTTATCTACTTCAAGAATTCGAGCTAACGTCTTAGCATCGCCCTTTAATTTAAAATATTCAGCAAATTTTGGAGTCGTTTTTATATTAAATGAACGACCGTTTTTGTCTTTATGTCTTGAAATCAACCCCATATCTAGAAGCTCTTTCACATGTTCGTAAGCATTTGCTCCGCGTAATTCTTTTAAATATGATTGACGAATAGGCTCTTTTAACGCAATAACCGTTAATGTTTTTAACGTAGCTTGTTTTAAATCAACTGGACAAAGTTTTTCAACAATATCCATGTGTTCTTCTTTTACCTGAAGAATATAACCGTTTTCATCATCAATTTCTAATGCACCTTCTCTGGATGAATAATCCATAATCAAATCAAGCATTGCTTCTTCAACACTATCAACATCAGTTTCTAAAATTTCAGCAATTTCTGATGTTTGAAGAGCCTTTCCCGTTGTAAATAATACAGCTTCAATTCTAGCTTTCAGTTGTTCCATTTGATTTCACCACATATAAATCAGAGTAAAATTCATCTTGTTCTAAATCACAAACTCCATCTGCTGTTAAAAATAATAACGCAATGTATGCTGAAATTTTACTCATACCTATTGAAACAAGTTCATTCAATTCAACTTTTTCACTTTTATTAAATATTTTTTCTAATTTCATTTGAATAGATTTTACAGAATTTTCAATAAATTCTTCGTGTGCTAAATTAACGATATCTTCTGCCGTTAAATTTGCATAAGAACGAACACGTCTTATCGCTCTTTCATGAGCCTGTTTTAGAGATTGTTTTTTCTCTAACATTTCATAGAACTCTAATTGTCTTATAAGTTCTTTTAACGTAACTGTTCTGTTCCTGTTTAGTTTAACACTTGAACGTCTTTGTAATACTTCGTTAAACGAGATAACATTATTTGTTGGAGGTTCATAATTGTCAATAATTTCATCATCAATAATTTCGTAGTCATCTTGAACATCATCCTCAAAATCAAATATATTATTACCTTCTAAAACATTTGATTTTAAACGTAAAAGAACTGATGCAAATAATAGTGTTTTACCAGTTGCTCTTAGATTTTGAGATTTTATTTCAAACAAATGTGCCAAATATTTATCTGTAACATCAATAATATCTATATTCCAAGGGTCAATCTTTCCTGCTTTTGCCATTTGCACAAGAATTTCTATACCTTCGGCTTGAGTTTTGCTATTATAACTGCTATAATCTATATTTAATGCTTCTGCCATATTATTAATCTCTTAATTTTACTCCGGTAACTTTTGTTATACCTTTTTCTTTTTGTGTAACACCAATTGTCCTATTAGCTGATTCTATCATAGGTTTACGATGACTAACTACTATAAATTGCGTATTTTTTGATTGATTTTGTATCAAATTCGCAAGTTTTTCAACATTTATACCATCTAAACTTTGATCTACTTCATCAAATGCATAGAATGGTGCAGGCAAGTAATTTTGTATTGCAAATACAAATGCAAGGGCAGTAATTGATTTTTCACCTCCAGACATACTTTCTAAACGCTGACGCTTTTTATCTCTTGGTTGAGCATCAATTGTCAGACCACCCATAAACGGCTCTTCAGGATTTTCCAATATTAGCGTGCCTTCTCCGCCGGCAAGCTCTAAAAACGCTTCTTTAAAATGAATATTCAATTTATTATAAGTTTTCATGAATGATTCTTTTTTCAATTGTTCATAGCCTTGCATTCTTTCTAAGATTTCTTTGCGTTCCTTTGAAAGTGTTTCTATTTGCTCTTTCATTTCAGCCTGACGTGCTGAAACTCTTTCATAATCTTGAATTGCACGCATATTTACATCACCTAATTCATCCATTCTCTTTTGAAGTTTTTGAATTTTTGATGTAATTTCTTCTATCGAAATTTCTGATGGTTCAAGCTTTTCAATTTCTACACCTGCATTTATTAAATCTTGTTTTGCAGTTTCAAATTGCGGTTCAAGTTCGCGACGACGAGCCTTAAATGATTCAATTTGTTCTGCAATTTTTAAAATGTCATCTTCTTTAAAGCGTTTTTGTTTTTCAATTTCTATTACTTCTTCGTTAATTTTATCACGTTCATCCAATAAAGATTTCAATTTTTCTGTGATAACTTCAATTTTTTCTTCTAACTCTTTTAATTGAACTTGCAAAGTCTTAATTTCTTCTTTTGCGATTTCATTATCAGAATTAAATTTTTCATTATTCTTTGTGATTATGGAAATTTCATCAATACGTGTATTTATAATTGATTCATTAAAAGAAATATCTCTATTTAAGTTTGTAATTTCATTTTCAGCATTCATTTTATTTGAAGTTAAACGTTTGATATCATCTTCAACCAAAGCTGTTTTTTGTTTCATATCTTTTAAGGTATCATTATCCATTAATTTTTCAACTTCATCAATTTGAGCCTGAACGTCCAATATCAAGGAACTTAGTTGAATGTCTTTTTCTTCTAATTTATCAAGTTTTTTAGTAATTTGTTCAATATTTGGTGATTGCAATTTTATATAATCACGATTTTCTTTTAATTTAATTTCTGAATTTTCACCATCAGCAATAAATCGTTTATATTCAGCTTTGGCCTCGCTCAACGCAGCAATAGTTTCAGCATAATCTGTTCTGACTTTCAAAAGTTTATCTTCAATTTCAGATTTTTCTTCTCCAGCTTTTTTATATGCTGCCTGCAATTCAGCATATTTTTGTTTTAATTTTTCAAGCTCAGTATCATCATTTTGGCTAAACTTAGGACCTCTATGTTTTGCTTTACCTCCGGTAATTGAACCGGTTTTTTCATATATTTCACCTGTTAGAGTAACTAAACGATATTTACCCATCAATTTTCTTGCAACAGACTCATCTTCAACAACAAGAGTATCTCCAACAGCATAATAAAAGGCATTAACGTAAATATCATCAAAATCAATCAGATTAATTGCATAATCAATTACCCCATTTTCTTTTGGTAAAGGTAAACTTGATGGAACTTTTCTTATTTTATTTAAAGGAACAAATGTAGCTCTGCCAGCACCACTTGATTTCAAAACTTCAATTGCACGAGATGCGACATATTCATCTTCTACAACAATATGTTCCATTCTTCCGCCAATTGCAGTTTCAAGAGCAAGTGCATACTCCTTATCAACGGTTCCTAATTTTACAATTGGAGCATGAACACCTTGAATATTAGATTTCATAACATATTCAACAGCATAGTTTGAATTTGCCTGCTGAACCTCTTTTTGTGCATTCAAAGTTGTAATTTTCTGGTATAAAGCTTGTATTTGAAAATTTATATCTTCAATATCATTTTTATTTTTTTCTTCGTCATTTTTAAGCTTTGTTTGAACAATCTTTAAATCTTCTATTTCTTTTTCTAAATTTTGAATTTCAAGCTGCTTTTTATCTTTTTCAGAATCAAAATCTGCTTTAAATTTTTCTAAAACTTCCAATGCATGCTTTGCTCGTTCTATTTTTTCTTTTAAATTTGCAAGTTCTGATTCTAAAGGAAGTTTTTCTTGCAACAACTTTGTTGCAGAATCTTGTAATTCTTCTTTTTTTAGTCTTAAACCGTTACGTTTTTCAATATATTGGTCAGCAGTTTCATTTAAACCTGTCATTTCTTTTAATATTGCTGTTAATTCATCTTGCTTTGCTGCAATATCATTTTCTATAATTTTAATTTCATCTTTTTTTAAGTCTATTTTTAACTTTGTATCGTTTATTTGATTTTTTAAATTTTCAATACCATTTTTCTTATTCTCTATTGATTTTAATCCATCTTGAATTTGTTTTTCTGCGTAAGTTATTGCTGTTTCTTTTCTTGATATGGAACCTTTCAATTCTTCTGCATTACGCTTCAATTCAAGCTGCCTGTCTTCACCTTTTTCTTTTACTTCTTTTGCAACTTGGTTATATTTTTCTTTAATGAGTTTTAATTTTTCTGTTGTATCTGTTAGGGAAACTTCTGCTTCTTTTTTCTTTTTTCCAAATTCTAAAATATTTGTATGGGCATTTTCTAAATTTCTTTTTATATCAAAGAATCTTACTGCACTAACTTTACTTTCTAATCCGCTTTTTTCTTCTTTTAATGCCTGATATTTTAAAGCGACTTCTTTTTCTTCTTCAAGTTGTTGAAGTCTGCCATCAACTTCTGAAAGGATAAAATTAGTTTTTTCAACTCTTGACTCAACAGTATCAAGTTCTTTGTTTGCTTGTTCAATACGTCTGTCAAAATCAGCAACTCCTGCTATTTCATCAATTATTTTTCTTCTTTCTCCGGATGTACAGTTTGTTATACTCATTACATCCAACTGCATAATTACATTGTAACTGTTTGGAGTAATGTTATATTTTTCCAGCAACGAATGAACTTCTGTTAGGGTAGCTATATTGTCATTTATAAAATATGTACTCAAATATTGACCGTTTGAGGCTTTTTTTAATCGTCTTGCAACAGAAAAATCAACACCATCGTCAGTACCTGAAAAAGTAACTTTTACAATTGCATCATTTCGGTTTGTGTAGGTAGAAATTAAATGTGCAATTTTTTCCGCACGTAAATTGCGAGTTGTCGCCAACCCCAGAGCAAACAGAATACTGTCAATTATATTACTTTTACCTGAACCGTTCGGACCCGATATCGTTGTAAAACCTTCTAATAGCGGAATCTCAACCTTTCTGGCAAATGACTTAAAATTATCAATTTCAAGTTGCTTTATGTACATATTCCTACCCAAGTATACTTTACTCTATTAAAATATACTTTGACAGGCATGTCAAATATTTATTGAAGATTATTTAAGATTTTTTCATCACATCAGATAAAACTTCAGAAAAAGAAATTATTGGCTCTAGGCTGTATCCGCAGCCTTCAGACAAACTTCCGCCCATCATAAATAATTCTTCTTGGGGATATCTTCTACAAATTCCTGGACGAGTGTTATGAATTTTGCATTTTTTTGTAACACTATCTTGCATTTGACAAGAAAATATCAAACCGGTTTCATCTTTGCCTACTACCTTTAGATATGTATAAAATCTATGTAAAAGCTGCAATCTTTCGAATAATTTTTCATCGTCAATGACTTTTTTACCATGCTTTACATAAATATGCTGACAACATTCCCCGCAACACTTACATGCACCAACTCTATAATAATGCTTTCGTAAAATTTTTGAATATATAAATTTTCTAACCAGCTTATAATTATGAAAAACTATTACTATGAATTTTGTAAGCATATTGCGAATTTCCTTTTAGCCTCATCATAATCAGGTTTTCCACTTCTTGATAAAACTAATATACGAGCAAAATATTCTTTTGCAGAACTAAAATCTTCATTTGCCATAAAATGTTTACCCTGATTCATACACTGGCTTATAACAGCAGCTTCAGGATGAATATAGCTGGCAATTTTTTGCAACAAATCACCATACAAAGGCTTTTCATCCGGCACAAGTATTATGTAATTTTTAAATTCCAATAGAGCTTCATGATATCGACAATTTGAAAGATACTCTTTTGCTTTTTCAAGATGTTTTTTTATCCAATGAGGATTTGCGTTTATTAACAACTTCAACTGATGACATCTGGCTGAAACTTTATTAAACTCATCTGGTTTTCCAGAAGTATAAGTTGAATATCTTGAATAATAGCAATATGCATAATCATATCTTTGCAACATATCATACGCAATAGCTAAATTACTGATAATTTTTGAATATCCAGGATCCAATATTTCTGCTTTTCTCCAGTAAGTAACAGCCTCTGCATATCGTCTATCAGAATAATACAATGCTCCTATATTTAAAAAGGCTTTTGAAAACATTGGACAATACCCGGCTGCCTTTTTATACGCCTTCAATGCCTCATTGACCTCTCCACGCAATTGATACTGAACACCAAGTTTTAAATAATTGTTTGCAAGTTTTTTATTTTTATCTAATTTTTCTTTAATTTCAATATATTTATGAGAATTCTTATCTTGTGCGTATTTTAGATACTTTTCGTAATAAGAAAAAGCTTCTAATGGCATCTCTTTAAAAGTGTAAGCAATTGCTAAATTTAAATTTGATGTAGGCTCTTCCGGAACGGTAATTAACGAAGATATCCAGTATGTAATAGCTTTTTCAAGTTGGTTTTTATTAAAATAATAATTTCCCAATTCAATAAAAGCCGTAACATTTTTAGAATCAAGTTCAATAGCTTTTTCCCAATACTCAATTGCTGTTGCAGACTTTCCGGTATTATTATAACAATCTCCCAACTTTACATATAAATCAGAATTTGATGTATATAAAAGAATATCGTTATATAGTTTTAATGCTTGTTCATAGTTTTGCTCTTTATATAACTTATCAGCAACACGCATAGCATCATCCTGCGTATTACTGTTTGATGTAATTATATGTGAATCAGAATTAATTTCACTCATAAATTAATTATAGCATATTAAATTCAATTGTATTCAAAAAATCCTCATTTTTAGATAAGTCATCCGCTAAATCGGATACATTATCATCAGTAAACGGATTAACTACTCCCTGAGCAAATAAAGCCTCAACACGGTCATTGTACGAAGTATCATCCATACCTGCTAATGCTAATTTTGTAAAGGATGATATATCTTTCTCTCTCTCATATAGATAGTAAGCATCTTTTGATATAGCACTTATATCATTAAAATTATATTTTGCTTCCTTGACGTAAGCATGGTCATTTGATATCGGATTTGTAACTAAACTACCAACACCATTCTGTCCGTTTAGTCTGGAATTTATTAATTCGTTGTTGTCATTTATCCCGTTTATCATATTACCTTTCTCCCATTACCTTGAACATTATGCCTCTTTTTTACATGAATGTTATCAACTGTTTGGTGTATTTTAATTTCTCAAAAATTCGACACAATAAGTATCCTAAAAAATCAACAAACTTATAACAGTCATTTGATTGATTTTTACAAATACGTTTTATCTCTTGATAAAAGAATATGTTTTTTATAAATTAAAATTGTAAATAGAAAGAAGGTAGTCATGTTAGACATTAAATTAATTAGAGAAAATCCTGAAAAAATTAACGAATTATTAAAAAGACGTAATCCGGAATTATCAATTGATGCAGTTTTGGCAGTTGATGAAGAACGCAGACAGATTCAAGTTCAAGTTGATGAATTAAGAGCTAAAAGAAAAAATGAATCGCAAAAAATTGGTTTAATGAAAAAAAATGGCGAAAACACTGATGCAATTCAAGAAGATGTTCGCAAATTGGGTGATGATATAAAAAATTTAGAAGAAAAACAAAATGAACTTGATGAAAAACAAAGAAATCTACTGTTACATATACCAAACACTCCTGATGAAACTACTCCAATAGGTGCTTCTGATGCCGATAACGTTGAAGTTCACAGATGGGGCGAACCAACAAAATTTGATTTTGAATACAAAGCTCACTGGGATTTGTGCGAAGAAAAAAATATCGTAGATTTTGAAAGAGGGGTAAAGCTTTCTCAGTCAAGATTCACTCTATACAGAGGTAAAGGTGCAAGACTTGAAAGAGCTGTAATTAATTTCTTCTTAAACGAACACACAGAAAGACAAGGTTATGAAGAAATTTTACCGCCATTTATGGCAAATGCCGCAACTATGACAGGTACAGGACAACTTCCAAAATTTAAAGAAGACATGTACAAGTGTGTAGATGAGGATTTATATTTGATTCCAACTGCTGAAGTTCCTGTAACAAATATATATTCAGGTGAAATTCTTTCTGAAGACGATTTACCTAAATATATGACTGCATACACTCCTTGCTTTAGACGAGAAGCAGGTTCAGCAGGCAAAGATACCAGAGGACTAATAAGAGTACACCAATTTAATAAAGTTGAGCTTGTTAAACTTTGTACTCCTGAATCTTCACCTGAAGAACACGAAAAACTTACAAAAGATGCAGAAGAAATGCTTGAAATGCTTGGGCTTCCATACAGAAGAGTAGCACTTTCAACAGGTGATATTGGATTTTCTGCAAATAAATGTTGGGATTTAGAAGTTTGGATGCCTTCATACGACACTTACAAAGAAATTTCAAGTTGTTCAAACTTTGGAGATTATCAAGCAAGACGTGCCAACATTAGATACAAAGAAAAATCAACAGGTAAAACAAGATTTGTTCATACAATTAACGGTTCAGGTCTTGCCGTCGGAAGAACAGTTGCAGCGATTATTGAAAACTTCCAACAAGCTGACGGATCAATTATTGTGCCTGAAGTATTAAGACCATATACAGGTTTTGATAAAATATAAGTTAAAAAATTGGCTAAAAATAGGTATGCATTGCATGCCTATTTTTTTTTGTTTAAAAATTATTAAATCTTGGTACTTAATTAGTGTACTTAATATTTTTTTTATTATATAATAATTATTGGTATTTATCTAAAATGAATGGAACTAAGTATAGAGGGGACAAAACTCAGATATGGATAAAAACTTAAACAAGGAAGTTGCATTCTGCCCTGGTGGCACAGAACTATTGTTAATGTATATAATTGCAGTAACACTTTTTGTAATATCTGTTTCCGCAATTATTCATATTGCTGACACTATCTTTTCAGGGTTTCAATCAGTTCACTGGATTCAATTCATTGCTGAAGTAATATTTGTAATTATATGCTCCCCTGTAATTTTTGCTGTAATGGATTCTGAAACATTATATATTAACAGAGCAAAGAGATATTTTAAATTAAAAAAACGCATTATCAATTTTGACGATATATCAGGATTTAAATATAAATTCGGCTACAATAGTTTTCCACAGAAATCACCTTTCAGTATAACTTTTACACTATTTTTGTATTCAGGTGAAGACGTTTCTTTCGACGTATATTTCTTCGGTTTTGAAAAAATAATTTCAGACAGACTACAAGAAGTTGGTATAGTTAAGTTTTAGGATAAAAATGTAAATAATCATTTATATTATGCCAAAATCTGTGTATTCTGATATCATCTTATTAGGCTGGAGGGAAAAATTTTATGCACGAGTTTCCATTTGAACTGGATGATTTTCAAAAAGAAGCATGCCAAATAATTGATAACGGCAATAGCGTTGTAGTTTGTGCACCAACGGGTGCAGGAAAAACTGTAATTGCACAACATGCTATCCATAGAGCTTTGGAAGAAAATTCAAGAATCTTTTATACAACCCCCCTAAAAGCATTGTCAAATCAAAAGTATAATGACTTTGGCAAAAAATACGGATATGAAAAAGTTGGCCTTTTAACAGGAGATACATCCATAAACAGAGATGGACAAATTGTTATAATGACAACTGAAGTATTCAGAAACATGCTTTACGGTACAAATTTAGGCTCAGTTGCAGACAATTTAAACAATGTCAAATATGTGGTTTTGGATGAAGTTCATTATATGAATGATGAAGATAGAGGAACAGTTTGGGAAGAAAGTATAATATACTGTCCGACGAATGTACAGATTATAGCACTTTCTGCAACCGTTGCAAACTGCGACCAGCTTACAGCTTGGATAAACTCAGTTCATCCAAAATGTGAACTTGTTAATACGGATTTTAGACCTGTGCCGTTAAGATTCTACTATTATGACAGTTCACAACCTTATAAGTTACTGCCATTGCTGACTCCATCAGGAGCTTTAAACAATAAAATTAAGCCTGAACCAAAACAATGGGGAAGAAATAAAAACAAAAAAACGCAAAGTCCTGTAAGAAATGTTGTAAGGAATTTAGCGGAACAAAACATGCTTCCTGCAATATACTTTACATTTTCTCGTAAAAAATGCGATGAGCAAATGGAAAAATGTGCTAATTTAGATTTAGTAACAAAAGAAGAAAAGGAAAAAATTAAGCAAATTGTAGATAAATATATTGCTGAAAACTACTATTTGGCACAAAATAAACATCTTGAGTTTTTATATTGCGGGGTTGCATCGCACCATGCAGGGCTTTTACCGGGATGGAAAGTGCTCGTAGAAAAACTTTTTCAAGAGGGATTAATAAAAGTTGTCTTTGCGACTGAAACGCTTGCTGCCGGAATTAATATGCCGGCAAGGTCAACAGTAATCAGTGCAATTTCAAAAAGAACAGATAGCGGACACAGATTACTTACCCCAAGCGAATTTTTGCAAATGTCGGGTAGAGCAGGCAGACGTGGTATGGATGAAATTGGTTACGTAACAATAGTCGGAACACCTCATCAAACTCCGCAAGATGTTGCAGATTTGGTTCTATCCCCTGCAAATGATTTAGAAAGCAGATTTTCACCAAGATATTCTATGGTACTTAATTTATTGCAAAGATTTAATCTTGATGAAGCAAAACAACTTATTTTAAAGAGTTTTGGATATTTTTCATCAAACACAAGACTTGCACCGTTGCTTTTACAAAAAGAACACAATCAAGAAACAATTGATGAATTAAATGCGTTTAAATGTTATTTTGGACTAACAAACAAAGATTTATTTGATTATAACAAACTAAAGAATATCTACGTTGCAAACAGACAGACCTGCAAAACAATAAGAAAGCAGGAAAAAAATAAAAAACGCGGAGTTTCTGAGGAATTTTTAGCATTTGAAAAATCTACAAAAGAGATGCTGCATCACATGCAAGAGTACAAATGTGATACCTGCAAGTTATATAGAAAGCATATCAAAGATATTGAAGTATTAGAACGCTATATAGCAAAGCAAAGAAAGCTTGAACGAGATATAGAGATACAAAAAGACGTTTACTGGAACAATTTTATGAATCACAGAAACGCCCTAATTGATATGGGATACATTCAAGACGATTACCCAACATCTCAAGGTCAAACAATCTCACAAATCAGAGCAGAAAACGAATTATACATTGCAGAGATAATTTTTTCAAATGTACTGGAAGGGCTTACTCCTGCAGAACTTGCTGCGGTTGTATGTGCAATAACAACGGAGGACGTAAGATTTGATAACTATGCACAAATTCCGCTATCGCCAAAAGTAAGAAAGACACTAAATTTGATACGAAACATACGCAGAAAAGTGGATAAAGTACAGAAGAATCACAATTTAGAAGATCCGATGTACATAAATTCATTCTATTCTCCGTTAATTGAAATGTGGGTAAACGGAGCAGAGTGGGAATCCATAATCAATGAAGTTGAAATTGGTGAAGGAGATATAGTAAGAATCTTTAAACGTACAGTCGATGTTCTAAGACAACTTTGTACAATAGATAATATTCCTGATTGGCTTGTATTCACTGCACGTGAAGCAATAGATGCAATCCAAAAAGAACCGATTGATGTGGATTAAAATTTAAAGTCCAAGCTCTCTTTGAAAATACTGCAAAGAAGTAAATTTTAAAAGATTTTCATTTAAATTGTTTTTGATTTTTCTTTTATAAGTATTTTAAAACCTCTTAAAATCTTTTATTATCAAGTCTTTATAACTTGAAATCATCATCATTTCTTCTTTTGTAATTGTAATACGTTGTATATTTGCAATATAATCTTGATTCAATATTATAATTGCCTTTGTATAATCTAACCCTGCGTTTGTTGTTTTATTTGTAATAAAGCCAAATTTATGATTTAAATGCGACCTTATAGGTATCGCAAAAGTTAATCCATCAATTTTCATCAAAAGCATAACGTATGGTCTTGAAGGCTTATGCAATATTTCAGGATATTCAATCTCATTATATTTTTTATAAAATTCTTCGGATAATAAAACGTACTTCACAAAAAAACCTCAAAAACAAAACTCCCCTTTATAAGTAAAGAGGAGCCTATTTCATCTAAGTGAGCTTTCTTTATTTACAACTCGCGGCTCTGCGAGTTAATCAACCTTTGGAGCTTTCTTTATAATAGTTCGCGGCTCTGCGAACTTTAATCATCTAATATAATTATAACATATTATACAAATTTTTCAACTCTAAAATTCTAAATTGCAAATATATTTTTTAACCATTTTTCTATCCAATTTTTAAATAAAAAAACTAATCGTATTATTAAGTTATTAAGAAATGTAACAAGAAGAATTTAAAATAGCAAAAAATTTTATTCAGAATACTTTATTTAAATGTGTTAGTGAAATAAAGGAAGTTTATATGACAATCAATCCAATTGGAGTTCAAACTCCGAAAGTTTCGCCTAATTTTACAGGTGGCGAACAACTCATTGAGAAAGTTGCTAGTAGTAAGTTTGTAGAAAAACTTGTTAGTAGTAATTCTTTTGGGAAAGTAGCAGAAATTGCAGGAAAAAATCCTGCAGTATTTAACGCAGCGTCATCTCTTATTATGGCTGGTGTACTAAGACCTGCAGCAATTATGGCATTACCTGCAAAAGATGAACAAGCACAAAAAAACAAAGGTAATGCTGCAGCTCACGCTATTGCCTCTGGTGTTATTGGATTTTTAATTACATCTATTGTAATGAAACCAATTAATGCTGGTTTAAAAGAACTTACGGGCAATGTAGCCAAGTATATGCCAAATATTAGTAAACAAATGACCGAAAATCCAGCATACAAAGAAAAAGTAGAAGCGGCATTGAAATTCGCTCCAGATATAATCTTAGCTGTTCCTAGAGCATTGTTGACCTCAAAATTAGCACACATTGTTGGAGATAAATTGTTCAATAAGAAAAAAACAGTTACTGAACAACCTCAACAAAAGCAAGTTGAACCACAAGCTCAAGTTGCACAAGCACAGGCTACAGATCGTCCCGTATTAGACGGTTTCAAAGGAGGTAACAACTAATGAATATTTCAGCTATTAATAATGCAACAGCAAATAAAGTTAATTTCAAAGGTGCTGCCGAAGTAGCAGAAGTTGCTAAAGATGCTGCTAAAAATGTAGAAGCAAGTAAAATTGCAAAAGGTATTGCATCAGGCTTAGGTAAAGTTGCAGACCGCAGTGGTGATATGTTTGAAAAATTAAGTAAAAGTGGAGTTAGTGCTTCTGATTTAACTTTATACTTAAACTCTGCAAGTTCAGCCGTTACAACTGGGTTGTATGTTTACAAAAGCTTAACAGATAAAAAGAAAACTAAAAATGAAAAATTAACTCAAGCACTAAACCAAGTTTTAACATTTGGTATATCTCAAGCTTTGACTTATACTGTTATGGGTGCATTGAAAAATGTAAATAAAGGAGTTTGTAAGAAATTTGCAGAAGTTCTAACAAACAAAAAAACAGAAGAGAAAACTATTAATATGTTAACTGAAGGTGCTAAATCTGCCGTTGGCTTAGTTGTTTCTTCATCAATCAGCAGATTAATAGTACCAGTTGGTGTTACACCAATTGCAAACAAACTTGGTGAAAAACTTTGCAAGTTCTTAGATAAAAGAGATGCAGAAAAAGCAGCTAAAGCTCAAGAACAAAACCTAAACAAACAAGCTTAATAGATTATAATTATAGGATATTAAGTTAGTGAGTTTTCACTAACACAACACATACAAGCGACCTGCCTTAATCGGTAGGTCGTTTTATTATATATATATCATTCACTTGCAATACTTACTCATTCAAACACACATAAAACTCATTTAATAATGATACAAAATATACAATACAACACTAAATAACCCTGTATAATTATGAATTTGTTTGCTAATACGATAACAAATTATCTTGCAGTAAAGAATGCTAAAGAACGTTCTATAACGTATTTAATCGCTACTCAATAAATTATTAAAGTATAATCTAAAAATTACAACGGCAACAATACACAATTACCCCCAAAAAGATACAACCATATTTATACATAAGTTCTTGATATCTTAATGTATTAACCTAATCTTATTAAACCTCTCTCTTTGCCTTATAAAATCGTACTAACCGTTGTTCTCTATCTATTGGCACTCTCTATTCTCACTCCTTCTACCGATTTACCTATAAAAGATTTAATCTCCCTCTACTGTACCAATTACATCCTTATAACCAATTTAACTCCCCTTATTTTAGAAACTTGTATGCCAATTTAAAGGTGCTAACTCTTACCAATCAAATTAACAAACCATTCTTATCTCTTATAAATAGCCTAATTTCTCCTAAATTGCACACCTTAGCATTAATTTTAAACGATTTATAGTTTAATATAACAATATTAATATCAATTATAATCGTTCCTTTAATACAGTCCTCCTTTTGCTGAAAACATCATCTATTTTTAGAATCAGTTCAACACACACAAAAAAAACGGAACCTTTAAGGTTCCGCTCTTTTTTATATCTTAGTTTTTATTAACCTTTTATAGCATCTGCTGCTTTGCCTGCTGCATTTGCAATTGTTGTTGTAGCTGAACTGATAATTGAACCTGCTGCATCTGCTGCTTTACCTGCTGTATCAACACCTGCTGCTACTGCATCTCTTACTTTATCAACAGGATCTTTTTTGCCAAATAAGCCTTTTACTTTTTCAACAACAGATGATGCTGCATCTTTTACGGTGTCCATAAAACTTTTCTTTGTTAATGATTGTATACCATCATCAATTTTTTTACCAATACTATATGCAAAGTTTTGAATTTTATCTTTAATACCGCTTGGCATCAATTTTTTAGATAATTTACCTGTTTTTACCAAGCCATACAATGTGCCTGCCGCTACGGCTGCTGTTCCAACTGCTGCTGCTGCAACTTTTACTCCTGTACTTGTTGATTTCTTTTCATCTGTCGGAGCTTGTGCACCCATAAAACTTTGTTGATATCCCATATTTTGATACGCTTTGTTCATTCCGTAATTTTGTGAAACACCATAAACCATGTTATAAAAACCTCCTATAATTTTATCTTTCCTTACACATATAAAGTAATCAAGTTCAAAATAATTGTTATTTCTATCGAATTTTTATTAAATTTCGTTACAAATGTTTACATAAACTTTGGAATATTTCCATGTGTCGTGTAATCTTATTATATAGGGGAAGGTAATGAACTTATTTGATAACAAAAATTTAATCGAAATAACTCAAGACGATATTAACGATGCAGCACTTTCTGCTAAAAAAGTTGATAGTGAAAATCAAAAAAGAGCTATCGCAAACGTTTTGGGTGCTCGATTAGGTATAAAATTTTTAAAATCCATTGACATAAAAGCAGATAATTTCGATAGTTTATATACTATTCCTGCTGTTCTAAAAAATACTGATATTGCAGATATTTGCGTTGATAATATTAGAATAGACGTAAGAATTGTTAGCGACGAAAATCATCTTTTTGTCCCAAAATGCCAATTTAAATATAACATTACACCTGATATTTATATCTTTATGAAACTTGCACCTGATTCATCTTATGGAGAATTTATCGGTGCTATTCCGCCTGATGAAATTAACAAATCTATCGAAAATAATGATTTCTATTTCATTAGCAAAGATAGTTTATATAACGAAACCAGCTTAAAATCGGTTTTAAGCAAGTCAAAACCAAAAAGTAATGTACCAATTGATAAACTCGATGTTTTAAAAGGTGAAAGCCTTTTGGTCAACTTTATTGACGGCGACCTTTCAGATAAACAAAAAGAAGAAGTCTTTCAAATACTAAAAGTAAGCAAAGAATTTAGAGATATGTTCCAAGATTTTCAACAATTTGAAATTATCTCTACAACTCTTTCTACAACTGATGAAGTTCTAAATGATTCCGTATTGGATATCGTTGGAGCACAAAAACTTTACCAAGAAGAATTAACTGAAGAAGACTTGGAAAACACTAACTTAGATGAAATTGCTGCAAATACAACCGCAAGTTTTGTCGAAGATTTTATAGATGAAGATAATGAAGGAATTAATATAATGGATAATCAAAATATTATAGATGGCGAATTCTTAGAACTTGATGAAGATACATCTAATGAACCTATCGAAGAACCGGGACAACTTGAACCACTTCCAACTGATGAAGAACTCGCAAGTTTTGCAAATTTTGAACAAATAGAAGAACCGTCAGAAAATATTGATGATGGTCTTGACTTGGTTGAACCAACAAATTTTGAAGGATTTGAAGGATATGAAGGCTTAAATGCAACAAATATTGTTGAAGAAGCAGCAAATAATTTAGATATTTCATTAAACGGACAAAATGAAATTGCTATTGAACAAGACACTAATGAATTATCCATTAATAATGAATTCGTTCAGGAAGAAACTCTAAATATAAATGAATCAGAAGATAACAACTTTCAACTTGAAGAACTTAATCTGCAAGATATTGATTTCAATAATAATGAACAATCCGGAATTGCAGAGTTACAACAAGTTGATCGCTCTGAACAAAATTTTGAAAATTTTGAAAGCATTGAAGATGAGCAAACGACAAACTTTAGTGAACAAAATGACATGGATATAGATAATTCCTTTGAAAATATCACACAATCTTCAGACACAAACATTAACGATGAAGACTCTTTTGTTCTTGAAGATTTATCCCCAAATGATATAAATTTTGATAACATTGAAGCAGAACCAATTGAAGAAATTCAACCCGAAAATATTGAATTACAAAATGCAGATGAATCAGCAAACACACTTGATTATGAAATGATATCAAATGAGCAAAAAGAATTAGATGAATTTACTGAACCAACAGTTGAAAACAATACCGATTTAGAACTTGAAGATTTATCACAGTCTGATACGATAGACGATAATGTTGGTCCGGAAATAAATATGGATTTACCTGTATTGGAAGATTTTTCCAAAGATTTAACAAATGAAGGATTACTTTCTTTAGACGATTATGACTCAACACAAAATACAGAAGAAATTATCAACGATGAAACTGAATCAGCAAATGATATAAATAACCAAGAATCTATAAATTTTGATGATTTTGTATCCGATTCACAAATTCAAGAATCAGAAAATCAAATGCAAGAAGAAACATTAGAGCCCGTAACTGAAACCAGCACAGAAAATAAATCTCAAAATAGCGATGATGACGATGATTTTAGCGGACTTGAAGAATTTACAATGGATATGGCAACTGCAGTAGAAGAAGCAAATCCAAATATACATAACTCACAGATTCCTGAAGATGAACGTGAAGCATACAATAGTAATTTTGCAGGATTTAATGATGTTCAAGAAACAACTTTCCAAAACATTAAGGGCAATGATGTCGAAGATCTTATTAATGAAAATATAGAAGATTCTCAAACAACATACGCTTCAAAGAATATTGATTTGGAATCTATAAATCTTGATGAAATTGATGACCTAAACGAACAAGGCAAAATTAGTAATAGTAGCAATGACGACAGTTTAAAATTTACGTCTGATTCTATACCTTTTGAACAACAAGAAAATAACAATTTTAATCCTGATAATCTTGATACATTGGATATTGATTCAGAAATTGAGAATCTATCAAACTCAAATATTGATATAAATTCAATAGATATTAATGATATTGGATTAGATGAAGATCTTAATAATTACAATGAAAATATTAATAATCTTGATATGGGAATAAATCAAGCTTCACAATACCAATCTGATTTGAATAATATACCTGAATATAATACAGAAGAAGGAACAATGGAAGATAATTACGGCTATAATGATGATTCACAACAAACACAATATAATCCTGATTACAGTATGAATGACCAACAAACAATTGAAACTTTATATGATGATAATTTGCAAAATCAAATTCCTGGAGATGCAATAAATCAATCTTTTGCACAAAATAATGTTCAAGGAAATTATCCGCCTCCTCCAAATGCAAAGAAAAAATCTTCACCACTATTATTAATTATTTTGATAGCTTTACTGGGAACTTTCGGATATCTTAAAAAAGACTTAATAATGGAACAAGTTAATAACTTAATGCCTAAAAAGGATACACAAATAGAAGATGTGAATATGCCTAAAGAAGGAGATATAGATAAATTAGATAATAATCAAAATCAGGATATGGAACCTGAACTTAAAAAAGAAATTGGAGATATACCGGGAGAAAATGGCGGGCCTCAAGATAAGGTAAGCATGGATGCAAGTCTAAAACAAAAAAACAGCGATTACAATTCAATAGAAACACTAAAACAAAAATCTCCTGAACCTCTTAATTCAAACTCAATTAAAAAATTATACTGGGAAATTCCACAAGAATTAACATATAATGATGCCGTTGTAAATTACTTAAAAACTATTGGTAAAGCAATGAAATTCGACATGCAAAGTAATTTGCTTAATGTTCATGATATGCCATATTCAAATAAAATGATAATCGACATAAAAATGAATAAATCAGGCGAAGTTCAAGGAACGGATATAACTGTTTCCAGTGGTTCAAAACAAATAGATACAATTGTGTTACAAAGTGTAAAGGCGGCTCTAAAATATGTAAAAGCCCCAACTGCGGAATTTCAAAAAGAATCTTACGATTTTTCTCTTATTATAAATTTCTAACTTGTGTTATGATATAAGTGTTAGTTAGCAGATTTTGATGAAAGTTTAAAAATTGGAATTAGCACAAAAACACTTGGACTTAATCAAGCGCATAATACAGTCTGATAAAAAATACTTAAATAATGAAGATTTGTTTGATGATTTTTTTGATGAAACATGTAAACGTGCCCTATCAATTTTAGAAACCTTTGATGACAATGATGAGGCTCTGCTTGAGTCCTACTTAAAAAAAGTTGCGTCAACAGCTATTGTTGTAGTGCTAAAAGATATGGACAGAGTCAGAAGGACAAACAAAGGCTACGTAAACAATGATAAAATCGATAAGAATTCTTCTTATTCAGAAACTTCAAATGCACAAGTTTTCGATGCTAACTATAATTTTATAAATATAAAAACAAATCCTGAAGATATCGTTATAGAAAGGGAACTTCTACAATCAGTCTATGATGCAATTGTAATTGCACATAGCCAAAATGTAGAAAAACAATATTTGCAATTATACGAACTTCGCTATGTTGATGGAGAAAAACAATCAGAGATTGCAAGAAAAATGAATATATCTCAATCACAAGTTTCAAAAAGACTTTTTGAACTTATGGAATCAGTAAAAAAATCTATTAACTAACAACAAACTAAATTGGGTAAAATATGATTTGTCCAAAATGTAAAAAACAAATACCAAAAGACACTATAAATTGTCCGCATTGCAACGCAAAAGTAGGGACAATTTGTAAGACTTGTGGTGCATATAATTTAATATATAACAAATCATGTGTAGAATGCGGAGCTGAACTTGTTAAATTTTGCCCAAAATGTAAATCTGCTAACTTTCCGCATGCTCAAAATTGCAGAAAATGCGGTTATTCTTTCAGAAAAGGACAATCAAACAATAAAAAACAGCCAAATATGGCACCTCCTAAACAATTCGTACTTCCGGAATTATCAAAACATAAACCAACAAGGAAGCGTCCTGCGGAGCTAATTGAAAAACCTATCAAGAACATGCCAAAAAGTCCTATCATCAATGTTAATTCAGCAAAACAAATGATTGATGGCATTCCGCTACTTCCAGAAAAAGAACTTCTTGACAATAATGAGCAAATTTTATCAAAAAGAATTTCAACTAAAAAAGTTTCAAATTCAACTAAATTAACTAACAATAATAATAAACAAGTAGTAAAAAAAGTTAAGAAAAAGCGTATGGAGCCGGAAGAAGCATTAAAGCTTCAATTGCAACTTAACACTCTGCAAAACCAACTTATGGGATTGCAACAACAATTGAAGATTTTACCTCAACAGCTAAATTCTATGAATTTGCAAAATAATGCTGCAAATCCAATAGAAAATAATTCCCAAGTAAACAAAGAAGAAGAAGAACCTAAAAAACAACCTGAAATTATCGAAGAAAAGCCAAAATCAAATCAAAGAAGCGTTCTTCCAAAGCCTAAAAAATTAGATTCTTCTAAAAATAATTTAAATAATTTGAATAATAAGCGAAGAATATCTAAAGGAATATTACCTTTAAAAGCAAACGTTTTACCAAATAGTTCAAATGTAAAACCAAATCACACAAAAGTTACTCCGCCAGTTAAGAATGTATTATCAGAAGCTGCTAACAAAAGTTTTAAAAACATACATCAAAACAACGAAAATATTGTAAATGAACAAAGTAATGTACCTAATCAAAATGAAATGTCTTATGCACCAAATCTTTTCACGCAACAGAGTGCAAAAAACATTTTAGTAAATACCTTATTAAACACCTCTGTAAGCATAATTTCGCTTAGCGGTGAAAGCGGTATAGGTAAAAATATAGTCCTAAGAGCAACAATAGATGAACTTAAAGAAAATCAATTTGTGTGGCTAATAGGAAAAGCCACCCCTCTCAGTCAAATAACTCCTTGTGGATTATTCCAAGATATTCTGCTAACATTCTTTAATGTTCCAAATTATTGTGTTAATACTCAAAAATTAAGAAAAGATTCATCAAAATTCTTTAAAAAAGAATTTCCAAATTTGGATTATGACGAAATTGATGATTTAATTAATTTTCTATATCCTGAAAAAACATCTTACTATGAAAATTTATTTCATAACAAGGCTAAAACATTTACAATGCTAAGAAAAGTCTTCGATGTAATAACATCAAGAATGCAAACAGTATTTGTTTTTGATAATTTCGAACACATAGATAATATGTCTTACGAATTTTTAAAAACACTTGTACATGCACAAACAGGTTTATTAAATACAAAATTTATACTAACATATAATGAACCAAAATCTGCAAAATCTTATTTGTATGAAAAATCACTAACTGATAATTCTTATGCGGATATTTCGCTAATTCCGTTTAATGATAGTCAAACAGACACATTCATTAACCAATATAATCCGCTATTTATAGGCACATCTCAAAATTTAAGAGAAACTATACATAAACAAACCGGTGGCAATCCTGCATATATTGAACAAATATTGAATCTTATTACCGATTCCAGCAGAAATTACATTTCGTTTAGTCTGCCAAATTCTTTTGAAGGAGTTGTAAAACGTCGTCTTGAAATATTAAAACAAGAAAATTCACACGTTTACGAAATGCTTATTGCATCAGCTATTTTAGGATTGAAATTCTATCCGGTGATTTTAAATCAATTATTCAAAATTGATAATAAATCGTTTATTGCATTTTTCTCAAGTTTATTAGATTTAAACTACATTACACCTATAAACGAATCCGCATACGAATTTAAAAATACTAGATTATGGAAAACAATTCTTGATATTGCCCGTAAAGACAGAAACTTTATGAATATAAACGAAAGGCTATTCGTTATATTATCAGAATTTACACTTTCATCACATTCAACTTTGGCACTTATTGCAACAAGCTTGAAAGAAAATTTAAGTGCACTAAATATATGGACTGATGTTGTAAAACAAACATCCGCAATTGGCGATGAAAATATTTATATAATGGCACAAAAATATTCATTGTTACTGGTTGAAAAATTACAAGGAATGAATAGTTCTTTAATTAAAAACAATATATACGAACGCTTAGGAAAAATAATGTCCTTTACAAATCCTAAAGCTGCAATAGAATATTTACCAAAAGTTATAGAAAATTCTCGTCGTTTGGACGATAACTTAAAAGAATTTGAATTAATAGGATATTTAGCTCACTGTTGTCATGAGGTTGGAAATCACTTTGGAGTAATAGAATGCATTGATAATGCCGTTGCAAATATTGATTCGTCTTACGATTTAGAAATAGCAATGATTAAATCAAGAAAACTTGAGCCACTATTAACCATAGGTAACTTTGGTGAAGTAGTTGATTTAATTGACAATGATATTCTGCCTGTATTCGAACAAAATCTTGATACAACAAGACCACATAAAAACATCAAAATAGAAGATTTATTTGAAGCATGGCTAAATACATACTTAATTCTTGCAAATGCACTTGTATTACAGGGTGATAATAGAGCAATCGGTATTGTAAGCACCATTTTTGAAATTGTGGAAAAGAATCATATTCACAACGACTTATACATCTGCAAAACAAAACTTACTTTGGCTCTTGCAAATACATTAAAAGGCGACATAAGAGAATCTGAAAAGATTTTAGATGAAACTCTTAAACAATATAAGAACAATGACATAATGGATGCACAAGCAATAACAATTTGGAATTTAGCAAGTGTTTTAAACAGCATATTTAGAAATAAACTTGAAGGAATACAAGACGAATTATTCCAAATTGTAACCTTTGCAAACAATAATCATGATGTATTCACAAAAAATCTGTTAAAATTATTACTTGGAAAAGTACTAAAGGAAAAAGGTAAATTCAAGCAAGCTTTATTAATTTACACCGAACAACTTGCATACTTTGCAAACGAAAAGAATTCTCTTGGGGTATTAATTGCTTGGTACTTTATTTCAGAAGTAATTTTACTTACAGCAGGAGCTGAAAAATCTTTAGAATACTCTTTAAAGGCACTTGATATTGCACAAAGTCCAAAAATACAAAATTACTACTTTATTGCACAATTTAATAAAATTATTGGTGAAGCATACTTAGCTCTTCAAGATTATGATGCAGCAAAGGCCTATATAGAAAGTGCAATCGGCATAGCAAGACAATTTGATTTATTAGATGTACTTTCAGAATTATACTATTTATACGGCAAATATTTACAAGAAATTGCGACAATAAAATCGGATTCACAACAAAACTATGCAAATAGTGCATTCAAAATGTTTGATAAAGCTGTAAATCTATCACAAAAGCTCGAAAACGGACTTCTTGTAAGTACAGTTATGGCATCAATTACAGAACTTCGTAGATTCTGCCAGAAAAACGGAATAATTATAAGATAATGCAATCAATATCGTTAGATAAACTCTGCCAATATTACAGTGCTGATTAAAAAGCCTTCATTTGAAAGAGCAAAGCCGTTTTCTGTACGTTTTATATGTCCTGTTGATAGATATTTTTGTAATTGTTTACCGTATTTCTGTTCAAAATCGATATCGAATTTTGAATTAACTTTGCTAACATTTAAACCCTCTGCAACACGAAAGCCCAAAAAAATTTCTTCTTCCAATTTTTCTTGAACAGATAGAGTATGTCCGTAATCTTTTATCAAAGGATTTTCTATATAACTATTTATATTAAACGCATTCGCATAGCGAACATTATTTTCATAACCGTGAGCTGCACTACCAAATCCGTAATACTCACCATTTGCCCAATACATTAAATTATGCTTTGATTGAAATCCTTCACTAATTGCAAAATTACTTATCTCATAATGATTAAAAGTACTTAATTTCTCAATTGCCAACAAATACATATCTGCTTGCAAATCGTCATCAGGTAAGTTTTCAGGAATACATTTACCATAAATTGAGTTATCTTCAATTTTTAGACCATACAAAGAAACATGCTGAATATCAAGATTTTTGACAAGTTCCAAATCTTTTTTAAACAATTCTAAAGTTTGATTAGGCAATCCATAAATCAAATCGACAGAAATATTTTTAAATCCGATTTCTTTTGCTTTTTTTACGGCATTAATAGAATCTTGAACAGAATGCAGCCTGCCAATATTATTCAGAATTGCTGAATCAAAAGTTTGGCAACCAATACTCAAACGATTAATACCAATATCAAAAATACCCTTCAAATATTCTTCCGTTGCATTTTCTGGATTAAGTTCAAAAGTAACTTCAGCACATTCAGATAAATTAAACTTATTAAAAATTTTTTTAACATGCTCTAAAGGCAAAACCGATGGAGTACCCCCACCAAAATACAACGTATCAAGGCTATTCTTTTTATAATTAACATCTATATCTTTTAGTAAGGCAATTAGATATCCAAGTTCTTTTTTTAAATTAACGGTTGTAGAAAATCCGCAATAACGACATCTTGAATGGCAAAATGGAATATGAATATAAGCACTTTTAGGATAATCCAATTTACTAAACCTCTAAAAGTTCTTCATTAATTCTTTTTGCAACTTCCAATGATGAATTTTTGTTTGACAATAAACTACCAACTTCTTTTAATGAATTAATTTGAAAGTTTCTGCAAGATTCATCATACAGCAATTTTTCAATATTGTAAGCTATAAAATCAGGATTTGCAGATTTTTCGATTATTTCAGGAACAATATCCTTATCTGCAATAATATTCGGCAAAGAAACTCTTTTAATACATCTTACAAGAAGATAAATTAAATAAAATAAATAAGGTCCTCTATATGCAATAATCATAGGAGTATTATAAAGAGCAGCCTCAAGAGCAACCGTACCTGAAGCCAAAATCAAAGCATCAGAAACGCTTAATAGTGCTTGATTTTCACCTTTTATAACTTTAAAATCAGTATTTTTAAAATACTTTTTATATACATCATCCGATAAATTAGGTGCTTGAGAGAACACAAATTGCAACTCAGGATGTAATTTTTTCAAAAGTTTTGCGGATTTAATAAATATACCCATAAGATTCTTTAATTCAAATACTCTTGACCCTGGAAAAACTGCAACAAGTTTTTTATTTTCATCTAAATCATATTTTGCAAAAAAATCAGATTTATTAGCCTTTTCAGGCAACTGACTAATCAAAGGATGACCGCAATAAGTTGTTTTTATACCATAAGAATCATACATCTGTTTTTCAAATGGGAAAATACAAAAAACTTCATCGACATATTTTTTAATTTTATTAATGCGACCTTTTCTGCTAGCCCAAACCTGAGGTGGAATATAATAATTTGTACGGATACCTGCTTTTTTAAGATGTTTTGCCATTTTTAGATTAAAAACACCATAATCAATAAGTAAAACTAAATCCGGTTTATATTCTTTTGTTAAATAATTTATTAAACGAACCCCCAAAGTCAAATGATTCCAAACAATTTTAGGAGTCAAACCCATAGCAGACATTTTAGAATGATCAGAGAAAAGTTTTACACCGAGTTTTTTTAAATTTTCTCCACCAATAGCCTCAATTTGAATATCAGAATTCAACTCAAGCAAATGACGAACAACATTTGAGGCATGCATATCACCTGAATGTTCACCTGTTATAATAAATATTTTTTTCATAACTATACTGCCATTATTACAATATTATTTTTATCAGCAAAATTAACAACTTTTTCTTGATCAACAATAATAGTTTCGTTAGCTTCAACAGCTAAAACACTTAGCTTGTATTTTTTAAGATTTTTCAAAGTTGTCAAACCAACAGCAGGGATATCAAACCTTTTATCTTGTTTAGGTTTTGCAACTTTAACGACAACCCCGCCTTTTTTAGCAATTTTACCGCCACGTTCGATACATCTGTCAGTGCCTTCGATGGCTTCGACTGCCATAACCATTTTATCTTTAATTACAACCGATTGACCAATATCTAGTTTACCCATTTCTTTTGCTGTTGCATAACCATATTGAACATCATTAATTTGTTCTTCTGTCGGTTTATGTTTACCCAAAACCCCTGCGGGAATCATAAGATTTTTAATAAATATAGTTTGATCTAAAACCGTTACACCTATACTTTCTAATTCTTTTACAATCAAGAGCATAACTTCATCATCATTTAATCTTTTAGCAGATTTAATCAATTCAATAGCCCTTGAATCAAATTTTGGGCGTCTTAATATAAGCCCTTTATGAACCTTGCCCAAGAAAGTAAGTTGCTTGATCTGTTCATTTTTAAGAATTTCAGTAATTTTCAAAACTTCACCCGGAGCACAGGCATAAACTTTTGAACAAACTTTTTTCAAATCGTTATAATTATCATTTGAAAGAGAAATACAAACCACTTCCAAACCGTTTTTAGTTGCATTTTGTGCCATTATAACAGGTAATTGACCATCACCCGCAATTAAAGCTTGTTTTTGTTCTAATAAAATAGACATGCTAAATCTTCCTCATTTATTTGTAAATAATTATAACATATAAATAATAAAAAAATAAATTTTTCATAAAAAATAGCAATTTTTTATAATAAAAATACTTAAATAAAATATACACGACAGATTGCGATTTTAATTTACAAGAGAGAAAAATTACTGTAAACTAATGTAAATAGTAATTAGAATAAATTAAAGATTTTGCAAAAAAATCCGACACAAACAAAGTAAGCATCTGAAAGGTTTAATTTATGGCATTTGATAAACTAGTTGGATACAAAACAAATATAGCAGATTTCAAAAATGCTTCTGATGAAGAAATGAAAATCAATGCTAAGAATGCAGTACGCCAAACAAGAAAAGCTGTTTCAGGTGCTAAAAGCCAGACAAATGCTGCAAAAAACCAATTAAATGTTTGTAATAATCAAAAAGATGAAGTAAATTATCAATTAAACTCAGTAAATGCAGAACATGCAAATGCAGCTACACAAAAAGAAGAAGCTGAAGCTGCAATGGAAAATGCATCATCAGCAGAAGACATGCAAGCAAAAGATACTGAACTTGCAGATAAATCTGAAATTGCAAAAGAAAACACTGACTTTTTTACAGAAATGACTGAAGCACTTGATGATGAAAGTTTTGCAGACCAGTTAACGAAAGACACAGAAAGTATAGGCAAATTAAATGCAGAACTTGAAAGTATTAGTGAAGAGCTTGATGCTATGGGACAAGAATCAGGTTCATCACAAAATTCATCAATGGGTGGATCTGCTCCTGCACAGCCAATGGCTGCTGCACCAAAAGCACAAACACCTCAACCAACAGCAAATTCTGCACCTGAAGCTCCTGTTTCAATGACAAAAGAGGAACAAGAAGTTGAAAACAAGATGTTTTCTGCTTATGCACTAGATACAGCATCAGAAACAGAAGAAAAGCAAAAGCAAGGTAAAGCTCCTGCTCAAACATCAACACCTATTATCAACAGCAATTCATCAAAACCTAAAGCACAAACTCCAAGTGCTAATAATGCTCCATTCGCAGCACCTGCACCACAAATGAATAAACCTGCTGCAGGTTCAAGCAACAATGCAGGTTCTGCAAATAGTGATGTAGCAACAAGAGCTCAAGAAAAAAGTGCAAGAGCAGAAGAATTAAAAGCTCAAATTACAGAAAAAAATGAAACATCTATTGCTCTTTCTGAAGAAAAAACTGCATCATTGACAGAACAACAAGAACAAGCTGAAGCATTTAATGAACAAGGCGAAGAAGTAAACGAAGATTTAGAAAATTATAAAACAGTTTTAGAAGTAACCGGTCAAGCAGCTGATATGTGTGGAGCAGCTGCCGGCATAGTTACCTCTGTTGGAACAATCGGTATTGCAGTCGGAGAAGCTCAACAAGAAGCTGCAGCAGATATTTTAGGTGTTGGCACAGTAACTGAAGCAACAGCCGTGGTTGAAGACACTGTTGGTATTACATTAGATGCAACCGCAGCCGCTCTTGCCGCATCAGTTGTTGCAGCTGCAGCAGCCCCAGTAGTTGCAGCAGGAGGGGTTTCAGTGCACTCATCAGCAGGAGCAACACACACAGTTTCTGCTGCTGAATTTGCAACTGCAGCAACTCTTCTTACATCAGGATCCTCAACTGTTGCAACATTTACACCTGTTCAAACTCAAGGTATTGCCATGGGAGCTGATGCAGCTGCAGTGGGAGCAGCAGTTGATGTTTCAAAAATGGGAGTTGCAATTTCTGAAGGAGATTGGCAAGGTGCAATACAGAGTGCAATAGGAGCTGCTACAAAAACTCTTAGCGTAATTGGTGCTGTTGGTTCAGTTACTGGTTGTTTATCTGAAACCGCTACAATGGGTGTAAATATTGCTGAAAAGAGTATTAAAACAGCTACTAACTTGGTTGATATGGGACAAAATATTGCCAACGACAACTTACAGGGTGCTATTACATCAGGTTTTGGAGCAGTCGCAAGCGGTTTCTCTATTGGTGCAATTGATGGTGTTAGCAGTGCAGCAAAAGCATTTAAAGCAGTTGAAACTTCAGCAAATGTTGCTAAAGGAGTTACAGACACTACTTTTGCAGCTATTAATGGAGATGTTCAAGGGGCACTTGTTGCAGGATTCGGAACAGTTGCAAGCAGTGCGGGATTTGCTGATGGAAAAGTTGCTACTGCAATTTCAGCATCTGCAAATGTTGCTAAAGGTATCACAAATACAACATTCTCTGCTATTGATGGCGATGTTAAAGGTGCTATAATGAATAGCTTTAGCACAGTTGCAAGTGGAGCAAGCTTTGCCGGATTAAGTGATTCCGCAAATGCAAAAGCTATTGAAAATATGATTGCAGGCAGTGCAAATGCAATTCAATCTTCAGTAGGTATTGGCTTTGCCGCAAAAGATGGAGATGTACAAAGTATTATTTCAAATTCAGTAGGATTGGCACAAAGTTCAATTACACTTACAGGCGGAGCAATGGCATATGAATCTGATAATAGCAACTCAGGATCAAATGGAAATACCGTAGATAAAATTAAAGCAGCTCAAGACCAAGTTAATAAAGCGAAATGGAATGCTATATTAGAAGAAACACCAAAAACACTTGAAAATACAAATAAAATAATAAACGGTGGATTTGGAATCAAAGCTGCAATAGACAAAAACAAAGAAGCTAAAAATGGCAATAATAATTCTACTACAACAAACTCAAGTTCTGCATCAACAACAGAAACTTCAAAACAATCAGGTTTAACTGAAGAACAAAAAGCTAAATTGGCTAAAATTTCTAAAAAATATCAATAAAAATTGCATCTATTACAAAAAAAGGAACTTGCTTAAATAGCAAGTTCTTTTTTACATTAACTATATTTTTAACTAAATATTAAGTTTCTTAACATTTTATGCTTTAATATTAAAGTTTTTATAAATACATCCGATAATAATTATATGTAATGTGATTATCGGAAGGGGTACAGCCTATGGCAATGTCTAAACCAAATGTTCAAGCTAATATGGGTAAAATAAAAAATATCAACGCAAACAGCCTTATTAAAAAAGGTGGTGCTTTGCTTTCTTCTTCTGAAAAAAGAAACATTAGACAAGCAAAAACTGATATTGACAATGCAAACAAAAATATTGGTGAAAATAATAGCGATGCACAAGACGTATCTTACGATATGGACAACGCTTTTAATTCTGCGGATGAAAGTGAATCTCTAGAACGCGAAAGCGAAGAATTAGAAAACTCTAACCCGAATGAAAATGATGTAAGTTCTATTAACGATAACGCAACTCAAGAAGCTGAACTTGTTGCAAGTTACAATGAACAATTTGACGAAACAATGGAACTTCTTGGCTCTGATATGGAAGATTTTGAAAGTTTCTCTGAAGAGTCTATGGAATCTATGGAAGCTTATAGCGAAGAAATTGAAGCATTGAACGAAGAATTAAATAATGATTTGGCTGAACTTGAAAGTTCTGACTCTCAAACTGATTCAGAACCTGAACAAAATAACGGCATTACTGATGCTCAAAAATACAGTGCAACATCTCTAAAAACAGGTGCAGAAATTGCTCAAAACGAAGCTAAAGGAATTACTCCTCAAACTCCATCAACAAGCAATGCTCCTGCTGCTACTCAATCAACATCAAGTGATGATAAAAGCTCAAAAGCTGCATCAATTAAAGAAAAATCATCAAGAATGCAAGAGCTACAAGATTTATACGACGCTTTAGACGAAAGCTTCGCAACAAGCTCTGAAGAAAAAACTGAAGAACTTGCAGCAACACAAGAAAACGCTGAAACTGTTAATGCTGAAGGCGAAGAAAAATTGTCTGCACTCGAAACAACTGAAGAAGTTCTTAATATTGCTGATGAAACAGCAAATATAATTAAAACAACTGGCAAATATACAAAAATTGTCGGAACAGGACTTGAAGCCGCAGGTGATGGCATTCAAGTTGCAGGTAAAACTATGGAAGGTATCGGCGGACTTTTAGTTGGTATTGGTACAGGCTTAATCGGAACAGGTAGCCCTTTATGTGCAGTATTTGGTATCGGTACTCCTATTGTCGGTGCAGGAACCGCAACTGATGCGTCAGGTGTATCAACCGAAACTACCGGTAATACTTTAGATGCAACAGGTTCTACTCTTGGACAAGTTGGTAAAGCTACTCAAAAAGCAGGTGAAATTACCGAAAAAGTTGGTCAAGGCTTAGGAATTGCAACTCACGCTGCTCAAACAGTTGTAGCAGGCGTTAAAGGCGATTGGCAAGGTGCTCTATCTAAAGGATTCAGCGTTGTTACAGACTCCCTTTCATTTGCAGGTGATTTTGTAGAAACTGCTGAAACCGTTGCAGAAGGAGCTGAAAATGCCGCTAATACAGTTAAAGATGGTCTTGAAACAGCTAAAAAAGCCATCAATCTAACTGAAAAAACTGTTAACATGGGTGTTGCTGTTGCAAGTGGTAATGCACAAAGCATGATTAACGCTGGTATCGGAATGGCAGCTGCAGGTGTATCATTCGGTGGCGATTTTGCAGGTGATAAAGATTTAGGCTCAAAAATTGGAAAATACGCTAATGCAGCAGCCGGAGTAGCTAGCGGAACTGTTAATACTTCTTTTGCAGCAGCCAATGGCGATATTCAAAGTGCAGTAACTCAAGGAATTGGGACTGCTATAAATGGTGCAATTAGTTTTGGTGATGCTGAAAATACTGATACTAACGGCAAATCAACTAATGCTAATTGGGATGTTGCAAAGGGAGCTATGCAAATTGCAGATAAAGCTACAAACATTACAATTTCAGCAATTAATGGAGATAACGACGGCATAATTACTAACTCCCTTGGAATTGTAGGTCTTGATGGAGTTTACAACGACGTAAAATCAACAAAAAATTCAGTTGAAAGCATTCAAGCATCAGCAGACAAAATTAAAAACGGTAAAAACAGCGACTCAAGCAGTGCAGCTGCTGCATCTTCTAATTCAAACTCCACTTATGAATCTCATAAATCAGTTGGTCTTAGTGATGAACAAAAAGCTAAATTGGCTAGAATTTCAGGTAAGTATAAAAAATAATCACACTAATCAATCCAAAATAAAAGCAGACACTAAGATTTAAAATCTGAGTCTGCTTTTTTAGTTTTGTAAACATATTGCAAATCAACTTAAAAATGCTTATAATTACATCATAATGTTTGCTTATTACAAAAAATATGCACCATATTTGTTTTTACTTCCGGCAGCGATAGTGCTTGTCGTATTCTTTTTTATACCGTTTTTTCAAACGATATTTCTTAGTTTTTTGAACTTCGACTCAAGCATATATGAACCTGCTTACATTGGGCTAAAAAATTACACGCAGTTATTTCATTCTGCAATATTTTACAAAGTAATGTTTAATACATTTTTGTATCTAATTTTGGCAGTGCCAATATTAACAATACTTCCGCTATTTATTGCAATATTAATCAATCAAAAAATAAGATTTTTGACTCTCTATAAAATATTGATATATCTTCCTGTAATTGTATCCATTGTAGTTGCAGCAATAGCGTTCAGATGGCTATACGCACAAACAGGCATTTTAAATTATTGGCTCGAAACAATAGGATTGCATTCAATTGGTTGGCTAACCGACACGAGATTTTCACTTATCTCCGTGGTAATAGTTACAATATGGAAAGGTATCGGCTATTATATGATGATATATTTAGCAGCCCTAATGAGCGTTCCGAATGAACTATACGAAGCCTGCGATATAGATGGAGCAAGTTTTTTAAGGAAACATTTAACCGTAACAGTTCCACACATAATGCCAACAATCGCACTGGTTTCAACAATAAGTTCAATTTCAGCGATGAAAGTGTTTGTCGAAATATACGTAATGACAAAAGGCGGACCGTTGAATTCCAGCAAAACAATCGTTTACTACATATACGAAAGAGCATTTGAAAACCTTGACTTAGGATATGCCTCAGCACTGGCAGTAGTATTGCTAATAATCGTTATGGCATTTTCGCTCATCAATATTCTTTTCTTTGAAAAAAATAAATATCAGGTTTAATGACTAATAAAAAGAGTTATAATGGTGGATAGGGCAGTTCCTTGATGGTTGCTCCTTTACTTATACACGTTAAACTTCTACTGGACAAAGGTGTAAAGAAAGGAGGGTGCCATGACAAAACAGCAAATGTTAGTAATAATAAAAGCTGTCCTTTGCGTACTTGGACAGCTTTTATTATTACTAACTTTACGTAGGGACTGAACAAGAGGTCTTATGACCTCTCCCTACCTTTATATTATAACATATTTTTAGCACTTTTCAAGATATGTTATAATAAATTTTTACAACAAACCAAAAGAGGCTTTTTGAGCCTCTTTTTTGTTTATTAGATTATCTCTTATGCGTTACAATATTGGAACGATCGTTCGATGTTTTTGCTGATTATTGATTTTACTGATTCAATTTCTGTGTTTAATGCAGTATATTCGCTTTGCAACTGTGTTTGTTGCATTTCTATTTCTTTTTCTTTACGTTTAATTTTCTTTGTTTCTGCATTGTACCAAGTTTCTGCACCTTTTTGTGTTTCTTCATCATTTACTTCTGTGTATTCAACTGAGTTTGAAAATACTCCGTGATTATAAAAATAGTTATCATTTTTTACGTTAGCAATAATATTTTCACCTGTACCACCTGCTGTCCAACCGTATGCATTCAACTCATCAAACATTTTTGCATAATATTGAACTTTTGATTCTGGTGTTGCTGCTGCAGTTTTATCATTGCTTACGCTTGCAGGAGCTTTACTTTTGATGTATTCAAGTACCTCATCAAATGAAACATCATTTCCACTTTGTGCTTCATTTTTACAAACTTTTTCTAAATTGTATTCATATTGTTCTTTAGTATATCCTTTGGAATTAACCATTTCATTTATCTGATATTTGTTTGAAGAATCATCAAACAAATACTTCGTTGAATTGACATTATTCTTAGTTTTATCTCTGTTGTTAGTGTCTGTATATGCGTCTTTATCAAGGTCTCCACCAACAACATTTGCCACAGATACCCCATATGCAAATAATCTTCTCGCTAATTCAGAAATGTTTAAAACAGTTGTATTAAGGTCAGAACCAGTTCTGTGAGCTTCAACATGGGTTGCACCAATTAAACCCACAGAAGCATCTGAATTGTCACTACTTCTTAAATCATTTGCTACGTCATTTTGGAGTCCTTTAGTAATTGTCTCTTTTGATTTTCCACCAGCCCAATCGTCATCCTCTTTATAATTTGAGTATGGAGCAAATGATTGACCTGTAACTATTATATCAATATAACTTTTTATTTCATTTATTACAGAAGAATCAAAAAATTCTTCCATTGTTGAAACTAATGAGTTTGCTATTTTAGTTAAATTTTCCTTACTTTCTGTTCTATCAATATCATTTCCTCCATATTTTGTAGAAATATTTGCACAGTAATCTCCGTTGTTATCACCATTCATTATCTGTTCAAGAGTTTTTCCTTGCAATGAGTCTAAAGATACTAATGTATTTCCAATTATATCCCTTTCTTCTTTTCCTAAGCCAAAATCACTAAAATCAACGGTGCCTTTTCCTGATTTTATATAGTCGTTTATAGAATTATAACTCTTTTTCTTATCAAATGTATAATTACCATATGTCTTGATAAAATCATCCCCAACAGATTTTGCATCTGCTGTTGCTGTTGATGAAGTTGTACTATTAGCTCCATTGGCTTTGTTAATATAACCGGCTGCTTCGGATTCTGAAACACCTGCCATTTTTGCAGCATAAGCCGTAGATGTTGCACATCCTGTTTGTGATTTTATATCACCAGGTTTTCCTGATGATGTTGACAAGCCTAGTTTACTGTATTCGCCATCAGCTAATACTAATCGACCTACTTGTCCATTTGATAATCTTTCATTTATAAATTTTGGGTTTCCTGTTGCCATTGCATTATCACCCATCATTGCACTATAAGACAAATCCATAAAATCGCTTGTAGGAACCATTTTAGTTGCATTAAGTCTTCTGTTATATTCAGTGGCGATATCTTCGTCATCACGAGCTAGAGTTAACAAGCTGTTAGATAATCTTTGCATCTTATAAGATACGTCTGTTTGACGGCTTGTGATAAACAATAATCTACATTGTGATGCTGCTAAACCCATTTTTTATCTCCTGTCGCTTTTCCGATACCTTCTTACATAACATATGTTATCGGTACCCGAAAAATATACTTTTACATAGCACTTTTCAGACTATTTCTGTATTTTATCTTAATCCTCAAGTGTTACATTAAAATAAACGCTTTTTTAGTGAAAAAATTGCTATTTTGAATATATTATAACATAAAAATTTACATTTGTTAACATATAAATTTAAAAGTTTACAATAATGATTAGAAAAATGCTAAATTAAATATGGAATAAACATATTTTTGTAAAATTTATTTTAAGATATTTTTAAGATAGATTAGAGTAAATAAGCATTGAAAATTTCATAAACACAGGGTAAAAGATACTCTTTCAAAAGGAAACTGACTACAACAATACTTAGACTTCGGGTTGGTTCCCGACTAGAAAGGTGGTCGTTATGAACGATTTTAATATTAGTTTATTTTTAATATTTTTAATCATTTTCATAATCAAAAGCGGCACCCACTTAAAAAAGTAGATACCGCTTAGACTTCTAACAGAGTATCCGACAGTCTGGTAAACTGTCACCCTGTAATTATATTATAAACTATTTTTTATAAATTTCAAGTGTATGTTCTAAATCAATACATATTAGACTAAGCATATTTTTCTTTTAAACAATATAAAATCTTGAAAAGAGAGTAGAAACAATTATCTCCCCAGGTACCGATAACATATGTTATGTAAGAAGGTATCGGAAAAGCGACAGGAGATAAAAAATGGGTTTAGCAGCATCACAATGTAGATTATTGTTTATCACAAGCCGTCAAACAGACGTATCTTATAAGATGCAAAGATTATCTAACAGCTTGTTAACTCTAGCTCGTGATGACGAAGATATCGCCACTGAATATAACAGAAGACTTAATGCGACTAAATTAGATACTGACTTATCTTATGCTGACATAATGGGTAATCCAATTAACTATGCTACTTTTAATTATGTTACAGAAGCAAACTCAGGTAAAGTAGTATTATCAAGTGCTTTAGCAAAAAAATATAAATTAGATGGATCAAATGCAAAACTTCCGTCTACAGCTAGTGAATTTATCAAAAACGTAACAGGGATAAATGCAACTGATAAACAAATAGATGCAATTGGTAGTGCTTCAACAGGTTCTCTTTCAGGTAATGGTTCTAGTGCTGGTTCTTCTTCTAAGACTCTTGCGGATTTGTTAGGTAACAAAACTGGTAATAACAATGTATATAACAATAGAAATCAATTTTTTGTATCTGATCTAAGTGATAAATACTACACTTTACCAAGCGGATATAAAGTACTTGATGATACTGGTGAAAATGCATTTTTAGGTAAAGCCATGAATAATAATGTTATTACTGAATTAAATGGTGATTACTTAAATGGTTTCTTTGCTGTACAAGGTACTTATAGACCTGGTGAATCAGGAAACTGCCCTGATTTGGCAATGCATTTCCAAAACAAATCATTGTCAGATTTATACAATTCAACAGGTTATAGCGGAACAATGTTGCTTGGTAATATACTCGTAGATGATAATAATAAGAGTACTTTTGACTGGTCACAAATTGAAGGTAACTTTGGTGCATTTGCAAGCAATATATCAACAATGGTATCTAATTCCCTTATTTCAGCTAAATTAGGTATAGCAGATGATAAAATTAGACAATATGTGGACAATAAAACAAATGAAATAAAAGATTCATATATGGCTAATAGAGTTCCTTCTGATAACGATATGTTATTAGCAAAAGCATATAATGAAAAATTAATGGACTTAGATTTTAATGGTGATGATAATTATAGAAATGCTAAAGAACAAGATTTCAAAACGGATAGAGATTATGTTACTACTGGAAAAGATGAAGATGGTAATCCAATTACTGTAACCATACCAAAGGATTCTTTAATAACATTTTCCAATATTCAAGAGAGTGACACTGGTGATGTTGAAGCATATTGTCGTACTCCAAACAATGAAACATACACAATATATATATCAAGAGAACCTGATTTTCATAATGTATACAAAGACAATAATTATAATGACCTAGAATTTAGTCAAAACGAATATGCCATTTCTGCATCAACATATATGTCACAAGGTGCACATGGATTAGTTGCAGCATTTGCAAGCGATAGTAATGGATCAGAAGCAGGAAAGGCTTGGTCGGTATCAATTGATGCAGGTCAATTTGTAAGAGATTTGATGGATGGTATTATGGCTGAATTAGCTGGTGATACATATAAACCAACCGGCTCATCAAAAAATAATGTTAATGTATACACATTAGACTTATCAAAGATAACAAATCCTGAAAGTTCCGAATCAACATCAACAAGACCGGCACAACCTACTCCTAGAACCGATAGTACAACTGATTCATCATCAGTGGACATCTCCGGATTTACCGAACATGATAAAGAATTAATAAGATATTACAATGCTGCTTATAAAACATTAAAAGAAAATGGTTTTACAATCAGTGACAATGTCCTAGATAAAGACAAATTCACCGCAGGCTTGTACAATGGTGTTTACTATGTAAACGGTAAAAATGTAAATGATCAGGTAACACCACAAAAAGACGAAGAAACAATAAAAACTGCAGAAGCTTGGTACAATGCAGAAACAAAGAAAATTAAACGTAAAGAAAAAGAAATAGAAATGCAACAAACACAATTACAAAGCGAATATACTGCATTGAACACAGAAATTGAATCAGTAAAATCAATAATCAGCGAAAACATCAAACGCTCGTTCCAATATTGTAACGCATAAGAGATAATCTAATAAAAACATAAAAAAAAAAGACACTATACATAAGTGTCTTTTTTAAATGGTGGGCCATCCAAGACTTGAACTTGGGACCTCACGCTTATCAGGCGTGCGCTCTAACCACCTGAGCTAATAGCCCGCATATCTGCGTATCTAAAATGTAGCACAAACGATTTTTAAAATCAAGCATTTTTTTATTACAAAATTTTTATGCCTTCTTTTTTACTTTGTTATATAATCTTTCTAAGGAGATTTTTATATGAAAACACTTAAATCTTTAAGATTACATATCGGCATTTTCGGAAGAACTAATGTCGGAAAATCATCTTTTCTAAATAAAATTACACAACAATCCGTTTCTATTGTATCTGATATCGCAGGTACAACAACAGATGTCGTTGAAAAATCTATGGAATTGTTACCTATCGGACCTGTAACTTTTCTTGATACAGCAGGTCTTGATGATACATCTGACTTAGGCAAACAACGCATTGAAAAATCTCATAAAATTTTAAATCGATGCGATGTCGCTGTTCTAATTACTGACAAATTTCAACTCGATGACACTGAACAAGATATTATTCAAGAATTTAAAAAACTCGAAATTCCTTATTTTGTTATAGTTAACAAACAAGATGATAATTTTAATCAACAATCTGAATACTTGGTTACATCTACTTTAACTGATAATCTTATTGTTGATAAATTTAAAACTGAATTGATTAAACATTTACCAAATGATTTTATAAACTCTCCCAAAATTGTTGGAGATTTAGTCAACGAAAAAGATACAGTCATTTTGGTTATTCCTATTGACAAAGAAGCCCCAAAAGGCAGAATTATCCTTCCTCAAGTGCAAACGATAAGAGATTTGCTAGACTCTAACTGTGTCTCAATTGTTGTTAAAGAAAGCGAACTTGCACAAGCAATTAATAGTTTAAAAAATCCTCCGGCACTTGTTGTAACAGATTCTCAGGCTTTCAAAAATGTTTCTGAGATTGTTCCTGATAACATTCCTTTAACTTCTTTTTCTATTCTATTCGCAAGATTAAAAGGAAATCTTTTGGAATTTATTAAAGGTTCGAACTCAATAGAAAATCTTAAAGACAATTCTAAAATTTTATTTTTAGAAAGCTGCACTCATCATGCAATTGAAGATGATATTGCACGAGTAAAAATTCCAAAACTTTTACAAAAAAAGACAGGTAAAAATTTGGTATTTGAATACTATACCGGACACGATTTACCTGAATTAAAAGGTTATGATTTGATAATTCACTGCGGTGCCTGCATGACAAATAGAAAAGAAATGCTTTCCAGAATTATGCTAGCAAATGCAAGTAATATTCCTATTACAAACTACGGAATTGTAATTTCTTATTGTTTAGGAATATTACCTCGTGCAACAAAAATGTTTTTGTGATATAATCTTTTGTATTAAATGGAGTAGTAGTCATGGCAATTACAGTAAAAGATGTTGAACACGTAGCTAAATTAGCACGTTTAGAACTAACAGAAGAAGAAAAAGAAAAATTTACTCGCCAATTAGGTGATGTTTTGAAATATGTTGAACAAATGAATGAAGTTGATACTTCAAATGTAGAACCCCTCTCTCATCCTGTCGATTTTACTAACGTTATGAGAGAAGATGAAATTCATTATGAACAAACTAAAGAACAACTTATGGCAAACGCTCCTGAAGAAGAAGATGGTTTCTTTAAAGTTCCGAGAATAAATTAAATTTAAGTATGTTATAAATTTAATTTACTAAAAAAGCTCTCTTTTCTTATTTTTGCAGCCGTATCAGCATTGATACGGCTTTTTTGTAATTTAGTTAACAGTTTTTAATGTTTTTGCAATATGGATAAATATACTGTATTCTGAATATATACGAAATATTATGGGGGAAAAATGGGTACAAAATATATATTTGTAACAGGCGGTGTTGTAAGTTCACTTGGAAAAGGCATCATTGGTGCATCTTTAGGTAAACTTCTAAGAGCCAGAGGTTTTTCTGTTGCAATCCAAAAATTTGATCCATATATTAATGTTGACCCAGGTACTATGAGTCCGTTTCAACACGGGGAAGTTTTCGTTACTAACGACGGTGCCGAAACAGATTTAGATTTAGGACACTATGAAAGATTTATTGATGCTGATTTTGCACAGATTAATAATGTAACTTCAGGAAACGTTTATCAAACCGTAATTAATAAAGAACGTCAAGGCGAATATTTAGGTGCTACCGTTCAAGTTGTTCCGCATATTACAAATGAAATTAAATCAAGAATTTACAAAGCAACCGAACAATTTAAGCCTGATTTTATGATTATTGAAATCGGCGGTACTATCGGCGATATCGAAAGTTTACCGTTTATTGAGGCAGTAAGACAATTTAAAACTGAAATCGGAATAGGCAACGCAATATCAATTCATTGCACACTATTACCATATTTGCCAACATCAGGTGAATTAAAAACAAAACCTTCTCAACATAGTGTAAATGTTTTAAGAAGTTATGGAATTCAACCTGAAATTCTTGTTTGCAGAACTTCTTATCCGCTACCTCAAGAAGAAAAAGATAAACTTGCACTATTTTGCTCAGTACAAAAAGATGCTGTAATAGAATGCAGAGATATGAAAAGTATTTATGAAGTTCCTTTAGCCTTAGAAGAGCAAAATATGGCAGCTGTTGTTTTAAATTTACTTCAGACCTGCTACAAAAGAGCTGACTTGAAATCTTGGGAAAAGCTTGTTGATAGAATAAACAACCCCAAAAAGACTTTAGATGTAGCAATTGCCGGCAAATATACAAAGTTATCTGATGCATATATTTCTGTTGTTGAAGCTCTTAAACATGCCGGTTATGCAAATGAAGCAAAAATAAACATTCACTGGATTAACGCAGAAGAATGCCTTGATTACAATAAATGCAAAGAATTAATGAAAGGAATTAAAGCTGTTGTAGTTCCGGGTGGATTTGGTGTAAGAGGCATAGAAGGCAAATTAAACGTAATAAGATATGCCCGAGAAAATAATATTCCGTTTTTAGGATTATGTCTTGGTATGCAATGTGCTGTGATTGAATATGCAAGAAATGTTGTAGGTTTAAAAGATGCAAATTCAAAAGAATTTTCAGAAGAATGTGAAAATCCTGTAATTGATTTAATGCTTGAACAAAAAGAAGTTACCGCTTATGGAGGAACAATGCGTTTAGGTCAATATGAGTGCCATTTAAAGAAAAACTCTGTTGCACGCAAAGTTTATGGTTCTGATGTTATATATGAACGCCACAGACACAGATATGAAGTTAATAATGCTTACATTGAACAATTAGAAAACGCAGGATTAGTATTTTCAGGCAAATCACCAAATGGCAAATTAATGGAAATAGTTGAACTTCCTAACCTTGATTGGTTTGTAGCATCTCAATTCCATCCTGAATTTAAGTCAAGACCAGAAAGACCTCATCCTTTATTTAAAGGTCTAATTGATGCAGCTATAAAAAGAAAATAAAAGCAATTTCCTTATTTCTTATTAGTATGTTTTTATAAAAGCTTTCTGTGCCTTATTTACTTTCCTTGCAGTCAAAGAAAAATAAATCCATTTTATTTTACATAAAAATCGATTACAGCAAGGGGTTTTAATAACTTATTTTTATCAAATACTTCCATATAAAAATGACCCGTATGCTGAAGAACAAAATAATCTGTATAGAAATAAGGTGAATCAATATTTAAACGGTAATCATGAGTATATACAATACCTGTAACGGTATTCCATGGCCCCCTGTCATTTACTTGAAATACTTGAACTTTAATAAATTGAATTTTCTTCATTGGTCTCTTTGAAATAAATAACCAATAGATTCTTTCATTTGGCTTTAAAATCCTTGTATATGTTGCAGCTGTTTCCCTTGTAAATGGAACTGTGTTTAATAAAATTCCATACTTAAATCCGGAAGTAAAAATACTTATTATAATAAAAAATAAAATCAGTAATCTTTTCAAAGGTTATTTCCCACTTATATTTAATGTTTCTAACTCATTTATCTTATTCATAATTGCACTTCTTGTAACATCATCTTTCTCTAACTCAAAGTACTTTTTATAATTTTCAATAGATTTAGAATAGTTTTTATCTTTCTCATAGGAAATAGCCAAAGCATAATATGCATAAGCATAATCAGGACTTAATACTAGAACTTTATTAAAACAATCTCTGCAATTGTTAAAATCGTCTTTTGCCGCATAAGCTAATCCTAAATTAAACCACGCATCAGTAAAATTTTTGTTTATAGATACAGCTTTTTTATAATAATTGATGGCTTTGTCCGAATCATTTTCCAATCTATATAAATTACCTAACTTAAATGCTGTCAAAGAATCATTCGGAGATACTTTTAACACTTCCAAGTACTTTGAAATTGCATCCTTATGTTCACCCTTCTTATATAAACTGTCGGCCTCAGTAATTAATGTTTTTACCCTATCCGTTATTTGACCATCTTTTGAATTTATCATAAGATTGTCAAGAGAGGTCAATTTATTGTCTGTATTTGGGTTTAAATTAGAATCCGATACGGAAACAGCTTTAACTTCTGGTTTTTGAGTAACCAACTGTTGATTTGAATTTTCTACTACATTACTTTTTTCTTGTTTAAAATTAGCAGCTTTAAATGCTTCAAAATCTTTTCTATACAATTTATTATCAGCATCAACATCTAAAGCTTTTTCATAATTTTCTAAAGCTAAATCATTCTTTTTTAACATTTCATAAGCTTTTGCTAAACCATAATATGGATAACCTTGATTTGAATCGAGAGAAATTGCTCTTTCAAAAGGTGCAATTGAATCTTTATATTTAGCTTGAGTCAATAAATAATCACCTTTTGATATTAATGCAGAAGTTAAATTCGCTTTTAATCTACTATTCTCTTTATCAACAAGTAATTCATCATACAAAGCAATTGCAGCATCGTATTTTTTAAGAGCATGCAATGCTAAGGCCTTATTTGCCTTTACTTCGTAATCGTTTGGAATTTCTTTTAACACCTCATTATAATACTTTATTGCAGAATTATAATCTGCTTTTTTATGATATTGAAAAGCAAGTTCTTTTTTTACATCTATATTCTTACTATCATTTTCAAGAGATTTTAATAAATTTTTAACAACCAAATCATCTTTACCTTGATTTTTATAAACCAAGGCTAATAATTTATATGCATCTGCATCTTTTGGATAAGCTTTTATATATTTTGAATATTCACTAACAGCATCATCATACAATTTCATGTCCGATAATAAGTTAGCATAATATATTCTTAACGAAGTTAAATCCGGTTTTAATTCAAATATTTTTTCAAATTGTTGTTTGGATAAATCATATTTTTCTAAATTGTAATAAGACACCGCTAAATCGGCACGTGCTTGAATATTATCAGGATTATCTGCTATTGCAATTTTTAAGACATCAACAGCTGTTGAATATTGCTTATTTTGAAACAAAGCGTAACCAAAATTTGCATATTCCTTAAAAGATTGAGGATTATTTTTGTAAGAAGCTATATAAGATTTACATGCCAAATCATATTTGCCAGATTTTAAATATGCAGAGCCTAAATTTTCACGAGCTTCTGAATGATTTGGATAAACGGCTAAAAATAGATTATAATATTCTATTGCCTTATCATATTTACCCTGTGCATATAAAACATTTGCAAGGTTTACATAATTATATTTGTAAGTTGGAAATATCTCCATAGCCTGTTGATATGAATTATATGCATTTTCATAATCACCCAACGTTTGCAAAATATTACCAATACTAATATAAATAAATGCATCATTAGGTCGTAATCTTATAGCAATTTTATAAGCACCTAAAGCATTCTTATAATCTCCTAAATCAGCATACAAACCGGCCAACTTTGTATATAAAATAGCATCCTCGCCTGCTATATCAATAGCTTTTTGAATCAACTTAATTGCTTCTTCTTGATTGCTTTGATATTCAAGTTTGCAAGCTTGTTGATATAATTCCTGAACAGCTTTATCCATCTCTGCAAAAGCAGGACTAATTAAAAATAATGCAACAAAGCAACTTATAATAACTTTTTTCAAAATAAATCCTCCAATAATATAGATAAATATTATCAAATTATTGTAGATTAATCAAATATTTAAACTTGTGTAAAGCTATGAGAATATATTTCCTTGTTCATCAAAACATAAGCAGTCTTGTATATATCAACAGATTCTTTATCATTTTTATCATATTCTATCTCAGAAATATCTCTAAAATCACCAATAACAGAACCTAAATCTATTAACAATTTGTCAGATTCAGATTTTGGTGAGCCTGATTCAAGCATCTTAACCATATTAAACAATTTTGTATCCGTTGCATCAACAATAGCAGAATCTAACCCTGCCCCAAACGCTAATGCCAAAAACACCCTATTAATCAACGGACGTAACTCTTTTGGCGAGCCATTTGAAATATTGGACAATCCAATTGTAGTTTTGCAAGCAGGTTCAAAACTTTCTTTCAAAATCTTAATCGTATTCAATGCTTCACTCGCCTGAGCCTGATCTACACTAATTGGCAAAACTAAAGGATCAAAATAAATTCTCTCATTTGAAATACCTTTAATCATACATGTTTCATAGATATCTAAGGCTAATTCTACCCTGCCATCAGCATCCTTTGGGATACCCGTTTTGCTATTTAAAGTCAATGCAATCAACTTTGTATTAAATTCTGATGCCAAATCGGTCATTGATTCCAGTCTTGCAACATCATCACTAGCACTGTTTACTATAATATTTTCATAATTTTTGCAAACGCTAAGACCTTTTCTCATTTCATCAGCGTTCGTTGTATCAAGAGAAATGCCAATTTTAGCATTTTTATTTTGAACAAGATTAACCAGCCATGGCAAAACATCTTCCAAACCTGATTTTGCAGGACCAACATTCAAATCAATATAATTCATTGCTTCCTGTTCAGAAACCAGTTCAGTAACTAATGCCTCATCTCTGGCAATCAAAGATTCTCTAATTTTTTTAGATATAATGTGTATATTTTCGCCTATTAATTTCATAAATTCATTATAATATAAACTTACAAAATAGTATATATTTATACAAGCAAAAAAAAACCACCTTTTGGTGGTTAAAATTAGTGTATAGGGAAGGGAATAAGGAAAATATTTTTTAAGAAAATATATTAAATGACTTTTCAACATTATCTTTAACAACTGATTTTACTGAATCGTATTCTGTTTGTAATGCATTACGTTCAGTTTCCAGTTTACTTATTTCATTATCAATAGATTTTTCTTTATTTTTAAGAGCTAAAGATTTTGCATTATATTCTGCTTCTGCTTTTGCAAATTCAAGTTTATCAGCTTCAGTAGCAATATTACTATTATTTGAAGAATTAGCTTCAGACCAAGTAGAATAAGATACTAAACCATCGTCAGTAACTTCAGCTGAGTATTTTTTACGTTCTGTATCTGATAATCCATTGAAATCTTCTTTTGTAATTTCACTTTTTGTTTCCAAATAGTATTCACCAGATTGAATCATGTCAAATAATTCAGATTCAGTAAACTGCATACCATCTTTGCCACCGATATCAACTAAAGAATTATCTTCTCTTTTTCTTAAACGAATTTCATTACCCAACATTTTTAAAGAAGAAGAGCTTAAATCCATTTTTACTTGATTACCACTATTATCAAATTTTGTGTAAGTAAATTTCGTCTTATCTAATGATTTAGCATACTCATTAGATAATTGTTCAGCTTGATCTGAAAGACGAATTTTTGAATGAGCTAGTTGCTGAGATTTAAACTCAGTATCATTCATACGAGCTGTTATAGACAACAATCTTGCTTGTGATGCTGACATTCCCATAACGATTACTCCTTACTAACTTCATTTCCCTTACACGTTATACATCGACTTATTTAATGAAAACTTTAGTAAAATAAATCGTATGTTTACAATTCTTTACAATTCCAATAAAATTATTTAAAAACATTTAATTGTAAAGAAATGTAAAAATAAAAGAAACCAAAAAAGCAATTTTTTATGATTCTTTCTCTTTATATAAGTACGAGAGATAATTTTAAAGAGAGATTTCAAATATGGCTTTTTTAGCATTCAGTGTTCAATATCAAACAATTAAAACTCAAATGAATCAAAAAAATTATGAACTTGATACTATCAAAAGAGTTCATGAAAGTATTACTGAACACTTAAAAGATTTGAAAGCTACTAAATCTGAAAAAGATTTGAAAAATAACGACGCTTATCAAGATCTTGTTGCTTATGATATGGCTTATGATATCAAACAAGATACTCTTCAAATGGAATTAGATGTTCTTAAAGCTCAAGCTGAATCTTTCAAAAAAGCTAGAAACGAAGGTGTTAAATCTTCTGTTAAATGGAATTGCTTCGGTTAATATAAAAATTTGAAAGGACTTACTTTAATTTAGTTTCTCAAATTTAACAAAAATTTATACTCTCTCTCTTAATATCCTCGTGTTTATTTAATGCTTGTAACTGATTACAAGCATTTTTCTTATCTTAAAATATTCTTAAGTCCATTTTTTATTTTCACACATTATATCAAAATAGCTCAAAGGTACTTTCTATCTGCCAATTCATCCGGCAAAAATTGTTGATAGACATCTGGATTTGAATGAGTATAAATATAACCTTCTCCAAAGCCATATTTTTTGGCATCTTTATAATGAGAATCTCTCAAATGCATAGGTGGAGGGTAATCTTTTCCGGATTCTATATCAGCCAAAGCCGAATCAATTGCACAAATTGTAGTATTAGATTTTTTTGAATTAGCAACATAAATTACAGCTTCAGCAAGCGGAATCCTTGCTTCTGGAAAGCCCAGAATTTCAACAGCATGATATGCACTAACAGCCAAAGATAAAGCCATTGGATTAGCATTTCCAACATCTTCTGCTGCACATACAATTAATCTTCTGGCAATAAATCTTGGATCTTCACCAGCTGCAATCATTTTTGCAAGATAATAAATTGCAGCATTGGCATCCGAACCTCTTAAACTTTTTTGAAAAGCTGATGCACAATCATAATGTTCTTGTCTTGAGTACCTTGTTGCACGAGATTGAACAAGAGTTTGTAAATTTTCAATTTCAATAATTCTATTTTCACCATCAAATTTCCCTGAAAAATATGAATTTTCAACAATATTTAATGCATATCTTGCATCACCCTGAGAAATATTTACAATAAAATCAACAACATTATCATCATAAACTGCATTTTGATTTTCGCTTGATAAATAGTCATACCCTTTTTTTACAATTTTTCTTATTGACTCATCATCAATAAAATTCAATCTAATTACTTGAAGTCTTGACAAAAGAGCAGGCACAACCTGAAAAGACGGATTTTCTGTTGTTGAGCCAATTAAGAAAAAAGTTCCGTTTTCTAAATGTGGTAAAAGTGCATCTTGCTGAGTTTTAGAGTATCTATGGATTTCATCAATAAACAATATTGTTTTTTGATTATTTCTTAAAGCTTCTTTTGCAGTTTCTACGGCTTCTTTAATATCTTTCACACCGGAAGTTACTGCGGATATTTCAATAAATAATGCATTTACCGAAGTTGCAATAATTCTGGCAAGTGTAGTTTTACCGCACCCTGAAGGTCCCCACAAAATAAGTGAAAACAATCTTCCTGAAGTTATTAAATTATAAAGCGGAGTGTTTTTTGAAATTACATTATATTGTCCCAAATAATCTTCTAAGGTCTTTGGACGTAGTATTTCGGCCAATGGTATTTGTTTATTTTTATTTTCAAGTTCCGTAAATAAATTATTCATAGTATAATTGTAACATCAAAAGGTAAAAGTATGAAAAACAAAATAATTATTATAGGACTTGTAATACTAACAACTTTTTTATTAGTTTTATCTAACCTATTAATCAAAAAACAAGTTTCAAAAAATCAAGAAGTAGTTTTTTGGACACTTCAAATGAATGATTTTACACCGTATATGGTTGATATAATCACAAAATTTGAAGACGAAAATCCAGGAGTTAAAATAAAATGGATTGACGTACCATTTTCAGAGGGAGAAAAACGTACATTAGCTGCGATTTTAAGCAATAATCCGCCATCACTTGTAAATTTGAATCCTGATTTTTCAAGTATCCTTGCACAAAAAGGTGCATTGGAAGAAATTTCAAAAGAAAAACTAAAAGATTATAATCAATCGCTAATAGAAGCTTTTGAAACAAATGGTAAAATATACTCTATTCCTTGGTATGCTACTTCTGCCATAACGATTTATAACAAAAGTTTACTTAATAAAGCAGGCTTTCAGCTTCCACCATTGACTTATGAGTCAATGGGAGAATACGCAAAAGATACTTTTGAAAAAACAGGTGCATACATATTTATGCCAACCGTAACAGAAAATGATACACTGCTAAAGTTATTAAATAAATATGGAATAGATAGTCCCGGAAAATTAATTGGACAAGATTCTATTGATATATTTGATTTTTATAAGAATTTATACAAACAAAAGCTTATACCTGAAGAAAGTGTAACACAAACACACAGAGAAGCTCTTGAAAAGTATATGTCAGAAAATATAGTTACAATACAAGCCGGTGCAAACTTTTTAAATTTAATAAAAGAAAATGCACCAACGGTTTACGAAAAAACAGATGTTGCACCACAAATAACAGGGAAACTCGGGCAATACGACTTCTCAATGATGAATTTTGTTATTCCTAAAAAAGCAAAAAACAAAGAAATCGCATTAAAATTTGCACTTTATCTTACGAATGAAGAAAATCAACTAGAGCTTGCAAAATTAACCAACGTGTTAGCCACAAACGAAAAAGCCCTTAAAAATGAATATTATCAAACATTCGAAGAAAACGATTTACTTGCAAAAGCCAGAGTTCTGAGTGCCCAACAACTATACAAAATTAAACCTGTAATAAAAACTCAAAACTCTCAAAAGGAAGTTAATACTGTTTTAAATACTGCTATACAAATGATTATGCTTGATAATGTTGATACTAAAAAAGTATTGGAATCAGCATCAAAGAAATGGTCAAAATTAAACGACTAAAATAACTTAACACTAAGTAAAGATTTATTCATAGTCATGCACAGCAACAAAGTTTGTACTATAATATATATATATAATAAAGAAATAAAATTTGACATTGGGGGAAATATTAATGGAAGAAATGCAATCTGGCACAGCAGCTACTGCCCAAAAACAGGGATATGATGCAAGTAATATTCGTGTTTTGGAAGGTTTAGAAGCTGTAAGATTACGTCCCGGTATGTATATCGGTTCAACTTCACAAAGAGGGTTACATCACTGCATTTATGAAATTGTTGATAACTCTATTGATGAATCTCTTGCAGGATATTGTACAGAAATTAGAGTAAAAATAAACACAGATCACTCTATTACAGTAGAGGATAATGGACGTGGAATTCCTGTTGATATAAAAGAAGAAACAGGAAAGTCAGCGTTGGAAATTGTACATACAGTACTTCATGCCGGCGGTAAGTTTGGTGATGGAGGATATAAAGTATCAGGCGGACTTCACGGTGTAGGTGCATCAGTTGTAAATGCTCTATCAGAAAAAATGGTTGTTGAAGTATCCCGAAACGGTGGAGTATATAAACAAGAATACTTCCGTGGCGAACCTTCTGCACCTGTTGAAAGAATTAGAGATACAGATAAGACAGGTACAAAATCAAGATTTTGGCCAGATCCTGAAATTTTCCAAGAAACAATTGATGTAGATAAAGATGTTGTCGCTGGCAGATTAAGAGAAATGGCTTTTTTAAACAAAGGTTTAAAAATTATATTTGTTGATGCAAGAACCAATGAAGAAGAAGTCTTCCACTATGAAGGCGGTATTGCAGAATACGTTTTATTCTTAAATAAAAACAAAACAGCTATATTTGAAGAACCAATTTATATTGACAAAATGGTTGATGATATGCGAGTTGAAGTTGCTATGCAATATACAGATGCGTACAATGAAAGCATTTTATCTTTTGCAAATAATATTAATACTCACAGCGGAGGAACCCACTTAACAGGATTTAGAAACGGCATCACACGTGTTTTAAATGATTATGCAAGAAAGAATAACATATTAAAAGACTCCGATCAAAATCTTACGGGAGATGACGTTCGAGAAGGGTTAACTGCAATTGTCAGTGTAAAATTATCAAATCCTGAATTTGAAGGTCAAACAAAAGAAAAACTTGGAAGCCAAGAAGCAATGGGGGCTGTTCAAGATTCTATTCGTGATAAATTCCAAGAATGGCTTGAATTCAATCCTAAAATTGCTAAAACTATCATAGAAAAAACACTTCAAGCTCAAAGAGCAAGAGAAGCTGCAAGAAAAGCAAGAGAATTAACAAGAAGAAAAACAGTTTTAGAAAATTCAACATTACCAGGCAAACTTGCAGATTGTTCAAACAGAGAACCTGAAAAATGCGAAATATTCCTTGTCGAAGGGGATTCAGCAGGCGGTTCTGCAAAACAAGGCAGAAACAGAATGTTTCAAGCAATACTACCTTTAAGAGGTAAAATTTTAAACGTTGAAAAAGCAAGATTAGATAAAATCTATGCTAACAATGAAATTCAATCTATGGTTCAAGCCTTCGGTGTAACTATCAGTAGAAATCCTGATGAAGTTAGTATTGAAAAATTAAGATATCATAAAATTATTATCATGACCGATGCTGATGTTGATGGTGCTCACATTAGAACATTAATGCTTACTTTCTTCTTCAGATACTGTAAGCCTTTAATTGAACAAGGTTATGTATATATCGCACAACCACCACTATATAAAATTACACAAGGTAAAACAAGCGAATATTTATTCGATGAAAAAGCATTGGATAAAATGTTAAAAGAACGTGGTATTAAAAATGTTTGTTTAAGTAATAAAGACAAAACAAAATCTGTTGAAGGCGATAATTTACTAAAATTATTATCTAACATGACTGCATACTATAATTCATTTAATAATCCAATATTAGGTAGAATTCCGGCAGTTATGGTCAGAGGTATGGTTCGTGCAGATATACAAGAAACAGACTTTGATGATCAAGCAAAAATGCAAGAACATTTAGATTATCTATCTCACTATTTGGTTGACCATGCAGAAAACTACAATATTTCAGAAGCTAAAGATTACAAAATTGAATTAAAATATAACGCAGAAAACGCAAAATATAATATCAAAATGTACTTAGCTGATGATGATTTTGTATTAATTACTCCAAGCATTGTAAAGAGTAATGAATATAAACGTTTAAAAGCAGCCTATCCTCTAATTAGAGAATACTTAATTGAAGAATTGGATGATTTGGTACTTCAAACAGATTCTGAAACTACAAATATCAATTCATTTGAACAATTAAGAAAAATCTTAGATGATAGAGGTTCAAAAGGCTTACAAATACAACGATTTAAAGGTCTTGGAGAAATGATGCCACAACAGCTATGGGAAACAACCATGGATCCATCAACCAGAACTTTATTAAAAGTAAATCTTGAAGATGCAATGCTTTGCGATCAATTATTTGATATTTTAATGGGCGACAAAGTTGAACCACGCAGAGATTTTATCCAACAACACGCAGTATATGCTACAAATATTGATGCTTAGATTATAAACACATAATTAAATAAAAAGGAAGAAAAATGAAAAAAGAATTAATATTTTTAGGACCACCGGCATGTGGTAAAGGAACTCAAACCAGCAAATTAGCAGAACACATGAAATTTCCTCATGTTGACACAGGCTCTCTTTTAAGAGCAGCAGTAAAAAATAAAACTCCTGAAGGAGTTGAAGCTGAAAGCTACATGTCCCAAGGAAAATTAGTACCGGTTGAAGTTGTAGCTGCAATCATTAAAAGAAGATTGGCTGAACCTGATTGTAAAAACGGTTACGTATTAGATGGTTTTCCAAGAAGTACAGAACAAGCGAAAATGCTTGAAGAAATAAATAAAGAAATAGATTCGGAAAATGCAGAATTTAGAGCTGTTTACTTTGATATTGACACAGAACTTTTGATTGAAAGAATTGTTAACAGAAAATCTTGTCCAAAATGCGGTGAAATTTATAATATGAAATTTAAAGCACCAAGTGATGGCGTTCATTGTGATAAGTGTGGAGAAACACTTACTCAAAGAAAAGATGATACTGAAGAAATTGCAAGAGCAAGATTTGAAACATATTATAACGAAACAGCACCACTTACTAAATATTATGAAGATAAAGGTGTTCTTAGAAAAATAGATGCAAACGGATCAATAGATGAAGTTTGGGAACGACTTTTGAAAGCTGTAAACGATTAATAAAAACAAAGAGAGCTCTAAAAAGGCTCTCTTTTAGGTATAAATAACAGAAAGAAGGTATCTTTATGATAAATAAAAAATCCAGAGATGAAATAAAAAGAATGAAACATGCCGGACATATTGTTGCTTTAGTTCATCAAGCTATGAAAGAAGCTGTAAAACCTGGAATTAGTACAAAAGATTTAGATGACATTGCAATGGATATTATAAAATCGAATAAAGCAATTCCAACTTTTTTAAACTATCATGGATTTCCTGCAAGTATATGTACCTCAATAGATGAAAATGTCGTTCATGGAATTCCCTCAAAGAATGTTATTTTACAAGAAGGTAGCATAATTAGTATTGATGTTGGAGCAACGTATGGAGGTTTAGTTGGTGATAGTGCTTGGACATATCCGGTTGGAAAGATATCCGAAGAAAAACAAAAGCTATTAAAAGTTACAGAAGAAGCTCTTTTTGCAGGTATCGAACAAATGAAACCTGGAAATGTCTTAGATGACATATCAAGTGCAATTGAAGCAGTAGCTAATCGAGAAAAATATGGAATTGTAAGACAATATGGCGGACACGGTGTTGGTCATACTATGCATGAAGATCCATTTTTATACAATTACAGTGTAGGAGATAAAACACTTATTAAATCCGGATATGTAATTGCAATAGAACCAATGATAAATTTGGGTTGTGATGATGTAGAATCATTATCAGATGGTTGGACAGTACAAACAAAAGATAAAAAAGCATCCGCACACTTTGAACATACCGTTCTAGCTACTGATGACGGACCTGAATTAATGACTATTATTAGAGAAGAATTTCTATAATATTGCAAAATAGACTAAATACATGAGTTAAAGCATGCAAAATTGTAGTTAAATATAAATGCAATAGAATATGGAGATAAGTAATGGATATATTTGCAGTCATAAGCTTATTTTTAGGTATAGCATTCATTTTGCTTGGACAAGCAATGGAAGGCGGTAATTTACAACAGTTACTACAAATCACAGCAGCATTTATCGTATTTGGAGGTACAGCTGGTGCGGTTATGATGAGTTACCCCCCAGCTGTTCTAAAAAAAGCTCTCATACTGGTAAAAGACGTATTTATGCCACCACAAGTTGATTTAAAAGCTTTGGTTAGCGAAATCGGTAAATACGCTCAAAGAGCAAGAAAAGAAGGTTTGATTGTACTTGAAAAAGCTGCACGAGAAGCATCAGATCCAATTTTAAAATTAGGATTAGAAGCAGTTGCCGATGGTGCGGATCCAACTCTTGTTCAAGGGATGATGGAAAACCAAATCAGCCAACAACAGTTAGAAGTTGCTAATGCTGCAAAGGTTTACGAGGCAGCCGGAGGGTATTCACCAACATTAGGTATTATCGGTGCGGTACTTGGTTTGATTCAGGTAATGCAAAACCTATCCGATCCGGCATCTCTTGGTGCTGGTATTGCGGTTGCATTCGTAGCAACAATTTATGGTTTGTTTGCAGCAAACTTAGTGCTTATTCCATTAGGTACTCGTATTAAGATGATTTATGAAAAAATATTTTTAGCAAAAGAAATGATGGTTGAAGGTGTACTTGCAATTCAAGCTGGGGAATCTCCAGCATTAATTGAACGTAAACTACAAGCATTTATTCTTGATGAAAATGCAGCAAGTAAGGCAGAAGAAGTTTAAAAATGGCAAAAAAGAAACCACCTGAAGAACACGTAAACTTAGAGAGATGGCTCGTTTCATACGGAGACTTTATGACACTTCTATTAGCAACTTTCGTTGTATTGTACGCTCTTTCTCAGGTTGATATTGCAGAATTTTCAAAATTAGAAGAAAGCATAAAAAAAGCTTTTAATGCTCCTAGTCTTTTAGAGGGTTCAGAGAATATTTTAGACGGTTCTGAAAGTATTTTTGATGCACAGTCTGCGGATTCAGTTATTGAACCTTTAATGTTGGAATATATGAGCCAACGTTATGAATCTAACGCATTTAACCAGATTAAAGAATCCATTAATGAATTAACTAAAAATGGAGATTTAGAAGGTGTCAATGCTAAAATAACAGAAACAGGATTATTGATAACCTTTAAAGAAGATTTGTTATTTTTCTCAGCTTCAGCAGCATTAACTGATAGGGCAATGGCAACCTTAGATAAAGTTGGAGCGTTAATAAGTCAACAGTTTGCTATGCACAATATAAGAGTTGAGGGTCACACAGATAACCAACCAATTAATACTATAATGTTCCCTTCAAATTGGGAATTATCTACTGCACGTTCAAGTGCAATTATCAGATATTTCTTAACCCGTTTTAAATTTATTCCAGGTATATTTACAGCAGTAGGTTATAGTGATACTCGTCCGATAGAAGATAACAAAACACCTGAAGGTCGAGAAAAGAACCGACGTGTAGAAATTTTAATACTAAAAAATAAATACAAACAATTTGAACATCCTTCAAATACACTTATTAAACAACCCAAAAAAGTTCAAGAAGAATTCCAAAAACAAAGGATGGAAGCACTTGATGTTGTTAAAAATGATAATAAAGAATTAACAAAATTAAAAGTACGTTCTTCTTTAGAAAAGCCGGTAGAAAAGGCTGTACCAACAAAATTACCAAAAGAAAAACCTCAAAATGAAGAAAAAACACTTTCAATAAAAAATAAATCACTATATGAACAAGCAACCGTAAAACAAAATGAAAAAGCTAATACAAACAGCAATCCAAACGCAAATAGTGATGAAATAAAAAACAAAAATCAAGATGATAATTTCTTGAATAATTTTTCAAAATCAAAGATACTACAAAAAGATATAAACGATCAATTTGAACCGACAGGACAACAGTAATGGAATATTTTGTTGGAATATCTATGAGCAGCACATCTACGGTAGAAACAGGTGTGGTTGTATTGGATAATCAAGGTAAAATAATTTTAGTAGATAAATTGTATAAAATGAAAGACATTCAGTTCTTTCTTGATAATTTTTCTTCATTGCGACAATCACATATAGCCATCTCATTACCTTGGGATAATTCTATGCTGGAAGGGAAATGGAGAATTTTATCAAAACCATATCAAATGGTTAACACAAATGAAAATTTGCCAAATCGTGATAATTGGACTCAAAGATATGCAACTCGTGGTTGTGAATATTATCGTTCCCTTGTTGATAAAGGTATAGATATTTGTCGTTTTGAATTGTATTTAACAAGACAAAAACTTAATTTAAGCTCATACTACAAAGAGCGTACACCAGCCGACTGCAAATTTTTGCAAAATGCTTTAAAAACAGAATATCAATTTGTAGATTTACCTGCAAATATGATGCCAATGAGTCAATTAGAAGCAATTGTAGGGGCTCTAATTATGCAAGAACGTGCAAACAATTCAGAAAATATTGAAAAATTATTTGAATTTGGCAATATCGATGTAATTAATCTAAAAAATAAAATTGTAACAAATTTGTAATAATATTCTGCATGCTAGCAAATTTTGAAAATTTTAGACTTTATAACATTGTAGTGTTTAGTTAGAAAGGTTAAGTGTATCCTGTTATGATGATTAATCCAATTCAAGCATACGGCATGGCACCTATGTACACAATCCGAATAGACATGGTTCCAATGACAATGCCGCAACAGGTAAATCAAGGTCAAAATAAACAAGTTAATGAAGTTATGCCTCAACCGGTTGTTTATTCTATACCTCAAGTATCTGTGTTTGAAAAAGAAAAAATTGAATCAAAAAATACTGAAGTAAAAAAAGCTGAAGTAGAAAATGTTCAAGAGAAACAAATTGAAAACAAGAATGTGGAAAAGAAACAAGTTGAAGATAAAAAACAAGAAACAACAGTAGCCCAAGCACTTGCAGCACAGGCAATGGTTCAACCTGCACAGACAACTCAAGCTCAAGTTGCAGAAGCTGCACCTAAAAAAGATATTGAAGAACCTAAAAAAGTAGTAAATAAACGTCCAGAAATAGTAAAACCTGAAGAAATGAAGACTGCTATTGATATAGATGGTTTGCTTTCGATTCTAAACAGTCCTGATTACGAAGATCAAGCTGATGCAATGGAAGCTATTTCAGAAGTTGTAAAATATGCTCCTGACAGAGCAGGTGAGTTATTTGATAAAAAAGTTGTAGATTCTCTACAAGATATCGCAAACAAAGATACTTCAAAATTAGATGCAAAAGAAAAAGCATCTGCGGATAGAAATAAAGAATATGCAATGTTTACAATTGCTTCGTTACAAAAGCACTATTCAGATGAAGTTCAAAGCATGACTAATCAAACTGTTCCTGTGAAAGAACTGTTTGGTATGAAAACAATCATAAATGGACTAAAAAATGCAAGTGCAAGTATTAGAGAAGCAGCTGTTGCAGCTTTAGGTCATATCAAAAAGCCTGAATATAAATTAGAATTAGGAAATATATTCAAAAGTGCAAAACAAGATTCTGCACAAAATGTTCAAAAACAAGCAGATAAACAATTACAAGCTATGGCTTAGATAATAAAGTTATAATCCTAAAATAAAAAGACACTATTTAAGTGTCTTTTTATTTTGCAACTTATCAGTATTAAATTTTCTTTTTGGTGCAACCTGCTCATTGTTGTTACGAGAATTATCTCGAATACTTTTTTCGTTAAATTTACGTTGTTTCAAAATTTCATTGTTTATCTCAGGTGATTGATTATCATAAAACAAATCTTTTATAGCACATGCACCACCGGTAACAGAGCATTTTGGATAAGCAAAAGAACCTTGAGAAGATAACACTAATAAACTGATTAAAAATACAAATAAATATTTCATATACCCTACCATATAACCTACATGATTAGTATAAACAACAAAACTATAAAAAACATTAAACGAAATAGCTAAGTTCAATGAAACTAATTAGTCATTAGTAGCGATTTTGCAAACTCTAATGAAGATTCTGACGTATCACCTGAAGCTAAACTTGCAAGAGCATTAACTCGTTCATTATCATTTAATACTTTTATTTCAACATTTGTAATATCTTCTTGCTTTTTACTTACAAGAAAATGTTTATTTGCCTTTGCAGCAATAATTGCTTGGTGAGTAATTAAAATAATCTGTCTGTACTTTGCCAACTGAGCAATTTCATCTGCTACACTTTGAGCAGCCTTACCTGAAATTCCGGTATCAATTTCATCAAAAATAACGGTATCAATATCATCCGATTTCGCAAAAATAGTCTTTATTGCAAGCATTACTCTTGAAATTTCACCACCTGATGCAACTTTCGCTAAAGGCATTAAATCTTGCGATACATTTGTTGAAATATAAAATTCTACACTATCTTTTCCCTGATTTGACAACTCAACAGGTGTTAATCTAATTTCAAATCTTGATTTAGCAAGTTCTAATTTTTCCAATTCATCAACAACCAATTGAGATAAGACTTCAGCATAATTCTTACGCTTTTGAGAAATATCTTCCGCTAAATTATTTAATTCTTTTAATACCTTATTAATTTCTTGCTCGATTTCGTTTACTGAATTTTCCGCTGACTCAATAGATTTTAATTCCTTAGAAAATTTATCGCATGAACACATAACTTCTTCTAAAGAATTCCCATATTTACGTTTTAATTTATCTAATAAATATAAACGTTCTTGAACGTAATTTAATCTTTCAGTATCATTTGATATTGATTGCGAGTATTCACGTAAGTTCGAGGACAACTCTCTTGCAATTTCAGCGAATTCAACTACGTTTGATTCAATACTTTCAAGAGAATTATCGTAATTTACTGCTTTTGATAAATCAGATTTTATTTGCATAATTGCATCTAACATTGAATTATCATCACCATTTAAAGCCCAATAAGCCCCGTATGTGAGCTCTTTTAACTTTTCAGTATTTTGCAAAACACTTAATTCATTTTCAAGTTCTTTATCTTCCTCTGTATTACTAATTTGTGCACTCTCAATTTCTTCAATTTGAAATTTTAAAAATTCAATTTGAGAATCTGTCGCATCCGATTTTAACTTTGCCTCATCCAGTCTATGCAATAAACTCTGATAATTTTTAAATAACTCTTTGTACTTATCCAATTCTTCACCATAAAAATCTCTTGCATAGTTATCTAATAAACTAATGTGAGATTTCGGCTGCATAAATGCATACGTTTGATGCTGCGAATGTATATCCAAACATAGTTCTTTTAATTCTTTTACAAAGTTTTGATTTACCAGAGTCCCATTAATGCGAGTTCTTGATGAAGTGGGCATTATTTCTCTAACTAAAATATTTTCCTCTGAATAATCAATCTCGTTTTCTTTAAACAAATCAACAAGTTTAGGATTCTTAGAATTAATAAATAATTCAACAATAGCTTTTTCCGAACCTTTTTTTATCAAATCTGAAGACACTTTGGCACCAAAAGCAATGTCAATTGCATTTATCAAAATACTTTTTCCTGCACCGGTTTCACCTGTGATAACATTTAGATTATTTGAGAAATCAACAGTTAAATCATCTATTAATATATAATTTTTTACATGAATTGATTTTATCATACGTTTTTTGGTGCAACTCCCCAATTAAGTTTATTTCTTAACACCGAATAAAAGACATCATCGTGAAGAAGTGTCAAATGAGCAAAATTATCAGACTTTTCAATCAAAACTGATTTTCCAACCTCAACACTATCTGCACCATCAATAATTAAATTAAAACCTCTTACATCATCTTCAAAGGATGTTATTTCGATTTTTTCATCCGCAGGCACAACAATTGGTCTTGCAGTTAGTGTATGCGGACAAATTGGAACAATTTCAACAGCTTCTAATTTTGGATATAAAACAGGCCCCCCTGCTGATAAACCATAAGCAGTTGAACCCGTTGGTGTAGAAACAATTAAACCATCCGCAATATAATCACAAACAAACTTACCATTAATATTTAAAACAAATTTTGAAGAACGGGACGTAGAAAGTCCTTTCACAACAAAATCATTCAAGGCAGTAAATTCACCTGATTTTAACATTAAACGCTTTTGAACTGCATAATTTGATTCATATACTTTATCAATAGCCGGTAAAATTTCATCCGTATTAATTTGAGATAAAAAACCCAAACGTCCCAAATTGATACCTAAAACCGGAGTTTGCGACATTCCAAAAAATTTAGCGACATGTAAGATAGTTCCATCACCGCCAACAGCAAAAACAAAATCAAAACCATATTTCATTTCTTTTAATTCTAAAACTTCAGGATTAGCACCTTTATCCATAAGACCTTGTTCTAAGGCTTGCAAAACCGGATAAGGATTTTTAACTTCCTCATTAAATATAACTGCAATTTTTTTAGAATTAAAATCTAAAGAATCCATAATACAATTTTACATCGTAAAAAGCAATTTAACAAGTGTAGATAAAACAAAAAATAAAAAGAGCCAACTCCACAAAAGAGTCAGCTCTTTTTACATATAATATTAAAATTATAATTTTGAAGCAACCATGTAAGTTGTTTCTGCTAAACGAGTTGAGTAACCCATTTCATTATCATACCAAGAAATAATTTTAACTTGGTTTCCACCCATTACACGAGTTAATAGAGCATCAACTGTTGATGATTGAGAAGTTCCAACGTAATCTGAAGATACTAGAGGTTCTTCTGTGTAGCATAAAACGTGTCCATCAGCACCTGCTTTTAATGCAGCATTAACTTCTTCTACTGTAACGTCTTTAGCTAATTCAAATACAACGTCAACTAAAGATACGTCTGGAGTAGGAACACGCATAGCAAAACCATCCAATTTACCTTTTAATTGAGGTAATACTAAAGCAACTGCTTTTGCTGCACCTGTTTTAGTAGGAACAATGTTTAATGCACCAGCTCTAGCTCTACGAGGATCTTTGTGTCCTGCGTCTAAGATTCTTTGGTCGCCAGTGTATGAGTGAACTGTTGTCATCAAACCTTTTACGATACCAAATTTTTCATCAATAACTTTTGCAACTGGAGCTAAGCAGTTTGTTGTGCAAGATGCCATTGAAATTACATTGTGTTTTGCAGGATCATATTCATGATCATTTACACCTAAAACAATTGTTTTATCTTCGTTTGTTGCTGGAGCAGAAATAATAACTTTTTTAGCACCTGCTGTGATGTGAGCTTTTGCTTTTTCTGCATCTGTGAAGAAACCTGTTGATTCAACAACAACTTCAACACCTAAATCTTTCCAAGGTAATTGTGCTGGATCTTTTTCTGCATAGAATTTAATCTTTTTACCGTTTACAATGATACCTTCATCATAAGCTTCAACAGTACCATCAAATTTACCCATAACTGAGTCATATTTAAAAATTCTTGCTGCATCTTCAGGTTTTAAACCAGGGTCATTAATTGCAACATAATTAATTTTATCAAAGATACCTTCTCTGATAGCTGCTCTTAATGTGTTACGGCCAATTCTACCAAAACCGTTAATTGCTACGTTTACCATATTTTTTATCTCCTTTTAATATGTATCGTTTACTGTACTGTTATACCAAAAACAAAAAACATTATCAAGCAAATTAACAAATTCTTAACTATTTAAAGCGTTACGAACGTAGTAATTTTCATCTTTCGATAATTTTTCTTTTATTGAATTTAATTCATCATCTGTGCATATTTTTGTCAGAAGCCTTGCACATTTTTCCCTAATTGTATATTCTTCTAATTCCGAACATTTTTTTATTATCTCTTTCAATTCACAATAATCTGCTTTTTGATAAAAAAATATTAAACCTTCAAGAGCCCAATATATTTTAAAAATTTGCTTATTTATTTTATACTTTTTATCTCTAAATGTAAAAGTTGAGAGTTCTTTTAATGCTTCATTTATTATTTTGAACAAACCTTCTGTATAAAACTTTGCAAACCTTGTATTTTCTATTAAATTATACGCTGATAATATCGCTAATCTGCAAACATTTCCATCAATATCAATTGTTGCCTGAACAAATTTTTCATATAATTCAGGCTGAAAAAATAACTCCTGATTTTTTTGAGTAAACTCGGCAAGTTTCAATGCAACAACTTCTCTAATTTTTCCATCTACACCAACCAAATTTGAAAGTAATATTTTTACTTCTTCTTTTGTTACAACACACTTCAAATTTAGTGCAGCAAACTGTTTTTGAATAACGTTGCCAGCATTTAGCAATTCAATTAAATCATCATGCACAAAATCTTTTCTGAATAAATCCAATGCCTGATTAAATGTTTCAACTTCATTTTGCATAAAAAAATTATAACACAACTAAACTAGCCTACGTGGGATATAAAAATAGTATGTATGTACGATTAAAAATTTTTCAAAAAAATATATACTTCATAGAGTAGGAGAAATAAATTATGAGTATATTAAATTCAATTAAAGATATTTTATCATTAAATGGTTCAACTGATAGAAGAATCGGTTTATCAAGTTTTAAATCAGCAACAAAGACAATTGAAAATGCTACGGCACACATTCCATCAATTAGAACAAGTGAAATTAAATTGTCAGACTTAATGCGAAGAACAAATATTTATTAAGAAGAGAGAGAGAATAACAAAAAGGGTTGGATATCAAATGATATACCAACCTTTTTTAATATTTAAAAATACTATTAGTACATACCAATTATATTTCTCACATCATTAAGAACTTTTTTAGAAACATTTCTTGCTCTTTGTGTACCATCATCTAAAATTGCTTTTACCTCATCAACGTGAGCCTCATAATATTTACGTTTTTCACGAATATCTTTAAAATATTCATTTACTTTTGCTGCAAGCTGACGTTTGCAATCTGCACAACCTCTTTCACCTGCAATACATTCTTTTTCAATATCAGAAACTTCTTCTTCCACACCAAAAATTTGCCAATACTTAAATGCAACTTCACATTTGTCTGGATGTCCAGGGTCATCTTTTCTTGCTCTTGACCTGTCCGTAATACATTGCATAATCCTTTTTGTAGTTACTTCTTCCGTATCCGATATTTTAATATCATTATTGAAAGACTTACCCATTTTTGCACCGTCAACACCACAAATCAAAGAGCATTCATTCAATTTTGGTTGAGGTTCTACAAAATAATCGGTTTTGTAAACCTTATTAAAACGTCTTACCATATCACGAGTAAGCTCCACATGAGCGACTTGATCTTTGCCAACAGGGACATAATGAGCATTGACAGCCATAATATCAGCACTCATCAAAACAGGATATCCCATTAAACCAAAGCCTATTTGAGAATTTTGACCTTCTTTATTTTTCAATATTTTTGCCATATCTTTCAAGGTCGGATCACGCTCAACCCAGTTTTGAGGTGTAACCATGCCTAAATATATATTCAATTCTGCTATTTCAGGTATAGTTGATTGAACAAATATTGTTGCCTTTTTAGGATCAATTCCACAAGCGAGCCAGTCTATAACAACATTTATAACATTTTCCTTTAATACATCTGTTTTATCATATCCTGTTGTTAATGCATGCCAATCAGCAACTGAAAAATAACATTCAAAATTTTCTTGAAGTTGTTTCCAATTTTGAAGTACACCTAAATAATGACCAAGATGTAATCTTCCCGTAGGACGCATACCTGACATTATACGTTTTTTTTCTTCCATTTATTTGCCTCCAAAATCATTTTAACAACAAAATTACAGATTTACAATAAAATCTGCAATTCTTTTAATACACCAATCCATATCCCAATGGCTACCTCGTTCTGCAAGATACAACTGCGAATTAAGTTTTCTTTCATATAATTCACGAGAATTTTTTGATGGAGAAACTCTGTCTGTTTTCGAATGAACCAACAATATCGGACAATTCACCTGTGCAATCTTACCAATATTATCAAATTTTTGCATGAATTTAACATCTTTAAAATGGGATTTAATATATTTCCTTAACCAAACAATCTTTAATCGTCTAAAATAAAAACTCGCAACATCATACGCTGCTGTTTGAATATTTTTAATCGGAGATTGCAATATCAATGCCTTAACCTCATTATTTACAGCAGTGTTCATTGCAACAGTAGTACCCAAAGAGTGCCCCCATAATATTACATCTTTACTTTTTACTCCAAACTCATCTAACTTTTCTAATGCAGCCTGAGCATCGTTAAAAATACCTTGCTCCGATGGTAATCCCCACGAGCGATAATGTCCGCGATAAGATAACATGAACACACCATATCCATTTTTTAATGCAAACTCAACCACGTCCTGATGTGCTAAAATAGATTCAGCCTGACCATGAAAATATAATATTGTGGGTTTTCCTTTTTGGGGCTCAACAAACCATGCAAACAACCTTGCACAATCTTTTGAAACAAATCTAACCGTTTTAAACCTCTTTAATAAATTTCTATTAATTCGCTGTGCTCTAAACTTTGCAGGTTGAAATATCAAGTAATTTTCCATACCCATTCTGAAAAATCTAAAAAACTTTGATTCACCCATAAATAAAGGATAAATTGCAATATAAAAGACCTTTTTAAATAACAACAAATAATACACAAATTTTTTCATCTCACAATTATAACGCATTTTATAAAAATTTGCCAAATTGTAAAAAAAATGATAAATTGAATGTAAATAAAGGAGAAACATAAATGAAAAAAACAGTTATTGGCATACCAAAAGAGATAAAAAATTCTGAAAACAGAGTATCTGTTATTCCATCAGGAGTAAAAGCTCTTACAACAGCAGGACACACTGTATTGATAGAAAAAGGGGCAGGATGTGAAAGTGGATTTAGCGATGAAGACTACATTTTAGCAGGTGCACAGATTCTGGAAAATGCCGCTGATGTCTGGAATAAATCAGAAATGATTATAAAAGTTAAAGAGCCTCAAGAAAGCGAATACAATTACTTAAGAAAAGATTTAACCTTATTTACTTATCTGCATTTAGCCGCAGAACCAAAATTAGCACAAGTATTACTTGACAAAAAAGTAAATACAGTTGCCTACGAAACAGTACAACTATCTGATGGTTCACTTCCTCTACTCACACCAATGAGTGAAATAGCAGGCAAAATGGCTGTTCAAATTGGAGCTTCACTACTTGAACATCACCATGGCGGAAGAGGAATATTACCTGGTGGAGTTCCGGGAGTTGATCCTGCTGATGTTGTAATTATTGGTGGTGGTGCAGTTGGCTTAAATGCAGCAAAAGTAGCTCACGGAATGGGAGCAAACGTAACAATATTAAACAGAGGTCTTGCTAAATTAAGATACATTTCTGATATTTTTAATGATAATGTAAGAACTTTGGTTGCAAATGAGTATAACATTAAAAGATGCGTTACAAATGCAGATTTAGTTATTGGTGCAGCACTTAATGCAGGTGCTAAAGCTCCAAAATTAATCACAGAAAATATGGTAAAAGAAATGAGAAAAGGTTCTGTAATAGTTGACGTAGCTATTGACCAAGGTGGAATTGTTGAAACTATTGATAGAACAACAACCCACGACAATCCATATTATGAAAAATATGGAGTTCTACACTATGCCGTAGCAAATATCCCGGGATGCGTTCCAAGGACATCGACTGTCGCTCTTGCAAACGCAACATTACCTTTTGCACTTGAAATTGCAAACAAAGGGTTCAAAGATGCTGCAAAAACAAATTCTGCAATATTCAACGGAGTAAATACATGCGAAGGCAAGATGGTATGTGAAGCAGTAGCTAAATCGCTTGATTTGGATTACACTGAACTATCTTCAATGATTGGAATATTATAATTCGTTGCTAAATATTTCTTTAAGATATTTGCCGGTGTGAGATTTTTCGCATTCGGCAATTTCTTTTGGAGTACCGCAAGCAATAACTTCTCCTCCTGCACTACCACCTTCAGGGCCTAAATCAATTATATAATCCGCAACTTTTATCAAATCTAAATTGTGCTCGATTATAAATATAGTATTGCCTGCATCAGCAAGACGATGAATTATTTTTATAAGTTTATCCAAATCTGCCCAATGCAAACCGACAGAAGGTTCATCCATCAAATACAAAGTTTTACCTGTTGCCTTCTTATTTAATTCAGATGCAAGTTTTATACGCTGAGCCTCACCCCCTGAAAGAGTTGTTGAGCTTTGTCCGAGTTTAATATAATCAAGACCTACATCATATAAAGTCTGCAATTTTCTCTTTATCGGTGCAATGTTTTCAAAAAAGTCTAAAGCTTCACCAACAGACATTTCCAAAACATCAGAAATTGTTTTACCTTTATATTTAACTTCTAAAGTTTCTCTGTTATAGCGTTTTCCTTTGCAAACATCACATTTTACGTAAACATCAGACAAAAAGTTCATTTCAATTTTGGTAACTCCATCACCTTTACAAGCTTCACATCGACCGCCCTTTACGTTAAAACTAAATTGTCCCTGATTATACCCCCTAATTTTTGCTTCGTTTGTTTTTGCAAATAAAGCTCTTATTGGAGTGAATACATCTGTATATGTTGCCGGATTTGAACGAGGAGTTCTGCCAATTGGAGATTGATCAATATTGATAACCTTATCAATGTTTTCAAAACCCAATATTTCATCCACACCATGCGGTTTTGGCTTGTTTCTTAACAACTTATAAATTGCATATTCGTGAATCAAATCTTGCATCAATGTCGATTTACCTGAGCCTGAAACTCCAGTTAAAACAACAATTTTACCTAGTGGAATATCAACATTTATATTTTTTAAATTATTCAAGTGAGCATTTTTTACAGATAAAAAGTTCCCATTTCCTTCACGTAATTTTGTCGGAATTGGAATGAACCTTTCTCCACTCAAATATTTACCGGTAACAGAATCTTTTGAATCAATTATATCCTCAACAGAGCCTTGTGCGATAATATTTCCGCCGTTTATTCCCGCACCAACACCAATATCAACAATATAATCAGCACTTCTGATTGTTTCTTCATCGTGCTCAACGACAATTAACGTATTGCCCAAGTTTCGAAGTTTCACCAAAGTTTTTATTAATCTATCGTTATCACGCTGATGCAACCCAATTGAGGGTTCATCTAAAACGTACAAAACACCTGAAAGCCCACTACCAATTTGTGTTGCCAATCTTATTCTTTGAGCTTCACCACCGGATAAAGTACCCGCCATTCTGGCTAAATCCAAATAGCCTAAACCAACATCTTGTAAAAATCTCAATCTTCCACGAATTTCATCTAAAATTTGCTTGGCGATTTGAAGTTTAAAATCCGTCAATTCCAAATATAACGTATCAACAAAAGATATTTCTTCATCAACTGACATTTTAGTAAATTCATAAATATTTTTACCACCAATAGTTACAGCAAGAGGAAACGGCTTTAATCTTGCACCATGGCAAGCAGTACAAGGTTTTGTAACCATGTATTTTGCAGTTTCTTGTTGCCAGTACTCGCTTGTATCTTCACTGTATTTTTTTTCAATATATGGAATAACGCCCATATACATTTGATATTGAGTTCTGTATCGATGAGTACCAAACTGCTTAACAGTTATTTTTACAGGTTCATCAGAACCATAAAGAATTATATTTTGATGCTCAATCGGCAAATCCTTGAAAGGAACATCCATATCAATCTTATAAAAACTGCAAACTGATTTCAAAACGTCATCATAATAGTCAGTAGAAGATTTTTTAGACCAAGGATAAACCGCACCCTGATTGATTGATAACGTATCGTCAGGGATAATCAAATTTGGATCTGCAACAAAATCTGCACCAAGCCCCGAACACTTTTCACAAGCACCATAAGGATTATTGAAACTAAAGTTTCTCGGAGTTAATTCATCAAAACTTAATCCACACTTTTCACAAGAAAATTTTTCAGAATACAATAATTCCTTTTTATCCTGAACCAAATCAACAATAACGACACCATTAGCTTTTTTTAACGCTGTTGTTATACTGTCCGTTAATCTTGAGCGAATAGAAGATTTTATAACCAACCTATCTACAACAACAGAAATATCGTGCTTTTTTGTTTTTGTAAGTTCAATATCTTCTTCATCAAGATTATATATATCACCGTCAACTTTTACTCTGACAAAACCCTCTTGTTGCAAGTCTTTAAATACACTTTGGAATTCACCTTTTTTACCGTTTACAATAGGTGCTAAAAGCTGTATTTTAGTTCCTTCTTCAAGTTTTAGTACAGAATTCACAATTTCATCAATTGTTTGAGGTTTAATTTCTTCGCCACATTTTGGACAGTGAGGAGTGCCGACACGTGCATACAAAAGCCTTAAAAAATCATAAATTTCTGTAACAGTTCCAACAGTTGAACGGGGATTATTACTTGTGGATTTTTGATCAATTGAAATTGCAGGAGATAAACCGTCAATGCTTTCCACATCCGGTTTATCCAATTGCCCCAAGAACTGTCTTGCATAAACAGACAAACTTTCTACATATCGTCTTTGTCCTTCAGCAAATATAGTATCAAACGCCAACGAGCTTTTTCCTGAACCGGAAACCCCTGTAAAAACAACTAACTCATCCTTCGGAATTTCCAAAGAAACCCCTTTTAAATTATTTTCCTTTGCCCCACGTACAACAATTTTATCCTTCATATTTTAAAGTATGGCACAAAATTTATCAAAGTTCTACTATTGACAAATTTATTAATAAATGTAACAATAGACATAATAACATAGCAAAAATAATATTTACAGGATTTATTACAGATATAGTACGGAGGTTATATTTGAAAATCCATGGCATAAATCATAATAACCCAAGTTTTGGTTGGAATGGTTCTACCCATAAAAAAATGGTAGAAGCTGCAATCAAAGATATGCCTCAATTTGCCCCATATAAGGATGTTTTGGGTGAATACGTACAAAGACCTGACATTGACGATATTGGATTTTTAGCTAATAAACACTTCTACTTCGGAGAAAGAATAAAAGAAGATTCTTTTTCTAAAAAGAAATTTGAAAAAGAACCAATAGAAAAATATGATGATGTAGCCGTTGCATCAAAGCCAAGTGCATTGATTAGAGCTTTCAATAAACTATTCAATACTAATGCTGTAAGTTTTATGGATTTTAACGGTAAAAATAATGCAAAGTTTGCATATGAAGAACAAATAGATTGCATTGATGATGCAATTGCAGATAACAATACAATGAAAGCCATTCAAGCAGCCGGAAGAGCATGCCACTTTATTGAAGATATGGCTCAACCTCAACATACTCAAGAAAAATCAACTATCGGGAAAGCAGTTGATTTAAAACTTCACGTAGAATATGAAAAATACGCAGAAGACAACACTGACAAATTTATAGATAAAGTAAATTTAAATAATACACAACAACGAAAAGATTATCAAATATTCACAGATACATTTAAAGCATCTCATCCAGTAAAAATAACCAAAGAAAACAAAGATAACTGGGATGAAATTACACAAAACCAGTTCAATATTGCCGTTCAAGCAACAAAAGAATTTTTGCAAAACGTTAGCGACAAGCTAGGTCTTGATTGCAAATAAAACAGGTCTTTTCCTTTTGTTATCATTGCTTAATATAATTAAAAATACTGTTTGCATCAGAGTTTTTTTGTGATACTATACTCGTGGATATGCTAATTCGATAGGACAAACCTAGTTCTTTAAGAGAATGGAATAGCACATCCCGTAGCAAAATACATATAAAAAAAGGAGAAGGAAGATGCCGGTAGCATCAATGATTGAACTTTTAGAAGCAGGTGTACATTTCGGACACCAAACACAACGTTGGAACCCAAAAATGAAACCATATATTTATGGTGCAAGAAACGGAATCTACGTTATTGATTTAAGAAAAACAACAGAATTACTAGACGCTGCTTATGATGTAGTTAGAGATTTCGCAGCAAAAGGTAAAAATGTTTTATTTGTTGGTACAAAAAAACAAGCATCAGAAGTTGTTGCACAAGAAGCAACAAGAGCAGGTGCTTATTTTGTTAACAGAAGATGGTTAGGCGGTATGATGACTAACTTTGAAACAATCAAAACTCGTGTTAACAAATTAAAAGAATATGAAAGCTTTATCGAAAGCGGTCAAATTGAAAAATTACCTAAAAAAGAACAAGCTCAAATCAACAAACAAGTTGCTAAATTGAGTAAAACTCTTGGCGGTATCAAAGATATGAGAGGTTTACCTGATTTGTTAATCGTTATTGACCAACAAAAAGAAGATATCGCTATTTTAGAAGCAAAAAAATTAGGTGTTCCTGTTATCTGCTTAGCTGATACAAACGCAGACCCTGATAATATTGATTACATCATTCCTGGTAATGATGATGCAATTCGTTCAGTACAACTTGTTGCTTCAAAACTTGCTGATGCAGTATTAGAAGGTAAACAACTTCGTGAAAACAAAGCTGCAAACGGTAGCAAAGTTGAAGAAATTAAAGCTGAAGATGCAGGTGTTAGTGAAGAAGTAAAGGCATAGTGGAGGAAAAATGAATATTACAGCTCAAATGGTAAAAGAACTTCGTGATAAAACAGGTGCCGGCATGATGGATTGCAAAAAAGCACTTGCAGAAGTTGACGGAGATATGGAAAAAGCTATGGAAGCTTTAAGACAAAAAGGTATTGCATCTGCTGAAAAGAAAATGGGCAGAATCGCAGCTGAAGGTCTTGTTGCTTCTTATGTAAACGATAACGTTGGTGCAATTATTGAAGTTAACTGCGAAACTGACTTCGTTGCTAAAAATGAAGAATTCAAAGAATTATGTGCAGGTTTAGCTGAATTAGTTGCAACAAAAAAACCGGCAGATGTAGATGCTCTACTAGCAACTACTTGCGACAAATGCAACAAAGTTGTTTCTGATATCATCAAGGAAAAAATTGCATCTATCGGTGAAAAAATTACTATCAGAAGATTTGAAATTTTAGAAGGAAACAATGCTACATACATTCATAATGGTAAAATTGGTGTTCTTCTAAATACTGATAAAAAAGACGAAGCATTAATGAAAGATATTTGTTTACATATCGCATCTTGTGCACCTGAATTCCTTGCTAGTGAAGATATTCCTGCAGAAGTTCGCGAAGAAGAAAAACGTATCGAAATGGGTAAAGAAGATTTAGCTAAAAAACCTGAAAACATTAGAGAAAAAATTGTTGAAGGCAGATTACACAAAATCTTGGCTCAAAAATGTTTGCTAGAACAAGGTTTCGTAAAGGATCCTAACCAAACAGTTGCTCAACTTATTGAAGGCAAATTAAAAATCAATAAATTCATTAGATACACTCTAGGCGAAGGCTTGGAAAAAAGAAGTGAAAACTTCGCTGATGAAGTTATGAAACAAATTGCTCAATAAGAATAAGTAAAAAAGATTATAAAAAAGAGGTATTCGTTATTAAAGCGGATGCCTCTTTTAACTTATAAGCACATAAAAAAGAGCAATCACTACAAACTAATGACTGCCCTTTTTTGGTAAAATTGTTTTGATTAAACAGCTTTTTGAACTTTGTTAGCTTTTAAACAAGATGAACAAACTGTCATTTTCTTAACAACACCATTTTCCATAACTCTTACAGTTTGAAGATTTGGAGCTTGTCTGTGAACATTTTGTTTATGAGAAAAAGTCAACTTTGCTGATTTTAAAGGTGTCTTACCACATACTTCACATTTTCTTGACATTTTTTTATTCCTTTTCTTTCTAGTTTTATACTACACATACTACAATAAACATAAATTAATTACAAGTACAATATAAAAGATTTCTTAAAATTATTTAATAGAAAAGTCCTTTACTAAAAGCACTTGAACCTCACCGGGAGCTAATATCGCATTCAATCTATTTTTGGAAATTTCAGGTATATCCTGAATTTTTACAGGAACAATGGATATTTTTTCAGACAAATGCGGAACTACTACTTTTACATTCTGCATATTTGAAAAATCCATGTTTCCAATAACAATAACTGCATTTTTTTCATTTGAACGAGCAAAGGCAAAAACATTAGCTGAATTTACCTCTAGCGGAACAAACACAGCATCTTGCATAATTTGCCCCATCATAAATTTAAATTTATTTGCAAGGATAAAGTTTTGCAAGATATCTCCATTTTGAGCACCCGGTTTTCTTGAAAAATTAAATATATCCAATTTACCACGATGAGCAAAATAAAAATTATCATCAGTAAATGTTTGTTCTGCCCTTTTATTTTCCCAAGGATAAATATAATCATCTCCTGATTGAAAACCATCAACGAAATAAGCATTCACAGGCAACGTAGCATTCAACCAAGCCAACATTATAGAATATTGAGGTCCATTGACTAATACAGGACTAACTGCATCTATTGTCGCAAAACTACCAAGTGCTGATTTTACGACTTTATATTTTGAAAATAATTTTTGATTAAATTTTACATGCTGATATAATTCTTCCGCTTTTTCCCAATCACTGAACCGAGAATAACCGGCATAATAACCATCAAATCCAACATCAAGTAATTTTTCATATGATGTAACAGGTACTTTTTCTGCAATTTGAATTTCTTTATCTGTTGATTGAGCTATAAATAAAAACTGAGGATCTTTTGCTCTTACATGCTTTATAATTTCACCCCAAAAATTAGCAGGTTTTGTATAAGCATTACTTGCAATAACCCCATCTGCACCTAATTCAAGAGCAAAATCAAAGAAAGATTTATACTTGTCGCACAAGTCTAAATTAATTCTCCACTCACTACCGGCATCAAAAACTCTAACATCAGTCCAATCAGACGGAATTATAGAAATACCTGAACGTTTTAAAAATAAGGCATCATTTTTTAAATAATAATCATACGATGCACAAGAAGGTAAATCCAATAAAACACGTATTTTACGTCTATGACATTCCTCAATAAAACGTGTAGCCTGCTCTTTTGCGGACAATTTAGATTTTTTATTCACTAATTGAGGATTTATTTCATCAAAAGAATTTAGAGCATATAAAGAGCCCGCAGTACCCATTGCTTTCATCTTTCCAACAGGAGTAATAGGCAATAGATGAATTGTATTAACCCCTTGCATAGCTAATTCATCAAGTCTGTTTATCGCATTTTGAAAATTACCATATTCTTCACCCAAACGTTCTTCTATAATTCCATTTTTATTCAAATCCTTAGAATTGAATGTTCTAATATTTACACCTAATATAACCATCCCATTTGATTGGAATTGAGCTCTTGCATCATTTATCCAAACCGTCGCAGCATACGATTTTACATTTAATAACAGCATTAATAATATTAATAAAATTTTTCTCATAATCATTCCCCATTTTTATTAATTCTAACAGAAAACAATAGCATGCAACAAATAGTTTACATATCGTTGCATGCCATTATTAAAATATTAGAAACTATGCGTGTTTTTTCTGAGCTTTATGTTCTTCCCAGAAATCAACAAGCATACTTGCAAAGAAAATACTTGAATAAGTACCGATTAGTATACCTAAAATCATTGCTAAAACAAAATCCTTAGTAGTAACACCACCTAAGAAATATAAAGCCAACAATGTTATTAAAGTAGTTAATGATGTATTAATACTTCTTGCCATCGTTTGAGATACGCTTGCATCAACGATTTCACCAAATGACATTTTCTTTGCATAATATCTTAGATTTTCTCTGATTCTGTCGAATACAACAATTGTATCGTGAACAGAGAAACCAATTACTGTTAGTAATGCAGTAATAAATAATGCATCAATTTGAACATTGAATGCTACACCTAATATGGCGAAAACACCAACAACAAATAACACGTCATGAATTAATGCAAAAATAGCAGCTAAAGCAAAATCGAGTTTAAATCTAAACGATAAATAAACAACTATACCTAAACAAGCAAGTGTCAACGCAACTAAAGAGTTTTTGAAAAGTTCTTTACCTAAATTTGGACCGATTGAATTTGTAGAAACCAATTCAGCATTTGGGTAAGAAGATTTTATAACACTTGAAACTCTATCAACTGTTGTAAAATCGTTTTCTGCAATAAATTTTGTTCTAACTGCAATTATGTCTTGAGTTTTAGAGTTTTCAGCACTGTTTGTGTTAATAATTTGCAAAGATGGTGATGAAACGCCATTCTTTTCAAGATTACTTCTTATATTTCCTAAAACATCATTTGCAACTTTTTTATCAATTGCATATTGTAATACTGTACCACCTGTATAATCAATACCAACTTTTAGCGGCACGTGATTTGCATTATTTACAGATGCATATATCATTGCAATAATACCCGGTAATAGCAACACTGCAGATAAAAACATCCATATCCATTTATATTTAACAACATGTACTTTAAATTTCGTTTCCATATTCACCTCACTAATCCAATACACCAAATTTAGCTTTTTCACGTTTTGTTTCAGTTCCTGCATAAGCAGTACCAATCTCATCACGCTTTAAACCAAATAACGCAGGATATTTTAATTCACCTGTACCAAAAATTAAATGCATAAAGTTTTTAGTAACAGTAATTGCACTAAACATTGAAACAACTACACCCAATGCAAGTGTAAGTGCAAAACCCTTAACAATACTTGTACCTAAGAAATAAAGAATTGTACAAGTAATGATTGTAGTCATATTTGAGTCAAAAATACTTGTAAATGCCCTATCAAAACCTGCATTGATTGCTGTAAATAGTGTTCTACCTGCACGAAGTTCTTCTTTTGTTCTTTCAAAAATAAGTATATTCGCATCAACAGCCATACCGATTGAAAGAATAAAACCTGCAATACCTGCCAATGTCAATGTTACAGATAGTTGTTTAAATAATGCAAATAACAATATACTATATATAACTAGTGCAATGTCCGCAATTAAACCCGGCAATCTATAATACGCAATCATAAAAATAGCGACCAAACCTAAACCGACAGCACCTGCGATTCTTGATTTTTCAATACTATCAGCACCCAATGTAGCACCAACTGTATTTTCCTCAATAATTTTTGCAGGAACAGGAAGAGCACCGGCATTTAATAAATCAACCATTTCTTTTGCTTCTTCATAAGCAAAACCGTTATCTCCACCAGAGATTTGAGCTCTACCACCAATAATCGGCTCTCTTATAACAGGAGCAGATGTCAATTCTCCATTAAAGAAAATAGCCATAGGTTTTCCAACTAATTGCTGTGTCAATTCTGCGAATTTTCTTGTACCCTTATCATTAAATTCCAAATCAACAACCCATTGTCCGTTTGTACTTGTACTTAGAATTGCTTTATTTAAGTCATTGCCGGTTAAACCTGTATCAACCCAAGTAACATTACTACCATTTTGAACTTCTTTCTTAAAAGCTAACTCTGCAGTTTCACCCAAGAATTTTTTTGCTTGATTTAAGTCTTTAACAGCAGGTATTTCAACAACAAGTCTTTTTTCACCTTGTCTATATACGACCGTTTCAGCAACACCAAGTTTATTTACACGATTTTCAATTGCAAATTGCAAACTATCCATCATCTCAGGAGTAATTTTTGCAACAGTTGCAGTTGTTTGAGCTTCAAGAACCAATCTTGAACCTCCTACCAAATCCAAACCTAACTTTGTTGGTTTTAGAAAAATTATTGCAATTGCTACAATAACAAGAGCCACAATTCCCCAAAACAATAAAATTTTATTCTTCATTTTATCTTCCTTTATAAATATACTACCGTCTATTTTATCAAAAAAATATTAATATGAATAACCCAAGTTGACTATTCTCGTTCTATTGAATCCATTATTGCAAATAATTCTGCTTTTTGCTCGTAATTTAGAATAACTAAAGGTAATCTCACATAATCTTTAATTATACCTAATTTTGATAATGCAGCTTTTACAGGAACAGGATTTGGAGCCATAAACAAAGCTTTGAACATTGGATATAGTATCATGTGCATATTTAAAGCAGACTTAACTTGACCATTTTTAAAATCATCAATCATACTTTTTATTTCTTCTCCATATATGTGCGAAGCAACTGATACAACACCTTTTGCCCCCAACGATAACATTGGTAAAGTTAAACTGTCATCACCACTATAAATTTCAAAATTCTCAGGACACAAATCTCTCATTTCTGAAATTTTATCCAAATCGCCTAAACTTTGTTTTATTGCAACAATATTTTCATATTTTTCAGCCAAATATTTCACAGTTTCAGGTTTTATTTCAATTCCTGTACGAGATGGAATATTATATAAAATTACAGGCAATTTTACAGACTCCGCAACTGCCCCAAAATGAGCCTTTAAACCTTCTTGTGATGGCTTATTATAATATGGAACAACAGAAAGAATTGCATCAGCACCTTCTTTTTCTGCCATCTTTGCATATTTAATTGCTTCGGCAGTAGAATTCGAACCTGCACTCAATATTACTTTACACTCGTTTTTAACAGCACGTTTAACAGTACTCAATAATTCCACTTCTTCTTCATTTGTCAATGTTGGAGATTCACCTGTCGTACCAGCAACAATAATTGAATCAGTGCCATTTTCTATAAGATAAGATGCTAGCTGAGCAGCTTTATCATAATCAACATTACCTTCCTTTGTAAAAGGTGTAACCATTGCTGTTATAACTTCTCCCGCATCAAAAAGTATAGTCATGAAAAATCCTCCTTATATAAAATATATTATAAAACATCAATGCAAATATGAAATATGTTAACAAAAATAATTCATAAATTCTTAACATAAGAATTTATTTTTTTAGTTCATGATAAAATCTAATATGTTATGAAAAGATTTTTGGTATATTTAAGAAAATTAAAGAATTTAAATAATAAGCAAAAGGCCTACGTAATATTGTTTTTTGCACTTGGCATGACTTTGCTATGGGCATTTTTGGGTGCAGGTTTTTTAACTCATGGATTTTCACGTTCCCAAGTTAAAAATGGGGAAGACAGACAAAAAATTGATGCATCAAGCATGATTTTGACTGAAACTAAAGAAGGTACAAAGTTTTGGGAAATTTATGGAGAAACCGGTACTTACAACACTGATGAAAAAGTCGCTCTTTTAACAAATGTTATGGGGAATTTCTACAAAAACAACGAAGTTACAATGAGTTTTCAATCCACACAAGCGACATATAATGAAGTTAAAAATCAGATTATACTATATAACAACACATATATAGTGATAAAGGACGGAACCTCTCTTAGAGCAGACAGGCTCATTTGGTCTGGCTCAGATAAGGATATTCAAGCTCAAGGAAATATCATTATCAATAAAAATGGAGAGCTTTTTGCAACAGGAGATAAAGTTATCATAAGCCCTGATTACAGTCATTTTAAAATTGTTGGAAAGACAGTATCCAAGATATTTGATAAAAATGGAAATAAAAATGCCGGAAAAAGAGATTCGAAAGGAATATTATTCTAATGAAAAAACTGATAATAACATTAAGCTTAGTTATAATTGCAATATCAACAATAGCAATGGCATCTGATCTTGTAATTGAATCAAAAACACAATCATACAACGAAAAAGAGAATAAAATAAAATTTGAAGATGATGTAAAAGTTCATTTAGATGACTTACATATAGTAGGGGACAAAGCAGATGTCAGCGTTACTAAAAATAATCAATTAGACACTGCGACATTCTACGATAAACCGTATGCATATCAAGTTCAAAACAGTAAAAAACGTGAAGTAAAAGCGAACATATTGAAGCTATCATTAATAACAAAAGTTATAAGAGCAGAAGGTGATACCCAATCATCAATTATGGAGGGGAACAAACCACTTGTTGTAATAACTGCCGATACACAAGAATATGACACAAAAACTAACATCATGACTGCAATGGGTGGAGTTGTTATAAAATATAATGACGTTGAAACATTCTCTGATAAAGCTGTTATAAAAACTACATCTAAAGGAGATATCCAAAGACTTGATTTGTACGGACATGCAAAAGTACAAGAAAAAGTAAACAACGCAGAAGCTGACCACTTTACATACGATGCACTAAAAGACGAAATTTACTCAGAAGGTAATACAATGTCGCATACAGAGCTTGAAGGCGGCGTACCTCTCGTTGTAAGAGCACGCTACCAACAATACAGCAAAAAACAAAATATATTCAATGCTGGAGGAAATGTAAGAGTTTGGTATGATGATTACTATGCAAAAGGTCCAAAAATGACTGTATATCCGGATAAAGCTACAAACAAATTCAATGAAATATTCTTTACAGGACGTTCATTTATAAATCAGGGCGACAGAACTATTTATGCGGACAAAATCAAAATGATTTTAAAACCTAAAGATTTCTTTGCAGAAGGTAATACAAGGACAATCATAAGAAATATTCAATCAGAATCAACAGAAGGTAAAAAGTAATGTCAGAAACTCTGGATAAAGCACTTAAGTTATTTCAAGAACGAAATTACAAAGAAGCAATTGATGCGTTTCAGGTAGTTATCGAAAACGAAGACGAAAGTGCGGAAATTTATAACAATATCGGAGTATCTTATTCAAATCTTGGCGATTATAAAAGTGCAGAAAACTATTTAAATAAAGCATTGAAGTTGGATTCTACACTACCTCAAATATACCTAAATATGTCGGATGTTTATTATCGTCAAAAAGAAATTGCACTTGCAATAGAATGTTTACGAGCAGGAGAGGTAGCGTTACCTGATAATACTGTAATTCCACACTATCTTGCCAGAATTTTAATGGAAGATGCACAACAAGATTTAGCAATTGATGAATTAGATAAAATTTTAGAAAAAGAACCAAACAACTATGATGCTTATTATGATTTAGGCCGAATTTATTTTGAAATGGGAAATTGGGATGCCGCTATTGATAATTTTGAAAACATTTTAGAATTTAAAGATCAAAATGAACTAATATACTTCTACCTTGGAGAGGCTTACGAGGCAAATGATGAAATAGATAAAGCTATTTCAAATTACTTAAAAGCTACTGCGGTAAACGATAAATTTCATCCGGCATTTAAAAAACTTGGCATGTTGTTTATGGCAAGGGAAGATTTTTCAGATGCAATTGAATATTTTGAAGATTACATAAATTTTGACATTCCGGAAGAAGAAAAGAAAAATATCCAAAATTTAATAGAGAGAATAAAAATAAAAAAGGTATAGAAGAACATGGACAAGTTTTGGGTAGGATTGTCAAGCATAGAAAAATTAGACAGCAAGTTTATCCTTGCACTTTATAACCATTTTAACAATATTGAAAAAGCTTTTTACGCAACAAAAAAAGAACTGGAAGATATTGACGGATTAAATATAAAAAAAGCAGAACACTTTTTAAGTCTTAGAGATTCAATCAATTTAGAAGAAAAACTTGATTACGTAATAAGAAATAACATAAAAGTTATTAGCTATGAAAATGAAGATTACCCAAAACTTTTAAAGGAAATAGACAATCCGCCAGCAGTTTTGTATGTTAAAGGGGACTTAGCCACATGCAACTTGAATAAAACCATAGCAGTAGTTGGTTCAAGAAAAGCCAGCTTTAATGGAAAAGAAGCCCTTAAGCTTGTGCTAAAAGACCTGACAAACACAGACATTTGCATTGTATCAGGACTTGCATCAGGGATAGATACAACGGCCCACCATACAGCAATAGAAAACAACTTGAAAACAATAGGTGTAATCGCTAGTGGATTTGACTTTGTTTATCCCGAAAGTAACAGAGCTTTATATCAAAGTATCATAAACGGTGGTGGTGCAATAATTACAGAATACTACCCGACATTTGAACCATTTAAATACAGATTCCCTGAAAGAAACAGAATCGTAACAGGTTTAAGTTTTGGAACAGTGGTTGTTGAAGCAACATTAAAAAGCGGTGCATTAATTAGTGCAAATTTAACATTAGAACAAGGCAGAGAATTAATGTGCATTCCGGGATTAATAACAAGTCCTAATACAAAGGGAATATATAAGCTTATTAAAAATGGAGCAACCATTGTAACTGAAGGCGAAGATATTTTAAATGCACTTAATTGGGAAATAAAAAGTAATAACAACGAACAACAGTTACTGAACCTTGATTTAAACAGCGATGAAGAAAGCATAATTGAATCAGTTGAAATAGAGCCCAAAGGCTTTGATAGCATACAAAATGAAACAAAAATAAGCACTGAAGATTTATTGATGTGCTTGACAACATTAGAACTTAAGGGCATAATAAAACAAGTAGAAGGGGATAGGTACCAAAAGGTTTAATATTATGGCAGCCACAAAAACAAAAGATAAAACAGAAAAAGAAAATACCGAAAAGAAAACGACTAAAAAAAATGCAAAAAATGAAAAAGCTCTTGTGATAGTCGAATCTCCTGCAAAATCTAAAACAATAAAAAAAATATTGGGAGATAACTATACAATTGAAGCCAGTTTTGGACACATTAGAGATTTTCCGAAAAATGTTTTAGGATTTGATGTTGCAAATAATTTTGAACCCAGCTTTGTTATTATTCCTGAAAAGAAAAAAGTTGTTGATAAATTAAATGAAATTGCAAAAAAATGTGCAAAAGTTTACCTTGCATCCGATCCCGACCGTGAAGGAGAAGCGATTGCATGGCATGTCAGACAAGTTTTGGATGTAGAAGATAAAAAGATTCAAAGAATTGAATTTAACGAAATCACTCCAAAAGCAGTAAAACATGCTGTTGAAAATCCAAGAGAAATAGATTACGACAGGGTAAAAGCACAACAAACCCGTCAAATTTTGGATAGACTTGTTGGTTACAAAATAAGTCCTGTTCTATGGGAAAAATTAAGAAACAACCATCTATCAGCAGGTAGAGTTCAATCAGTTGCTCTTAGAATGATTTGCGAAAGAGAAGATGAAATTGAAGCCTTCAAACCGGTTGAATACTGGAGTATTTCAACAATTTTAGAAAAAGAAAAAGCCGAATTTGAAGCTGAACTTCAAAAACACAAAGATAAAAAAGTTGAAATATCAAATGAAGAACAAGCGACAAAAATAGTTGAATATTTGACTCAAAAATCAACAGAATATGTTGTTGATAAAGTAGCAACAAGAGAAACTACAAGAAAGCCATCACCACCATTTATAACATCAACCCTTCAAAGAGAAGCCTCATCAAAACTTGGCTACGGTGTAGCAAAAACAATGCAAATTGCCCAAAAACTGTATGAAGGTATCGAAATTGGATCTGATGGTGCAGTTGGGCTAATCACATACATGAGAACAGACTCTGTTAGAATTTCGGATGATGCTCAAGCTGCAGCAAAAGAATTTATTGTCGAAAATTACGGAGAAAATTATTATCCTGAAACCCCAAATAATTACGTTAAATCAGGAAAGAAAAATGTTCAAGATGCTCACGAAGCAATTCGTCCATCTTATCCAAGCAGAACACCGCAAAGTTTAAAATCACATTTAACAAACGAACAGTATCGTTTATATAAGCTAATTTGGGATAGATTCATGTCCTCTCAAATGCAAAACGCAAAAATTTCAAACACATCAATAGATATAAAAGCTGGTGATTATACTCTAAAGGCAGGTACCAGCTCTGTTGTATTTGACGGATTCTTAAAATTATATTCAGAAGATGAAACAGATGCGAAGAAAAATATTCCGGAAATGAAAAAAGGCGATATATTAAATTGCAAAAAAGTATCTCCGAAACAACATTTCACTCAACCTCCACCAAGATTTAGTGAAGCTTCACTTGTAAAAGCATTGGAAGAACACGGAATTGGACGACCTTCAACATACGCACCTATTATTACAAAAATCCAGACAAAAGGTTATGTCGAAAAAATTGAAAAAGCTCTTGCTCCAACACTTTTAGGCAGAACTGTTTCAAAACAACTTGTAGCTCATTTTACAAAAATTATGGACTACGAATTTACGGCAGGCATGGAAGCAAAACTTGATGATATTGCAGACAAAAAAGCATCATCAGACAAAATATTAAAAGATTTTTATGAGCCTTTTGTTCAAACAGTAACAGAAGCAAGACAGAATATGGAGAGAATAAACATCGAAAGCGATGTTGTTTGTCCAAATTGCGGAAAACCTATGGTTGTAAGAACAAGCCGATTTGGCTCACAATTTTTAGGCTGTTCAGGCTACCCCGAATGTAAAACTATGATGCCATTGAATTCAAAACCTGAAGATGCCAATTCTAAACCTGAAGTTTGCGAAGAAAAATGTGAAAAGTGTAATTCTGATATGATTTATAAAGTTGGACCATACGGAAAATACATGGAATGCACAAATCCTGATTGCAAAAATAGAAAACGAGTAGTTGTAACAACAGGTGTAAAATGTCCAAAATGCGGGAATGGAGAAATTGTACAAAGAAAATCAAAATACGGAAAGATATTCTACGGTTGCAATAAGTATCCCGACTGTGATTTTGTCATTTGGAACGAACCAACAGGAGAAAAATGTCCTGAATGTGGTTCTTTATTAGTGAAAAAAGTTTTAAAGAAGGGTACATTTGAAGAATGTTCTTCAAAAACTTGTAATTATTCAAAGGAAATTGAAAATGTATAAATTGGGTTTAATTGGATATCCTTTAGGACATTCTATCTCTGCTGTGATACAAAAAGCAGGCTTTGAAAGCATAAACGAAACAGGTACATACGAAATTCTTGAAACTCCACCTGATGATTTAGTAGATAGAGTTAAATTTTTAAAAATAAATAACTATGACGGATTTAATGTAACAATCCCATTAAAAGTGCCTATTTCACTATTTTTAGACGAAATTGACGAATCTGCAAACATTGCAGGATGTGCGAACACAGTCAAAATCCAATCAGACAGAAGTTTTAAAGGTTATAACACTGATATTTACGGATTTTGGGCGGCTCTACCAAAGAATGTAAATTTGTCCGGCAAAAAAGCTGGAATTATAGGAACAGGCGGAGCCTCAAGAGCTGCAACAGTAGGACTTATTCAAGCAGGAGTAACCGAAATTACATACTATTGCAGAAATGTTATAAATTCTGCTCAAATGATTAATTCGATGAGAGAAGCATTCCCTGAAATAAAGTTTAACAGTTGCCAAATACAACTTTTACAAGGGTTAACTGAGCTTTCTATCCTAGTAAACTGTACACCAATTGGTATGAGAGGTCATTCAATGGATGAAATGCCTATTGGAAAATATGATTTAATGAAAATAGATAGAAGTGCGATAATATACGATGTTATATACAATCCAACAAAAACATTACTGCTAAAAACAGCAGAAGAACAGGGTTTCACAACTGTAAACGGATTGGATATGTTAATTCATCAAGGAGCAAAAGCACTTGAAATATGGACAGGCAAAACACCTGATGTTCAAACAATGAAAATCGCTGCGCTCCAAGCATTACAATAGACTTACTTACAACTTGTTTTGGTATCCCAGTTTAAACGTGTACTCCCATCCGGACAAATATATGACCAACTTATATTATCTTTTTTAGTTAATAAATAATCCATATTATCAGTTTTTAATATCCAAGCACCACAAGTATAACCATACAAAGTGCAATTATATAAATAATTCTGCATATATGTATCGGAACGATATTTTGGATAGATTCCATCCTTTGTTATGGAAAATGTAAATAAATCTATTCCCCAAGTGTTACTGCCTTTATTTGGTCCATCCGTATCCACTTGCAACTCACCACAAACATTTGTATTTTCGTTTATACCAGAGAATGCATTAACAGAACCTGTACAATCATCAGTCTGTATGTTTATTCTTATTATACTTGCACCACCAGATAAAATTGCTTGTGGTAACTCTGCATCCCTATTATAAGATGCCGAACCATATCCAGCCGTTGGCTTTTTAATTTTTTCTTGTAAACTCAATACAACTTCTGAAGAAGCACAATTGCCTACTGCATCTCTACAACTTTTTTGAATTTTTAAAAATTCTGTTAATCTATCAAAATAAATATTATTTCGTTGCAAATAAACTGAATAATCACCCACAAACCAAGTCTCAATTGGACCATAAACCGCTATAGCTCTATCTTGTGCTTCGTTTAACTCGGCGTAAAGTTTTTTATACCTTGTTACTTGTTCTTTATTATGTGTAGAACTATTTAAATTAGGAATAGTTAGTGCAGCGACAACACCAATTATACCCATTACTATTAAGGTTTCTGCTAGAGTAAATGCTATAAATTTCTTTGTATATTTATTCAATAAGGAGTTAACTAAGCTTAAGTTCTTACTATTACTAAGTTCTAGCCCCCCACCTAGCTGTATTCCTTTATTGGTCATAGTTTAGCTCCTTTCTGTTCTCTTATAGTTATTATATACCCAATTTTCAT
>CAKVCZ010000008.1 GCA_934726055.1 uncultured Candidatus Melainabacteria bacterium
AATGATAGATTGATTACTTAGCTCAGTATCACCAGTAAAAATAAGGCTTCCTTTTTCACCTTTTCCAGAACTATCTATAGTTTTAGGATCGTAGTTTTTGTCTGCAAATTTTAAAGTACCATCATTTACAACGTTGACTGTAGGATAAGTATAACCGCTGGCTGTAGGATTAATATAACCGTTAAGTACGGATAATTCATTGTTTTCAGCAATAAATAATTTTCCATCAGTAGATGCAAATGAAATGTTACCACCAATACTATCAAAAATAACTTTTGAAGGAGTATTATTAGAATCAGTTAATATATAGATTTCTTTAGCCTTTATATTTCTTCTATCACCAATAATTTTAATTTCAGGTGCAATAATGTTTAACGTACCAGAACCAGAGATATCAAAATCAATGATATTTTCATTAGATCCATTAGCAAATATTGAAGTAGTGCTAGTGCTATAGCTATTCATAATGCTACCGTTAACGTAATTTTTAATAGAGCTATTAGCAAAAGTATTTAAAGTTGCCCCATTATTTAAAGTAACTTTATTTAAGCTAGCATTTTCAGATAAATTATATAAAACAGCATTGTTATTGATAGTAGTATCAGATTCAATGTTACCATCGTTATAAATAGTTGCAGAATTATTACCATCACCGATAAATACAGTACCTCCGATAATAGAGTTTGTATTAGTACCACCAGTAAAAGTAATTTTTCCGTTGTTAGTAATACCATTTTGAGTTTTTAAGTTATTAGCATCAGTAATAAAGTTTCTGTAAGAAGGTACATTATTAGTAATCGTATTTTGTTCAATTTTGCCAGTATTAGTAATATCTAAGCTGCTACTAATAATTAAGTCACCATTACCAGAGATATTATTGTCGTTGGAAGAACCATCAGAAATAGTCAAAGTACCGTCATTTTTAATACCTGCAGTTGTGTGTAATTGACTAATATAAACATTTCTTAAAGAAGCTTTTTCATTAATAATAATTTCTTTTTGAATGATAGATTGATTACTTAGCTCAGTATCACCAGTAAAAATAAGGCTTCCTTTTTCACCTTTTCCAGAACTATCTACTACTGAATCGTAAAAAGAACTTTCTCTAATATATTTATCAACATCATTTACAATTGTACTTGCATATGTAGAATCAAAATTTGATTGACAAAATAATATAATACCTAATAAAACACTAGCTTTAAAATTAATCTTCATATGATATATATCCTTATTAAATACTATCCAACTTTGTTAATTATATCATAAAAATATTGATATAATTTATTCTTATATTCCACATTTTTGTGTCTTGTAATCATTTTTTATAAAACTATTTACTTTTTGTTTTATTATTATATTCTGTAAATATTTTTATGACTTGATTATGGATGTTTTCTACTGTGTCGACTGCGTTTATAACTTTTACTCTATGGGGCTCTTTTTTGGCTATTTCTAAATAACCGTTACGTACTCTTTCAAAAAACTCTTTTCCTGCCGACTCCATTCTATCTTTTTCTTTTCCAACTCTTAACATTGATGTTTCTACATCTATATCAAATATGTATGTTAAATCTGGTTTTAAACCACTTGTTGCAATGTTATTAAGCATGTTTATTTTATCAACGTCCAATTGACGTCCGTATCCTTGATATGCAACTGAAGAATCAGTGTGTCTGTCTGAAATTACTATTTTTCCTGCTTCTACATTTTTGCGAACAATTATATCAACATTTTGGGCTCTATCTGCCAAAAATAAAAAGGATTCACAAACTGAAGAGACTTCTCCATCATAATCAAGTAAAAGACTACGGATTTTCTCTCCTAATCCTTTGCTGCCCGGTTCTCGTGTTAAAACAACTTCATATCCGTTGTTTTTTAAGTATTCGATTAGTAAATTTATTTGTGTTGTTTTCCCACAGCCGTCTTGACCTTCAAATGTTATAAATAATCCCTTTTTCATTGTATCCCCAATATTTTTATGAAATTTTGTATAAAAAAAGCGTGGCTGACGCCACGCCTTTTTTATTTATAAACTAACCTAAGTAGTCTTTAACTTCTGCAGCCAAAGCTTTAGTATCTAATTTGATACCAGGGCCCATTGTAGTTGCCAAGTATGCTGATTTAATGTATGTACCTTTAGCTGAAGCAGGTTTCGCTTTTAAAATAGCTTCTGCTAATGTAGCATAGTTTTTCATTAAATCTTCAACGCTGAATTGAACTTTACCGATAGGGCAGTGAATCATACCTTGTTTATCAGCACGGAATTCAACTTTACCAGCTTTAGCATCTTTAACTGCTTTACCTACTTCTAATGTAACAGTACCAGTTTTTGGGTTTGGCATTAAGCCTTTTGGACCTAATACACGACCTAATTTACCTAGCATACCCATACAATCAGGTGTTGCAATTAAAGTATCAAATTCAAACCAACCTTTTTCGATTTTTTCGATGATGTCTTCTGTACCTGCAAAATCTGCACCGGCTTCTTTTGCTTCATCTACTTTGTTACCTTTTGCGATAACACAAACTCTTACTGTTTTACCCAAACCAGCAGGTAATACAGTTGTTGAACGAATTTGTTGGTCAGCGTGTTTTACTTCAATACCTAATCTCATATGGCATTCTACTGTTTCATTGAATTTTGAAACTGCTTCTGAGATTTCTTTTAATTTTGTTAATGCTGCAAGTCCTGTTGATGGTTGTTCAAAACCTTCCAACAACTCTTGCATTTTTTGTTGTTTTTTTGTTAATTTTGACATTTTTAAATTTCCTTTCGTGGTAGTAGCGGACTTTTAACGTCCTTCCATTCATAATTTGTAAGCTTATTGCTTAACAGTAACACCCATAGCTCTGCAAGAGCCTTTAATCATTTCAACTGCAGCTTCCATAGTTGTTGCATTTAAATCGTTCATTTTGATTTTAGCAATTTCTTCAAGTTGAGCTTGAGTAATTTCACCAACTTTTGTTTTGTTAGGTGTTGCTGAACCTTTTGGAAGATTTAAAATTTTCTTAATCAACACTGGAGCTGGAGGTGATTTTGTTACGAAAGTAAAACTTCTGTCTTCATAAACATCAATCACTACCGGAATAATGTATCCTGCTTGAGATTCAGTTTTTGCATTGAATTGTTTGCAGAAGTCCATAATGTTAACACCATGTTGACCTAATGCAGGACCAACCGGTGGTGATGGATTTGCTTTTCCGGCTTCAATTTGGAGTTTGATTTTTCCTACTACTTTTTTTGCCATTTTTTTCCCTTTCTGTGGTAATAACGGGATGTCCCTTCCACAACTTATCTGTTGAGCTTTCGCTCTTTATTATAATTTTTGAATTTGTTTGTATTCTAATTCTACCGGAGTTTCACGACCAAATATTGATACGTTTGCTCTTAATTTTGCCTTATCAGGATATACCTCTGTAATATCTCCAACAAAGTCTGCGAACGGACCTGCTGTAATACGAACTTTGTCGCCAACTTTAACGTCAAGTTCAATTTTTTGAGGAGCATTTGCTGAAGTCCTGTTGATTACTTTTTTGATTTCACTGTCTTTTGCAGGAATTGGTTTTTTAGCAGAACCGACAAAACGTGTTACCCCTGCTGTGTGTCTAACTACATACCAACTGTCTTCGTCCATTATCATTTCCACTAATACATACCCTGGAAAAACTTTTTCATCCTTTTCTGTTTTCTTTCCGGCTTTAACTTGTGTGATAGTTTTTTGTGGAACTTCAACTCTGAAAATCTTTTCTGACATATTCATATATTCAATACGTTTTTCAAGATTTACTTTTACTTTATTTTCATAACCTGAATATGTATTTACGATGTACCAACGTTTTTCAGGTTTCTTTTCAGGTTTTACTGCTTGTTGTTCTTCGCTGCCTGCATTTTCTGCTACTTCAGCATCAGCTTCTTCAACCTTTTTGGATTTTTTTGCTTTTGTTGTTGTAGATTTAGTCTTTTTTGCTGCCCTTGTTTTTGCTGAAGGAACACCTTCTCCAACAACCAAGTCCCCTACAAGCTCTCTGCTTGTAGAAACTACTTCAGCTTCATCCATAAATAATTCTTTTTCATCTTTTGTCATAATTATAAAATTTTCCTTAAGCTGTATGTATCAATCCTAAAATTGACTTAAATATTATATCCATAAGGTAAACTGCAACTGTAAAAAATGTAACAATTGCAATAACAAAAATTGTTTCGGCTATAACTTGCTGTTTTTCCGGCCAATTAATTTTTCCCCATTCAGCTCTTACGCCTTTAAAGTATGTTGTTATTGCTTGTATTGTTTCATTTTTCATATTATTTACCTTTAAATAACTCGCGCCCTGAAGGACTCGAACCCTCGACATCCGGTTTTGGAGACCGACGTTCTACCAACTGAACTAAGGACGCTTGCTTGACTTTCGACCTATTTTTAATTTTCCCTTGTGTGTAATCTGTGTGAACATACAAAGATTAGTACAAATTAATACTAATTAAAACAATCTAATATGTCAATAGCCTTTTTCATATTTTCTGGTGTAGGGTGCATATATCGTTGCGTAGTCTTTAAATCGCTATGAGCCATAACTTCTTTTACTGTCATAAGGTCTGCACCATTCATTACAAGTCTTGTTGCTACTGTATGTCTTAAATCGTGAAATCTAAAGTTCTCTATCTTAGCTGCTTTTAATGCAGCTTGAAATGGCTTACGTATATCTACATAAGGTTTCTTTGTTTTTGGGTTTAAAAAGACATAACCTTTTTCTTTTATCCCTATTTCTTCTAAAGTGGTTTTTAGCTTTTTACTTAAAGGTATTTGTATCTTTTTATGACCTTTATTCTCTTGCATAAGCACTTCTATAAAGCCAATATCAAAATTTATTGTTTCCCATCTAAGGTTTAATATATTAGAGAGCCTTAGACCAGTCGTTAAGGCACATAAAACTATCGGTGCAATAGATTTATCTAAAACTTCAAATAACCGCTTTTCTTCGTCCTCTGACAAGTATCTAATAATTTGGTTATCTTCTTTGCTTTTTTTAACAAATCTGCAAGGATTTTGTATGTTTAATTGTTTTTCATCAATTAATAGATTAAATGCTTTTGATAGTGTTGAAAGGTATCTGTTAAATGTAGCGTTTGCTATTTTCCTATCTTTTATTACCTTTAACCTAAAATCTTCTATTGCTGATGGGGTAATAGAGCTTATCGGCTTTGTTTCATCAAAGTATTTCTTTAATATGTCAATACGACCAGTATCATTTTTGTAATCTTTTTTATTTGCTTCGGAATATTTTAAGAAAAGGTCAAACATCTCTTTTATAGTAATCACATTTACTATTGGGATCAAACCTCTTTGAACTTCACATACTTTTTTATATTCAGCAGCTTCAAATTCTTTAGCTTCTGTTTCAGTTTCGCAACCACGACAAAGACCGTGTTTACGAACACCATAAGCCATAAACTGGTAATACCATTTACCATTTTTCTTAGTAACTGACACTATATTCCCCTTTGAATAAAAATATTCTAATATAATGTATCTTACTTTACTATACTAATCAAGAATTGTTTACATAAGTTTACTAAACTTAACAGATAAATTATCATTAACATCATTAGTATTATTTTATTAATGTTTTATTGATGTTTTATTAATTGCTTATTAATAACTTTATTAATGACTTATTAATGACTAAATATAAAGTATAAAAGTCTCTCCAGAGTTCAGGTGAATTAAACAAACATCTTTGACATTTACAAAAGTTTTTGCTATAATATTAGTAGAAATTTTGTTAATGCTCTCTGTATTGAGAGCTTTTTTATGCTTATTTTAATAAAAAAAATAGCACACAAATTAATGTGTGCTAATGACAAAGAACAGAAATCATAGATGAAAAAATATATAAGAAAAACTTAGGTTATCTTAAAACATTGTTGCCTATTGCCTTTTTTATTATAAGAAATATGTACCCATTTATCATATTCATTGATTAATTGATCGTATTTAATACCTGATTTTTTGATTAACTCAATAGCTTGATTAACAGATAAACCTTGAATAATAAAATCAGCAGCTTGTCCTTTAGTATGTTGTGATGTTGATACTCCACCTATTCTACTGTTAAGTTCCGGACATCTATAACCAGATGAAATTATTATAGGCTTTTTAACATAATCTCTAATAGGCTGTAAACATTCAGTAATTAAATAAAACATATTATCTAATACTTCTTCTGTTTTTGGCATATTATACATCTTATATCTTATAGCCGTATCACTACGTATTAATTCGCTTAATGTAAAATTCATAAATCCCCCTAAGTACATTTAATTGGAAAATAGTATTCAACAAGATATGAAGCAGCATCAAATGGATGTTCCATAAATTTTAAATCGTGATCGTTTGCAATTTGTTTTTGTGTTGGAACATCTACAATTGATGTACCTTCTTTAAATGATAAGTTGTAAATATTATGTAATAGCCATTTACATCTTGGATGTATAAATAAATGACATTCTCCATTAACGTTTCTTACCCGTGCATTAAATGCTTGTATTCTATTTAAAATAGGTGGGTTAAAGTTGCGTAAATGGAATATAGGTTTATAACCATACGCTTCTAATTCTTGTTTAATAATCGCATAATTTGTAAATTCAGATTGTGCAGAACGATATTCACCAGAAGCATCACCATTTATTACAATCTTACCTTTATGGTTAGGATATTTACGTATAAATTCTTGTATAGCTTCTCTTGTTGATGTGTTTTCAATGATAATTTCATTAATAAAGTGAACGTCCTCATCGTCTTTATGTGCAACAATCCAACACATCGGATCAACGTTGAAGTCGCAAGTAAGATGTAATGTTGCATAACGATTATATCCTAATTGAGCAACATTATCTAAATCTTTAAATCCTTTAACGACTAGACCACTAGAATAATCACCAAATTCACCTAATACGTTAATTCTATAATACTCTGGGTCATAAGAGTTTTTCATTTCTTCTACATAATGTTTTGGGAGAAAAGTATTATTAGATGTTGGTGCAATAATAAGTCTGTAATTTTCCTTTTTTTCTTCAACAAACCTTTTCCAAATCCAACCTTTATTCGGTTGCGGGTTTGTGTGCATAAATATTCTATACCTAAAATCTTTCCATTCAGGTTTAGGCTCTTTTCTTACACGTGCTAATACTTGTCTAAAAGCACTATCAGATACTTGAGAACATTCTTCTATTTCAGCCCAATGAAGGTTTAAAGATTTAATCTTTTCCGGATTATCTATATCTTTAAAGTAAATAGAAGAACCATTATTAAATACCAAAGTGTGATCTAACTTATTATAGGTATAATCTCTCTTAGGTAAAAATCCTAATTTATCTAAATGGTTTAAATATTCTTCTAAGGTAGTACGTTTAAGCAATGTAAATTCTTTAGCAGCTACAAGTCCTTTACATCCTGGGTATTTTTGGCTTAACATAATTCCTAATAAAGAACCACACCAAGTTTTACCAGAACCGTAACCGCCTTGATAACAAGCAACGTCTAATTCTTCATTATGAGGTATTCTCATAAACTCACGTTGCTTTTCAAGCAATGTATATTCCATATTTTATCTCTGTCCTTTTAATAATGTGTCTAATTTAATGTTTAGGGCATCTAATTTTTTATCTAATTTACTTTCAGTATGTTCAACTGATGTTGAAGTAAATTGCATCATTTCAAGTTTTAAGTTTGCTACATCTAACTTTGTAGCGAAATAGTTACTTTGCACCAAACAGAATGCAACAGCAACAACTATAAAAATGTTCTCTTTATTTATGAATTTATCCATATCTTCTCCTTTTACCATCTCCCAAATAATTTCTGATAATTGTCCACGCAGTTAAACATAACCGCTCTTTTAACCTCGCCAAAACCGCCGAAGTGTTGACATAACGTTTCAAAAATCAACGTCGATAAATAACGGTTATTAGCTACTACGTTGTGATGTTCACATATAAAATCGTGGACACAACTTGCAAGTTTAAAGCGTGGCTCTTTCTGTTGCCCGATTAATAGCCAAGCAAAAGACGGAACATTTGCTCCGTTCCATTCATAGCCTTTTGGGATTGTAAAACCGCAATATTTGTTTTCATAATCAACAAGTACAAAAAACTTATCAGAAACAACAAACGGTTTTTTAACGGCTTGTTTAATCTCTTTATCCGACATTCCAAACAATGATTTATCTTCTAACAATAAATCGGGATTTTTGCAGTCAAAGTAAATCTTTATTCCGTTACGTCCTTCTATTTTCAAATATTTTTCTTCGTCAATCATAATTACCTCAAATATATATTAACTTGACACTTAAAGCCGTTGTGATGTACGCCTAGCGGAATGCAGTAAAAGTACCGCCAAAAGCAAATAAGCAATAAGCAAGCAATAATTCGTTTAATCTGTCGCATTGTGTTCTTCAAAAACAGTATCCAACATTGTATTTAGCTCTTGTTCGTCTATTGTTTGACCTGTTAATTGCTTTAACATTGGCTTTATTGCACCAACAAGCATTGTGTCATATCTGTAAATATGACCACATCCGTCATAACAAGCAAACATAGTATCATCAGCCTTTAATGCTTGTTCAAGTTGTGCATGAGTTATACCGAACGGCTTAACTACATACAAGAAAAAATCTCTTTTAGTCATTCGTAATTTAGCTTTACGTTCAAGTTCTTCTTGTTCCTTTTGTTCCTCAGATTTGTGAGGACATTTATCGGTAACATACCAATCGCCATCAACATCAGATTTTTCGACATCCATTTGTTCAAACCCGTTAGCTTGATAAAACTCAGCATTGTATCCAAATCCGACATCTACTTTTCCGTTTTTATTTATGATTTTTGCATAATATAACATTTTAAGCCCCTTTCATTGGAATAATTCTAACAATTTTATGGACATCAGGCATACCACCTTCAACATAAGCTTTAAAATTTGTATTCGCTGGAATAGTTAAAGTAGTTGGGCAGGCTGAATAACTATGGTTACAATTGCCATATTTTGTTCCATCAATTTCTACTGTAATTGAATAACCTGAAACCCAAGAGCTTGTAGCCATAAAATATACCATTATTGGATAAGAATAACTTCTATTTTGTGTTGAAGTTGTGTCCACAGATGATGAAATATCTATTACAGAACTGTAATCAGGCATTCCCCAATCCATAGAGTTGTTAATAAAAGTCTGTGATGGATTTGAATTACTTAAATCAATATCAGCTTTGCCATTTAAGTCTGTTATAACATTATCTATTTCTACAATTGCTGGTTGTTTAACTGAAGTTGCAACACATACATAGTTGTATTTTTTTGCTGGTGTTTGAGTCGGTAAAGTTATATAGCCCGTTGCTTTCCATAGTGTCATTGCTGTAACACCTTGAGCAGTTGTTGAATTAACTTTAATAACCATAAATTTATTTGTTTGCTTATCAGACCCTACTGACGGCAACGTTGCATAATTACCATTACCTGACGTTAGTTGAATATCATAATTAGTGTCAGCAAAAGGTACTAAAAAATTAATATAGCTATCATAAGATTGATAATCAACTCCACTCTGTTCGCACCAACCGTCAGAGTATATTCTACAAGTTATACCATTACTTGTATACGCTTTAATCAAGTATCTGCCGTTATCGTCAGTAACTTTGGGAAGTCTTACGGTATGGTTTGTAGTATCTACAACGTAGCAACCACAGCAGCCGTAATCTGTAACTGATTTCTGAAATTCTTGTTCAGTATAAAATCCATCTTTTGTCATACCTTGCCATAGTGTTACATTTTGGTTATTAACAGTAGTAGTGAATTTGCAGTATTGTAAATCATAAGAACCACTATAAACATATTGTTGTACACCAGCATTGTACCAAAAGCCAAAGCGTATAGTATTATTGATACCTGTTGTATAAAATAACTCATCACTTATAGTTCCGTAATCAGTATATATTCTGCCATCTGTTGAAACTTTTATACTATAAGTAGAGCCATTATATGTTAATCGTATATAATAATCCGTATCAGCGTTCAACGTCAACTGGCTACTAAAATGCGGATTATACTTCCAAGTGCTGCCGTCTGTTGATATATTAAAATGTAAAGTATAATCTGCATTTAAACCTACAACCAAGCCTTTGATTTGTTCTGTACCGAAACTAGCCAATACCCTAAATTCATTAGGCATAGTGCTAGGTGTATGTGTCTTAAATTCTAGCGTAAAGTTAGTATAAGCTGAACATTGGAAGTCTGCTGTACCAGTTCCACTTAATATGCTGCCACTAATACTTGATGAACTTGCTAGAATATTAGGAGTAGTCATTGGAGCATTTTCATACAAATCTTCCATATAATCAATAAAATCACTATAAATACCACTACCATCTATTAATGCCCCATCTTTTAAATGTAAACCCGCATCTGTCAAAGGTACATCAGAAGAAACGTCTTCTCCAAGATTTCTATTACTGCTATCAATTAAATCAATTACATCAGAGCCTAATTTGCTCGTAGCAATTGCACCATCAGCAATTCTATTAGCAACATCTATTTTACCGCTTGCATTAAGTCCACAATAGCCATTTGCAACGTCTTTGTTTACAGTCTTTTCTATATTTGACGATAATCTTGCATCGGGAATTAAACCGGTTGTACCGTCAAGAAGTTGATAATTTGTAGGGGTAGAACTATCATAAAAACCTACGCTAAAAGTTTTAGCTGTGTTATTATTACCGTAACCAAGCTGTATAGCAGAATTTTTGCTTGCAGTTGAATGATATCCTAAAGCAATACTATAACCGTTGCTTGCAGTTGAGTTATATCCTAATGCGGTGCTATAACCGTTGCTTGCAGTTGAGTTACAACCTAATGCAGTATTATAATCATTACTTGTATATGAACCAGAACCAATATTAATAGAACACCTGCCATCTGCCGCATTTCCATTTTCAATGGTTAAACTACCTGTACCAGTAGCAGTATTTTGAATTAAATTACAATCATTATTAAAATTGCTTAAATTTTTACCTTTAACAAAAGTTACTTTTGTATTGTCCGTTTCTGCACAGTCGGCTTGTTGTTGCCCTACACTTGCAACATCTGCCCAACCTTTACTTGAATGGACACCGCCCAATGCTTGCACTTGTTCATCTGTACCTTCAGCCCATATATTGGCATTTGTTGCACTATTGCTTGCACTTGTTGCACTACCACTTGCTAACGTTGCTTTTTGTGTTGCAATAGTTGCGTTATCAATACAAGTTTGAGCATTGCTACTTGCGTTCTGAATAGCAGTAATATTAGTTGCGTTCGTAGTAATAGCCGTGATATTTGTCGCATTTGTATTTACACTTTCTATGTTTGTTGAAACTGCATTAACATTTTCAATGTTATCAGATACCGTTTCAATATCTGAATTTTCACTTTCTAAATCTGTATAAACAGTTTGGAAATGAGTATTATTCAAAACGGCTGTACAAGTATTTGCCGATTGTTCTGCACTACCTGCACTTATTTGTGCATTGCTAGCAGCAGTTTGTGCAATTTCTGCATAATCTTTTGAGTCGTTACTATAACTTAAAGATTGTTCTGCATAATATTTAGATAAGTCATTGCAACCTTGAACAGTTTTACTATTAGAACTTGTCGTTACATTAACACTTTTACTATTATCATCTCGTCTTACATTAACCATTTGTTAAACCTATAACCCTTCTTGGATAAACTGTAATAACATTCAAATCACCATAAGTAGATGTTCCTATTTGTAGAGTTTCTTCATAGTTGTTAGTTGTATTTACAAGTTTTATGCCAAAATAATAATCTTTAGACTCATCATTAACCGGAACAACTAATTTATCAGTTTCAGTATGAGGTATAACGAAAGTAGAAATTCCATTCAAAATAACAGATTGTACTTCATTAATCATTGGGTTTCTATCTTCATCATAAATAGCAAAATAAGTATTATAATTTGTTTCGCTATCTTCAACTTGAATATCTGTTATTGTATATTTTAATGTATCACCTTGTATTAAAATAACATCACCATTATCAAGAATTGTAGCCATATTACACCTCTCCGTTCTTATGTTTAAATGCATAAATAACCATATCTTTTGTTATTACTTTTCCGTCAACTTCTAATGGACATAGAGCTTGAACAACTCCACAATATACATTTTGACAATATTTAAGCTGTTTATCTAAATCTGTATGAGCATTTAAGTATGGTACAATTTCAGTTCCATAATCTAAACCGCTATCCTCTAAAAAACCAATAAAATCAAGAGCTGTCATTGTTAAATTAGCAACTCTTTCTTGTTCTTCTTCTTCCATTTCTTTTGCAGTTTTATGTCGTAAATGTCCATTATCGAAAACATATTTATCTAAACCAACCTTTTCAATAACTTCTTTTTCGTCAAGAGTTTTAATATCATAACCAGTTAAATCCTCATAGAGATCTACAATTTCAATGAATACCATTTCTTCATTTATTTTGAAATTTCCTCTATAATCATCTACATAGTTCCAATTACTATTTGTAAATACTCTTGCTTTTCCTTGTACTGGATTTATAACAGTTTTTAAAGTCGCATTTGCAGGTATTAATGGAACAAAATGACCTTGTTTTTTTGTTTCTGCCGGATCTGCTTCAGCTTCACAACATCCCAAATATTCTTTCGTTCTTGCATCATAATTGTAAATTAACATATATCCCCCTATTCAAATCTTGTTTTAACTCTTATCTTAATTGCAGGTGGTTGAACTGTTGAACTTGCCCCATATAAACCTTGAGCTATCGTTCCGTATGTAGCAACTGTTCCGGCATAACCGCCCGAAACAACACCACCGGCTGTTGCGATCCATTGGATACCAGTACACATATTATATAAAGCCGGTAAACCTGCGGAGATATAACCAAAATTATTAGCACCCCATAAAGCACGGTTTCTGAAATCAGGTAAAACAAATTTGTCATCACTCGATGCCGTACCATAAGTATTTCCATATTTTGCATAAAGTTTTGAATAAGTGGTTTTACTTACTTCTGCACCTTCCAACCAAATTTCATTGTCGTTGAGCGTATTAGATAATGTAATTATTGGTATTCCTTCTTCTATTAAACCATTCAATTTATTTGTAATTGTATTTACAGTTGTATTTAAAGCAGAAACAGAGTCGCTCATTGTAGTTAATTGCGAATTAACAGTAGAAGCGTCAGCTTTAGTAATTAAACTGGCATTAACAGTATTGATTTTATTGTCAAGATATTCAAAATTACCATTGACAAGTGCCGAAGAAGCTAAACTCATTGCTTCAATCGGTTCTAATGCGTTTTGTGTCATATATCCCCCCGATTATCTAGTAATCTTTATTGTGTTGTTTTTGTCTGTATGTATTCTTGTTATAAGTTTTATGTCCTTTTGTTTGTAGAGGTAAAACATATCGTGCAAGTTGTTCTTTTGGCGACCAACCTTCACCATTTTTACGAATATCTTTATTCATATAACCGCCAAAATCAGTATCCCAAAGTGCATCATAAGGTAAATGATCTTCTGAATTTAAAATACCACCTAAAACTCTTTCAGTCTGTTTTAAACCAGTTACTCTATCTCTTAAAGATCCAATTAAGAAAGATTTTAGTCTTTCTTTTGCAGGTAAATCTATTACTTCTCCTGTTTCATCTTCTAAATCAACATATCCCCCTGTATATGGAGTATCATAGCGTTTACTTGTTAAAGGCATACCATTATAAGTTTTTCTACCTGTAATAGCTTCAATAGCCCTATTTACTTCAGGTACAAATAAAGAAATAGGATTTTCACCAGTTTCAGCAAACGTAGAATAAGGAACAGAGTGCTTATAGTTTAATACTGTATCTTTATTATCATTATCTCTTACATAATCAGTTTCTACTGAACCTTCTTGATAGTTAGGCAAATCTTCATTTTCTTCATTAGTCATAACAGCTAATCTGTTTGTTAGACTTGCTCTTAATGGACTATCTTTTGGCAATGAAGCTGTATGTCTTGATATTGTTCTCATCCAAGAATAAAATGGCATTACTCTTTTTACAACACTTCTTTCAAATGGTGTCATTGTTGCATAATCACCAAGAACATTGTCAACGTGTTCTAAACATTTTTCAACCATTTCTGGATCATTCTTAACATATTCAAGAATTTCTCTATCAGTCATTAAGTTTCTTCCTGTTTTCTTAATAGCTTCTTTCCTTGCAGCTTTCATATAAACAGTTTTTCTATCCATTGTTTCAAATTTTTGGTTAATGTCAAAAACTTTTTTAACAATACTATTAACAACTTTTCCAGGAAGTGCAGCAGTATTCAATAATGCTTTACCAAACGCATTACCACTCTCAACAGAAGTACCGTTTAATAAGCTAAATACATTATCTAAACCTTTATTTCCAGTTGCTCTTTGTTGCATAATATTTTCTGATGCGTGGAATGTTTCACCGGAAATTCTGCTTGGGAAATATTTATTTTCGATTTTGTTTAATGTTAAAAAGTGTTGTGGATTTAAAAGATTATGACCTTTTAATGCAGCCATAATTGTATTACCAATACGGTTATTTATAAACCATTTTGCGTTTAAACCTAAAACATTCTTTTTAAAACTATCATTACCAATATCCCAAAGACTCAATAAAGTGTTTGTTTTTTTCTTTCCAAACATCTTATCAGCATCATTCATTTTTGTTAAATCATCATAAATTGCTTTTGGTATCTGATATTGAGGTGTACTATTAGTAAGATATTGTATAGCCTTTGCAATTTCATCATTAATTTCAATTCTATTGCTAACCAATGCGTTTTTTAAAGCAGCTTCAATAGAATTATTCTCACGTAAAGAGTTAGTGAATAATTCTCCCATATCTATATTACCAAAGAATACGTTTTTAATTGCATCTGGGTTATATGCTACGTAGCCTGGTTCTATACTATCTAAATCTTTTAAAGGTTTTGCAAAAGACTCTGTAACGCTATCAATGAATTTTTCCATATTTTTCAATCTGATGCGTTGAACATCTATTTTGTTTACAATGTCTTTTATATTAAAACTTCTATTTAATTTTCCACCTTTTATTGTATCAGCTTTACCAACATAGCTTCTGTGTTTTAATTCATCAACATCATCTAATGATCTTCCGCTTTTCATTTTTTTAATTAAATTAAAGTCAGAAGTAGTTAGTCGTTCATTATAAACACGTGGAACATAAAATGGTTTTTTATCTTCAGGTAGTTCAGCAATAGTTTTTACAGCCTTTTCTCGCATTTCATCTGTTATCTTACTTCTATCAGTAATTCCATTCTGATATGCAGCAAAGGTATCTATAATAGTTTTGCTTTCAGTTTCGTTATCAAGTTTGCCTTTTGATTTGTAATAATCAGAGTTTTCTTTTAATTTAGCTTTTAAAGCATCACTTGGATTATTAAAAATTCTGTCTAAAACCTGTTCATCGGTCTGTGGCAAGTTTTCTTCAGGTAATCTATCGCTGCGAATATTATCACTAAAAGTTGTTTCATTATCGCCAAAATTATTTTCTACAAAAGGTTTTAAATTATTATCGTCTGGTAAGTGTTGAAGATTATCTTTTATTTTATATTTATTATCAACATTTTTTTCTTCTGCAAAAGCATCAACATTATTTTGTTGTTTATGTTTTTCCATTAGCTTACCGTGAATAAAATCATCCAATGTTAAATCATAGTGAGCAAATTCTTTATCACCTTCAAAGTATTCCCAAGCATTACCATCTTTGATATAATCGTCTAAATATCTAGCTGCTTCATCAAATGATAGATTATATTTTGATTGTATTTCATATACTTCATCTACATCATCAGGGGTAATAAACATATATTTTCTTCTGTTTGCTAATTGTTGTTTATGTTCTTCTTTTAGTTTACTATTAATAAAATCATCCAATGTTAAATTATAGTGAGCGAAGTCTTTACCACCTTCAAAATGTTCCCAAGCATTGCTATTTCCGATATAATCGTCTAAATATCTAGCTGCTTCGTCAAATGGTAAATTATATTTTAATTGTATTTCATGTACTTCATCTACATAATCGGGAGAAATAAACATATAGTTTTTTCCATCTGCTAATTGTTGTTTATGTTCTTCCATTAACTTACTATCAAAAGATTTATTTTGAATATTTTGTCTTTTAGGTTTAGTTTCAACTTGTTCTGTTTCGTCAAAATTATATTTCTTTGATGCTTTATTAGTAGTTCTAATATCACGCAATTCATTTTGTAATGCTTTATATTGTGTATTATATTCGTTAAACTTATTATTAAGTTCTTCTTTTGTATGACCTTCTTTTCTGAAGTTACGCATTTCTTGATTTAAAGCATTAATGTCATTTTTAACATCATCTACTGTACGTGTTGCCGCACTTTCAGGTACAGATGGTTCTATATCTGTAACTTCATTTGCAACCGTTTCAGGTTCTTTTACAACTTGTTTTTGTTTATCTTCAAGTAATAACGGTTCTTGTTTTGTTGTAGGTAATGCTATTGTATTATTAATTTGTTCATTACCATTATAAAATTCTTTTTTGGTAGGTTGAACATCATTTGTTGGCTTTGGAGCATCTCCAATTTCCATATATGTTTTACCATCAATAATAGTTCCATTACCATTACCTACATATTCACTTGGCATTTCACCAACTGAATTATCCCAATAATATTTACCATTAATCTCTACAACACCATTAGAAGCCGTTTTATTAATAGTTTTTGCCGCAACGTTACCAGTTTGTTCAACCGTTCCTCTAATGCTGTTCTCATCGCTTACAACATCCTTTGTATTAGGGATATTTGTATCATCAACTACCCCTCTATAAGATGCTTCATCAGAAGTTACATTTTTTTGTCCATCAACTTTATTATCTATTGGTAAGTTTTCAGGTTCTTGATATTCAGCTTTTCTAATAATATCTTTACCTTCTTCTTCAGTAAGATGTCCAAATTGTTCTTCATTTGCATTTATAGCATCAATAATTTCATCATTAGTTTTACCATTAGTTTGTTTTTGTATTTCTCTTAATTTAGCTTTTGCACTAGCTTCTTTACCTAAGTAAGGACTATTTGATTTAGTACCAAAGAAAGTTGCGTGAGCATTTTGCAATCCACTAAATGCAGGGTTATCTATAACTTTCTGCACCGGTTCAGATTGCAATAACATATCAATAGGTCGTAAAACTAAATTATTTGAAGGGTCATCAAAATATTGTTTATTTCCGTTTATATCGTATCGGTACTTTTTACCTGTTTCTTTATCGTAATGAGTAATTCGTTCAAATTGATCTGCTATATCAGATGGAACGGTTTGTCCATTTGCTTTTAGTTTATTAACTTCTTTATCAATTTTAGCTTGCTTTATTGCTTTTTCAGCATAACCTTTTTCAATATTCTTTGCAGCAGTACCGGCATTTATAGCTTTAGCAATTTTAGGTACTTTACCAACTTCGCCAACACCAATAACATCCAATGCATTTAACAAAGGATGTTTAACAAATGATTGAGCAAATGCACCAGGATTTAAACCATCTTGTTGTCCATACTGTTCTAATATGCCTTCAACCATAGCAGGAACAAGTTGTGTTACCGGATGGTTTTGAGAATATTCATTATATGCTGCCTTTACGTTATCAGAATTACCATTTAATAAGTTTGGTATTGCAGAATTAGCTAAATCTTGTGTATCAGTTACAAATTTACCGGCATTTTTTGCTGTTTGTATAGGATGAGCGATAGCACGTCCTGCACCTAATGCACCCATACCAACTAATTGTGCAAGTCCATTAACTACTTCAGCACCATCTCTAGCCAAATTACTAAGAACATTATTAGTTCTTTCTCCTGTGTACCATTTATTAATATGGTCTGTTGTTGCTTGCATAGGAGTAGAATTAGCCATATTTACTAATGCTTGTGAAGGACTAAATACAGTCTTTTGCACTTTTCCTTGTTGTTGTGGTACAACTTGTTTAGGAACAACATTATTACTTACCGGTTCATTTTGTATAGGTTGACTATCTTGTTGTAGTGCAACATCTAAATCAAAACCTGAAGAAGTATTACTATTTTCTGTTTGTGCAGAATAATTATTTAATTGTTCATCTAAATCAAAAGCCATTTTAATATCCTATTTTATCTTTATCTTTTAACCATTGAGAGCCGTATTGTAATGTCATTTGTTCATTTACAATTTTTCTCTTTTCTTTATCTTTTCTATATTTTAATGCTTTTGCTAAATTAGAATTATATTCTTCAACATTAATTTGTTTCTTTTCTGTTTTGCCATTACCTTTTGATATATGAGTAATAACAATGCCATTCTTTTGTCTAGCAGCATTAGTATTAGCATTTTGTACAGCAGCAAGAGCTTTCATATAATCATTATTAGCTCTTATCTGATCTGTTTTATTTTGACTATCCCAACGATTTAATTGACCTGTTGTTTTACGTTCAGCATTTTTATCTTGGTTAGCATAATGAATACCTTTATTTTGTACGTCAGTAGCTCTTATCATATTACTTTCGTGAGTGTTAGCAAGTCTGCCACGATTATTATAATCACTTACCATAGACTTCATTGCACCATCAGAAACAACACCAAAAGCACCTGCATTTGGTACATTGTAACCCATAGATTTAAGAACAGCTTTATTGCCTGCTGATTGACCTAAATATTTAGCCATATCTAAACCAACATTTGCAGCATTTCTCCAACCGCCACTAGGATTTACTTTATTAGCAACCAATGCAGTTATAAGACCTGCCACAAGTGGATTTTGTGCAACTCTACTAACAGAACCTAATAATTCACCTGCTTGTGTCAAACCTGATTGTTGTTTTGGAGCAACAAATACGTCATTTCCATTTGCATCTTTTTGCCATTTACCTGCATATTTAGCATTATCTCCAGTAGCATATATACTTTCATTGCTAAATGTTTCGTGGTTTGGCATTTTATATTTATCTGTAAAATGTTGAGTATTAGCATCATAAGTAGGATTGTTAAATTTACCTTCGTATGCTAATTGTATTTCTTCAGGAGTTGTAGGCGATTTTATTTTATTTTGTACAATAAAGTTTGCAAGTTCTTTATTACCACCATTTAAACCTTGTTGAACATCTGCTATTTGTTGATCGTTAAATCCTTGTGCTTTTAAACCTTCGTATGGAGCAACTTCATTTTTATAATAACCTTGCATATCATAGTCATTATTTTCTAATGCTTGTTGCAATTTATTAGCTTCAATCCATTTATCATAATTAGCTTGCATTGCCGGATCTAATTTAGTAGTATAATCTTCAGGATTTACTCTATTTTTAAAACCTCTAACATCTAATACAGGATTTCTTTGGCTTTGTGTAAAGTCATTATTGTAATTATCCTGATAACCATTGTAAAAATCGGTAATTGCACCAACTAAATTATCCATAAAACCTTGTGCCATATTTATCTCCTAAAAATTATACTTTTCTTTAAATAAATCTTCGTAAGATGGTTGTCCTTCCTGATAAGCGTTATAAAGGTTATTCATATAAGGATTTTCCATTTGTTCATTAGTAATACGTGCTTGTTGTATCTTAGCAGCATCTTGCTCTAATGATGCTTGGTTTCTGTTTTGTGTTTGAGTATGTACAGCTTCGTTCATAGATTGACTTGCGTTCATAGCATTTTGAGACTCTTGCATAGATTTCATTTGAGCTTCTTTTTTCTTTTGTGCAACCATCATTGCAACTAATGCTGCAATTGCTATTGGAGCTAATACAACGGATGCACTTGCAAGACCTGCACCTGCTGCGGCTGCACCTGTTGCTGCTGCACCACCTGCGGCTGCACCTGTTCCTGCCGCTGCTGTACCTCCGGCTGCTGCTGCTTCACCTGCTGCTAAACCTGCACCGGCTGCTTCTGCTCCTGCACCTGCTAAAGCTGTACCACCAGTCTGTGCTGCAATTTCTGTACCAACTGTACCTAAACCTGCACCTGTTTCTGTACCTGCTAGAGCAGTTCCACCTGTTTGTGCTGCTATTTCAGAACCTACCGTTCCCAATTCTTGTGTTCCATTAACAACACCATTTATAGCATTACCTACTGTACTTGCTTGTCCAGGAACATTACTTAATTGAGCAGTTGTCATTGTTGGAGCAGACATTACACTAGTATTTGGTAAAGAGGATGTTGCACCACCACCAATTTTAGATACTATGCCATTTTTTATTCCAGATAAAGCATTATTAATTCCACCTTGTAAATTATTGCCTATTGATGAAATATTATTACCAACAGTTTGTAATTTAGAACCGGCATTTTGAGCAAATCCGTTATTAAAAGAAGATAATTTACTACCAAAATTAGAAAGATTATTGCCATACGCAGAAATACTATCCCCTGCGTGTGTAACTTTATTTACTGTATTAGGAATATTTACAGCTTTATTAGTATAAGAATATGGCTTTAAATCATTCTTGGCATCAATTTGAGCTTGAATTAAATTTTGCCTATTTTGTTCTTCTCTATCTTTTCTAATCTGTGCAAATCTATCGTACATTATTTTGCCCCACTAGAAGTATTACCATTTGAAATAGTTGATTGGTTTCCGTTAGCCATTTGAATAGCTGAATTATAATCACCTGCCAAAGCAGCTTGACCTTGTGCATAGGCTTCATATAATGCTTTTAATCTGTTATAAGCATTTTCTTCAGAACTTGCCAATAAATCGGTAGTAAAGTCATTATATTTATCTGCAAGTTGATTAGCAGCGTTATTATACATATTTGTTGCTTGACTTGAACGTAACATATTGCTATTAACAAGAGGATTTATAATATCATTTTGCAATAATGAGTTATAATTCTTACCCATTTCTTTATTGTATGCAGCAATTCTTGCTTGGTTTGTAGCACTATCTAATGATGGGTTTTTCCATTCATTGTAAAGACCTTGAAAATCCTGATTACCTTTATCATAAGTTTGTGCATATAATGTTCCAGGAGCAAATCCTTGAGTAGAATTAACAGCAATAGTATTTCCAAAGAAATCTCTTGTTGGAGTTATATTAGTGTTAGAATATGGTGTTGCTTGATTAATTGCAGCAGTATATCCAGTTTTACTTGTATTATTTGTTGTTGTATTTGAACTTGTTTCTCCGCCCATAATTTATCTCCCTGTATTGTAAACTAATAAATCATCGCTAATTTTTTTAAATCCTAGTCGCATTGCTAAAATTCTAATATGTCTATGCTTTGTCTTTGCATATATATCTCCCACAAAGCCATTTAAAGACCATTTTAAGCACTTTAAATTACTTAGATGAGTCTTTCTACCTGAAAACACATTTACGTACACTCTAGGGTCATCTGGTAGCGTGTAATAATATATTCCACCTAATAGTTTGTCATCTTCTTTAAAAGCCATAAATAAAGTTTTATTTATAACATTATCAAATGCATTACTATCTCCAATATCTTCTTGTGTTTTCTCATAAAGTTCTTTTGTTTCTTTATAAGGAAAACCCTCATCGTGTGGAAAATAAACATATATCATATTTGTTTTACCTTTATTTTGCTAAACTCTAATGTTTTAATTTCAAAACATTGTTCATCTTTATTTGTAAATAACTGTATTTCAAGAGTTTTAAACGTGGCACTAGATAGCTTATAAATGCTATTTATACCTTCTCTTACAAAATAGTTAATATCCCAATGTCCAACATCCCAATATAAAGCATTTTTAAGAGTTTTTGTTTTAACTATTTTAGTTTTTACTTTTTTAAGGTAATCATAGTTTTTTATATATTTAACGCAAAATTCTGTTGTGTTATTTGCCGTTACAGTAATTCTTGGTGGAAATACTAATATTTTTAGCTTATTATCTTCGCCTAAATTCATTGGAGTACAATTAAAATATGAGTCAATTCTTTCTCCATTAAAATAAGATGATACATATTCTGCGTAAATATCATAACCTGCCGAATATAATTCACTATTATAAATAGCAATAGTATTTATTTTTTGGCATTTTCTTTTAACCCATTCTCCTCTCAAGTAATCAAATATCATTACTATTGAGTAGTTGTAATAACTAGATATTGGTAATAAAAACCAAACTTCATTTCTATCATCTGTAACAACTGATTGTGTACGAATTTTGTGTAAATCTGTTTGTTTAACCTTCATTAGTTCGTCTTGAATATCAAGAGCAATATTTTGACCTAATGTTTTATCTCCGTTTACAACTTGTTGGAAAGAAAAAACACCTTTTTTAGTATCATCATAAAAGTATAAATCTGTACCGTGAAATACTAAACTATCATAACTTGCACATCCACCAGGACTTTCATCCTCAACTTTAAAAATAGTTGTTGAGTCTAATTTAACAAGTTGAGAACTATCACTATTAAATACCGCTAATGAACCTAAGTATTCGTGTATTGCTGTTATTGGTTTTACAAATATTATAAATCCTGAAGAAGTTATATGATCCGGATCAGTATAATCAAAAACTCTACATTCACCTTGTTTAGAATACCATAAGTATTTATCATTAAATACCCATAATCTACCATCATAAGCGACCATACCTAAACCTTTTACGGTATTAACTTCGCTATCTTCAAGATGGATATGGTCTCCGGAGTCAACAACTAATCTATCGTGAGTATCTGTATCTGAATAAATATATACAATATCTTCTCCATTTGAGAAGCAAAACATATCTAAAATACCTTGTACAAAATCAGTTGCACAACATTTACCTGTTACAGATAAACTATCTTTTATTAATGTTAATACTTTGTTCTCAATATCAAAGTTATATATTTTACCTTCAGAACCTTCTGTGTAGATTAAACAGTATTTTAAACCATCTTGATTAGACTCAAATATACCAATAACTTGTTCTCCAGTTGGTATTAAATCATCTGAAATTGATACGTTCCCTTTTACTGTTCTAATTCCAACACCTGAATTTAAGCCAGTATAAAACAGTTCTACATTTTGACAATCAGAGCAAGAAACAGCTTCACTATTAAACATAGCGTTTTTTCTTCTAATTCCTGCAAATCTATTACAAATTAATGATACTTTTTGAGATACCATTATATAATTATCCTCTTGTCTTTTTCTAATCCAATAGAATATCTTACTAAGGTTTTATAAGCATTTTCATATTGATCTTCATATCCTGCATAGTTTTCATCTGTTTTATCTGCTATTGCATATAACATAGATTTTGTTATTAAAGCATTTTTAAATAGCTTTTCAAACTTTTCAGGAACAACAATTTGATCTTCATCTTCAGCTAATTCATATATCTTTTTACTGTTTTCATCAATACCAACAGCTAATTCAAGATATTCAACAATGATTTCATAATCATCATCTGGGTATGTATTAATTAAGAAATTGTCATTGTAAACTTCAAATCTATCCGGTTTACCAACAACAGGTTCAATTGTCTCTAAATTATCAGCTAATTGTAAAAAGTTTTGTCCTATTCTTACAGAATAAGTTTGTTCACCATTAACTTGTTTTTTGTAGATAATACCAGTAGGCATTGTGTATTTATTTTTATTTTTTTTAGTTCTTATTACATATTCTTTAACTCTAAAAGGAAAATCATAAGAACACCATAATTCAGTTAATGCTTTATTAATTGATGATTTTAAACCACTTTCAAAATCCTCAATCGTTTCAGCATCAGCATCATACATAGACCACGCTTGCTCTGCAACGGCATTATATATATCTACAAACTTTAGAGCCATTATTCACCTTTAATTCTTGATAAAATCTTTTCTTTACTGTTTCCGCAACCTTTAATATCTATTTCGTTGTCTTTGCAGTATTCTCTCAATTGTGTAACATTCATTTCTTCAAATGCTGCATAATCACCTTTAAGAACGTTTTTTAAACCTTTTTCAGTAGGTTTTGTTGGTTCATCTTCAGGTATATCAATATCGTTATTTACAGCTTCAAATCTATCTTTGTTACTTTCTAAAACTCTTTTTGCTTCACTCTCATCTAAATAAAAAATATGTCCTGTTACTTTGTTCAAAATTTTAAATTGCATAATATTCCTTTCAAAAAAAGTAGGGCTAAATTAATAGCCCTACTGGAGTCTTTATTGTCCAATACCAGTTGGTTTTGCAACAGCAGCAATAGTACCAGTAAATCCTGTACCGAAATCAATACAGATAGCACCATCTGCGTCAACAAATCTTGATGGGTCTTGAACAACAATAGTAGCAGTTTTACCAGTTCCGATAGGTAATGTTAAATCACCTAAACAAGCGTTAGGATATTTATTACCTGCTTTTAAGGTAACAGTTTTATCTGCACCTGCACTATTTGTTACTAAAAGCATTAATGTATTTCTCATACATTCCATTGCTTTTTTTAATTTAATACCATTTGCAACAGTTACAGCTTGTAAAGTTAATTCTTTAATTGCTGCACCAGTTGTATTAGTAATAGTTGGTAATTGTATTGTTATCTCATCTCTAGCCATAATTTAATCTCCTTTCCAATTACGAACCTACCGCAGGAGTAGCTTTTACTTTTGCACAACCCAACATATCTGCTCTTGGAGCACCAACACCGTACACACCATAACCTTTGTAGTGTGTATCGAATTTGTTGTCTGGTACGTAAGTTTGTACGTCTAATGTCTTTTGAACACCGCCTGCAAGTGTTTTTCCTCTTTGACCGAATAATGGGTAGTAGTTACCAGAACCATCTTTGTAGATATTGTTAGAAACTAAAATATCCCAACCTGACATTTTACCTACAAAGCCCTTTTCGATTTTCTTATGTCCGCTTTCAACGTATTGGAAGATTTGTTGTTTAGCTAAGAAAAATTCAAATTCAGGTGGAACAACAGCAACCATTTGACCGTCAACCCAATTGTTATGTCCATTGTTATCACCACGTTTGAACATTGTTTGCATCATTGCAAAAATATCACGGCAGTTTGTTGCAGATAACTCGATACCATCACCTGAATTATCTAAGTAATGACCTGCATTTGGATATAATTTTGCATATTCTTCGTCAACTAAAGCTGCAAATTGTTTTACAGCATCAGAAGTATATTCAGTAGCAAGTTTTACTTTTTGTTTGATGTCTGGAGCATTTTTAATTTCCAATTCTTTTACTTTATCAATATAGAAGTGGAAGTATTGTGCTTTATCAATTCTTACTTTTGCTAAAGAGTTTGCAGCTTCTTCTGCATCACCAATAGCACCGCCTGAAAAACTATGTAAAGTAATAGTAGCAGGCATAATAATATCTACTTCTGTACCTATACGTAGGTTATCTTTAAAATCAGTCTTTGCTAATTTTCCTACAACACATTCATCATACAAATATTTATTGAATGACTGATTGAATGTTTGTATCATTAATTGTTCATCATTCATATTGAGTTCTCCTTTAATTAGATGTATTTGCTAATTTCGAGAGCCAACTCCTCATCAGTACAATTGTTCATATCAAAGCCAGCAGTATTGCTGTTTTTTGGGGCTTGAGAAACTAAAGTATTAATAGCAGAATTGTTCTCTCTCTTTGCGGATTGTTCCGCTAATAATGTCTTTTGTGCCAAGTTCCAAATGTTTTCGCAATGCTTGATAAAAGCACCGGCTTCAAAAGAATTACCTTTTAGCCTTAATGCATCTCCAAAGAAGTCAACAAATTCTTGTCTTTCAAACCATTCAGGATATGCTTCGTATGCTTTGTTAACATAATCAGTAGCTTCAGCTTGAATACGTTTTGTGTACTCTTGTTGTGCTTGATTTTGGTAATTGTAAAGCAGTTGATTTTTTAAAGCATCTGTTTCCTTAGTTACTTCTTTTACAACCTTAGTGCTGAAGTTTTCTTCTATATCATCAAGAAGGCTATCAGAAGGGTTGTTTGCATAAGCGTAAAGTAAATTAGTTATATACTCTGGTTCAGCAGTAGTATTTACGTATTTTAAATAACCTTGAGAAATTGCTTGAGCAACTTGGCGAGAAATAGCATAATCAGCTTCACTTTTATAACCTTGTGCAGCTAATTCTTGTTGTCTTTCCTGCTCTTGTTTCTGCTGTAATTCTTTTAACTGGTTAGTTAGTTCTTGAGTTTTCTTAGTAAAGTTTGACTCAAGTTCTGAATAAGAAGTTAAAATCTTACTTACGTCAGGTGTACCATCAGCATTTTTAAACTTATCAGGGCAGTTAACACCGTTATCCTTTTTGTTTTCTTGCTTGGTATCTTCTTTACTACTGTTATTTATAGCTGTATCAGCCGTAGGCGGTTCATCTTCTTTTGCATTACCGTTTAATTCATCTAGTGCTTCGCTGATAGATAACTCATCATTGTTACTTGAAGTATCAATAGCAGTATCAGTTGCAGTATCAACACTAGATGTATTAACGGTTGTAGCATCATTTGAAGAATTGTCTGTGGTTGTTGATACAGTTTGTAAATCTTGTTCCATTTAAAATCTCCTATCTGTCCTTGTCTTTTTCTTTCTCTCTGAAAAACGCTAAAATCCAGTCGTCAACTTCATTTACGACTTTCAACATCCCTTGTAACATCACTGGATCTAGTGATATAGAGCGTTTTACAATATCGTTTAAAATAATCTCTCTTATACCTCGCCATTCATTAGTGTTAGCGAGGTTGTATCTTCTAGTTAGTTCGTCTCTGTTCATATTATGCCGTTGGGGTTTCTGTTGGACTTCCTTGTAAATAGCCTATTTCAGCCATTTGAGCTTCAGGAGATTTCTCTTGTGAAGCCATACCTTGTTGTGCAGCAGCTTGTTGTTGTTCAAATTGCATACACATTTGTTGTATGTTAGGGTCTTGTAAAAGCATTTGTTGTACTGGTAAAGGTATCTCCATTTGTTGTTGCAAGAACTTTTCAGGGTTTTCAACACCTTTTTGTTCTAAGTACCAAGTAAATGTAGTCTTAAAGTCTAATGGAACACCTGCTTTAGCAAATCTTTCAATTGCTAAAATAACCATATCTGCGTAATTAAATCTTTCATTCAAAGCATTTTTATCTTTGTATGTATATTTATAATCACCTTGACGAGTTACATCATCAATAGTCATTTGTTCTCGTTTATTGTTGTCATTAATAAAGATTTGTTCTTTACCAAATTTGAAATTAGAATTTAATTTTGCAATATTCTTAATAACCGGAATAATGTAATATTGTTGAATAGTATCCAAAGTCATTGATAATCTTGTTGTTTGACCTTGTACCTTTGTTGTAATTTCTGTTGCTGTACGTCTTGAACTTTCTTCATTACCCATCATATTAGGGAATATACCGGTTACTTCAGACATAATTTCAGAAATATACTGAATATCATCATTATAAATACTTGCTTCAAAGTTTATTGGTTGAACACTACTTGCGGAATATATAGACTGGTCGAACTCAATAATTTTACCAGGATACATTTCAATTTCTTCATCAGTAAAGAAACCTTTTGGAGCAAGTAATGGTTTGTTTTCATTTAATGATTGCAAATCAACTGTTTGATTAAGCATTGTTTCTTGTACTTGTGCTAAATCAACACCAGAATAAAGAGGTGAAATACCTCTTTTAGTTTTTGGATCTAATACATAAGCACCAAATGTAAATGGATTGATTATGTATTTATTCTTTTCAAAGCATACTAAAAATTCATCAGCTACGACTACTGCGTGCCAATTCTTGAGCGTTTTACCATCTTTAAGGGTAAATGTACCATAGAAGTCTAAAACTTTAATTGTAGAGCCGTTTGTTTGCTTCTTTGTGTCTTTTATATCTTGGTTACTCAAATCAGGTTCATCTGTTTGTTTAACCATATCTCTTAATTTAGCTTTATCTTCTTCTGTTAACTCATAGTTGACATTGTTTACAATCTCATCTACTGTTTTCCAGGTTCTATAAATTTTAGGACAAGCATCAAAATCATTTTCAAATTGAGAAGCATCAAAAACAAAATCTTCAGGATTTACCGGAATTATTGCAGCATTATTGTAAACTTCTCTTGTATCAATATAGTAATTCTTGCCTTTTGCCTTTGCATCAAGTATTTTAGGAAGTTTAGTTACATCTGTTTGAAACATTACTTCCATTAAGTTTATTGGTCGTCTGTATTCTTCTTCTTTGATCTTCCAAGTAGAAAAAGAAATAAGTTCTCCATATATCAAGGATTTTTCAATTATTTCATCTGAAATGTTAGAAAATCCCATATCTTCAAGGATTTTTACTAAATTTGCTTTTTGCTTATTGGCATTTTCATCTGCTTCAAGTGTTGAACCTGAAACATCAAACATTGAATTAACACCTGAATATGTATTTTTCCATATAAAAGCCTTATATGTCATAAAATACATAAACATTTTGCACATTTTTACCTTAGACTTCCAATCCTTCTTGCCCTCTTGCTTCGGTACAAATTGGTTTTTGAAATAAACCTCGTTTGATAACCGCCTTGCATAAGACAAATTTTGTTGTCTAGCATTATCGTATGTGTCAAAATCTTCAGAAATAAGTTTAGCATAACTTAATCTTTCTTCTTTTGTTAGTTTATGAACTTTTTGATCTTGTTCTAATAAATATTCCATAAAAACTCTTTTATTGATTTGACCGGTAGGTTGAAATTACCGTTACTAAATTGATAAATCTCTGCTGTTTTTTTAATACAATCAAGCTGATTTTTAACATCATCCTGAAAGCTCTTAGAATGGACTGTATTGTCTCCGACTATTAATACCCTATCAACTCCATTGTTTTGTAAAAACTCAACCGCAGCAACCATTGTAGAGCCTTTAAATTGAATGTTTTTTGGGATAATGATATTTTTAGTCTTATCTTTTGGAAAACTTCTTAAAGTTATGATTAAATCAGTAGGAAATTCTTTTAAAACATAAGGAAAATTAACATAATCAGTAAAAATTCTCGCATTTGGTAATAACTCTCTTGCGTGATGGTTTAATGCAAGTTTAAAAAACTTTGCTGTTCTTATTAAGTTCCTGTCCTCTATGTTTAAATCAATACTTGTTAGTATTAATGCAGATTTCACTATATATCTTCCATATCTATACCCTTTATTGTGTTTATTTTAGGGGTATAATCAACTTGCTCTTTAGGATCATCAGGAATGTTTAATGCTATTTTTAAACCATTATGGCATTTATTAATAGCTCCTGATAACTGGTCTAAGTTATATGCAGTTGCTCTAGGCTTTGTTGGATTTAACATTGCTTCATTCTTATATGCTGCCAATATATCCTCTGCTACATCTAATGTGTTTTGATATATCTTTACTATTCTCTCTACTGTTTTGACTTTATCGTCTATTATTTCTTCGCATATCCTGTCTTTTACAGTTGTTGCAATGTTCTCTTTTCTCCAATCAATTCCATCTCTTTTCATACGTGATTTTAATTTGTATGGAGTAATGTCATATTTTTCATACTTTTTACAGATTTCAGCAGGAGTTTTACCTTTTAAATACAAAGCAGTAATTTCTAGCCAATCTGTACTAGAAAGTTGTTTCTTTAATGCAGTTGTATCATCTTTTTTTTTAGGCATATATTTTTCCCAAAGAAAAACCCCTATTAGGGGTAGTGTGCTTATTATCTAAGGAGTAATCTAGACAAAAAATGTATAGTCAGTCGATTTCTATTTTGCTTAAAACCTTGTTATTACCATAAAAGTCTGATGCTTTCTCGGTAATCTTATAAATCTTACCATCCTTCTTATGTTCTGTATATGTTCCATAACATAAGCCGTATGTATCATTCGTTTTTTGAGGAAGTTCTGAAGCCTTATAATTTGTTTCCCTTGAATACTTATCTATTGCCTTCTCTGCTTCAGCTTTTTTGTATGTCGTGCTAAAGTATTTATTATCAGATACTCTAACTTGTTCTAATCTAGCTAATAATGACTCACATACCGGACATACTGTTATATGCAGCTTTCGCTTTATAAACTTATCTGTGTCATACAAAAAATAAGTATCGTTATCCGATATTTTCATATTACAGTGTACTACCGCCACAAATCTCCCCCAAGATTAAACATACCAACTTCGTTTGCAGGTTTCCCATTCAATGCTACTAAAATGAGTATGTCCTTATTTATCATAACAAATTACTTGGCTGTTTTCTTAAAGTACACCTCTTTAATTTACAAAAGTTTACAACTGGTAAACTTTTTAAGTAAAAAAAGCCAAAATGTGGTATAATAGTAGTAGCTATTGATAATTATTTTTTGACATTTTTACAAGTGCAGCTCCTTATACAAGGGGCTTTATTTTTGCGTTCTGGGAGGGTCGGAGATATTTGGGGGATAGTTATCTATTGACTAGTGTAGCAATGGGGGGATGGTAGGTAGGGTAGGCAACAATGGCTATTGGCTACGAGAAAAAGCCTTTAACATTACTTATCTTTAAAAGGTTTTACCCTACCAACTAACAACAATTCTCTAAAGATTTTATTAGAACAAGTTACAATCCATTTTAAGATGGGTTAAATACTTAAAAGGTAAAACAACACCAAACCATAATACAATTACTCTTAAACAGACTTATAATAGTTCCTACTTCAACATAAGCTAAGACCCAATTAAAAAGAATAAGTTGAATTTGTTGTTGTTTGTTTTGTACACCAGAAAAAATATACTTTCAGGGTTAAACCCGTTTTCTATTTCCACCCTATTATGCTCACATGCAGGTCAAGCCACCTGTTGTTTTTGTTACAAAACCTAACCGGTCGAACCATTCAGATAAGATATACCATTCGTTGAACCGGTTAAGTTTCGTAACGAAAACCTGTTGTAGCTTGACTATACCAGTTTAGCTTCTCGCCTTGTTAGGTTCGCTGTGTTATGGGATGTAAATAGAAAACGGGTTTAACCCAGAAAGAGGTAAATTATGACAAATGTACAAAACAAACAACAAAGTGAAAACAAATTCAACTTATTCAGATACGTTTATGGTCGTATCTACGCTGCTTATGTTGAAGCAGGAAAAACTCAAAGTTTTAGCATAGAAGATGTTAAAACACGTAGTTGGATTGGGATTATGGTTTGGTTAAAAAGAAATAACCATATACAAAGTTTCCAATTTGGTAAAACATTAAAAGATGGTTTCAAAGTAACATTTGAAGGTTTCAATGAAAAAGAGTTGATGTATGAAAGATATTTAAAAGCAATTGAAAGAAATATCTTAAACGATAACACAAATGCATTGCCAAAAGATAATGCAATATCTGAAAACAGAAATAAATCAGCAGTTGATGTTGAACCTGAAACTGTATATGTTGAAAAACTATCACGTGAAGATAGTTCAACAACTGAATTGAATAAACAAGTTATGAAGGAATTGGTAGGGTAAAACCTACCTTTTCCTTATATAGCTGCTTTACACGTTATAAGGTTATGCAAATATACGCTTGAAGCCCTATCCCATCCCATCCCCCTCAAAACCAGAAATAAAGGGGGAAATCTCGGAATGAAGCAAACCAAGAAATACCTCTACTAAATTTCTTAGAAATTTCTTTAAAGAAATTGTATAGGAGTTATAAGGTTAGAGGTTATATATGGTATATAGGAGATAGGTGAGAGTGAATGAGGTGAACTGATAATAATAATGGGTATTTTGGGGATATTTGGACTGAAGTCCAAAGCTCAATACCCTACGGTAATATTCCTTGTACAAGGAACTAATAATAAAGGAGGTAAAAATATGATTAAAATTGAAGTAACAGAATTAGAAAAAAATAATGAAGGATTTATAGCAACTGTTGACATTAATGGAGATACTTATAATGTAATACGCAAAGGAGAAAATGTACAAAAAGTATTACAAGAAACAATCATTAGCTATGTAAACAGATGGAGTGATGTAACTAAAAAAGAGTTATTTTACCAGACAGATGAAATAATTGCCAAAAAAGGCAAATTCATAATTGATAAAAAAGAGAACGACCAAGTTTACGGTCATTACGAATACATTGCATAGAAAGGAGTTAAATATGTTAACATTGGATCAAATATATAAAAAGAATGAAGAAACATTAGAAGAACTATCATTTTACGAGGATAGAAATGGAAGATTACCAAAAGGAGGTACTCAATACGTAGGTCAATACTACGTAGTGAAGAAAACAAGAAATAAGTTCTATTATAGGTTATATCACTTATTATGTAATGGAAAAATGATTGAAAGTGATATAACAGGTTATATAGAGAGAGCTGCTTAGTTCCCGTTCAAAGAATTTCTATCGAGAGTTTTAATAATATGAATAATATCATTACCGTACTTGTCGATTTTCTTACCATAGAAATCATTTGTAGTTTGACAATAATTGCGTAATTGACCAATAGTAGTTGGAAGAATTTTACAGATTTGAACAATAGTTCTATCAGTAAATACACAAAAAGGACTGAAACATTGTTTATCAGCTTGCATTTTTCTGTATGCTTTTAAACGTTCAACTAAAACATTTTCATCTAATATAGGTCTATGAAAATCAAAACCACAATAAGGACAGAAATTATAACCAACTTTTACTGAAGGTTTTTTGCAATTACGACAGATTTTACCATATTTAGCATATAATTCTTCGATAGAAACAGATTTAGGTTCTGGTTCTTTAATAACAATAGGTTTATCAATCTTAGTACCACACTCTGGACAAACTACCCAACTATCTTTTAAATCGCATTTACATTTAGGACATTTCATAACACAATCTTATCAGAAAAAGAAAAAAAGTAAAGTCTTATAATAAGAAACCTATAAAGTATTAGTAAAGGTATTACCTATATAGGTATTACTATATAGGTATTTATTTATATATGTGCGATTTGGTGTGCGATGGGTATGCTTCAAAGCTAGTCATAGACTGGTTTAGAGGTGTGCTATTTGGTGTGCGATTATTTTAGAAGAAAATACTACAAAAAAGGAGGTAAAAAATGACTATTTTGTACAAAGGAAAAATCTATCTTTTAGTAGATGGAAATTACGTGAATGAAGATAATATAGGTTGTAATAGAGAAAATTGCAAAAACTGTAAATATTATTGCAACGAAGTAGATAAAAAATTCAATCTTTAGGAGGTAAATATGGATGCAATAGAATTAAAACAAAACCTTGAACAGTTCATAGGAACGTTGCATTATTTCAAATTGACATATTTCCCTGTATTAGCAACAGACGGAGTTGCTTATTTCTGCGAAAAGGCTGAAGCATATTGGCTATTTTATGATATGTCAGCAGTAGCAATGCAAAAACAGAATGAAGAATTTATTGTTGCTACGGCAAAATCAAAAAATGGAAAATGCAATGTTGTTTATGATGATGGTAACGATAATAAAATTTTTGAACAACATTATGGTTATACTGATTTGCCAGAAGGCGAATGGAAGTTTTATATTTCAAATTACCCAACACAAAAGGTGATTATGTTGCCAAGTGAATATTAGTTAGTTTCACAAAATTGTAAACAATAGTTTACTAAGTATATCAATTTAGTAAACTTCGTAGTATAATAGTTATCAATGAAAGGAGTAAACTATGGTAGCACAACAAAATTTATTTTCACAACCACAAAATAACAATAATAATGTAGCAGAATTGCTTTTAAAACAATTGATAGGTGATAGTTTAAACAAAGTTACAGAAGAAGCAAAACAAACTGTAACTGATACACAAAACTTTGTGAAAGAAGAAATCACAAAGTTAAAAGAAGTTGTTAATAAGAACATTGAATTATACAATACAGATAAACCACTTATCGTAAATTTAGGTACAATAGAAAAACCTAAAAATAAGCTAGTTCACAAAGCGTTTAAAACCATTATAAAAATTTTACAAAGTGCTAAACGCAAAGAAAAAAATATAATGCTTGTAGGCGAAGCAGGCAGCGGAAAAACGAAATTAGTATCAGATGTTGCTGATGCTATGAAATTGAAGTTTTATCCAATGTCAGTTGGACAACAAACAACAAAATCTGATTTATTAGGCTTTATAAATGCACACGGTGAATATGTAACTTCACCAATAAGAGAAGCCTATGAAAAAGGTGGTGTGTTGCTGTTAGATGAATTTGATGCAGCACATCCTGGAGTAGTAACAATTTTGAATAGTTTATTAGCAAACGGACATTGTTCATTCCCTGATAAAATAGTTGAAAAGAATGAAAAGTTTGTATGTATTTGTGCTTGTAACACATACGGTAAAGGTGCAAACATTGAGTATGTAGGAAGAAACAGACTTGATGCTGCGACTTTAGATAGATTTATCGTAATTGATGTTGATTACGATACAAAACTAGAGAAGAAATTATGCGGAAATGAACAATGGTATGAAATAATCAAACAGATAAGAAGTAATGCTAAAAAGAATGGCATTAAGGTTATTATCAGCCCACGTGCAACAATGGATGGGGCTGATTTGTTAGAAAACGGTTTCAGTATGAAAGAAGTTATTGAAATGACTATCTTAAAAGGTGCAAACAGCGATACCAAAAATAAACTATTAAAAGATGTTGATTTAGATAAAGCTGTTGAACCTGAACCAGAACCGGATAATGAACCGGCTGAACCTACAACTCAAAAAAGAGTTGCAAAAATATTATTTGATGAGAATGAATTATATTATGCTATTGCAGGTATTGAAGTAACAAATAAAGCTAATAAATTTACATTATTAAATGAAAAAAGAGATATTGTATATACATTCTATTTAAGCAAAGGTTATACAAATACAAGATATGCTTCAGAAATGTACTTGAATGATATGGCACATAGTGTTGAAAAAATAATGCCTAATAAATTTATTTCAACAGAATTTAGAGAAATATTCAAATCAGGAGCAATACATTCATTTATTACTAGCCCTGAATTAAAAGATTTTGCTACATTGCAAATAATTCTTCGTTATGCAGATGGCGAAGAAGAAACATTTACTATTACCAATGATGATTTTTTGAAAAGCATACAAGGAGAATAGTATGAAACAAGATAAAAATGATGATTTTAAATGTAGTATTGTAGAATTTGATAATATGCTTGAACAAAAAGAGTATATTAAAGAAGCTGTTAAAAATAAAAAGCTAAGAATATTTACGGAGATAGAACCTGGTGATTTCTTCGGTAATAGTACAATAGAACAATCAATGGATGCAATGGAATATGGTTTAGAAACGCAAACAAGAAGTTTCTTAGATAAACTTTCAGATGTAAGTTCTGACGAAGGATTTAACGAAGGTTTTTATATGGACTATACAGGTTTTGCGTATGATATGGGTTCTGTTGTTGCAGGTGAACCTGAATGTTGTTTAAATATGAGCGATTTAAACGTTACAAAATCAATTAACATATTAGTCGATATAGGTTTTAACGGAGAAACAACAGCAACACAAATAACAAATAGATCTATTGCTATTGTAAACTTAATTGAAACATTGATGTTAAAAAAATATATTGTTAATTTGAAATTTATTAATTATAACATTCAAAAGGATATGTCAACATTGGTTATAACCAATACTGATACAAAGGATGTAAATATTGCAAATATAGCAATGTTAAGTAGTCCACAATTTTTTAGACAAATTACTTGGACTACAAGAGATGTTATAAGAGGTAAAAACTCTAAATTTGGTCGTGGATATACAGAAAGTAATAGGTTTTTTAAAGAAGAAATAAAAAAGCAAGATGCTTTCTTTATCCCTGGATCATTTATGGATAAACGACATTATGAAGATAGTACATATTGTAATGTAGAAAACGCTAATAAGTATATAACACAGTTATTTAATAACTATTGCGAAACAAAAGGAGAATAAAATGAATTTATTTAAAAAGATTTTTGGAAGAAAAAAAGAAAGAAGACAAAAAGATGAGTTTATACTTTATCTTTTAAGGCATATAGAAAGATTATCAAGGGAAAATCATAAACTTAAGTCACAAGTAGTTGAGTTGTCAAATAGAAAGGAGTAATCTATGGGTCAATATTATAAGCCATACCTGCAAATATATCTCAATAATGGACATACTTTGCAAGAACCACTTAATGTTAATTTAGGTGGTGTAAAATTAACAGAACATAGTTGGATGGGTAATTTTGGTGTTCAACAAGTAGTTAACAAAATATATGAAACACAGTTAAACAATTCTGTTGAACGTATTAAATTATATTGGATAGGTGATTATGCAGAACAAGATGAATTAAATAAGTTAGATTGCATAATGCCTTTAGAAGATATACTTAATGCAGAAACAGAACCATTAAAATCAAAGATGTTATTAAATAAAAAATTTATTGTAAATGATACAAAAAAAGAATACATTGATTGCGATTTATTCTCATCAAAATCATTTAATAAAAGTCTTGAATTAACATATAATCCACTACCATTGCTGACAGCAATTGGAAATCAACGTGGCGGTGGTGATTATTATGGAGCAAATGAAAAATTTATTGGTATATATGCAGGTGATGATATTCGTATATTAGATAAACCACCTGAAGATTATACATTATTTGATATTTATTTTAATGAAGAAAGTGAGTTTAAAAAATAATATGTCATATTGCAAAAAAATAGATATAAAAGATATAAATGAAGTAACAAAAACAAATATGAATAAAATTTTAGACAAATGTGAAAGAAGCTGTAATAGATATTATCAATGTGATACAGCAGCTTTTATGTTAGATGTAATAAAAAAGGAGGTGAATATGAAATGAAAATAATAACATTAAAGGATATATACAAAGATGTATATAACCAAGAAAGAGCAACCGTTTATACATTTAGAATTAGCGATTATGTATTAGCTTTATCCATTGAGGAAGAAATGGTAAACGGTTTGTATAAAAAACATATTAAAGACATTTTTAAGACAATTAAACAATTTGTAGATGAATACCTTGAAAAGTTTAAAGATTTAGAAGGATATTCTGAATTAGAAAATAGTTTAGTTAGTTTATTAAATTAGTAAACTTATGTAAATAGTTTACTAAAAAGTATAGTATTTTAGTTAACAATTGTAGTAAAATGATACTACAATCTTTTAGAAATGGAGATTGTTATGGACGAAGAAAAAATCAAAAGAATGTTAATCGAAGAAGAACCGGTTTACAGTGAATGGGATAAATTAATGATGAAATATTTTGATGAAGTTTTATGGGAAAACGCAATATATTAGAAAGGAAAAACAAAAAATGGAAAATAAACATTGTTTAAATGTGGAAATCATTAAAAAAGAAGGCGATAGAATGGCTTTTGGAGTAAGCCTTAATCATTTAAGCCAAGAAGAATTGTTTGGAGCAATTTTAACATTACTGAAAACATACGAACAAATGGTAATGAAAATTGCAATTGAAGATAAAGACAATGATACTTATTATGCAGATACAATGACAGCATCTGTTATAAGATTGGTAGATGCAATAACAGCAAATCAATTTAGCGGATTTGAAGTAGAAAAAGACAAAGAACAATTAAGAGATATGGAAAATAGAAAGCATTTATCTAAATGCCTTGATTTAGATTGGCAAGAATAGGAGAGTAATATGGTATCATTCACACAAGAAGAAAGAAAACAATATATAGGTGGTTCTGATATATCAGTTGTAATGGGTATGAATAGATGGAAAACTCCATTAAAACTATGGCTAGAGAAAACTGGTGAAATAGAACCAGATGATTTAAGTAAAGTTGAAGCAGTACACTTTGGTACAAAACTTGAAGATATAGTAGCAAAAGAATTTGCAGAAAGAAACAATTTAGAAGTTAGACAAGCACCAAAAATGTACACCCATAAAGATTATCCATTTATGGCAGCACATATAGACAGAATTGTAACTAATTCAGACGCTTTACTTGAATGTAAAACGTGTTCAACATTCAAAGATAAAGAATGGGATGGAAATAATATTCCACAAGAATACGTATTACAAGTAATGTGGTACTTGGGTATCACAGGACGTAAAAAAGGATATATAGCTTGTCTTGTAGGTGGTCAAAAATACATACAAAAAGAAATTGAGTTTGATCAAGAAATGTTTGACATAATGGTACAAAGAGCTATTGAATTTTGGGATAAAGTACAAAAGAATGAACCACCTGAAATAACAGCAAATGACGGTGAAACACTTGCATTGATGTTTCCAAAATCATCTATGGAAATAATCGAAAACGTGCCACCTGAAATAGATGAAGCTATTGCAAGAAGGCAATCACTAAAACAAGAACAAGCAGATGTAGAAAAAGAACTAAAAGAAGTAGAGACAGTTATTAAAGACTATATTAAAGGTAATTTAGGTTTGCAAACTCAAAAATACATTGTAACCTGGAAAGAATATCAAGGTAAAGAAACAGTTGATACTGCAAAACTAAAAAATGATGGTCTGTTCGAGAAGTACAAAAAAATTGGTAAAAGTTACAGGATGTTAAAAGTAACAAACAACCCTGAATTTCAACCAATAGATGTGAAAGGAGTAAACAATGGTAACTAACGCACAAGAAGTTGTAAAAGCTCAATTAGTAGCTCAAAACAATAAACCTAAAACAGATATAAAAACTATCGTTGAAAGCCAAATAAAAGAACTAAGTAAATGTTTACCAAGTGATATTACACCTGAAAGAATGTGTCGTGTCGCAATAAACAATTACAGACAAAATACAAGACTAACAAATTGTACTGTTGAAAGTTTTATAGCTGCTTTATTCCAGTCAGCACAATTAGGTTTAGAACCTGGCATTGGTGGACAAGCATATTTAATACCTTACGGGAATAAAGTTAATTTTCAAATAGGTTATAAAGGCTTAGTGAAATTATTTTACAGAAACAGCAACTCAATTTCACTTGATATGCAGAAAGTATGTGAAAATGATGTGTTTGAATATGAATTAGGTACAAATGGATATGTAAAACATATTCCAACATTAAAAGATCGAGGTGAAGTTATTGCTTTTTATGCGATTGCAGCATTAAAAGGTGGAGAAAAAATCATAAAAATAATGTCAAAGGCTGAAGCTATTGAACACGGTAAAAAACATTCAAAAGCATTTAATGATAAAAGTTCACCTTGGCAAACTGAACCGGATGCGATGTGTATGAAAACTGTATTGGTACAGCTCATGAAAGTTCTACCAAATTCAATAGAAATACAGAGAGCATTAGATATGGATAACACAACTAAATCAACTGTAAAAGAAGATATGCTTGCAGTTAAAGACGAAACAGACTGGAGTCAAAATGCAGATACAATGGTGTGATAGTTGTGGAACAACAAAAGACGTAAATTTTTTAATTGAGTTAGGTGGTGATACTTACGATTTATGTGAATATTGCTATAAACAATTAAAAAACGATCTTGACAGAAAAAAAGATAATAACAGAAAAAAAATACAATAGGAGAATAAAATATGAACGAATTTAAACTAACAGGCAGAGTAAACTTTATAGATATTAAATTTTTAGATAGCGGAAAATGCTTTACAAGAGTATTAATAAGCGAAAAACAAAAAGATGATACTTTTGTAAGCTATGCAGTAACGTTTTTCAATACAAAAAATTACAATGCTGCTGAAGATATTGCTGAAAAGATACAAAAAGGTGATTATATAGAAGCAAGAGGTAAATTAAATATTAGTAAATTTACTGATAAATACGGACAAAACAGAGAACAAATAGAATTAATTGGTTTTGATTTCAATAAAGTTCAATGGGATGAAACAGCAAGAAAATATGTTGCAGTAAAAGAAGAAAATTGTATTGAAAATGATGAATATGCAACAGTAGAAAGAACACCAATAGATTACGAAGCTGAAACAAAATTAGCAGAAGAAATGTTAGGAACACCTGCACAAACAGTTCCAGTTTCAAAAATAACAAGAGGAACACAACAAAAATTGGTACAACAAGCACCAAGAGTTGTAATTGAATATTAGAGGTGAATATGGCAAAAATGACAGTAAGAGAGCTGCAAGTAATGAGACTTGTAGCTCTAAGGGAACAAGATATAAGTAATGTTTTAAAGATTACACCATATACAGTAAGAGAATTAAAACATAGAGCTTTTAATAAGTTAAAAGTGAAAAATAGAGTTCAAGCTGTATTGAAATTAATTAATTTAGGCTTTATTCAACCTAGAGAGTTTGTATTAGATTATGGAGGTTTATATGACCGTTAAACAATTAATTAACAAATTAAAAGAATTACCTGAAAATGAAAAAGTTTGTTTTAATGATCTCTGGGAAGTAGAGGACATTATAAAAGTAAAAGGGATGTATGGAGATTATTTAGTATTAAACTAAACTACCTAAGTATTACTGATGCCGGAACAATTTATAAAAAACATACAACTAAATAGAGGTATTACTTTTGTTGATTGTTCATAGTTTACCGTTTTTTCTTTCTGTCAAAATCCTGGAAGAATGGCATCACTTCCAGGTGGTAGTTTGGGGATAAAAAGTTAGTAAAATAATAACTTTTAAAAAGAAATGTAGGAGAATTAGTAAAATGTTAACTTATAAAAAAGATAACATTCATATTGAAGTAAATAACAAAAACCAATGTGAAGTGTTTGTAAAGGTTGCAGATAGTGTAATAAATGAAGATATTGCACTTGCATTAACGTATAAAGAATATAAAGCAATATGCGAAAGTTTGCCTTATATAGAAGAAATGAAAGAGGTTGTTTATGGAAAATAAAAAATGTCAAAATACAGTTTCACTATTTAAAGATTGCGTATATTGTGATGAGTGGACTAAATGCAAATATTTAACATCTGATGAAAGAAAAACTATATATCATTGGGAAGAAGGAGATGAAATTTAATGAATGAAGAAGTATATGAAAAGCTACTTAAAAAATATTCACTTAATAAGCAGTATGTAGTTGCTATTGAAGAACTTGCAGAATTGCAAAAAGAGCTTACCAAAGCCTTGCGTAGTCTAGGTAACATAGACCATACTGCCGAAGAAATTGCAGATGTTGAGATAATGATTGAACAACTTAAATATTGCAATCGAGAAAGTCAACTATCTCAAAAAGTAGAGTATTGGAAATACAAAAAAATGAAAAGAATTAAAGAAATGGTAGGTATTTATGAAAACTAGACAAGAAATAATGCTTGAACTTGCAGACGAACGCTCTGCAATTCAGATAACAGAGTTAAAAGAAGAAATTGAACATCTAAAAGTAAAATTACAAGTAATAGAAGATTTAATTTTAACTTGTAAAAATACTGAATGTAGTAAATGTAAATTCGCAGATGAATGTAATAAAAATGGTGAAGATTTTGACGATTTTATTTTAAGAGTCATACGAGGTGAAAACAATGTGGAGAACAAATAATAAAGTATGGTATTCAGAAGATGAATACAAAATGTTAGAACAGAAACTTGAAAAAATACAAGAGGTTATTGCTTTTGACCACGAGTTAGCTAAAGAAATTAAAAAAATAATCGAGGAGGAATAACAATGGAATACTTATTTATTTACTTATTACAATTTGCTGATTTAATAGAAGCCTTATCAGTTAGCAGTTTTATAATTCTATTATTTTTATTAATTGCATTAATATTTGTTTGTTTAGGATATTTTATTGAAAGCTATGATGATAATTTTAAAAAAGCATTAATTGTATTGAAAAAATATACCCTTATATTTTTTGTTACATTTGTTCTATTGTGCTTAATACCTACAAAACAAACATTATTACTTTGTGGCGGAACATATTTAGGCAAGAAAGCAGTTAATAAGATTGTAACTAATGAGAAACTTAAAAAGATTGATACAATTATTAATCTTGAACTAGACAAAAAAATTAAAGAGTTGAAAGAGGAGAAATAACAATGTGGAAAACAAATAACAAGACTTGGTATTCAGAAGAAGAATACCAAGAACTTGAGCAAAAACATAATCAAGTACAACGTCAATACAATGCTGTTGTAATGCAAGACATAAACTTACAAAAAGAAATCAGGATCAAAAATAACAAATTAGAACAAATTAGAACAATTGCCAATAAACTAAAAACAAAGCAAGACTACAGAAGCCTTGAAGAAGTTGAAAACGACATAAAACTTATATTGAAAGAATGTGAGGAATAAATGAATATAGGATGTTTGATAATCATTATAATAATAGCATTAAACTTTTTAATTTCTTTTCTGTACATTGATAGTAATAAAGCACCAAAAAGCTGTATGTTTGCAAGAGATGTGATTACTTGTGTACAAATATCAAAGGGGGTAAACAATGACAGATAAAGAAATAATAATAGACGGAATAAATGTAGCAGAGTGTGAATATTTACGCATAGTTGGTGCTAATTGGTGGTGTGAATGCAATAATGGTAAAGAATATGGCACAAAAACAAGGGTTACTGCTTGTGGTGGATGCAAATATAATCCTAACTGCTATTACAAGCAACTCAAACGCATAGAGCAAGAGCTAAAAATAGAAGAACAAGATAGAAAATATATCAAAGAGTGCTGTATCAGAGCAGGAAAAGAATTAAGTAAACATTCTTTTGAATGGGACGGCAAAGAAAAAAACCTTGTTGTACAAGCTATGCAACTTAATGAAGATTATGAACGCTTAGAGCAAGAAAACGAAAAGCTGAAAGAAGAAAATGTAAAGTTACAAAATAGAAATCAACAATTATCAGGTGCAATTACTCAAAATTTAATTTACAAACAAGCCCTTGAAGAAATAAGGGGAATAAGTAAACAATGTATGACAAAGGACTTATGTAGTATTGATTGCGATTATGCATACCGTTGTTATATAGAAGATGAAGAAGTGCCAACTTATGATATTTGTAAACTTATAATTGAAAAAATAAACGAGGTACTAAAATGAACGAAATAGATAAATTGTACGAGAATGCAGGAATTAAATTAGGTAGCTGTATATATGCAGAGTATGGCTATGAAGGAGAAGAAGGTCCTTGGTATTTTTGCACAAAAGAAAATAAAGAGTGTTGGACATATCCAACCGGTAACGCAGATTGTGTGGAGAAAGCATACCCACCATTCAACGCAGAAAAACAGTTGGAGTTGATGAAATGGTTAGCAATAAGATGTGATTTATCAATTTCTAAATTTTCAGAATGGGAATTTATTCATTTTGACGGAAATGAACCGGTACAAGTTAGCACAAATGAATTTGATAGAAGCCTTGCTCAAGTAATCAATGAACGTTGGCAAGACCTAACCGAAGAAGAAAAAGAACAAATAAAGGAGATATTGAAATGATTGATTGGAATGAAGTATTAAAAGATATTACTAAATTAATAATTATACTAGGTATTATTATTCTTTGCCCTATTTTATGCTTACTCGGTGCAATAGGTTTCCCAATATATTTAATAGTAAAAATTAATGATAGATATTTTAATTAGGAGATATTGAATGGATAAAGATTTAATTCTTGAGAATATACATTTTAAAATATTAGACACTTTACAGAATAGAGTAAAAATTGATATTTCAGATTTTCAAAAATATCAAATTTTAAGAGATTTATTATATCAAATTGACGATATTGTAATGAAAGCAAAACAATAGCTTGAAAGTGAGGTTGAAAATGCAAGATAGATTTAAGTTTAGAACATATATACCAGATTTAAAAATTTTTAAATATTGGGGTTGGATAGGAAAAAATCATTATATAGGTTTATGTCCAAGTGGTGATTATTCTATGGCGGAATTGTTAGAAAAATATACAAACCAATGCACCGGCTTAAAAGATAAGAATGGCAAGCTGATTTATGAGGGGGATATTTTAAGAGATAAATATAACGCATTGCACCCGATAAGTTGGAATAAAAAATGTTTTTATGAAGCTGACACATTTGCAATTGCAGGTTTTTATAATGCAATTCAAGAAGATATGGAAATAATCGGCAATATTTATGAGAATAAGGAACTAATAGAAGAACAATGAACGAAATACTTGATTTAACAATAGAAGAACTAAGGCTTTATAAACAACACTTAATAGGGTTAATCAAAGATAAATCCACATCAATTAAGGATGTAAAAGAGTTACAGCGTAAAACTCGTCAGATTGACAAACGTATTAAAACCTTATTTTTGGAACAACAAGTCCAATAATTTCAGTTGATGTGTCCGGTTCAAGAACGAAACTAAAACATTTATCATTTATATCTGTACTTTTATATTTGTTGCTATCAATAACAGTAATTTCATTAACATATAGATTACTGTTATGAATGAAAGCAAATATAAAACCATTTATAAACGTTTTAACATTAACATCTATTATAATGTTATCAAAGGCTCTATAAGTAGGTAAAAGTGCATCATTAGCGATTGTAACCGCTTCAAATTTAGCTTCTGTAAAATCACAAGAATAATTTGAAGCTATTATACGTTTATCTATTTGAAGAATGTCGCTATTAACATAACTTCTATTAACATAATCTTTTGTTAAATAAGGGTTTTCTTTTCTGTAAACTTTTAAAACATTTGGGATTTTAGACTCCTCAAATAATTTAGAGTAAGCAACTTGTCCATATTTAGCAAAAGAAGGGTGTAAATCTATAATTTTATTATACATTTTTTTAGATAGCGAAGATCTACCGTTTTTAACATTAGATATAAATGTTTTAGAACAATCTAATTCTTTTGCTAGGGTAACACTATTAATGTTTTCATTTTCCAGAATATCTTGAATAAATTTAGCTGAAAGCTCTTTGTCGTTTGGCATAAGCACCTCTATTAAGTAATGTAAAAATGTAGTAAACTGTATTGACTAAAGTTTACTAAAATGATATACTTTATATATAAATTTGCAAGAAAAATAGTAATATAATATTAATTAAAAGTCAAGCAAAGTTTATAAAGTTTATTAAATAGTTAAACATTTTCATTATTTATTATTTTGTGGGATTTTCATACCCTCTATTGAGGGTCTTTTATTATGGGAAAAAAGGAGATTAAATGTGCAATTATGACAAAAATAAAAAGGATGGGTATATTTTACTATTTAGGTCGTTAATTAATAAATGGGAATGGTATAGAGATGTTCCTTGTAAGATTTTATTCTTACATTTATTGTTAAAAGCTAATTATGAGGATACAACCTTCCAAAATATACATATAAAACGAGGTTCTTTAATAAGTTCAATAAGAAATTTATCTTATGAAACCGGACTAACAATAAGTCAAATAAGAACAGCAATAAAAAAACTAACATTATCTGGTGAGATCGCAACCAAATCGCAAGCTGAATACAGCGTCATTACTGTATTAAACTATGAAGCGTATCAAGCAAATAACACACCTAAAAAGATAAAAAAAGAAAGCTCATTTGATAAATTTACTAAACCAACTATTGATGAAGTAAAGGCATATTGCATAGAGAGAAAAAATAATGTGGATGCTAACAAATGGTATTCATATTATGAGTCCAATGGATGGAAAGTTGGTAAAAACCAAATGAAGAATTGGAAAGCAGCAGTTAGAACGTGGGAGAAATCGAATTATGACAGCAATAAGCAAACAACAAGACAAACAACATATATGCCAACCGTCAATTTCGGTTGAGATGCAATTTCAATATGAACGTGCAATTTTAGTAATGCTAATTGGAGATGAAAAAGACACAAAAAGAGGTTATATATTATCACATCTTTGCGGTGATATGTTTATGCATAGACCATATAGAATTATTTACGAAATAGTAAGTACATTATATGAGTTAAAAGTGCCAATAAACCCTTATTCTATAATGGAATATTTAAGTAATGAACACGAAAGAGAAGCAGTTAAAGATTTATATAACGAATTTATTTCTGCTGTGAATTGTGATTTTTATTTGAATAAAATCATTACTGTATATATAGATAGAATGATAGAACAAGCAAAGTCTTTCTCTGATTTAGACAGAATTAGAGAAATACAAGCTAAATTTGCATTAAAAAAAGATATAAAAGCATTTTCTGAAGTAGCTAAAGAAATGCCAAATCAATATAAAGAAGCTAAAAACCAAATAATAATGCCATATCCATCTATTAGAAAATACATAGGTACATTACATTCAGGGGATGTAATGGTATTAGCAGGTGGAACAGGGATGGGAAAAACCTGTATGGCATTAAACCTTATGGATAGGATACAACAAAAACATAAAGTAAGTATGTATTCATTAGAAATGACAAATTATCAACTTATTTCAAGAATTGCTTGTGCAAAATTGCATCTTGACTCTGCAAAATTAAGAGATAGAAAACTTACTCCTGATGAATTCAAAAAATTTGAAGATTTTACAAAAACTTTTGATATGAATTTACAGTTATGCGATAAAAGGGATGTAACTATTCCATATATTAGAAGTATTGAGAAAAATTCAGGTAGTGAATTAGTAATAATTGATTACTTAGGTTTATTAAAACCTATGACAAAAGGTAAAAAATACGAAGTAGTTTCAGACTTATCAAGAGAAATAAAATGTCTTGCAGGAGAAATTAATAAACCTATTTTATTGTTGCATCAAATAAACAGAGATTATATGTCCAGAGAAGATAAAAGACCTCAATTATGTGATTTAAGAGACTCTGGAAATATAGAACAAGATGCTGATTTTGTTTGCTTTGTCCATAGACCGGCTGTTGTTGAAGAAGGCAAAGTGGATGATACAATTGAGTTCATTATCCGTAAAAATAGGTTTGGTCGTAATAATGTTGGTGCAGAGCTAATTTTTAATGGGGAAGAACAACGTATAAGCGATAAATTAGAGGTGATTAAAAATGCGGATAGTTATATTAAAACTTTTGAACAAAATTAAATTTGTAGGAAATAGAAAAGTATTTCAGTTAGTTGTGAGGAGAATATTAAATGGTTATTAAAACAATAGTTATGGGTGAATGTGTTGCAAAACAAAGTGCAAGATTTGCAAATATTGGTGGGTTTATAAAGTCATACCAAAAATCAAAAGTTACAAATTATGCGAACTTTGTAAAAATGTGTTTTATAGAGCAACATCCAAATCATTGTATAGATGATTTAAAAGGTAAAATGCTTCAAATACATATTAAAGCGTATAGAATGATCCCTTTAAGTAAACCTAAAAGGTTTAAGGAACAGGCTTCTATGGGTGTTTTAAGACCTATTACAAAGCCTGATACAGATAATATCGCTAAGAATATAAAAGATGCCTTAAATAAGATTGCTTATCCGGATGATAGTCAAATAGTTAAAGAGATAATTGAGAAATTTTATTCATATACACCAAGGGTAGAGATAGAAATAAAGGAGTTTGAAGGGAATGACAACATTATTAAAGCTAATTAAAAAAATCGAAAAAGAAAAAGAGAAAAAAGAAAAAAGTCTAAAAGTAGCGTTAGCAAAAGAAATATTTATGTATCCGGTATATTTATTAACAGCAAGAGGTAGATTAGTTGAAATACCATTATGTAGCTTAAATGAATATAACCATAACAGGATGCACTTACATCATTATTTACCAAGAAGTGGCAGTTATTACAAAGTAGAAGGCAGACAATGGTATATAGATAATGATATTAAACAGAAATTAATATTATTACCTATACCAATACACGAACAGGTACATCAACAAGCTGTAAAAAATTTATCAGATGATATGTTTCTTTTTAATTATGGTTTAAAACGTTCTGACTTGTTATTTACAAGAAAGGATGGAGTATGGTAAAAAAATTTTCTTATAAATGTGCAGATTGCGAATATCATTCTTGTACATTAACTTGTCTTAAAAGTAATTTATGTGATGGAAATTGTATTGCAAACGGTAAGAACAAATTTTGCTATAAGACAATAAAAGATTGTATGAATTTTAAAGAATTTGATTGGAGAAAAAATGCAAAATAGAGATATGTTATTAGTATTATTAATGTTAATTTTAACGGAATTATTTATTATTATTCATCAATATATAACAATAAATGGTTATAAATCAATGGAAAGCACTAGAACAGAAATAAGAACTCAAATAATAGATAATATTCCAGTAGAATTACCTAAAAATATAGAAGAAGTTATAGAAGTTAAAGAGCTAGAGGTGATGTAAATGACAAATGAAGATTTAAAAATGCCAAGATTATTAAGAGCAGAAGAAGTAATAAAATTAATGAGAATTAATAAAAATACTTTTTACCATTATTTAAGAGACGGAGTTTTTCCAAAAGACCTTTATATTAAATTAGGTACGCAAATAAGGTTCAAAGAGAATAAGTTGAGAGAGTTTTTATCATAAATAACTAAGGTGGTATTATTTTTTAGTACCACCTTTTTTATTAAAAATCTGTGGGTAATCTGTGGGTAATGAAAAAAATATACCCTTGATTTTATTGGGTTACGGCTTTGTCCTAAAATGTACTATCTATTGTCTAAAACTTAGTAGAATTAAGCCTTTTTTCGTTTAATTTACCGATTTGGAGACCGACGTTCTACCAACTGAACTAAGGACGCTTTTGTTATGTCTTACTTTAAACTATTTTGTTTCCTTGTGTGTCGTATGTTTTTGACATCTTGGACAATATTTGTTTAATTCCATTCTTTCTTTACTTGTTTTTTTGTTCTTTACAGTAGTATAATTTCTTTCTTTGCATTCTTCACATGCTAGTACTACCATTTTGTCAACTCTACCTTTGATGCCCATTTTTTATTCCTTTTCTTAAAAATGTTACCTATTAAAATAGAATGTGTTTTTAAAAATCACATTCTATCCGTCTTTTATAATTACATAATAAAACAAACAAAAATAAATTGCAATAAAAATATTACGTTATGTATCGCCGCCTTCGTAATCAACTTTCTGTGCATCTGCCCAAGTTAGCATCAATTCTTCTTTTACCCCGGGTTTATTTATCCATTTTGGAACATATTTTGTATCTACTCCAAGACTTCCGTTTATGATAGTTCCATCTGTGATTAAAAAACAAGCATCAGATATTCCAATTCTTACAAAAATATGTGGTTGCTGTATTTTTGAAGGTTCCATGAAAACTCTAAGATTATTGTATCTAAAATAGTTGATGTTAGTTCTATTATAGGAATCAGACTGTTGATCAATAATGTATTCTCTCAACATATTTTCATATCTGTTTAAAGTATAACTCATCTTAACCTCTTTAGTTGTTTAATGAATGTATAGGTGCAGGTATTCTTCCACCTCTTGTAACAAATTTTTCACAAGAAAGTTTGCCGACATCCATTATTGGAGCTTCTCCTAAAAGTCCTCCGTAAACAGCCTTATCTCCAACTTTTTTATTTGGAACAGGTATAATTCTAACGGCAGTTGTTTTTTTGTTAATCATTCCAATAGCCATTTCATCTGCAATAATTCCTGCTATTGTCTTATTTGGAGTATCTCCGGGTATGGCAATCATGTCAAGACCAACTGAACATACAGATGTCATTGCTTCAAGCTTATCAAAAGTTAAATGTCCATTTGAAGCCGCTTCAATCATTCCGGCATCTTCCGATACAGGTATGAAAGCACCACTAAGTCCTCCGACATGCGAGCTTGCCATTATACCACCTTTTTTAACTGCATCATTAAGCATTGCAAGTGCTGCTGTGGTACCATGAGCACCTGCATGTTCAAGCCCCATAGCTTTAAATATTCCTGCAACACTATCTCCTTCGGCAGGAGTTGGTGCCAACGACAAATCAATAATTCCAAAAGGAATGTTTAATCTGTCTGCTAATTTTCTTCCTATTAATTCGCCTGTTGTTGTTATCTTAAAGGCTGTTTTCTTTATTGTGTTTGCTACTTCACTCAAATCCGCGTTATCTGGGAGGTGTTCAACTGCTGCCATTACAACTCCAGGACCTGAAACTCCGACATTTAATGCACATTCGGGTTCTCCATATCCTGAGAAGGCACCTGCCATAAATGGATTATCTCCTGGAACATTACAGAAACATACTAATTTTGCAGCTCCTAGTCCATCTTTATCTGCTGTCAATTCAGCTGATTTTTTTATTGTATCTGCCATTTTTAATACGGCATTCATATTTATTCCTGCTTTTGAACTTGCAACATTTACTGAGGAACATATATATTCTGTTTTTGCAAGTGCTTCAGGGATGCTTTCTATTAAAGCAATATCTCCTTTTGTACAACCTTTTTCAACAAGTGCTGAAAATCCGCCAATAAAATTTACACTTACTTCTTTTGCTGCTTTATCAAGAACTTGTGCTAATTTTACATAATCAAAATCTGTGCATGATTCTCCAAGTATTGATGCTGGAGTAATAGCAATACGCTTGTTTATTATGGGTATTGAATATTCATCTTCCAAGTCGCTCGCATATTTGTATAGGTTTTTTGCATACTTAATTATCTTATTATATACGTTGTCGTACACTCTTTGTGCATTATCCGAAATGCAATCTCTTAAGCTCAATGACATTGTTACTGTTCTTATATCAAGATGATGTAACTTAATCATATTAATTGTTTCTATAATTTGTTGTTCATTTGCCAGATTCATTTGATGTACCTATTCCCATAAAATCTTGTAAGTTGGAGCTCTTTACAACAAGTTTTAACTCTACACGTCTGCTCTTTGCATAGTCTTCTTTGCCGTTAACCAAAACTGGATCGGAATAACTTTTTCCTTCAACAATAAGCATCTTATGTAATTTGCTACTATAAGTTTTGTTGTATGGTGTAAAAAATATGTATTTTGCAACTTCATTTGCTCTGTTTGTTGATAGTTCCATATTTCTAACAAACTGTAAGTCTTTTGACTGAATATTAGCAAAGGATTGAGAGTCAGTATGTCCTTGAATAACTATATTAACAATCTTATCTGAAATTTTAGGGTTATCAAAAACTGCACTTAAATATATTGGGATAAACTTATTTAAGAACGCTTTTCCGTCATTGGAAAGCTGATAACTTCCTACTTCAAATAATTGCAAATCAGAAAGTTTTACATCGCCTGTCATTAAATCTATTTGTACGTCTATATTTTTTGCTTTAAGTTCTTCTGCCAAATCTTGAGCGACTTCACTTTTTAGATGTTGTTCCTGTAATTTTGCTTGGGCAAATCCTGTCATAGCAAGAACGAATAGCACAATAAAAATTACAGCCAAGCCCAAAAGTAAGTCTGTCATTGTTATCCAAAAAATATTTTCTTGTGCATCATTATTTTGAAAATGTCTTGATTTTAGCATATTTTACTTAACCTAAAATAATCCGTCAACTACATCACCGGAATTACCTTTATTTTGTGATTCTATTTTAATTTTCTTCACTGAATCATTAAGAGTATTTATCCCGAATAGAAGATTTTCCATATATGGAACGAGTGAATTTGAAATACTTTCTTCCAGAGATGTTTTGAAATTTTTTGGAAGAGAAGTGAGTAATGAAGTTAAATTGCTGTTTTGAATTTTTGCTTCTTTTAGCAATTCAATAAGGAATTTTTCTGATGAAATATTATCAAAAAGTGAATATAATTGTTCTTGAACATTTTGTAGTGGAATTTTGCATAATTTGTTATAATAAATTTTTTCAAATAGCATAAATATTAGAGAAGCACTAACTGCCAAAACTGAACATAACGCTGCAATTTGCATACTTGACATTAATCCTGAAACAGAAGCAATGGTTGTTTCTTGTGTAGAAAAATCAACTTTTGTAAACGCAACTGCTATATTTAAGAATGTAAACAATGGCCCCATACCTGTTAATAGTGTCGGTGCAACTTGTACAAATTTGTTATTATATTTTGATGTTACCAATGCATCTTCATTGAAGAAATACAAAGGATCAACAGTGGTTTGGATACTGTTAACAGCTTTTGAAACGTTTTGATAAGTAACGCTATTATCTTGTTTTTTTAATGCAACACTTTCAGAAAATACCAGTGTATTTCTAAATTCGTGCCAAGCGTTTGCAATATAAGGGTTTCCTGATATAACCTTGTCAAATTCTCCAAATCTGAACGATAAGTCTGTTTTTTTAAATTTGCTTAAGAAATTTGATAACCATGCCAAATTGCTGTTTACGTACTTAAACTTTTTCATCACAAAAACTATTAAAGAAACGAAAGATGCAACGATAATAAGAATTGCAGGATCTAAAACTACTCTTAATATATTCATAAAATAACCTCTTTTTCTACTATTATACCATGAAATTATATTAATGGATTGATTTTTATAAAAATCATTGTACAATAAAAGAATGGAATGTCCAAAATGTGGTTATACAATTGATAAAAATGCGTTGGTTTGTCCAAATTGCAAAAAGGTTTTGAAGCTGATTTGTCCTATTTGTAATACCGTTAATGAAACAAACGTTTGTTCAAAGTGTGGATATACAATTATTAACAAATGCCATCAATGCGGAAAGATAAATCAGACAATAAAGGGTCGTTGTTCAAAGTGTGGCTTTGATACTAATGTTAGTGCTATTTTGCAGGGTTCAAATATAGAAGAATTTGCATGCGTGTCAATTGATTTTCCAAATTTGGAAGACATGAAACAAATTCTAGGCTCAAAGCAGTTATATTTGAAATTCAAAGAAAAGTTAAACGGACTTATATACGATTATGTTAAATCTGTCGGATTAAGACGTCAAATTATTGATAATACGTTTATTATAAGGTTTAACAAAGACTATACTTATGCATTATCTGCAAAGAACGCTCTAAACTCTGCAATTGCACTGCTAAATCTTATTACACAATTAAATTATAAACTGGCAAAAGTTAAAGACGTTCAACTAAAGTGTAATATCGCAATATTAAAACGTAATGCGTATGCTACTAGTGAAGATTATAAATCCGGTATTAATATCCAGCTTTTGTATAACAACATTGAAACAAAAAAACTGTTAAATAGTCTTCAGCTAATTGCGGATAGTAGTATATATGAAATAGTAGGTAATGCTTATCCGTTTTCTTCTATCGGAATGACGCGTGTAAAAAATCAAAATGTGTTTTTATATGAGCTTGATTTAACAGATTATATTAAATTTGAACCGGATGAAGAAGATTCTGATGACAATGCTGAAATAAAAATTCCTGATATTATCCAAACTCAACAAGAAATTCTTGAAAATGAAGAATCAATATATGATATTGATGGTATCTCTTTTGAAGAAATTAATTGTCAATTTACAAAAGAGATGACACAAGGTTTGAGCAGTAAAATTGTTCAAAGATTTATGTCAAGGTCGAAAAACATTGTCGTCGTAAAGGGTAAAAAATCTTATCACCCAAGAACACAAGAAGTTGTTGAAAAGTTAAGACAAAATAATGTATTTTCAAAGGTATGTAAAGTAACATGCTACGATGAAATTAAGTATAAGCCTTACGGCTTATTTAATGATTTAATCTCAGGATTGTATGCATTTAGTACAACAGGTAAAAATAAAGAATATAATAATTTTGCTGGGTTAAATATTGCTGAAAATCCTGACTTTTTGCAAGATGTTATCAATTTGAAAAATATTGATAAAGCTCATCCTGAGGATACGAGAGAAATTGTATTTAAGAGTATTGAATCACTTTTAAGTAAAATGAAAAATACTCTAATTGTTATTGAAAATATTGAAAAAATTGACGATAGTTCCTTAGAAATATTGGAACATTTATTCAAAAATTTAGAAAAATATGAATTAAGTTATTTAATTACAGCAGATAACGATTTTAGTTTACATAGATATGCTCATTTCTTGTTATCAAAAGTAGAATATGTTGAAATAAGATTAAAACCTACTCCAATAAAGACTCTTGTTGAATCAAATGCTCAACTTTGTAAAAACATTTTAGATACTTTTTATTTTCAAAAAATTTCAAAAAATACAAAAGGTTCTCAAATGTATTTTATGCAAGCATTATTGCATTTGCTTGATTTAGGCATATTTAAAGTTGAAAAAGGTTCATTGGTTTTGGAAAAATCTGAAACAGTTGTTTTCCCGACAACATTGGACGAATTAATACAAAAACGATTGCTATTCCTAAAATCATATAATGCAAATTTATTTAAATTATTTGCAGGAATCTTGTTAATAGGTCCTCAATTGGATTTGGCATCTGTTAAATTCTTTAATAATTCTGATGCGAATGAACACCTAAAATATTTGGATATGAATGGTTATTTGACAAATGAAAACGGTGTAATTCAAATTCAAAATTACAATTTGTACTATGATAATGTGATGAAAGTATTGTCGTACGATGAACGTAAGGTGCTTGCTAATTTCTTAATTATGTATTGCTTTAAAGAAAACTCCGCACATCCAGCTTTGGCAAAATTGTATTCAATTGTGGAAAACAGTAAAAATGAATTTATCCAGTGGGAAAATTTATCAAATATTTCACGTTCATTAGGTGATTTTAGTGCGTACTTAAATTGCAGTACAAGATTTTTAAAACTTCTTGATAACAATATAAATGAAAGTTCAATAAAATCTATTGAAGAATATAAATTGGAAGTTTATGAAAATATTGCAAATCTTTTATATAAATATACCCCTGAAAAAATTGCCAATATTACTCAGTCCATATTGGATAGTTTTGATGAAAATGTAAATGATAAAAAGGTTATAAACTTGTGTAACAGAATTATGCAAGGGTGCTTAATAGCAGGCAATTATACACATGCTTTGAAACTGGCACATACAATGTTGTCAAGGTTAGAATCTGCAGATATTAATCCGTCAAGTCCAAATTATAGTAATAGTGCATTTATGACAGCATTAATTCAAATTGAAATATTATTCAATGTTGGTGATTTGGAAGATTGTATTACTCTTGGTGATGAAGTGTTTAATATCCTTTCAACAAATAGCTTGTCTTCAATAAAGCCAAAATCATTAACTGATGACAAATTTATGGAACAAGTTACAAACGCTGCCGGATATGTCATTTTTGCTAAGGTACTACAGTTAAAACAGGATACTTACAAATTCTGCGAGGTTATTGAAAGGATTCTACCAAATATTCCACCTTCATTTAAACTTTTTGTTGAAATTGATAATTTATTGCATAGTAAACCTGTTTCAACAGAAATGTGCAGAGAGTATCCAAAAGAAGATTTATTTGGTAATTTCTTATCAAAAGTAGTTCAAGCATTTTCAAATAAAAATATAAAACCTGAGGAATTTGCTTCAAAAATCTATCATGCAAAAGTTGCAGCGAAAGAAAATCATTTGAATCAGTTGGAATTGTTCTGTGATTTATTGATTGGAAGATCATACTTTAAATTAAACAAGTTGCAAAAAGCGGCAGTTATTTATAACAGCGTATTAGAAACTTCTATAAATTCAGGACTAAAAAATATTACACAGCTGGCTTGGTATTCAATAGCTGAATTATCACTTTTAGTAAACGATGTAGGTTCTGCCTATGGTGTGATTTCAAATGCTGTTGTTGAATTGGAAAAAGATAAAAATACCAATATATATATGCTAATGATATTTAAAATTTTACAGGCAAAAGCTTTAAAACTAAAGAAAGAAGAAAATGAAGCTAATTTGTGCATAAATCAAGCAAAACATATAGCGGAAAAATATAGTTTGAAGATAAATTACTAATATGGAGGATTTATGAAAGTATTATTTGCAGCTGCTGAAGTAGCACCTTTTTCAAAAGTTGGCGGATTAGCTGATGTTGTCGGCAGTTTACCAAAAGAACTTGAGAAAAAGGCAGAAATAGCTATATTTACACCTCTTCATGGTTGTATAGATAAAGAAAAATTTGGTATTAAAGAATACGAAAATTCTGAGATGTGGATAACATTTGGTTATCAAGGACATAAATTCAAATTGTTTACATGCAAGCTTCCCGGAACAAATATAAATGTATTCTTTATTCAAAATGATTGGTATTTTGGTTGTTTTAACGAAGTTTATCCAAAATATCTTGATCCAAGATACGAACATGAAAGATATATTGCATTTTCACTTGCAGTATTAGAATATGCAAAAGCATTAAACTTCAAAGCAGATATTGTACATACCCACGATTGGCATACTGCAATGATTCCAATGTTTATTAAGGCAAATTATAAATATGATGAATTTTGGAACAAGGCAAAAAATGTTTTCCAAATTCACAATTTAGCATATCAAGGAATTTGGCATGAAGATGTTTTAGATTTTGCAAATATGCGAAAAGATATTGTTTATAACGAATGGGGCTTAGAACATTATGGAATGGTTAATTGGGTAAAAGGTGCAATAAACTATTCTGATGCAATTTTGGTTGTATCTCCAAAATATGCTCAAGAAATTTTGACACCGGAATTCGGTGAAAATATGGATTACACACTAAGAATGAATCAACATAAAATACATGGTATTTTGAATGGAATAGATTACTCAATGTTTAGTCCCAAAAATGATAAATCTTTGGTAGCAAATTACGATGCACGTTCATTAAAAAGAAAGCAAGAAAATAAAAAAGCTGTTTGTGAGCACTTTGGCTTAAAATACAATCCTGATAGACCTTTGATTGCAATGATTTCAAGATTAGTTGAACAAAAAGGTTTGGATTTGATTAGAGCCGAAGAATGGGAAATGATGAATATGCCTGCTGATTTTGTATTTTTAGGTACAGGAGATGACAGTTATCAAAATTTATTAATATGGTTATCTAATAATACTGCTAATATTCGAGCAGAAGTAGGTTATAATGCCAAACTTGCAAACTTAATGTATGCTGGTTCAGATATGTTTTTAATGCCGTCAAAATTTGAACCTTGTGGGTTGAGTCAATTAATTGCAATGCGTTTTGGCTCTCTTCCTGTTGTTAGAGCAACAGGCGGATTAGATGACACTGTTTGTGGTGCTCCATTAGAAAAAGCAAATGGATTTAAGTTCTGGCGTTATAACGGCTGGGATATGAAAGAAGCATTGTATCACGCTATTAATCTTTATAACACTGATAAAAAAGCATTTGAAAAAATGCAAAAAAATGCGATGGCTACTGATGTTAGCTGGAAAACAAGTGCAAGTCAATATTTAAAATTGTATAAAGATTTGTTGAATTAATATAATTTTAATATTGTAACAATAAGTAAAAATTTGCCGGTAAAACGGCAAATTTTTTTATTTAGGATTGTTCTACATGTGTATAGTGTTTATAGGAGAAGTTCATGAATATTTCTGCAATTAACGGGGTTAAAGCTACTAATTTTTCAAAGAATACAAGTTATGTAGAAACAAACAAGGTAAAAGCTGATAATGTTTCTCAGTATCAATATAGTGCTCTTGATAAGATGGGTTCGTTAGGTAAAAGTTTAGTTCAACAATCTCAAAAACGTTTAGCAGTATCATTTACAGGCTGGTCGCCAGAAGCACATAATAAAGAAACTATTGATAAAATGGTTAAAATTATGAAAGATCCTTCTGTAAAGAGGATTGCAGTTTCAGGTCATACATCTCCTGATGGTGATAGTTTTGGAACATCTTTTGCTATGGCAAATTTGATTAATCAAGCAACAGGTAAAAAAGTAGATGTATTTGTGTTTGGTAATAGTTTTCCTGAACGTTATAAATTCTTAGATACAAATCCTGATGTAAATGTAATTGTACATAAACCGGGAAAATATGCAGGTTCAGAAAAAGCTGCACAAAAATATGGAAAATATGATTTGGCTATTGCTTGTGATTGTGCGGAATCAAAATTAATGGCAGAAGATTACAAAGGCGGGGTTTTAGATAAAGCAAAATATTCATTTAAAATTGACCATCATCCATATAAAGAAGAATATAGTGAAAAATACGGTAAAATATTAAACAACAAGTATGCAAAAACAGAAAATTTAATTGATACTTCTCTACCTGCTGCAGCTGAAATTGCAATGCAATTTGTTGAACCTTTAGGGTTAAAACCTGAAGAGTTAAGAAAAGAAGCAAAAGATGCTATGTTTACAGGAATGTTAACAGATACAGGTTGCTTTAAATTTGCAAACACCCCAATGACATTTGAAGATGCTGCTCTTTTAATGAGAGCCGGTGTGAATAACAGAGAAGTTAATTTAAATGCAATGGGAAATACTCCTCAAGTTGTTTTAGATACAGAAAAACTAGCATTGAGCAAAATTCAATATGCTGGTAATGGTAAAATTGCATATATTATTGAAGACGATGAAATAAAAGCAGCAAAAAAAGCTTGTAAAGATGCAGGTTATGAACAAGAAGGTAAAGATGCAATAAAAGATACTTGTGGAAGATTACCTGAAATTAATGGTGTTGAAGTTGGATTTAAAGTATATGAAGGCTTTGGTGCTGCATCAATTTCAATTAGAAGTAGAAATCTTGACGTATCTGAAATAGCAAGAGAATATGGTGGCGGTGGTCATAAAAATGCAGCAGCTTTCCAAATTAAAAAAGGCGATAGAACTCTTGAAGAAACTGTAAATGAATTAATTGAAAAATTAAATGCAAAATTAGAACAAAATAAATAAATTTGTTATAATTTAAACGACCTTGGCTTTTAAGCTAAGGTCGTTTGTTGTATAATATTTTTAAGAGAATATTAATATGAAAATAAAAGATTTATATATTGACAAAAATGACAAAAAACTTCCTATTTCTTTTGAAATTTTTCCACCAAAAGATGATTTTGATAAGAAAAAGTTGGAAAATTTGTTTGAACAATTAGAAATTTTAAAAAAATATAATCCATCATTAGTTTCTGTAACTTATGGTGCTGGTGGTTCAAATAAAGATACTTCTTTTGAAATAGTAAAATATTTAGTTGGTATGAAAGTAAATGTTATGCCTCATTTTACTTGTATATGTACCCAAAAAAGTAAAATTGATGAACAATTAGAAGAGCTAAAATCAATGAATATAGAAAATATTTTAGCACTTCGTGGCGATGAACCAAACGAATGTGAGATTTGTTATAGAGATTTCAGGTATGCAAATGAATTAGTTGAATATTTAAAAATTTCGACTGATTTTTCAATAGGTGTTGCTGGTTATCCGGAAGGGCATATAGATGCTCCTGACTTGAATACAGATATACAAAATTTAAAGAAAAAAATTGATGCAGGTGGTGATGTTATTTATACTCAATTATTTTTTGATAATAGTAAAATGTATAAATATATTGAATTGTTGAGGACAAATAATATAACTAAACCTGTTGTTGCAGGAATTTTACCTATAATAAGTTATACTCAACTTGATAGAATGTTGTCTTTGGCAAAAGTAACTGTTCCTAAAAAACTTCTTGAACAGATTGAAAAATATAAAGACAACAGTGATGATATTAAAAAGCTTGGCATAGATTATGCAACAGAACAATGTTCAGATTTGATTGGAAATGGAATCCAGGGAATTCATTTCTATACGCTAAATAAAGCTTATTCAACTTCACATATATTAGATAATTTAAACATTTAATTTTGAAGTTTATATCTTAAAACTGAATTTGAACCTTGGGATGAGATGTATAACATGTTACCTTTCAGATAAAGTCCGTAAGGTTTGTTAATGTTGCCTATTAATATTTTAACTTCACCATTTTTTGATATTTTTAAAACATTATTACTTGAGTAATTTGCAACATATATGTTTCCACCAACATCAATTGCTAAGCCAATAGGACCGTTAATTCTTTTATCTTTTGAAAAAATAACACGTTTCCCATCAGGAAAAATTTTAGTAATGGTATTATCAGAATAGCAAGCAACATATAGATTTCCAAAATCATCAGTAACCATGCCGGTTGGCCCTTGAATACCTTCAAATAGGAACGAATTTTGCGGATATTTAGAGGTATCTACTGATTGAAGCGGTACTTTCAAGTTATATCCCGAACCACTGGCTTTTAGTTTATTTACCAATGATTGAGCCGCATCATATTGTGATGCTTTTGATGGAATCATATCCGCATATTTTAGTGCTAATTCATTTTTACCTAGCTTTTGTGCTATTTTTGCAGCTTTATACAGTGCTTCATAATCTTCAGGTTTTCTTATAGCAATTTGTTCAAATACAACTAATGCCGCATCATATTGTTTTAAAAATTCAAGGATGCTTCCTAAATTATAATACGCATCAATGAAGTCCGGGCTTATATTAATAGCACTTCTAAAGTATTCTGCAGCTTTTTCATATTGTCCGATTTTATAATAATCAATGCCTTTATTGTATTCAAGTCTGGCTTCGTTTGCTATATTTTCTGCAAATGCCGAAACTTGAATTGACAATAAAAGTATTAATACTATTAAACAACGTTTTATCATATTAGATGTTATTTAAGCTTTCTATTAATTTATGATTTTTCTCTGCAAACTCTTTACCTCTTGATTCTATTGCCATTTTTAGAATTTCAGGTAAATCAATAGCGTTAAGTTCTTTATAGTTATTAGGTAATCTTAAAGACCAATTTGCATCGCCTGATGTGCCAGGTACATTGTAAACATCTTTAATGTTAAAGAAATCAGTAAAGAATATTTGAACATTTTCAGCTTTTGAAGAGAATATTTCAACCAATTTAATCTTTGTTAAAAATTCAACATCTTGAGTCATTTTAACAATGATATCATCTTTATTATCCGCTTCTGCAAATAAATCTTCTACTAAAGCTTTTGCATGTAAATATCCTTCGTGAGTATTTACCATAGAATCAGCCCACATAGAAATTGGTCTGTTATCGTGAGTTCCAACCATAGCCCAGCATTTTTCTGTAATATTTTTATGTCTGTATGGATGGTCTTCTTTTTCAGGAACAACAAATTGAGTTAATCTCATTCCTAATAAACCATATTCTTTAAGAACTGCTGCAACAGGGTTAGTTAGTGTACCAAGGTCTTCACAAACTATTGAATTTTTGTTTAAGCCTTCTTCTTTTGCTGCTGCAATAACAATTTTTTCAATAAGTCTTCCGTATGCTTTTATTTGTTTTTTAGTTAAATCTTTAACTCTTTGTTCTTTATCTGCTTCAACTTCTAAATTTAGATTATCTTCAGTGATAACTGCAAATTTAGAAAGGAACGGATGTTCCGGAGAAGAATATAATCTTCCTGCACCTTCTTCTATTTTTGGTTTGCAGCCTGCTTTATATACCCAAGGGTCAATTAAACCTACGATATGGTCAATTCTAACTCCACCTTGGTTTTCTCTGAACATTTTTTTGAAAAGTTCTTTCATTAATAATCCGCCTTCACCAAGCGAACCATCTTCATTAAACATACATTCAGGGTTCATTACAGGGAATCCCCATGCTTGTCCGTCTGCTGAGAAGTAGTCAGGAGGACAACCTAGCATCCATCCGTCTAAGAAATATTGTTGATATGCCCAAATATCTCTATCTGAAAAAGCAACTTGTCTGTCTGCTATCATTTTTATTTTCTTTTTATCTGCGTATTCTTTTGTTTCGTCTGATTGATAACTTAATACAAATTGGCAGAATTTATAAAAATCAATTTCTCTCGCATATTTATTTTCAATTTCTTCAATTCTTTTTGCGTATTCAAGTTTTTCTTCAATTGTTTTAGGATTGCATAAGTTTTTATCTGTTTCTGATTTCCATAAAGGCCAGTAATCATTTCCATTATCAACGGATAGTGCTTGATATAGAGCATCTTTATCTAACCAAGTCGCATTATCGTGCTTATAAACTTCAAATTGTTTTTTTAATTTTTTTAATGAGGATGTCTTTACAAAATTATCATAAGCTTCATTTAAGGCTTCATCGTGTCTTCGATATGCATAAGAAAATACTGTTTTATTAACATTTTTGTTAGGGTTTTCATTAACAATGGAGTTGAATGTATCTTCTGATAGAATACCATTCCATTCTTTAGTTGTTAATTGTTTTAGGTCAATAAATAGTGGGTTACCAGAAAAAATTGTACTTGTGTATGGAGAACTATCACAAGATTTTAGTTTTCCATTGGGACCTAACTGAATAGAAGTGAATACTCCGGATATGTAGTCAATAACTTCTTTTGCTGCGGTTGAATTGTAATTTCCGTAAGCTGTATCTTCTGATGGAACATCAGGAAAGCTGCTACCGTGCATAATTAAAGAAAATTGTTTTTTACCCAATGCTTTTAGAGCATCTTTTAAAATTTTTTTTGTTTTTTTGTCTTCTAATAAAACCATAGTATTCTCCTTTTATTGCTATGATAATCATACCATGTCAATAAAATTAGTACACTATTTGTAACTATATCTTAAAAAAGATTTAATTGAGGTACCTCTAATTCGACTTTAGCAGAAGTATTTCTTTTACCTGCCAAATTTTTAGAGTTATTTTTTTGTAAATTTTTCATAATTTCATTAGAACGGTCTAAAACACATTGTGGAAGCCCTGCCATTTTTGCTACTTGAATGCCGTAGCTTTTACTTGCTCCGCCTTGAACAATTTTTCTCAAGAAAATAATTTCGCCGTCCTTTTCTGAAATAGTAATTCTGTAATTTTTAATTTGAGGAATAGATTGTGTCATAACATTTAGTTCGTGGTAGTGTGTTGCAAAAATGCATCGTGATTTTAATGTTTTTACGATATATTCTGCAACAGACCATGCTATTGCAACTCCGTCATATGTACTTGTACCTCTGCCAATTTCGTCCAATAAAATTAAACTTTTTTCGGTTGCAGAGTTTAAAATGTATGCTGTTTCTACCATTTCAACCATAAATGTAGATTGACCTAAGGTTAAATCATCACTTGCACCTACTCTTGTAAATATTTTATCTACAATTCCTAATTTAACATAATCTGCAGGCACGTATGAACCTGTTTGAGCCATAAGTGCAATTAATGCATTTTGTCGCATATAAGTTGATTTACCAGCCATATTAGGTCCTGTTAAAATCATAAATTGAGTTTTATCAATAGAATCAAATGATATATCTAAATCATTTGCCACGTATTCACCCAGAGGCAAAACTAATTCCAAAACAGGATGGCGTCCGTTTTTTACAATAAAATCAGAACTTTCGTCAATTTCAGGTTTGCAATAATTGTTTTCTAATGCAGCAATTGCAAAAGAATTTAGTACGTCCAATTTTGCAATGCTTTCTGCTAAGATTCTGACTTTTGATACAAATTCTTTTGAATATTCTTTAAAATCGCAGAATAATTTATATTCAAGTTCTCTCGCTTTAAATTGTGCATTTAAAACTTCATCTTCGTGTTTTTTTAATTCATCTGTTATAAATCGTTCTCTATCTGAAAGGGTTTGCTTTCTTATGTAGTTATCAGGTGTGTATATTAAATTTGGATTAGTAACTTCAATAAAGTATCCAAAAACTTTATTAAAACCTACTTTAAGATTTTTAATTCCTGTTTTTTCTCGTTCTTCTTCTTCAAATTTACTTAACCAGTTCTCTCCACCTGTGAGTAAATCGTTCAGATAATCCAATTCTCCGTTTACACCATCATTGATTATTCCACCTTCTTTTAAAAGCATAGAAGGGTTATCTTTGATAGTTCTTTCAATGAGGTTTGCAAAATCATTTAATTCCGATTCAAAGCTTTTAACTTCGTCAAAAATATCTGTATCAATTACACTAACTAAGTCAAGTATTTCAGGCAGTTGTTTAAGAGAATCTCTTAAACTAATAAAATCTCTTGGTGTAACAGAACCGTTACTCAAGCGTGTTGCAAGTCTTTGAATATCGTAAACATTTTCCAAAGTTTCGCTTAAACCATTTCTGGTTTCTTCTAAGTCAATTAATTGAGAAACAAAATCTTGACGTTTTTTTATTTGGTTAATGTCTTTTAGTGGTTGACAAATCCAAGAACGTAGAAGTCTTGCTCCCATATTTGTTTTTGTTTTGTCAATTGCCCATAATAGTGAGCCGTATTTATTTTTTTCTCTTAATGTTTCGACAAGTTCTAAATTTTTTCTTGTTGATGAATCAATTATCATATATTCAGATAATTCATAATTTTCAATTGTTTCAAATTTCGGAAAGTTATCTTTAAGTGTTTCCCAGATATAGCCCAACATACCTGCTGCGGCCCTAAATCCTAATTTGCAATTATCAAAACCTAGCCCATCAAGGGTTTTTAGTTTCATAGCTGCCTTCAAGTTATTTTTAGCAAAATTTTCAGCAAATACGTTAGAAGGTACTTTAGAACAATTATAGTTTGCTGTAATTTCTTCCGGTAAATCAACAGTTTCTTCTGGTACAATTTGGAATGGTAAAATTTCTTTTTTTGTTGATGGTGCAATTACTTCTGATGGCTTAATTCTTGCAAGCTCAGAAACAATCAAATTATATGGAGCCTGTGTAACTTTAAATTCTCCGGTGGAAATATCTGTGTAAGCAAATCCGTAATTATCTGATTTTTCATCTTTGAACATTGCACAAATGTAATTGTTTTTGTTTTTGTCTAAAAGATTACTTTCTGTAATCGTTCCGGCTGTGATAATTCTTGTAACACCTCGTTTTACAATCCCTTTTGCTTGTTTTGGATCTTCTAACTGGTCGCAAATAACAACTTTTATATCTTTTTGTACAAGTTTTTCTAAATAGTTATCAACAGATTTAACTGGTATTCCTGCAAGAGGAACTCTACCCATTGCACCGTATTCACGTCCTGTTAAGGTTATTTCAAGTTCTTTAGATAATTTGTATGCATCTTCAAAAAATGTTTCGTAGAAATCTCCAAGTCTGTAAAATAAAATTTTATCCGGATGTAGTTTCTTTACTTCCAAATATTGTTTCATTGCAGGAGTAGCTTCTTCAATATTTATTTCAGAGGATGTTTTTTTATTTAATTCTAAAGTTGCCATAATTTAATATTCCTACTAAAATAATATCATTAGGACTAACTGGCATGCTCGGATGTATTAGAAAATTTTTACAAATATTAATTTTGTCATTTGCGGTAATAGGTTTTTTATCTATTGGTGGAAAAGAGTTTGTTGTGGAACAATACAATAAATTTTTTGGCAATTCTCAGGAAAATATTCTAGAAAGAGCAAGCAAATTGGGAGATTTTTCTCAAATTTCTGAGGAATTTTCCATAGATAAAGCTGCAAGTGCATTTGGGTATCAGGGGGTTTTAGCTGAACACAATGCATCTGGACAAAAGATTTTTATTATAAAGTCAGATAAAAAAAGTCTTATTGTTACAAAAAGTGATTTTGAGAATGGTACTGTCGATTCCAAAATAAATTCACTTATTAGAAAATTCAAATATCAAGCTTTGCAGGTTGAGGATTTTACTATAACGAAAAGAGGTACAATGACTGCTTATGGTCAGCAAGTACCATATTTGCGTTTTACGGCTAAGATAAATAAACTGCCTATTGGAGTTATCGGAGGTGTGATTTCTGCTGTTGATATTACTCCTGATGATTCAAGAACTATCGTTGCTTTAAATGAAAATAAAAAATACTCTCAATTGATTACGGATGAATTTTTTAAGAAAGTTAAATAATTTCTATTACAAAAATATGCATATGTTAGTAAGTTTTTTTTGTTATAATATTAATGTAATACTTTATAGGGGATAAATTTTATGGATATATTTTCGTTATTTACATTAGCCGGTGGGTTGGCATTTTTCTTATATGGGATGAATGTAATGTCCGGCGGACTTGAAAAAGTTGCTGGCGGAAAATTGGAAAGGATGTTAAAAACACTAACATCAAATCCTTTTAAATCTTTGGCTTTGGGTGCGGGTATAACAATAGCAATTCAATCTTCTTCTGCACTAACAGTAATGCTTGTTGGTCTTGTAAATTCAGGCATTATGGAGCTAGGGCAGACAATTGGTATTATCATGGGATCAAATGTCGGAACAACTTTGACGGCTTGGATTTTATCTTTATCAGGAATTGAAAGTTCAAATTTCTTTCTAAAACTTATAAAACCGGAATCATTTTCACCGATTGTTGCTTTAGTTGGTATTTTAATGATAATGGGTGCTAAAAAAGATAAAAATAAAAACATTGGTAATATTTTAATAGGATTTTCTATACTAATGTTTGGCATGCAATTGATGTCAGATTCTATGAAGCCACTAGCAGACATGCCTGAGTTTGCAGGAATATTAACTGCATTTACTAATCCTTTGCTTGGGGTATTGGTCGGGGCTGTTGTAACGGGTATTATTCAAAGCTCTGCTGCTTCTGTGGGTATATTGCAAGCATTGTCTTTAACAGGTGGAATTACTTATGGCATGGCATTGCCTATAATTATGGGACAAAATATAGGGACTTGTGTTACGGCTTTAATATCAAGTATTGGTGTTAGTACAAATGCAAAAAGAGTTTCTGCTGTTCATGTTTCTTTTAATGTGCTTGGCACAATTGTCTTTTTATCTATCTTTTATTTGCTAAATTTTATGTTCAGATTTTCTTTCATAAATGATTCAATAAATCCTGTCGGTATAGCGTTTTGTCATACTGTATTTAATATTGCAACCACGATATTGTTATTGCCATTTATAAAACAAATTGAAAAATTGGCAGTATGGTCTGTAAAAGTAAAATCTGAAGAAGATGAAGAAACTGTATTCCTTGATGAAAGACTTTTGTTATCTCCTTCTTTTGCAATTGCAGAATGTAAGAAAATGACAGATAAAATGGCTATTATGGCAAAGAAAAATTTCTTCCGTTCAGTAAAAATGGTTAATAATTTCAGCGAAAAACGAATGGAAAAAATTCTTAGAAAAGAACCTAAAATTGATATGTATGAAGATAAATTAGGAACTTTTTTAGTTAAGTTATCAAATAAAAATGTTATAGAGCAGGATGGACATGAAATATCAAAGCTATTGCACTGTATAAGTGATTTTGAAAGAATAGGCGATCATGCAGTTAATATTCTAAAAGTAGCTAAGGAAATGTACGAAAAACAAATAGAATTTTCTGATGATGCAAAATTAGCTTTGGCTGAAATTACAAAGGCTTTATCTGAAATTATGGATATTACTTGTGATGCATTTATTGATAATGATATAAATAAAGCTAAAAGAGTTGAGCCATTAGAGCAGGTAATAGATATTTTAATCGGAACGGCAAAGGATCAGCACGTTGCAAGATTGCAAAAAGGTCAATGTACTATTGAATTAGGATTTATGCTTACTGAAGTTTTGAATAATATTGAAAGAGTATCTGATCACTGTTCAAATGTTGCAGCTTGTTTAATTCAAATTAATCAATCCGCATTTGATAGACATCAGTACCTAAATCAATTAAAATCTTCAGGTGAGGAAGAATTTAACTCAACATTTGAAGAATATAAATCAAAATATATTGACAATGCTCAATTTATGAATGCTTAAAGCAATGCAAGAATTGCAAAATAGTGCATAATTGCTCCGCCAAGGACAAACAGGTGCCATATTGAATGCATATACGGATATTTTTTTAGTAAATAAAAAATACAGCCAAATGAGTAAAACAATCCTCCGCCGATTAAATAAAATATTACGTCAGAGTTATTGGTTTCAATTAATCTAAAAATTAACAACACTGAAAGCCACCCCATTACAAGATATAATGCAGTGTTAAGGTGTTTAAATTTCAATGTTATGCACGAAAATACAATTCCCATAACAGCTATATACCATGTCATAGCAAGAAGTGCAACAGAATTTGGGAAAGGAACAACTAATAGTAACAACGGTGTGTATGTGCCTGCTATGAGTAGAAAAATTGCAGAGTGGTCGATTTTTCTAAAAACTTTTTTTGCTGTTTCATTAACCATTGCGTGATACAAAGTTGAAGATTGAAACATTATAAACATCATCGCTCCAAATATTGCAGTAGATGCTGTTTGTACAGGAGTTTTTGAACTTACAACAAGCATTACAAGCCCGTATATAGCAAGTAATGTTCCTATTGCGTGTGTAAAAGCGTTTATAAATTCTTCTTTTAAACTATATTTTATATCTTCTTCCATAATATTTTCCCTATGAGATTATATACAAAATTTTATAAGTAATTGTATGTAAAAATATGGGAAAAAGCAATTATATGTTAAGAAAATATTATTTCAAGTGTCTTGTCATTATGTTCATAATATCAAACTTTGAATGAAGTCCTGAAAATCTGTCAACTTCGGTTCCGTTTTTCAAAACAATAAAAGAAGGTAAGGCAGTTACGCCGTATTTTTTTGCCAATTCTCTGTTTTCATCTGTATTAACTTTGCCAATCCAGACTTTGTCAATTTCATGTAAAATTGCATCTTGACGAGTGCAAAATCCGCACCAATCTGCAAAAAATTCAATTAGTTTTAAACCTTTTTGTGTTTTATCATCAAAGTTTTCTTTATTTAATTCTGTTATCATAAAATTCTCCTTTTGATGTAATTATAAAAAGTATCAAAAATTTTTAAATTCGCCATCAGGATACATTTGAACTTGCAAAAATTATATTAAAATTTTATAATATTGTTGAAATGGCAAAAGCAGATTTACACATACACAGTAATTTTTCTGACGGAAGTAATAATTTAGAGGAACTGGTTGATATTATTGTAAAAAACAATCTTAAAATTGTTGCTCTAACAGATCATGATACTGTTAGCGGAAATATTGAGATGGAATCGTTGATTCCAAAAGAGATTAATTTTATAAAAGGCGTTGAATTAACCTGTACAGTTCAAGATATAAAGTGTCATATTCTTGGATATGACATAAATCCAAAAAATGAAGAATTGAATGACCTGATAAATCTTGGAAAACAGTTAAGAAAACAAAAATTGGAAACAAGAATTGAATATTTGAAAAATAAATATGGAATTGAATTTACTAAAGAAGAATTAGATTGGTTGTATTCAAGGCGTTCTGTCGTAAAAACACACATTGCAAATCTTTTGGTAAAAAGAGGTTTGGCATCTAATAATGTTGAAGCAATGAAAAATTATATAGATGCTTGTAAAACAGGTAATACTCGATTTGACGGAATAAAAGCAATTTCTGCAATAAAAAGTGCCGGAGGTATTCCTGTATGGGCTCATCCATTGGGTGGTGAAGGTGAAAAACACATTTCAAAAGACGAATTTTTGCCAAAATTAAATATAATGATATCTTGCGGCATCAAAGGTTTGGAATGTTATTATTCCAGATATAATCAAGAAGAAATAGAATTTTTAGTTGATTGTGCAACTGAAAATAATCTTATGATATCTGGTGGAAGCGATTATCATGGCGAAAATAAAGAAGGTATTCCAATAGGAAAATTGAATACGAATAATATTTTGATAGATTCGTTAAAATTGACAATTACAGATTATATTTTGAATTTCTAGTCAAAACAGCCTTTCAGGCGGTGGAACTTTTGACGCAAAAGTTCCACAACACTTTAATATTAATATAACGAACCTTTTGGTGTCAAAAGTTTTCCAAAACTTTTACCATGTCATTCTGAACTTGTTTCAGAATCTATCCAATAATCAAAACTTATTTTCAATTTAGTCAGGATTGCCCTCTGGACAGGGGAACTTTTTTAGAAAAAGTTCCATAAAAACTAAGTCCGAACTTCGTTCACTAGTCAATTGTAACGTTCAACTCTAGTGTCAGCAACTTACAAAATGTAGAACAAGCTGACACTTGTTGTTGTCTTGATTTTTGGGGTGAGCATAGCCTTATTTTTCGTTCAATTTGCTAGATGCAAATTTAGCACTCAAAAACGGCTATTTGCTCTTACGAGTTTCACTCTACCCAAAAATCGCTTGCAAATTTTGACTGTTCACTCCGTTATGAACTGGAATAATTATTAAAAATAAATAAAAAGTATTAAAAATTTAATAAAAGCGAAAAAATGTTTGCAAAACAAAAAACATGTTTTAAATAAAAAGCGAAAGTCATATAAAAAAGACTTTCGCTTTTGGTTTATTAAAATTTATTTTATAGCATTGTTTTTCTTAATTCTTCTGCGGATTTTGCACTCAAGTATGCAGGAGCTATATCAAATATTGTATTGCAGCCTGATTGACCTTCTTTTGACATTCTGTATGCAGCTCTGGCATAAGCAACTAAAACGCAAGATGTAAATTCTGGATTTGAATCAAGTTTAAGACTAAATTGAATTGTGTGCGTGTTTTCATTATTCATTCCTGTTTTGCCGTTTCTGATTACAACTCCACCGTGTGGAATTCCGTTGTGTTTTGCTTTTAGTTCTTCTTCTGATATAAAATGAACTGTTGTATCGTAATCACTGAAGTAGTTTGGCATTGTTACAATTTGTCTTTCAACTTCTTTTGCATCAGCACCGTCTTCCAATACAACGTAGCATTCTCTTGTGTGCTTTTCTCTTGTTGACAATTCAGGTGTTTCTCCGTTTTGTACTGCTTTTAGAGAACTTTCAACAGGCACTGTGTATTGTCTTGCATCTTTTACCCCTTTAATTCTTCTGATAGCATCTGAGTGTCCTTGACTAACTCCTCTACCCCAGAATGTGTAGTCTTTTCCGTCTGTTAATATTGTATTTGCAAGAAGTCTGTTTAGTGAGAATAAGCCTGGATCCCAACCTATTGATATAATTGCAACATTGTTACCTTCTTTTGCTGATTTATCAACGTTAGCAAAGTGTTCAGGAATTCTTGCATGTGTGTCAAAACTGTCAACTACGTTGAACATTTTTGCAAATTTCGGAGTTTGTTCAGGTAAATCCGTAGCACTTCCGCCGCATAAAATTAATACATCAATTTTATCTTTCCAATTTTCAATATCGTTTACGCTAACTACTTTCGCTGTTTTTGATTGAATCTTTAAATCTTCAGGATTTCTTCTTGTAAATACTGCAACAAGCTCCATATCAGGATTTTGATTTACTGCACATTCAACACCCCTGCCGATGTTTCCGTATCCTACTATTCCTAATCTCATAATTTATACCCTCCATGTTTTTTTCATAAATCTTACACATATTAACATATTTTTTTTTGAATTAAAATACTTTTTTATTAAGGTTTTATTAAGCTTTTATAAAAATTATATAAAGATATTTGAGTCTGCATTATTGACATCAAAAATTTATATAGATACAATATTGTAGTTTGATTTGTAAAAGCCAATTAGTGAAAGATAATTCTAATGGATAAAATTATTACATTAAACAGGTTAAAAGTTGGTGAAGAAGCGTATGTTGTAAGCGTTGATTGCAGAGATAAATCTTTGCGTTCACATATTTTAGATATGGGTTTGACTCCGGGGGTTGAAGTTCAATTAATAAAAGTTGCTCCACTTGGTGATCCTATTGAAATAAGACTTAGAGGATATGAACTTACTCTAAGGAAAGATGCTGCTTCAAAAATTAAGATAAAAGATATTCATAAATCCCATGAAAAAAGAAGAAAAAGTATAAAATTTGACGAAATTTTAGAACATTCAAGAATTGGTGAAAATAATATTTTAGATAAAAGCAGTCAAGTAAAGCCAAAAGAAAAGATAAAATTGGCATTGGTTGGTAATCAAAATTGTGGAAAAACAACGTTGTTCAACCAATTAACAGGTTCAAATCAGCGAGTTGGAAATTTTCCGGGAGTTACAATTGATAAAAAAGACGGTGAAGTTTTAAATAATAAAAATATTACTATTACGGACTTGCCGGGTGTGTATTCTTTAAGTCCTTATAGTAATGAAGAAATAGTTACAAGAAATTTTATTTTGGATGAAAAACCTGATGGCATTATAAATATTATTGATGCTACAAATATTGAGCGAAATTTATTTTTGACTATGCAATTGATAGAATTGAATGTTCCAATGGTAATTGCATTGAATATGATGGATGAAGTTCAAAAGAGTAATGGTAGTATTGATGTAAATAGTATAGAACAAGTTTTGGGTATTCCTGTTATTCCTATATCAGCATCAAAAAATGAAGGTGTAAAGGAATTAATTGACCATGCGAATAATGTTGCAAAATATCAAATTTATCCTAAAAAATTAGATTTTTGTCTGTCAACTGATGATGAAAAGGGCAGTGTTCACAGATGTATTCACTCTATTATTCATATAATTGACACTCATGCCAAAAGTGCGGGATTGCCGGTTAGGTTCGCTGCAACAAAGTTAGTAGAAGAAGATAAATTGATTTTAGATAGACTTCAACTTGATAAAAATGATATTGATTCTTGCAAACATATTATAAAACAAATGGAAGAAGAAACAGGATTAGATAATAAAGCCGCTCTATGTGATATGCGTTTTAATTATATAGAAGGACTTTGTGAAAATTTTGTTTCTAAACCAGAAGAAACAAGTGAGTATAAAATTTCTCAAGCTTTAGACAAAATATTAACCGGAAAATATTCCGCAATACTTTCTTTTATCTTGATTATGAGTTTGATTTTTTACTTAACTTTTGGAAGTTTTGGTTTGTTTTTTACAGAAAAAACGGAATTATTAATTAGTTACATAATCCAATTAATTGATAATGTACTAACGGCTTACGGATTGAATAATGTAGTCCATTCGTTAATTGTGGATGGTATTTGTGCAGGCGTTGGCAGTGTTTTGAGTTTTTTGCCAATTATCGTTATATTATTTTTCTTTCTTTCAATATTGGAAGATACAGGATATATGGCAAGAATAGCTTTTGTAATGGATAAGTTATTGCGTAAAATAGGACTTTCCGGCAGAAGTATTGTTCCAATGCTTATTGGTTTTGGATGTTCTGTACCTGCAATTATGGCAACACGAACTCTTCCTTCAGATAGAGATAGAAAAATGACAATTATGCTTGCACCGTTTATGAGCTGTTCTGCAAAATTGCCTATATATGCTTTATTTACAAGTGCATTCTTTGTGAATAATAAAGCTGAAGTTATTATTGGTTTGTATTGTATTGGTATAATAGTAGGTATAATTTTTGCATATATAGTTAAATTGTTTGTTTTTAAAGGTGATGTTACACCGTTTGTAATGGAATTGCCAAATTATAGAATGCCAAGTTTAAAAAATATATACAGATTGATTTATTATAAGGCAAAAAGTTTTATTACAAAAGCGTTTACGATAATTTTCTGGGCAACAATATTGGTATGGTTTTTGCAAAACTTTGATTCTAGATTAAATCTTGTTGCAAATCCTGCGGATAGTATGTTGGCAAATATTGGGGCAATTATAGTTCCAATTTTTAAACCGTTAGGAATAAATCATTGGGAAATAGCAACGGCATTTCTTACCGGTTTTATGGCAAAAGAAAGTGTTGTAAGTACATTAACTGTTCTTGTCGGTGATGTTCAAGATTTGCCAAAAATGTTTACTCAACTTAGTGCGTTTGTATTTTTGGTATTTTCATTATTATATACTCCTTGTGTTGCTACAATTGCTACTGTGAGAAAAGAATTGGGTATTCATTATGCAATGGGTATTATTACATTGCAATGTTCAATTGCTTGGCTTGTGGCTTTTGTTGTATATAACATCGCCTTATTAATATAAAAAATAGCTTGACAATATAGTATCAAACAAAATAAACTGTTTATATAAACAATAAAAAAGATTTTATTAGCTGAGGTTATATGAAAGAAATTATTTATATATTGATAGTAGCAGTAGTATTTAATTTGCAGGCCTTTGCTGTGGATTATTCAAAAGCAGACAACTGGGTTATAAATCAATCAAATAAAAAAGATACCGAGTTTGATGTATTTTATATATATCCGACTATATCAAGAAGCAAAACTGAGTTGTTATTTGATTGGTCAAAACCTCATAACAGAGCCTTTGCATATAGATTCGCTGATGCTCAAACAAAGGAGTTTGATTCTAAAAAAGTGAGAATTTTTGCTCCATTTGTAAGACAACTTGAATTGGATACTGCTTTATCCGAAATTGAAAGATTGAAAACTATCAAAGAAGATTATCATTTATCCATGGGGGCTTATGGAATTGAGGATACTAAAAATGCCCTTAAATATTACTTAAAGTACTATAATAACGGAAAACCATATATTTTATTGGGGCATAGTCAAGGTGCGGTGGATTTATTATATGCAATGAAAGAAATTTCTTTAGGTAAGAATTTTTTAGTTGCATATCTTATTGGGCATCCTTACGCTACCGAAGAAGAGTTGACGTTTAATGGAATTACACCGGCAAAAGGCAGAGATGATATTGGCGTAATAGTGAGTTGGAATACTCAAAGAAAAGGTGCTGAAAATAAATATTTTTCTACTAAAAATGCGTGTGTAATAAATCCTCTAAACTGGAGGACAGATGAAAAATCTGCGTGTAGATTTAGAAATCTTACTTCTACTTTTTTAAATTTAACAGCAGGTCAAAATGATAAACAAATTATAAAAGCACATTTTCTAACAGGTGCAAAAGTTGATAAAGAAAATGGAGTGTTGCTAGTAAATCTTCCAAATAGAGAAGAATTCAGTAAGTATTCACAGTTTGCAGGAGAGGGTGTTTATCACTCTTTTGATGTTTGGACATTTTCTCAAGCAATTGCAAAAAATGCAGAGCAAAGATACAATACTTACAAAAGCAGTATAAATAAAAAATAGTTTATAAGTAAAAGTTAAGTTTAATTTGCAAATTTAAAAGATTTTTTTTCTTCCGCAAGCCAATTTTTATATGAACTTATGCTTTTGTATTTTTCTACTTGCTCTTGATATTGAATCTTTTCATAAGATTTTTGATATTTTACTAACTGTTCTGAGTATAGACTTTGGGCTTTTGTTCTAAGTTCGCTTGCTGTATTAAAATCTCCAACTTGTTCGTGCAATGCTGCGTTCAAAAAAGTATCAGCAGCACTTTGAGAATGTTCATTTGAACTATTAATGGCTTTTTCATATTCATTATTTAAAATATAAATATTTTTTAGTGATAAACTTTTTGTTTCCCCAATTTTTTTATTTAATTCGAGAGTTTTATTGTAATCTCCTTTTATAGAATACCAGTAAGCAAGTGTTTTTGTTTCTTCTGGATATTTTTTGTATTGTCCTTTTAATGCTTTTTCCATGTACATAATTGCTTTATTGCCGTCTTTTATGCCTTGTTTAAACATATCATTTGAATATATGCCTGCTAAATAGTTATAGCAAAGTCTTTTTTCATAAGGATTTATCGATAGAGTAATAGCTTTTTTTAAAATTGCAGGATTGCTATAAGTAAAACCTAAGCATGTGAGCTGCATTGGAATATAAAGATACATTCCAACTAAAGTTGCAAGGCTTATAATAATTCCATTTCTATTAAGGGGTTTCTTTTTTATAAATTGCATTGCGATTAGTATAATTGCAGTAATGAAAGAAATTATGCAAATTGCATGTGTAATTATAATATAAAGTAAATTATCCATCATGAGTATTTCTCCTATCCCTTTTACTAGGATAATTTAAACAATCTATATAGTCAATGTTTGTGTAGTTATATGTAAAATAATCTTATTTTATTAGTAACTTTCCCTATATTGAAAAATTTATTAAGAGTTATTTATAATGTATGGCTAATTTTTCTAGAAATAACCTGCTAAAATATATACCAAAAAATATTAAAGTTGAGTCGGATGTAAATACTTTAAGAATCTTTGAATATAATGATAAACCTATTAAAAATTTAAAGGATGGCTATATTATATATTTGTGTGAACGAGAAGTTCGATTAAAGGATAATTTTGCATTGCAATTTGTTATTAAAAAATCAGAAGAATTAAAATTAGATATAAAGATAATTCACCCAAAAAAGAATTATGCTAATAATGTTAAAGATAAGTTTATTAATAAAAATGTATTAAAAGCAAAAGATGACTTTTATAAAATGGGATTAGACTTTGAAATTATTGATAAAAAAGATTTATTAAAATTCTTAAAAAATACGAAAATTTCTTTTTTAGTTTTTGATTTTAATCCCATTTCAGATATAACCTTGTTTAATACTCTCGATTTTAAAATATATGAAGTTGATGGACATAATATCATTCCTGCCCGAGTTATTTCAGATAGACAGGAATACAATGCTGCAACATTCCGAAGAAAAGTCTATGGTAATATTTATGAATATTTTACTGAATTTGATAGCAAGTCAAATATTTATACTGAATCAGATTTCGAACTAGATAATTTTGTAAAAAATAAATTAGATTTCTATTCGGAATTAAAAAATAATCCAACTCAAGATGTTACATCCGGTTTGTCGAAATACTTGAATTTTGGATTTATTTCTTCTCAAAGGGTTGCATTAGAAGTGATAAAATCAAAATCTTCAGATAAGAATAAAGAAGCTTTTTTAGAAGAACTAATTGTGAGAAAAGAATTAGCAGATAATTTCTGTTTATATTGTAATAATTTTAAAACTTTAAAATGTGTTCCTAATTGGGTAATGTATTCTTTAGCTTTCCATAAAAACGATATAAGAAATTATTTGTATTCGTTGCAAGACTTTGAAAATGCAAAAACTCATGATAAACTGTGGAATGCTTCTCAAATCCAATTGATAAGGGAAGGAAGAATACACGGTTATTTAAGAATGTATTGGGCTAAAAAAATTATGGAATGGACTTTTTCAATAAGGGATGCATTAGATATTGCAATTTATTTGAATGACAAATATGCCTTTGATGCACCTTCAGCAAGTGGATATGTCGGAATATTGTGGTCAATTGCCGGTGTGCATGACCGAGCTTTTGTGGATAGTCCAATTACAGGAAAAATCAGAAGAATGACGTTTAATTCTATAAGTAAAAAATTTGATGTTGATGAATACATAAATAGATACGAAAATTAATTTCGTGTTATTCTAAAAGAAAGGAGATTATATATGAATAACATTAAATTACAAGGGTTAACTCCATCAGGCGAAGAAAAAGAATTTTCATTAAATGATTTTAAAAGTCAGCGTGTTGTATTATACTTTTATCCTAAGGATAATACGTCAGGGTGTACGCAGGAAGCTTGTGATTTTCGAGATAATATAAATAGGCTTACTACTCTTGCAACGGTGATTGGGGTGAGTCCGGACAGTATTGCAAGTCATAAATCTTTTAAAGAAAAACAAGAATTAAATTTCATTCTTCTTTCGGATGCGGAAAAAGAGCTTGCACAAGCTTTTAATGTATGGAAAGAAAAATCTATGTATGGTAAAAAATATATGGGAATTGAGCGTTCAACTTTTGTCCTTAATAAAGAGGGTGAAATTGAAAAAGAGTGGAGAAATGTTAAAGTAAAAGGTCATGTTGATGAAGTTATAGATTATTTATCTGAATAGAAAATCAAGTATAAAAAATGGGGCTATTGAAAGAAAATAGTCCCATTTTTTTTAAATTATTTAATTTATTTTTTTGTATTATTTTTTGTATCAAGCAATGACATAAATGAGTTCACTAATTCAACTATACCTAAAATCCCTGTTATAAGATTACCTTTTTTAGGTTCTGTTGTTGTATTTGTTTGTGTTTGTGTAGTTTCAAATGTATCAACATCTTTTGTATCTTGTTCTAACATATTTGTTACTGGTTGAACTTCAGTATTTTCTGCATCGGTTTTTAGTTCTGACGTATTGTTTTTAAATGATACATTTGTAATTTTGCTAATCATAATACCTTCTTTCTATATATCCTACTTATTGTTGTTAATATTCTATTCCTCTGCGAGCAGTTATTCCTTTATCCCAATAGTGTTTTACTAACTGAATGTTAGATACCAAATCTGCTGCATCAATTATGTTTTTGTGAGCGTTTCTCCCGCTTAAAACTATTTCTACGTTTTCAGGTTTATTTTTGATTGTTTTTAAAACGTCTTCTTCGTCTATTAATTTTAAATCTAGAGCAATATTTAATTCATCCAGAATAACTACATCAGTTTTTCCACTGTTTATTATTTTTTTTGCATTTTCCCAACCGGCTTGCATTATTTTTTTGTCTTCGTCATTTTTGTTTGAAGCAAAAATGATTCTATCTAATCCGGCTTGTTCTATTCTGAGGTTTTTTCTAATATCCGGTTGTAATTTGTTAAAAGCTTTGATTTCACCATAATCATCGCCTCCTTTTGTAAACATTGTTATAGAAACAGTTTTTCCTTGCCCTAATGCTCTTAGTGCAAGTCCCATTGTTGCAGTTGTCTTCCCTTTCCCATCACCCGTATAAACTTGAACGTAACCTTTATCTTTTTCTAAATTACCTTTAAATGTTACGTTAGTTGTATATTTTAGATTTTGAATTCCCAAAAATGCCAAATGAGTTAAAGCATCTTGTTTAATTGGTGATATTGCATTATTTTCATTTGTTAATTGTTTATTTTGTCTATTTTTGTTGATTTGTTGAGGTAACGCAATTGCTTGATTATTGAAATAAGTTGTATAAACGCTATTTACTTTCATTTTTATTCCTTAGAGTGATAACTGGATATTTTTTAACTTTGAATATACACATACGCCTTAATAATAAGAAATGGTAAAAATTTACCGAATTTCCTGTCTCGAGGTGAAAACAAAATAAGCATTCCGGCTGTACGGTTGCGGACCAGCGTTGGACTTTCACCAAACTTTCCTTATTTTATTATCTTTATTCTAATACAAACATAGAAAATATTATACATTTATTGTTAAATTTATTAATAAAATAGCCTTTTTATCCAATTACTTGTATGATTATCTTATTAACATGTTGTTATGAATTTTTATTGATCTTTTGGTCTATAAAAAAATAGCTAAACTTAAATCCTATGATTGATGTCATTAAACGAAAAAAAAAGTAAACTAATAATGTCAAAGGATAAGAAGTGTTTATAAACTTCTAATTTATAGGATTAAAGGGGTGGACTTGTGAAACGTTTATTTACTTTATTAGTTATTATATCAATGACAGTCTTATCAGCGGTTGCTGCAGATGAAAAAACTAATATATTAAATTCAATTCAGATAGATTCATTAAATGATACATACAGTATAGTTTTAAATTCGGATAAAGCTCTTGACGTAAAACGTACAAATCAATCTCCGGATAACATGATTTTGACATTAAAAAATATTAAACCATCAAAATCATTAAACACTATATATAAGAATGCTGCAGAAGTAGATAGTATTATGGTTGAGCCTGTGGGTGAAAACAATTTGAATGTAATTATAAAAGCTAAAAATATTTCAAATTCTGCGGTTTCAACTGAAGCATCAGAAACCGAATTACAAGCAAGTAATGGGAAATCAGTTCTTACTCCCAAAAAAGCTAAAAAATCTAAAAAAGATTATATAACTTTAGCTGCTCCTGTAAGCGATTACATGCCTGTTTATAATGATGATGTGGAAGATATAGATGATATGTCAAGTTTTATTCCAACATTTGGTTTTGTAGAAAAGATTAAATCAATATTAAGTATGGGAAATATATCTAATATTGTAACGACAGGTTTAGTTGCTCTAATAGTATTATGTGTTGCAAAATTATTTAAAAAGGAAGAAAAAGAATCTATTGTTGGGTTAGCTCAAAGTTTAAAAGAAAGAGAGATGAGTTTATATAAAGACCTATCTCAAAATCATACTTCATTTACACAAGCACCTAGAAAAAGCATGAGTTTTGATTCAAATGTGAATAGGGCTTTGTTGGACAGTAACATTAAAGCAAATGCCGGGTATGGTATGAAGGCTTATCAATCAAGCAATAGAAACCCATATATGTCATCTGATGTTATTCATAATAATAAATTGAATACAAACTTAATAAACAATTCAATGCTATCAAAAAATAGTATGACTTCAGGTATTCAAAAATCTCAGGCTCAGCCAAAAGTTATGTCAACAGTTGGTTCAAGAGTTAATATTAATAATTCGGCAAGTAATACAATACAGATGAATAGTAATAATAATGTTGCAACGCCTGCAAATATTGATAGCATAAAATTCTTAGAATCAATGACTAAAATTTATGAAAAAAATGGTAGAGCTGATTTGGCTCAAGGTTTAAAATCAGGTATGCTAAAAGCTAAAAAGTAAGTTTAACAGACTGTAATTAATATAATAACACATGACAACATTAATCCGGGACATTAAGTCCCTTTTTTTTTGTCTATTAAAATGTTAATTTTTTGTAACATTTATTTTATATTTTTAAAGATTTAATAAATTTATCCGATAAATACAATATAAATAGTGTAACGAAGGGATGTGTACCATGAATGATCCGTTAAAATATAGTCCATTTGATAAGAATATCAAACATCTTGAAGAATTAAAGTCTAAAAATAATAATAAAGAAGTTAATATCTTTTCGAATACAACAAAGGAATATAACGACTCTATTTTTGATATAACTAAAACACAAAAAAATACGTCAAAATCAAGCTCTGATTCAACTTCAGGTAGTTCAAAAATGTCGTCTTTAGAAAAGGCACAAATTGCTACTTCTATTCTTGGCGGACTTACAGGATTGGGTATGGCGGCATTTTCTATTGCATCTGCAGTAAAAGGTGCAGGTAACGTAAATGTTGGCTCTCCTGCGGTTAATGCAAACATGTTTAATAATCCTTCAATAGTTAGTCAAAATCCGAAGATAAATATTTCAGATGCAAAAACTGAAGAATTGCAAGATAGATTAGCTAATTTGAATGATGAATTATCAGTTTATGAAGAGGAAAAATCGCAATATACTTCGTTAAAAAATCAATCTGAAAAATCTTTAGAAGTTGCTTATAATGCTGCAAATGAATTACAAAAATCCATAGATGAAAAAAAAGATGAAATTGCAGGCAATAATGATAGTATAAAAGAAAACAATGATAATATTCAAAAAAATGAAAAAAGTATTGAAAGTAATAATACCGAAATTAGCAGTTTAAATAATCAAATTTCAGGTTTAAATTCTGATTTAGCTGCTGCAAAAAATGAACTTACTCAAGTTCAAAATTCACAAGAAAATCCTAACAAGGCATTACAAATTCAAAATTTACAAGCAAAAATTCAACAAATTGAAAATGATATTAAAGCAAAACAAGAACAAGTTGATACCTACAAAAAAGCTAATGACGATTTAACTCAGGCAAACACTGATTTAAACAAGGCTAATAATGATTTAACTTCAGCAAATAATCGTTTAACAGATGAGAAAAAAGAATTGATTAATAAAAATAATCAAGTTCAAGAAGATATTGGGCAGTATAAAGCGAACATCAATGAGGCTGTTCAATGGCTAAATTCAAATACTCCGTTAATTCAGCAAATAGAAACAGAAAAGAAACAAATTGAGGCTGAAGTTCAAAGAAGAGAACATGGTGGTAAAGAAAATAAATAATATAAAAAATAGGTTTTGATATTAATCAAAACCTATTTTTTATATTTATCTCAATTAGCTTTCACAATTGACTATTTTTGATATAATACATATTTTGATGCAAATCCGTTAGGGATAAGTTGTTGACCTTTAAATGCAACTGAGTATTGGTCAGATACATACAAGTTATTTTCAGTACATGCCGTAACACTTGTATCGTGGTCAGTAGTTATAGAGCTTGGAGTAATACCGCTAGATGCATTCCATTGACAATTTGATAATTTGTTTGGTTTTTTCAAACCGTTAACGTCAACGATAGCTTTACAATTATTATCTCTATATGCAGAAGTTGTACAATTTTTAGCATCTTTAGGATAAGAAATTACCATACCGTCGCTGAAGAATAAAGTGATGTTATTTGCAGCTACTGTTGCAGAATCGCTAAACATATTACCTAAATCAGATTCTTCTCCTGCATCAAGTATTCCTGTAGGACCAACTGCTTTAATAACGTGCATTCTTTCTGATAATATCTTGTAAATAGAACCATCAACAATACCTGCATCTGAATCACCAAAATCGATGTAATCAAGTGCAACAGACATTGTAATAGCCTGATTTACTGCCGATAAAACTTTTTTGTAAGCCGTTTTTAATTCAGACTTACCTGTGTTTTGCATTAATGTTGGAATTGTCATAGCAGCAACTACACCGATAATACCTAGTGTAATTAAAACTTCTGCTAATGTGAAAGCTGATGTTTTTTTCATAATTTTTACCTTTCTCTTTTACTATCAATTATTATTACTCTTAATAATTATTTACATATTAGCAAATTATGGGTTATAAGTCAAGCCTAATTTGATAAAATTTGTGCATTTTAATTATTTTTACTCCAAACAACGTATAATTATATATTACCACTAAATTTATAAAAAATAACTCTAAAGTATTACTTCTTAAGAATACTGTTACAAATCTTTATAATAGTTATTTGGAATTATTTAATGCTGATGCTGCAACAAATCCTGTACTCCAGCAATTTTGAAGATTAAACCCTCCGCAGAATCCATCTATGTCAAGGACTTCTCCACAAAAATATAAATTATTTATTATTTTTGATTCGAGTGTTGACGGCTGAATTTCTTTTAAATTGATGCCTCCGCATGTTACTGTTTCTCCATCAGGTCTTGTTCCGGTTATTTTAATCTCAAAATCAGTTAAAAGTTTTTTTATTGTTTCTCTTTCATCTTTTTTTATTTCAGAACACTTTTTATTTAAATTAATATAAGAATCCTTAAACAGATTATTAATAAACGATTTTGGCAAGTAAGTGCTTAGTTGATTTTTTAAATCTTTTTTTGAATTACATTCAAAATCTTTTTGGAGATTAATTTCAGAATTTAAAAAATCTATGTTAATCTGATATGGAAATTCTGATTTTGCGTAAATTGAAGAAATTTCAAAAATGATTGGACCAGTGATTCCGTCCTTGGTGAATAAAATATCGCCTTGGTATTCTTTTTTATTTAATTTTATTTTGCAATTTTTGATAGTAACACCTTCAATTTCTTTAAAATTTGGGATAGTTTTTAATCCTACCAGAGATGGATAAGGTGTTTCTATTGAATGTCCAAGATTTTTGAGAAGGTTATAGTTGCATTTTCCACCGGTTGCAATTATAACTTTGTCAAAAAGATAAGTCGCTTTAGTTGATTTAATTTCAAATCCGTTGTTGATTTTTTTTATTGATGTAATTTCTTCTTTTTTAATTTTACAGTGTTGTAGCATCTCAAGGATTTTGTTACGTACATCTTGTGAGCTATTTGATATTGGAAAAATTCTACTATCATTTCTTGTATAAGTTTTTACACCGATTTTTTCAAAAAAATCCAATGTATCTTGGGTACTGAATTTAGAAAAAATTGAATATAAAAATTTTTCTCCACGAGGATAATTTTTTGCAAGTTCTTTAAAATTAAATTCTGCATGTGCAAGGTTACATTTGCCACCGCCTGTTGGAAGCAGCGTTTTTAGGGGTGAATTTTTATCAAACAATGTTATTTCAAAGCTTTTATCTAAATGGCATGCTGCCATGCAACCGGCTGGTCCTGCTCCAATTATTGCAATAGTTTTATTCATTAAATTCCAACCCTTGCACCGTATAAAAAAACCATTTCCGGATTTTCAAGTGTGTTGTGTAGTTCCAAAACGGATTTTTTTAATATAGGGTGCTCAAAATCGGGTTCTAATTCTATCATTGGAACAAGTGTAAATGCTCTTTTATGAAAGAATTTGTGAGGGATTATCAAGTCTTCATCATTGATAATTTCTTTATCATAAAACATTATGTCAATATCAATAGTTCTATCTCCGTAATGACCTTCTTCTTCTCTGTTTCGTCCAAGTTGAGCTTCGATTTTATGTATGGATTCCAGAAGTTGATGCGGAGATTTGGATGTTTTTATTTCTATAATTGCATTAACGTACCAATTTTTTGAATTCGTACCCCATGGTTCAGATTCATAAAATGCGGAACTTCTAATTAGACTAGTATCATCAAGTCCGTCCAGGATTGATGTTGCTTGTTGAATATATCCGATTCTGTCGCCTTTGTTTGAACCAAGGCTTAAATATACGATAGCCATAATTTGTATTTTATGGCTTAATGTTATTTTTGTCAATATTTTATGTTATAATCTGTTTATGAAAAAAAAAGTTATTGCATATTTACACACTCATTGGGACAGAGAATGGTATAGAGAATACGAAGTTTTCAGGATAAGACTTTTACGTGTTTTTGATAATGTTTTGAACCTTCTGGAAAATAATCAAATCCCGTCTTTTTATTTTGATGGACAAACTGCTGCAATTGAAGATTATTTAGAAATTCGTCCCGAAAAATTAGATTTAGTAAAACAATTAATCAAAAATAAAAAGCTTTTTATTGGTCCGTTTTACACACTTGTTGATGAATATTTAACGGATAAAAATTCTTTTGAACATAATTTGCAAATTGGATTAGAATATGCAAAGAATTTAGGTTGCACCGATTTTATCGGATACTTAGCAGATACTTTTGGTCATTCAAAGCAGATTTGCAAAGTGTTTAAAAAGTTTAATATTGATAAATGTGTTGTTTGGAGAGGATGTCCGGATGAGATTCCGTCAGAATTTACTTATAATGGTGTAGATACGGTAAATCTTGTTCGAGGTTATTTTATGGATTTCTTTTCCGCACCTTTTGATATTGATAAAAAAGCAAAATCAATAGAAGAAAATTTAGATAAGATTGCAAAAAAATCGGGTAATGTCTTGTTAATGCCAATTGGGGCGGATCATTTGGGTGTTGAATTAGATATTCAATCTCAAATTTTAGAGGTAAATTCAAGATTAAAAAATTATGAAATAATATTAGGTTCACCTTTTGACTATTTTGAACTTGTAAAAGATAATTTTAAAAATTATCAATGGAATGATGAATTAAGAGATAATTCTATAACGTTTATTCTTCCTGGATCGTATTCTTCGCGATTAGATGTAAAAAGGTTGAATGTTTTGTGTTGTCATAGGCTGCCTATGGCTGATAAATTGCAAAAACACTTTAATCTAAATTATGATAATTTGATAAAATATGCTTACAAATTGTTGCTGCAAAATCAGGCTCATGACGGTATATGTGGATGTTCAACAGATGATGTTCACTCTGAAAATATAATGCGATATAAAAAAATACTTCAAATTTCTCAAACAATTGTTGACGAAGTAAGATTTAAGCTTGGAACGGGTGTTTTAGGTATAAATATTGGAAATAAACCATACAGCGGAATTGTACAATTTGAGGCTGTTGAAGATTATCCTCAATTGGTTAAACTTACGTCAAGAAAAGGTTTTGATAACAATATTCTTCAAGATACACAAAAAATACCTGTAACTGAGGACTATACAGATATTTACACGTATTTAACAGAAGTTGAAAATATGCAGCCGACAGAATTGAGAGATTTGGGGCAGGTTAGTGATGCATCAGATATTGAAATTACGGATAATTCAATTTCAAATTCAAACATATCCCTGAAAGTCATCGGAAATAATATTTTAATTAATAATGAAATTCAACTTGAATTTGTTGATTATATTGATAATGGTGATAGTTACAATGAAGGCCCTGTAAGAGATGATGTTGGTGTTAGTGCAGATGTTATTTCTACAAAAAAAGTATTTGAATCAAAGTTGAGAGCAACGTTAAAAATAGAAACATCGTTTTTTGATGTTTTAGTATCTGTTGATAAACATTCAGAATTATTAGATTTTAAAATTGACTGGATTAATGAAGATAAAAATCATTTGATACAAGCAAAATTTATTTTGAATGAAAATATAGAAAAAACTTATTCTGAAGATTTTAATGAATTAATAGAGCGTGAATTCGACTATACTTATGATATCAGGAAAAATTTACCAAAGGAAAAAGGGCATGAGGCAAAAACAAATACGGCACCTATGCAAAGATTTGTTTGGGCAAATGATTTTGGAATATTTACAAAAGGAATAACTCAATACGACGTTTTTGAAAATATTTTATCAATTCCTTTATTAAGAGCAACTGGCGTTATATCAAATCCATATAACAGCTCAAGAACTACACCTGCCGGACCTCCGTTAGAAGTTAGCGGCTTGCAGCAATTAGGTAGAAACATTGTAGAGTTTTCTGTTTATAATGGAGATGTTGACGGATATAATCGCAATTTAGATAAAGTCTTTAATTCTGTAATTTATTAATATAAAGGTATTGGTATTAAATACTTATAAAAGTTGTATTCTTCAAATGTACTAGGAAGTCCTTCCCAGTATCTAAATATTAACAGACCTTGTTTTTCGAGTTCATATCCTATTTTTTCGTTTCTTGTAAAATATGGATAGACAAATGGAACTTCTCCTTGTTCGAGGCTTATGTTGAGTTCGTTTGTCTTGCCGTAAATTTGTTCAAGTTGTTGGTAATTATTTAAACGATTAAGTTTTTCGTATTCAAAATTAATTGTACTCATTAGTTTTTCTGTTGTCTTAGACATTAGAAATATCTGATCATTATTTAATCTGTTCTCATTTTTTACTATGGCTTCATAATCAATATCATAATTTATTTCGTAGTCTTCTGCTATTTTAAAATTTTGGTCTAATTTCTTATCAGTATATAAGTAGGCACCATCCATAACGCTATAATTCATTTGAAAAAATTTCCTAAGTGAGTTAAAACTTGCAAGTCCCATTGGTTCAGCGTAAAAAGCATGTGAATTATCTACAATTAAATTTCTATATTTTTTTGCAAGTTGTTTAACGTTATTTGTACAAATTCCAAAATAATTTGGATATAAAATGAAGTCATCCCATCTGAAATTTTGAACAGGCATAAATCTATCATCTATGTGGTAATATTGTACTTTTATAAATTCTTTTTTTAATAATCTTTTTACCGCAGGACAAATGTAATACGGTACATATAGCACTTTAATATCGTAAGCTCGAATTAGGTATCTTATGCAGTTTCGTGCGGTATTTAGTTTAATTAAATATTTCATTTATCCTTGTTGTTGAAGTTTTATAATAGCACTGTGTCTATTTGTTGTCCCGTTTTCTTTTCTATATGAATAAAATAGATTATTGTCGCAAGAGGTACAGTATGGACAAATGTCTATATTTTTGATTCCGACTTCTTCAAGTTGTCTTTTGTTTATTTCTTTTAAATTTACAAATATTTTTCCATCACGAATTTCATATAAATCTTTGTTATCCATAACAGAAATCATACTCATATTGAAAACATCTTCTTTAACTTCATAGCAGCAGACAGAAATTGCAGGACCAATAGCAATATTTATATCTTCTATATTTGAATTTAGTTCATCTTGCATTTTTAAAACAGTTTTTTGTGCAATTTTGCCAACAGTTCCTTTCCAGCCGGCATGAATTACAGCTGCGATATTTTGTTTCTTATCAAAAGCTATAATAGGAGTGCAGTCTGCAAAATTTAGGTATGCAGCTTGTTCTGTATTTGTAAGTATAATTGCGTCAGTGTTTTCGTAAAAATTTTTCCCCAACTGAGCAATTTCAATTCTGTTTGTATGTCTTTGTTCAGCATGAATAAAATTATTTTCTTGAATATTTAATATTTTGCAAAACATATTTCTATTTTCTTCAACAATAGAAAGCATGTTAGGTTCTTTTGATTTAATAGGACATTCTCTTGTTGTAAAAAAATGAGTTAAACCGTCTAAAATATCTGTTTTCATTACAGTTTTATTATTTATTTTTTCTAAATAGAACATAAAAATCCTTTCAATGTTTCGATTGAGCGTTTCGCAAGTAGTTCATTTTTTAACTTTTTATTTTTTCGTTCTTTTTTGGGTAACTCAATTGGAGAAACTACTGCCCAATTTGAGTTCATTGGTTGAAAGTGTTTCAATTCACTTGTCGAAATATAATGACATAAAGCTCCAAGCATTGTTTCTTGAGGCAAAGTAATTAAAGGTTCATTATTTAAAAATCTTGCCATGTTTATTCCTGCCAAAAGACCTGTTGCGATAGATTCTGTGTATCCTTCAACACCTGTAATTTGTCCTGCGAAAAATAAATCTTTTCGGGTTCTTGTGTTTAGTGTAGCATTTAGTATTTGCGGACTGTTGATGAATGTATTTCTGTGCATAACACCGTATCTTACAATATTTGCATTTTCAAGCCCTGGTATAGAGTGGATTAATTCTTTTTGAGCACCCCACTTTAAATTTGTTTGGAACCCTACTAGATTGAATAGACTTTTTGCTGCATCATCTTGTCTTAATTGTACAACTGCCCAATTTTCAGCGTTAGTTCTTTTATCTACAAGTCCAACAGGTTTCATTGGTCCAAATCTTAGTGTATCAATTCCACGAGAAGCTAAAACTTCAACAGGAAGGCAACTTTCAAAAAATTTTGCATCTTTTTCAAATTCTTTGAGTTCAATTCTTTCTGAAGTTGTCAAAATTTTATAAAAATTTTCATATTGTTCTTTGTTCATCGGACAATTTATGTATGAAGCTTCCCCTTTGTCATACCTGCTTGCCCAAAATGCAATATCAAAATTAATACTGTCTTTTTCTACAATTGGTGCAATCGCATCAAAAAAATGTAAATGCTCTGTTTTTGTAAATTTTTGAATTTCATTTGCAAGATTATCGCTTGTAAGAGGTCCGGATGCAATTATTACAGGCACATCTTCTGGAAATTTAGTTAGTTCTTCTCTAATAAGTTCTATATTCTCATTATTTTCGATTAATTCTGTTACTTTTTTGCTAAAACCAACTCTGTCAATTGCAAGAGCATTACCTGCCGGAACTCTGTTTTCGTATGCAATATTAATCAACTCTCCGCCAAGTTCTTGCATTTCTGCTTTCAATAGTCCGCTTGCGTTTGTTATGTCAGCTGAACCAAGAGAATTTGAACAGACAAATTCTGCACAATTTTCACTAACATGTGCACCTGTTGTTTTTTGAGGTCGCATTTCGTATAATTTTACTTTAATGTTCCTTTTTGCAAGTTGTAGTGCGGCTTCTGAACCTGCAAGACCTGCACCGATAATTATTGTTTCCATAAGAAAAGTATAAAATAAAAATATTTGTTGTACAATTAATATAGTGATAATTTATTGAGAAAGTATATGAATCAAGTTAAAAATATTTTAGTTGTTTTCGGCACAAGACCTGAAGTTATTAAATTGGCTCCGGTTATTTTAGAGTTGAGAAAGCACAACAATTATAATGTCATTGTTTGCAATACAGAGCAACAAAAGGAATTGTCGAATCAAACATTAGAATATTTTGGTCTAAAAGCAGATTTGAATTTGGATTGTATGCGTCAAAATCAATCTTTGGCAGAGGTTCAATCAAGAATTTTACTTGGTTTAGAAGATGTTTTTAGTAAGCATAATATTGATGCGACTATTGTTCAAGGTGATACAATGACGGTGTTAACAGGTGCTTTGGTAAGTTTTTATCATAAAGTTCCGGTGTTCCACGTAGAAGCTGGTTTAAGATCGTATGATATTTATGAGCCGTTTCCTGAAGAAGTCATGCGTCAGATGACATCTCGTGTAACTCAGTTACACTTTGCACCAACAGAAAAAAATAAACAAGCTCTTTTAGCTGAAGGTATCGATGAAAAGAAAATTACGGTAACAGGTAATACTGTAATTGATGCTCTTTTCTGTTTGTCTGATGATGTGATTTCAAAATCTGCAAAGTTTTTTGAAGAGAAAAATATAAAAATAGATGACAAACTGGTTTTAATTACTGCTCATAGACGTGAAAATCATGGGGAACGATTAGATAGAATAATTAAAGCAATTTATGATTTAGCAATTGAATATAACGATCATAAGTTTGTTATTCCTGTTCATCCAAACCCAAACGTAAAAGATAAAATTCATGAAAACTTGGGCTCTTTAAAAAATGTGTATTTATTATCACCTTTAGATTATCCGTATTTAGTATATTTACAAAAAAATGCAAAATTAATTCTAACAGATAGCGGTGGTATTCAAGAAGAAGCTCCAACATTTGGTTGTCCGACTCTTGTAATGCGTTATGAAACTGAGCGTCAAGAAGGTATTGAAGCTGGTGTTTCTACTCTTGTGGGTGCAGATTATGATAAAATTATGAATCTAAGTAAAAATATTTTATCAAAAGATAAATCTCAAACAAGATTAACAGCCAAAAATCCTTATGGCTCAGGAGATACCTCTAAAATTATTGAAAAATTAATTAGAGAGTATTTTAGTTAATAATAAAGTTTTACATACATAAAATTATGAAAGGTAGAAAAATGAAAGTTGAAATGGAAAGAACATTTGTTGCACTAAAACCTGATACAATTCAAAGAGGTTTAATGGGAAAAATTATTACAAGACTTGAAGATAAAGGTTTTAAAATTATTGCAATGAAAATGTTGGAAGTTTCTAAGGAACAAGCTGAAGATCATTATGCAGAACACAAAGGCAAACCGTTCTATGAAGGACTTGTAAAATTTATAATGTCTGCTCCAATTCTTGCTATGGTCATTGAAGGGGTAAATGCTGTTTCAGAAGTAAGACATATTTTAGGTGCTACTGATCCAGATAAAGCAGATGTTGGTTCTATTAGGGCAGATTTTTCTCCTATTATGGCTTGTAACTCAATTCATGCTTCTGATTCTGTTGAATCAGCAAGAAGAGAAATGGCTATCTATTTTGATTTAGATAAAGAACTTTGCACTAATTGGAAAACTATGATGGAACTTGTTATCGATGCAAGATAAGACGGAGTTCTTTAGTTATGATTTAGTCCATGTTGATAAAAACACCGGTGCAAGGGCAGGTGTTTTACATACTCCGCATGGTGATATCGAAACACCAATATTTATGCCTGTTGGCACAAATTCTGCTGTAAAAACTCTTATAAATCGTGATATTGAAGATACGGGTGCTCAAATTATTTTAGCGAATTCTTATCATTTGTATTTGCGAGCTGGAACAAAGTTAATCAGAAAATTCGGTGGTATCCATGGGTGGATGAATTGGAATAAACCTGTATTAACAGATTCAGGCGGTTTTCAAGTGTTTTCGTTAGCTCAAATGCGTAAAATAACAGAAGAAGGTGTAAAATTCAGAGATCCAAAAGACGGTTCTGAACATTTTATCTCTCCCGAAAAATCTGTGGAAATTCAAGAAGATATTGGTGCAGATATTATGATGGCATTTGATGTTTGTTCACCTTTCCCTTGTACGTATGATGAGGCTAAAAAGGCTATGGAGCAAACACATCGTTGGCTTGAAAGGTGTTTTAAAGCGAAAACTAATCCAAAACAAGCATTATTTCCTATTGTTCAGGGGGCATTTTTTGATGATTTAAGAAAAGAAAGTGCAAATGTAATTTCTTCTTATGATGCGGTTGGTTATGCAATTGGCGGATTAAGTGTTGGTGAGTCTAAGGACATAATGAATCACTTTGTTGAATATACTGCACCATTATTACCGGATAATAAGCCTCGTTATTTAATGGGTGTTGGTACACCTGAAGATTTGTTAGATGGAATAAAACGTGGTATTGATATGTTTGATTGTGTTCTTCCGACGCGAAATGCAAGGCATGGTTCTTTCTTTACTCACGAAGGCAAAAGATGTATCAAAAATAAGCAATATGAAGAAGATCCATCACCGCTTGATTCAAATTGTGATTGTTATGCTTGCAAGAATCATTCAAGAGCATACTTAAGGCACTTGTTTAGATGTCAAGAGGCGACTTGTGCAGCGTTAATGTCTATACATAATATTAAGTTTTTGATTGATTTTGCAAAATCTTGTAGAAACGCAATTTTAAATGATGAGTTTGATAAATTCTATAAAGATAATTATTCAATATTAGTAAAATCAAAGTGATTTTTTATAACGAAATATTTTGAAGATGTTGTATATCGAGTTTTGGTTCTAATACAACGGCAATTGCATCAATTCGGTAATTATTACATTTTGATTCAGTTTCTTTTAAATAGCTTAAAGCTCCAGTGCAGATATTTTTATATTTCTTTTGTGTAATTGCGTTAAAAGGTGTTCCAAGGTTATTATTTTTTCTTGTTTTTACTTCAACAAAAACAAGAGTGTTTTTTATTTGTGCAATAATATCAATTTCACAATATTTAGAGAAATGTTTATTTCTTTCAATAATTTTATAACCGTTTTTTTCTAAAAATTCGCAAGCCAAACTTTCACCAAGGTGTCCTACTTCTTTGTTATTATTGCTATATAATTTCATTATATGCTTCCGGATTATTTAGTAAATCATAATTAATTTCATTTTCATTGTCGGCAATGGTAGCTGCTACAACAGCATCAGAAGTTACGTTTAGCATTGTGCTTACCATATCTGTTAATCTGTCCATTGTAAATAATAGTGCAAATCCGGAGATTAGTTGTTCCGGAGTCAATCCCATTCCGTTAAGAACCAAAACGACAGTAATTAAACCTGTTCCCGGAATACCAGCACAGGTACTTGAGGCAACAATAGTAAGAATAATTATTTGAATAAGCATAAATGGAGTTAAAGTCGCACCGTAAGCTTGTGCTAAAAATAGCACTGCAACAATTTGTACAAGTGCAGTTCCATCCATGTTCAAAGTTGCACCTAAAGGAAGAACAAAGCTTGAAATTTTATGTGATATTCCTCTCTTTTCGCAACAAGCAATAGTTAACGGTAGTGTAGCAGAGGAACTTGCAGTTCCAAATGCAACCATCATTGCTTCTGTTATTGCTGCATATAGCATTGTAACAGGAACTTTTGAAAATATTCTTAAAAATACGGGATAAACAACAAATAGTTGTAGTCCAAGTCCTATTAAAATTACAAATAAATATTTAGAAATACTTGAAAATACGTCTATACCAAAGCTTGCAATTGAGGTAGCCGTAAGAGCAAATACCCCTGGTGCTGCCAAGTACATAATCCAATCAGTAACTTTCATTGTTGCAGCAAAAACAGATTCAAAAAATGCTGTTATTGGTCTGCTTACTTCTCCAATTTTTGTTAGTGCAATGGCAAATATTAGTGCAAATACCAGAATTGGAACCATATCTCCTGTCGCAAGAGATGCAAGAGGATTTTTTGGTAAGAAATCTAAAATAATATTTAGTATATTCTCTCTTTGATTTTCAATCGTTGCAGATACTTGTTGTTGAATTTCGACTGCTGCTTGCGTGTCTATATATTGACCTGCTCCAACTCCGGGTTTTACTAACAAGGCAAGAGAAAGCCCGATTGTTACCGCAAGTGTGGTAATTATTCCATAATATATTACCATTTTACTGCCAAATCTTCTTAACTGTTTGTTATCTCCAATGCTGCCAATACCGATTATTACTGCTGAGACTACCAATGGAATAACAACCATTTGTATTAATCGGATAAAAGATTCTCCTACAAATGTTAATATATTTAAAATCGTTTGATTTGGATGTCCGTTTAAAAATATCCCTACAAATATTCCGGCGATAATTCCAAAAAATATGTGCCAATTTCTTTTTATACCAAGTCCAACTGCGATTAATACCTGCATGTGAATTTTCATATATTCATTATCCCTTTACTATTGTTTTAAAAATTGTAATACTTAATTGAAAAATTTTCAAATTGGTTACAAAATCTTTAATAAATTTTTTGCATAAGCGGCAATTTTACATTAGAGCAGAAAGCTTTTTCAGTTAATCTTATACCTAAGCAAGCTTGATTTCTTTTAAATTGTGCTCTGTATATTAATTTTAATGTCTTATCAACTATGCTTTTATCATATTTTGTTAATAACTCTTCGTAAGAAATTTGGTTTTCAATATAATCGATAATTATTTTATCCAGAATTTCATATTCAGGAAGAGAATCTGAATCTTTTTGGTTTGGATGTAATTCAGCAGATGGAGCTTTTTCTATAATTTCTTTTGGGATTATCTCTCCATTTCTGTTAATCCAATTTGATAATTCATAGACTTTTGTTTTTGTTAAATCTGCAATTGGATTTAATCCGCCACACATATCGCCATATAAAGTTCCGTATCCGCATGCTACTTCTGATTTGTTTCCGGTTGAAAGTAACAGGCGATTATATCGGTTGGAATTAAACATTAAAATTAAACCGCGAAGTCTTGATTGTAAGTTTTCTTCAGCTAAATCCATTTTATTTTCTTTCGCAACACTTGTCATAAATGTTTCAAATAGTGGTGAAATGGAAATTGTTTCTACATTGATGCCAAGTTTTGAAACAAGTTTTTCAGAATCTTTTATACTTCCTTCGCTTGAATATTTACTTGGAAGCATTACTGCATAAACGTTTTCTTTGCCGATTGCGTTTGTGGCTAAAGTTGCAACAAGTGCCGAGTCAATTCCCCCCGATAAGCCTAAAACTACTTCTTTGAATCCACAGTTTTCACAATATTCTTTAATTGAAAAAGTTGTAGCCTTAAATATTTCTTCAATTGTAGAAATATCGTTGGTATTGACTACGTTGTCGTCATATATATTGATTGTTTCACTTTTTTCTTCAAGAAATGGATAAATTCTTAAAAGGCTGTTATGTCTGCTCTTTATAAAACTCTGTCCTGCATAAATCTTTTCTTCGTCCATCATAATAGGATTGATATGCACAAATGTATTTGAACATACAATGTTTTCAATAAAATCATGAATTGTATTCATTGCATAGTATCTGTTTTTTGCAAGAACGTATAAATCACATTCAATGTTTTCTTTATATTCATCAGACACGTATATTGTTTTATCTGCAACATTAAATGTTATATTTTTTATATCAAAGAGTTCTCCATTTTGGATTAATTTTGTACCAATTAGAACATTTTTATCTGAAAAATATTCACATAAATCTTTATAAAATTTTTCTTTCGATTCCTGATATTTGAAATCAAATTCCATACCGGAATCTGTATTAAATTCCGGTAATATAATTAAATCAGCATTATTATTAATTGATTGAGATTTAATATTGTTATAATTATATTCAAAGTTATTTTGTTTATATTTTATTTGTAAGATTTGAAAATTCATAATTTTAAGTCCTATTATTCATCAAGTTTAATATAGCTGGCATCTTTCCAACGTAAATCTATGTATTTTATCTTTTTATCTAATGTTTTAACTTGTGGCATAATAGATGGAAGTCGGGATATTCTTTCAAAACAAGTATCATCCAGTACTCCAAGTCTTATTTTTATGCCATTAATTTGTATATAGGTATCTTTTGGATTCCTTAAATCTATAAAATCTATGGGTTCTTTGGAAACGGATTTTATTGTTTTAGATACTTTTTCCAGTAGATCAATTCTTTGTTTATCCCAATGTCTGTAATCATCGCCTTGAGTACCATAAGTTAAAATTTTTACAGGTTTAAATGATTTATCCAGTGGCAAAAAATCTCTGCCGATTAATTTGCCTGTATTTGTAAAAAATGCAATCGGTTCAACTTTTTCATCAGGTGCTATTGTTAATATTGGAGTGCTCTCTTGAATTATAATTTGCAGTCTTGCAGGAAACCAAAATCGGCGAATAAACACATCCTTTATTGGAGCAAGTTCCATAATAGTTGATTTTATTTCGTCTGTGTTATACATATACATAGGAACTTTTGGAACCTCATTTTTTCTAAGAGCTGCAAGTATGTAATAATCAGGTACGATTTTGTTATTAAGAATTTCTAAGTATGGGCTTTGTGCGGAGTCAAAAGCATTTGGTGTCATGTACCATTGGTGCATTCTTATAAGTCTAAAACAAATATAGGCAAGTAACACAATGGTTAAAAAACGCAATAATACCTTAAAACGACGTAGCCACATGTTTGTTTTTCTAACTTGTCGTTCTTGTTTATTTCTGCGAATACGAGTTTTTATATACTGTTCAGAGTCATAATTCAACTCGTTATTTTTATTATTGTTTTCTGTCATTATTTATTTAGACCTGCACTGTTTAATATTAATAAGACAAGATTATCATAATCTATTCCCATTGCGTTTGCTTGTGCCGGTAAATCACTTGTATCTGTCATTCCCGGACTAGTATTTATTTCCAAAAAATGTGGAGTTTCGCCTGTTACCATAAAATCAACTCTTGAAACACCACTGCAGCAAGCTGCGAGGTGAGCTTTAATTGCTATATCTTTAATTTGTTTTGTCGCTTGTTCACTTAATTTTGCAGGTAAGATAAATTCAGATAATCCTTTTGTATATTTTGCATCAAAATCATACCATTCAGTTTTAGTCATTATTTGCAAAATTTCTGTTGCAAAAGTTTTTCCTTCATTTTCTAAAACACCTACGGTTATAAAAAATCCATTTATAAATTCTTCAACCAAAACATCATTATTATATTTTAAAGCTTCTTTGTATGCGTTTTCCAATTCTTCCGGTTTGTTGACCTTTGTCATTCCAAAGCTTGAACCTTCACATACAGGTTTTGTAATTAGCGGGTATTTCAAATCTTTTGTTTTTTCTTTGATATCTTCTCCCTTTTTTACAAAAACAGATTTTATAAGAGGTATTTCAGGACAAGTTGCCAGTACTCTTTTTGTATATTCTTTATTCATGCAAATTGAAGATGCCATAACTCCGCATCCGGTATATGGAATTTTTAAAATTTCTAAAAGTCCTTGAATACACCCGTCTTCTCCATATTTTCCATGAAGTGCTATATATGCAATATCTATTTGTTTTTCTTGTAAAACTTGAGCAATATTTTCATCTACAACTATTAATTCTGCATTATTGTAGCCTAATCGTTTTAAAGCTTCATAACAATTTTTGCCTGAACGCATAGAAACATCTTTTTCAGATGACATTCCGCCACATAACACACCTATTTTTTTGTCTGTTGCTATTTTTCTTGTAATGTTTTCCATATTTTTGCCTCTTTTTGAGATTGATTGCCTATATATATTATTTCAGGACAAAGTTTTATTCCGTATTCGTCGTTTACTTTATTGTACATCAATAACATTAAATTTAAAATATCTTCTGAAGTTGCATTGTTATCGTTGATAATGAAGTTTGCATGATTTTCCCAAACTTTTGCTCCGCCAAATGATAAATCTTTTGCACCGATGCTGTCCAGTAATCTACCGGCAGAATTGTTTATAGGATTTTTGAATATACTTCCGCAATTCGGAAGAGCCAATGAAGGCTGATGATTGCGTCTGAATTCCAAATTGAAATTCATTCGGTTTTTGATTGTTTGTTGATTTTCTTCTTTTAAATTAAATTCTGCACAAAGTATTGTATAATCTTTTTCTTGGCAGATGGAATGTCTATATGAAAATTTTAAATCTTCCTTTGACAGTTCTAATACTTTCTTATTTTTATTGTCAAAAACTTTAACTGAAATAAGATTATCACTAATGGATTGTTCTTTCGCAGAGGCATTCATATATATTTCTCCGCCAATAGAACCCGGAAAACCAATCATAAATTCAAAACCGGATAGGTTGTTTTCAAAGGCAAGTTTAGATGCCATTGGACCTTTTACTCCGCATTCGGCATAAACTTTATTTTTATCAAAGCTTATATTATTGCATTTGCTTGTGAATATTATATCTCCGTCGTATCCATGGCTTGAAATTAGTATATTAGAACAATTTCCAAGTACCAATGGTTTGAATTTTGTTTGTAGTAATTCGGTTAATTCATCTATGTTTTCAGGAAAATAGGCATTTTTAATTAAACCGCTTACTTTAAAAGAAGTTAGGTTTTTTGCGTTGAAATCATTTTTAACTTCAATAGGCATAATTATTTATCCGTATCTATGTTTATTAAAGATTTACCTAAATTTGTTATGGTTCCGGCACCTAATCCAACAACAATATCATTTTTTGTAAGTTGTGGGTATATAGCCTTTGCTACTTCTTCAACTGAACCTGATATGTATTGACATTTTTTAGATTCTTTTAACAAATCTTTTGCAAAATTTTCACCGGTTATACCTTCTATTTTATCTTCAGATGCGGCATAAACGTCTGTTACAATCACTTCAGAAGCGTATTCAAATGAGTCTTTAAAATCATTCCATAAGCTTTTCAACCGAGTGAATCTGTGTGGCTGAAAGACTGCAATAATATTTTTATCCTTAAATTTAGATAAAGCCGAAAGGGTTGCCTTAATTTCAGTTGGATGGTGTGCATAATCGTCATAAATTACAGCACCTTTAACGTTGCCAACGTGTTGAAGCCTTCTTCCCATACCGCTAAAAGTAGCAAAATGTTGTAGAATTTTATTTAAATCTATATTAGCTTCATTTAAACTTGCCAATACTCCTAAGGCATTTAGAACGTTATGTTCTCCGAGTAATTTAATTTTTAAACTTGTGAGTAATTTGTCTTTGTAATAAACATCAAATTCGCTGCCTTTAGGGGAGTACTGAATGTTTTTTGCTGTGTAATCAGCTTTATGTAGTCCAAATGTAATAAAACTATTGTTCTTTAATAGTTTGTTACCTTCATTATCATTATTAATAAGAATTTTTTGATTTTTGTCCAATTTAGATAAAAGTTTTTCAAAAGTTTCAACAAGTGATGATAAACCGTTTTTATAAAAGTCTAAATGGTCTGCTTCTAAGTTGTTTATAACTAAAATATCAGGATTGTATTTAACAATTGTTCCATCACTTTCATCCAGCTCTGCAATGAAATAGTTATCAGATTTGTAATTTGCATTTGTATGAATATCCGGAAGAATTCCGCCTACAATATAAGATGGATTCAATTCCGCCTTGTCTGTAACGTATGCAGCCAGACCGCTTGTTGTTGTTTTTCCATGTGTTCCGGCATAGCCGATAAAGCATTTTGAACGTTCTGATAAACTTTTTAGGATATCAGAACGATGGAGTATTTTTAATCCCAATTCTTTAGCTCGTTGAATTTCAGGATTATTTTCTCTAATGGCAGTGCTTGCAACTACTATGCAGTCATTAGGAACATTTGTTTTGTCGTGTCCGATATAAACTTTTGCTCCAAGATTTCTAATCTCATCTATATATTTGCTATCATTAATGTCTGAGCCTGACACTATATAACCTTCTTGAAGAAGATATTTTGCCAGTCCGCTCATTCCGATTCCGCCTATGGCTATAAAATGATATTTCTCTTTTTCCACTTTTCCTTACCAGCTTTTTACTTACATTTAAATTATAGTACAAATATTGTTTTATTAACAGATATTTAAAATTTTTTAATAATTAGAATTTTATATTGTCATTTGTTATTGGACTAATATCTTTTAATGTTGTGTATAATAGTTTGACAGGTTTTTCTTTTGCTTTTTTTATAACTTTACAGTGTGCTAGACTTTTGTATCCGTCTTTACCTGCTGCAATATAGTCATTTGTTATCACTTTGTATGTTTTGTTATCATCAATATTTTTATCTTTTAGGTAAACTTGCAAAAATCTTCTGTTAGTTTGAATTTTACCTTCATAGAGGCATTGTTTTAAGTATTTTCCTTGTAGTTCAACAAGAACTATTTTGTTTTCAAATGGCAAAATTTCCATTAAATCAGCATAAGTAATTTTATCTGTAAGATTTCTGTTAATTCTTATTGAACCGGAGTTTGTTATAACTGCATCATAGTCTTTGAATGGTTTTGTCATTGATATTAGAACCAATTTTCCTAAATTTGTTTGACAATGTTCAATTGTTGTCTGATCTCCAATTAAATCTACTGTTGTAGTTGCCACAATCTTATTTCTATCTTTATTGATTTTTTTGTCTGCTTTTGAAATTATGCTATCTGTTCTATTTTCTTTTGGATATTTTGAATCAACGTCTAAATATGAATATGATTTAAGTTTTTTATCGAATATAATTTTGCCCACTCGAACTCCAAATTCTCCATCTTGAATTATGGGAGTTTTGTTTATATATTTTGGATATTCAAAAAAGAAATGATTATGTCCTCCCAAAATTATATCAATATTTTCGATTGCGTTTGCTATGCGTTGGTCTTCTTCTAAACCGCAATGTGATAGAATTATAAGTTTATCATAATCCACATTTTTTATTATTTTCTTTATTTCATATATAGGATTTGTAACAGTTATATCACCTGTTGTTGTTAGGTTTTTTAGAGATTGAGTTGTAACGCCTATTATAAGAAATTTTTCCCCATCAAATTCTTTAACAATGTAGGGTTTTACGTGTGTCTTTAAGTATTTGTCTTTAAAATGTACATTGGCACTTAAGAATTGTGTCTTTGATGCTTTTATATTCCTTTTTAGAATTTTTAATCCATCGTCAAATTCGTGATTTCCTAATGCTATTGCATCATAATTGAGATAAGGCAAAAGTTTTGCATTTAACAAGCCCTTGTCGATTCTGTAATATATTGAACCTTGGAAAACATCGCCGCTATCTAAAAGTAAGTAATTTTTACTATCAGATTTTGTTTTATTAAAAATATAAATTCTTCTTGATAGTCCACCAATATCAGCTTTTCCTTTATATTCTATCGGACTTATTCTTCCGTGAGTATCACTTGTATGTAAAATCGTTATCTCTGCTGCGTAGCAAAGGTTTATACAAAGTAGAATTAAACATAAAAAGGCTTTTTTCATATTAATCTTTCTCCAAATAAACTAAAATTTTTCTTATGTTCCATTGAAATAGGGTAAGAATGAATATTATAGCGAATAGTACATACGCAAGAGCACTTGCTTTTCCTATGTTAAAATATTCGAATGCATTTTTATAAATTGAATATACTATGACATTTGTACTATCTAATGGCCCACCTTGTGTCATTATGAAAATTAAGTCAAAAACTTGAAATGAGCTGATTGCAGTGATAATCACCACAAAAAATATCGTTGGGGATAGCAGAGGAATTGTAATATTCTTAAAAGTTTGGTAAGAGTTTGCACCATCTATTTTTGAGGCTTCAAACAGTTCTTTGTTCAACGTAGAAAATCCTGCTAGAAAAATTATCATATTGTAGCCTATAAGCTTCCAAACCGATACAATTATCAGTGCCGGCATTGCAAAATGTGTATCATACAACCAATTTATGTGTAGATGCAGCAGGTTATTTAAATACCCAATATTTGGGTCAAAAATCCACTCCCAAACTATTCCAATAACTATCATCGGGGTGATAAATGGAATAAAATAAGCTATTTTAAAAAATTCTCCGCCAATAATTTTGTTATTTAAAATGTAGGCTAATATTAGTGGAATCAGTACTCCAAAGAATGTTGTTGATAGGGCATAAACAAATGTATTTATAAGAATTTTTACAAAAATTGGTTCTGTAAAAATTGCTTTATAATTGTTTAATCCAACAAATTTGATTTCATTTAAAAGATCCCAGTTAGTGAAACTCAAACCAAAAGAACAAAAAATGGGAATTATGATAAATATTAGTGTTCCAATAAGTGCAGGTAAAATAAACAGATAACCTGCAAACGAAGTTTTATTTAAAAAGTCTGATATAATGTTTTTCATAATTTCCAAAAGTTTATTTTTTATGATAATATTATATATAAAAAACGGAGGATTTTAAATGTTAACTAAATGGGATAGTGCGTTTGGCAAAAATGATATAAGAGGTGTTTTTGGGCAAGATGTTACGGAAGAATTATATTTTTATGTAGGTAAAGCTTATGTAAGATATATTTCAAATTTATCTGATAAAGAAGTTAAAGATTTATGGATAACTGTTTGCAGAGATGCAAGAAACCATTCACCTGCTCTTGCAAAGGCATTAATTCAAGGTGTAACTTCAACTGGTGCAAATGTAGTTGATTTAGGTCTTGCACCTACTCCAATAGGTTATTATTCAGATGTTGTTGGTGTAAATGCTACTGTAACAAACGGTGAAGATGTTGATGGAGCACTAATTGTTACGGCAAGTCATAATCCAAGCCAATACAATGGTTTGAAAATGACATATCAAGGTCAATTGTTGGATGAAAAACCAATTCAAGATTTATTAAAAATTGTTGCTGAAGTTAGTAAGGAATCTCTGTTATCTCATACCTTTGGTAAAGTTGTTGAATATGATTTAATTCCAGACTATACGGATGTTATGAAATTAAACTTTGGCAGAGTTGGCGAGGGTGTAAAAGTTGTAGTTGACAGTGCAAATGGAACAGGTGGTGTTGTTGCACCAAGTTTGTACAGAGCATTAGGTTGCGATGTTGTTGAGTTATATTCAAATCCTGACGGTAAATTTCCAAATCATCATCCAAATCCAAGTGATGAAAAGACTTTGGACGATATCAAAAAAGCTGTTGTTGAAAACAATGCAGACTTTGGTATAGCTTTTGACGGAGATAGCGATAGAATTGGTGTAATTGATTCTCAAGGTCATTCAATGACCGGCGATAAATTATTGTTAATTTATGCATTAGATGTGATTGAAAAATACAAAGATACTGGTGTAATACCAAAAGTCGTATCTGAGGTTAAATGTTCTCAAGTTTTATTTGATACAATTAATTCATTGGATGCAGAAGCAATCATGTGCAAAACAGGTCATGGCTATATTAAAGCAAAAATGAAAGAAGTTGGAGCTGTATTAGGTGGTGAAATGAGCGGACATACGTTCTTCAAAGACAGATATTACGGATTTGACGATGCTGTTTATGCAGGTTGTAGAATGATTGAAATTGTTTCTAAAAACAAAAAGTTAAAACAATCTTTTAAAGTTGAGGAATTACTTGCTCCGTTTAATAAGGTTTATTCTTCTCATGAAGTAAGACTATCTTGCCCAAATGAACTAAAAAAGACAGTTTTAACTCAATTTGAAAAATATGTTAGTGCTAATCCAAATTTATTTGGTTCAAAAATTAAAGATATTATAACTCTTGATGGAATGAGAATTGTTTTTGACGGTGGATTCGCTTTGATTCGTCAAAGTAATACAGAACCTGTTTTTACACTTCGTTTTGAAGCCAAAACAAAAGAAAAATGTGATAGATTCGAAAAGATTATGGTTTCAAAAGTCGAGGAATTTGTAAACAATTGTAAAGTAAAATAAAAATAAATAACTAAAAAAAGTCAATTTTTACCTCTAAATATTCTTTATATAAGTACGAGATATTTAGAGGTATTTTATATGTCAGGCAATGTAAATTTCAATCCAAGTTTTACGGGTAATTATTATTATTCATCAAAAGATGTCGAAAATTTAGTAAAATATGCAACTGGTGTCGCAATAACAAATAAGGAAAGTGTAAGTGCAACAGATTTAGTTGCATCAACTGTTCCAGATTTAGCAATAAAAGGTTTGTCTTGGTTAAGAAAGAATAAGGGTAATTATTCTGAAGCAATGCGAGCTGCAAAAGCTCAAACTCAAGCTTTGCATGGGGTTTATAAAAATGGCGGAAGTATTGTAAATGGTCTAAAAGCTGTAAGTAATTCATCTGCTGCAAGTCAAATTTTAGGTATGTTACCTGAAGCAAAGAATTTGTCAACACTATCCAAAGAAACTCAAACTTTATATTCACAAGCAAAAGCTGCAGCTTTACATGCTAAACAATTTGGTGCTCAAAAAAGTTTAGAAAATGCAAGTAGTTTATTATCTAAGGCGAATGCTGCTGCTTATGCTGAAACAGCATCAAGTGCAACAGGTATATTTGCAAAAGTAAAAAATGCTCTAGGCATAACAAAACTAGGCAATGCTATAAATAATTTGGCTGTTAAATCTCCAAAATTTGCAAAAGTTTTAAATGTATGTAAATCAAATGGTGCAGGTATAATGCTTGCTATGGAAGGTGTAACAGAAGTTGTATCTAATGTAATTCCAACATTTAAACAGTTAGGTGCAAAAGCCGGAGCAAAACAAGTTGGAAAATCTGCAGTAAAAACCGCAGCATCAGTTGGTGGTTGGATTGCGGGTGCTGCATTGGGTACTAAAGTAGGTGCTTTAATTGGTTCAGTTATTCCGGGTGCAGGTACAGCTATCGGTGCCGTTGCAGGTGCTATAATTGGTTCAGCTGCATCTTTAATTGGGGGTGCTTTAGGTAGCAGATTTGGCAAAAGTGTTGCTGAAAAAGTTGTAGGTAAAGATGAATTGGCTTTGGCAAAAGAACAAGAAACACAAGCTCTTGCACAAAAAATTCAAAATGATCCAAATGCTTTAAACAGTATAGTTAATGTTGCTTTTGAAAAATTAAATAATGAAGGTGTATCAGGTGAAGATGCAAAAATTGCATACGATAGTTTGCAAAAGATAGCGAGTGCATCTTCAGGTCCTCAAAATGATAATTCTTCTCAAAGTTCACAATCAACAACAAATCCATTTGCTTCGGCAAATCCATCTTTCACGGGAACTTCAAGTTTAGATATAACTAAATACCAATCTCCTGCTCAAAAAATGCAAGATGAAATGTTAATGCAGCAAATTTCAGCACAGTATGGTTTATAATAAGTCGTAAAAAATATCAAAATAAAAAGACTGGCTCTCTTGAGTCAGTCTTTTTGTTCTTAATTAACTTTAGCAGTTAATTTACCCCTAATCTAATAGCATTGTTTTTAAAGAAGAGTCATCACATTAAAATCTCTTTCAACTGTGGATTGAGTTGATTCAAAGGATGCATTAAGCGTCTTTTCTATAAATCCTTCAATTAACTTAATATCATTTTTTAAATTAATAAAATTTTCAGTTTTTTGTTCAATTAAACATCTTTTAAATTCATTGTAGTCGAATTGTTTATTCATAACGCACTCCTTGAAATACAAACTCTTATATCCATATTAAATATATCGGACTGCATGCGATAAACTTTAGTTTTTAATTAAATTTTGTTACATATTTTAATAAAATTATAAAAATAAAAAATATTATTTAGCAACTGAAAAGTTTTTATGATAAAAATTACCCGTTTGCGGACTTGAAAAGAGAAAAAACATGTGTCATAATGATATTACCTTGCATAGATGTTTATTTTGTTCCTACATTTTTAAATATCGGGAGAATTGACTCTAATGGCATTGAAGTATACCGACCGATAGAAATATCGCCAGTCGGAAACGGATTAGTCAAGGCGTTCACCCACCTGCGAGATTACGCAGGCAACAAAATCGCATTTGTGTGAGGTTTCTTTTTGTTTTAAATTTTTTATGTTATTATTTACTTAAGATATAGTTTAATGTTGAGGTAGTGTTATGATTATTGTTATGGAACCTGGAACTTCTGAAGATAATATCCAAAGAGTTGTAAAAATTCTGGAAAAGCATGAGTTCCGAGTAATATTGAATAGAGGCGATGTAATGACTGTTATCGCTGCAATTGGCGATAAAAGAATGTTTGACCCTCATTCACTAGGTTCACTTGAAGGTGTTAGAGAAGTTAAGATAATTCAAGAACCGTATAAATTAGCATCACGTGAAGCTCATTCAAAAGATACTGTTGTTTCGTTTGAAAATGGTGTTAAAATTGGCGGATACGAAAGACCTGTCGTAATAGCAGGACCATGTTCTGTTGAACAAGAATTTCAAGGTTTATTAGATGTCGCGTATGCCGTAAAAGAAATGGGCTGCCAGTTCTTGCGTGGGGGTGCATTTAAACCAAGAACATCGCCATACGATTTTCAAGGTTTAGAGGAAAAAGCTTTGATATATCTTGCAAGAGCAAAAGAAAAAACAGGTTTGTTAGTTGTTTCAGAACTAATGGATTCTAATGACATGCCAATGTTTGAATCTTATGTTGATGTAATTCAAATTGGTGCCAGAAACATGCAAAACTTCTCATTATTAAAAGCAGTTGGTAAATCTAAAAAACCTGTATTGCTAAAAAGAGGCGGTGCTTCTACAATAAGAGAATTCTTGCTTGCCGCAGAATACATTATGTGTAACGGTAATGAGAATGTTATCTTATGCGAAAGAGGAGTAAAAGGTTTTGACCAATCATTTACAAGAAATGTTTTGGACATATCGGCTATTCCTGTAATAAGAAAATTATCTCACTTGCCTATTATTGTTGATCCGAGCCATGCAACCGGCAGAAGATATTTGATAGAACCAATGTCAAAGGCAGCTTTGGTTGCAGGTGCACATGGTATAATGATGGAAGTTCATCATGACCCTGATAATGCATCATCAGACGGTGCTCAAAGTTTATCTATTCCTCAATTTACAGATGTTGCAAAGAGAATTAATAAATTAATTGGTCGTATTGACTATGATAACAGAATTACAAAACAAGAATTAGGACTGGAATAATCTGGTCCTAATTCTTTATGATATACATTTACTTGATGCTTTTTAATAACTTCTTTAAAGTGCTATTTTTCTGCAAATTGCAACGAATTTTTCTTTGATAACTTCAGCAAAGTGTTTAGCTTTGTGTTTAATTTTTTGGAATGTTGTCATTTGAGATTCGTCAATTGTTTCCATTTCCTTAGCGAGAGCTTCTTGATATTGAGCATATTCATCAGCACTTTCAAAACCTTTTGTATCGGCATAATAGTCTGCGTGATACAAACGTTGTCTTGGCCCAGGGTGTCGCATAGGAGGTGGTGGAGGGAATGCTCCATGACCTAATCCTATAAATCTGTCATCACGCGGATTAACCGGTGGTCTAAAATCCATTGGTCCCATATATTCTGGTCTTTCAAAACTATAAAAATTGTAACTAAAATTTGAGTACGGAATATAAGGTGCTCTTGGTCTTGGCCCTGTTGGTGAAAAAGCAGACCTAGGCGGCATGTTTGGTGTGTGATTGTGGTTACATCTTACATTCATATCATGCATAAATATTTCCTACCCTAATTCTTATACTATTTTAAATGCTCTGAAAATAAAAATTGACTAAATAATAAGTAATATTACAAAACTGTTACAAAACTTTTTCAAATTTGTTTTAAATATAGTCAAACAGCCTTTCAGGCAGAGGAGCTTTTGATACAAAAGTTCCTCAAAATTTTTAATTTTAATTGTACGAACCTTTTGGTGGCAGAAAGTTTATAAAAGCCACACTTCGAATTGCGTTCGTTAATTAATTGTAATATTCAACCAAAGAGTTGTTAACTCGCATACGCTCAGACAAACCAATTCTTGATGCTGTTGAATAAACATTTATTACTCGCTTCATTAAGGTCGGAATATATTTGTTAAGGATTTGTTAGTTAATCACTCTTCTTAAGCAGGTGGTTGTAGGCTTTGTTCTGATGGTGTAACCATGTTGCGTTATGGCTATAGAAGTAGTTGTAAGGAATGAAAAATATTATTAAATCTTGTAAACTATTTATCATTGAGGATTAATATATCCTTGCATTTTAAATATTTTTATAATAACATAGACCATGTCAGAAAAACTCACGTTGAATATGAATTCCAATAGTCTTAAATGGCTTTTATTTTGGCGTATTCATTCAAAATATTAAAAAGAACATTAGTAGTATTACTTTATAAGGAAGGTAAAAATGTCAAACGAAGAAGAAAAATTAGAACAAACTGAAGCTGCGGTTGAAAACGAAAACGATGTAGTTGAAGAAGCTCACGAAGAATTTGAAGATGCAGCAAGAGAAAAAGGCGAACGTAAACAACGTTCAAGACGTAAAAGAGTTGAAACAACTGAAGAAAAACCTGTTTCTGAATGGCAAGAACGTGTAGTTCAAATCAGACGTGTAACAAAAGTTGTTAAAGGTGGTAAAAAATTAAGCTTTAGAGCTGTTGTTATCGTTGGTAACCAAAAAGGACAAGTTGGTGTAGGTTGTGCAAAAGCTGCTGAAGTTATTATTGCTATTCAAAAAGCTATTGCAGATGGACGTAAAAACTTAATTACTGTTCCAATTTTCAAAACAACTATTCCTCACCCAATTACAGGTGAATCAGGTGCTGGTGCTGTAATGTTAAGACCTGCAGCTCAAGGTACAGGTATTATTGCAGGTGGTGCAGTTCGTTCAGTATTAGAATTAGCAGGTATCGAAAATATCTTGTCTAAATCTTTAGGTTCTAAATCACCTTTAAATGCTGCAAATGCAACATTAGACGCTTTACAAAAATTAGCTCCATTCTCAGATGTAGCTAAAAAACGCGGTTTATCAGTTGCTGAGTTGTTAAACTAATCAACTGACTAATTTTGTTATTACACTGAATAAATATTATAAAAAGGAATTATAAAAATGGCTAAAACAAAATCACAATTAGTAAAAATTAAATTAGTAGGCAGCTTAATCGGTGCATCTCCTGCACAAAGAAAAGTTGTTGCAGCTTTAGGTTTGAAAAAATTAAACCAAATTGTTGAACATGCTCCAAGTGCTACAATCATGGGCATGGTTAATAAAGTATCACACTTAGTAAAAGTTGTAGAAGAATAATTTAGTAATTTAGAAAGAAGGATTATAAAATGATTACATTAGAAGATTTACAACCTGCAGAAGGTTCTACAAAAAAATCTAAAAGATTTGGACGTGGTCGTGCATCAGGTCATGGTAAAACATCTTGTCGTGGTGCAAACGGTGAAGGACAACGTGCCGGAAGAAGCTCTAAAAGAGGTTTCGAAGGTGGTCAAATGCCATCATACAGACAAATGCCTAAATTAAAAGGCTTTAAATTAATAAATCAAGTAAAATATGCTGAGATGAACGTAAGTGCTATTGATAGATTATCTTTAGAAGAAATCACATTAGATAATTTAAAAGAAATCAAAAAAGCACATCCATCTACTCAAGGTTTAAGAGTTATGGGTAACGGAGAAATCAAAAGAGCAGTTACAGTTAAAGCTAACTATGTAACTCCATCAGCAAAAGAAAAAATTGAAGCAGCAGGCGGAAAGGTTGAATTAGTATAATGCAACAGGGTAAAATGAGAATGCCTACATCTGCTGATTTGGTATCCATGTGGAACGCTTCAGGATTAAAAAGTAAAATTATTTTTACTGTTTTGATGATTGCAGCTTTCCGTTTTGGAGTTCAAATGCCGGTGTATGGTATAAATAATGCAATATTCTCAAATATCGCAAGCGGAAATAATTTAATTGGATTTTTAGATTTATTTACTGGTGGTGCTTTAGGTAAAGTTTCAATATTTGCCTTGGGTATCGGACCATTTATTACTGCATCAATCATTATACAATTGATGGCAGTTGTAATACCTTCTTTGGAAAAATTACAAAAAGAAGAAGGTGAAGCTGGTAGAAGAAAATTATCTCAATATACAAGAATATTTACTGTAATATTGGCAGCTTTTCAGGCGGTAGTATTTATGGTATATATGAGCCATTTACCTGGAGCTATTATTCCTGGTGTAAATCCGCTAATGTTTTACATAAGTTCAGTTACTGTTCTTACTGCGGGTTCTGTTCTTGTAATGTGGTTATCTGAATTGATTACAGAAAAAGGTATTGGTAACGGAGGTTCATTGATAATTTTCGTTGGTATTATTTCAGGTATTCCTATTTATGCATCAAGAACGGCTCAAATGGTATCAAGAGATTCTTCACTTGGCTTTGGTTTGTTTATGTTACTTCTAATTTTCTTTGCTACGATGGTTGTTATCGTTATTATGCAAGAAGCTGTTAGAAAAGTAACTATTGTAAATCCAAAACGTCAGGTTGGTAATAAGGTTTATGGCGGAGTTAATACATTTATTCCGTTTAAGCTTAATCCTGGTGGTGTAATGCCAATTATCTTTGCAATCGCAATTTTATTGTTCCCAACAACTGCGTTAAGTATTGTTGGTCAATCAAATTTACCTGCAGGTTGGATTAAAAATTCGGTTATGGGCTTAACTCAATTTTTGAGTCCTGACGGAATTCCTTATTACATTATTTATTTCTTATTGATATTTGCATTGACTTTCTTTTATGCATCTATTATGCCAAATATGCAGCCAAAGGATATTGCAACTAATTTAAAGAAATATGGTTCATCAATTCCGGGAATAAAACCTGGTAAAGCTACGGCAGATGCACTAGATAAAATTTTGAGCAAAACTACATTTATCGGTGCAATTGCATTAGGTATAATTGCGTTGGTTCCATCGTTTGCATCTTATGTTACGAACATCAAAACTCTGCAAGGTATTGGAGCTACGTCATTAATCATCATGGTCGGGGTTGCTCTTGATTTAATTAATCAAGTTCGATCTCACTTGTTGGCAAGAAATTATGAATCATTCTTAAAAGAATAAAAAAAAGGAGTATCAATCGGTACTCCTTTTTTCTTGTATTTATTTGTTAAATATTTGATTTTTTTATATTTATAGTATGATAGTATTATAAATAAAGGAGATGAAATGGAAACTTTTGACAGAACTAAGATATTAAGTTATGTTCCAACTGTAATAGAGGCATCATCAAGAGGTGAACGTTCTTTTGATATCTTTTCAAGATTATTAAGAGAAAGGATTGTATTTTTAGGTGATGAAATTGATGATGAATTGGCAAATTCAATCGTTGCACAATTATTATTATTAGATAGTGAAAATCCTGAAAAAGATATTATGTTATATATCAATAGCCCTGGTGGTGTAATCACTGCAGGTATGGCTATTTATGATACGATGCAATTAATTAAAGCTGATGTCCAAACAATTTGTATCGGTGAAGCTGCATCAATGGGTGCCTTCTTGTTGTGTTCAGGTGCTAAAGGAAAAAGAATGGCTTTACCAAGTGCAAGAATTATGATTCACCAACCATTGGGTGGTGCTCAAGGTCAAGCAACTGATATTGAATTAGAAGCAAAAGAAATTTTGAGAATGAAAAAAATGTTAACAGAAATTATTGCAGAAAATTCAGGTCAAAAAGTAGAAAAAGTAGTTGAAGATTGTGAACGCGACCATTACTTATCTGCTCAAGAGGCTATGGAATATGGATTAATTGATAAAGTTTTAGCTAGAACATCAGTATAGTAAAACTTTATAACTTATAATTTACAAAAAGGCTGACAGGAGTCAGCTTATTTTAGTTGAATAAAAAAGAGAAGTCTTAACAAAAGTTAACAAACAGGGATAAAAAAGGCAATAAAAATAGCCAGAAATTGTTTATA
>CAKVCZ010000009.1 GCA_934726055.1 uncultured Candidatus Melainabacteria bacterium
TGCATGTATGAAGCACGCCGCCAGCGTTCGTCCTGAGCCAGGATCAAACTCTCCATTGTCAGAAAGTTTATGTCCATCGTTCATTGCGGCTAGCAATGAACTGCTCGACGTTGTTTTAACACTAGCTTTTCGCTTGTGAATTTAGTCCTAAATCATATTTTGTTAGAATCAACAAGTATATTTTAGTCGTTTTCAGCTATTCTTTTTTCAATGTTCAATCTTTCTCACCTAAATCAGATTGTTATTGCTATCAATCTTTTTGGTTCAAGGTCGGCAAGATTTTATCTTTTACGGGGCCTTCCTCTAATTCCTTAACGGATGTGTTTTGTTTCATTCCGTATTCTCATATTACAACTTCAAATTTTTTTGTCAACCCATGTTTTTTATTTTTTTATTTTTATCTTTACATTTCTTAGTAATTCAAGATTTTTCATGTTTTTTTAGAGCTAGGAATTCGCTAAAACTCAATATTTACAAGCACCTTATCATGTCAACTGTTTTTGAATATTATTAAGTTTTATGTATGATTTTCCTTTTTATGAATATATATATAATATATTTTGTAGAGTATTTGATTTATAGAGGAGATTTTTTATATGAAAAAGACATGCTACATGACAATAGTTGCCATATTACTATCTACGGGTTGTGCATTTGCTGACGGAAATGCTTTTACTCCACTAAATTTTGACGATACAGCTTATTCTGTACCAAATACAACTACGGCTTCAAACACAAAAACAATAAACGCTGTAAATACACCTACTGAAACAAATTCAGGAATTGTTAACAGTTCAAATGTTTCTGTCGGCAACGGTACAGGAAATGTAGATTTACAAAACGCAATTGCAAAAGTTGATACAGCATTAGATGCAATTAAGGCAGAACAGAATATATGTAAATCCAAATATGCAGATGTTGATAACCAATACAAGTTCATTAAAAATGAACGCAGCAATCTAAAAAAACAAGTAAGAGCAAATGATAAAAGGATAAAAGAGCTTAGCAGAGCTAAAACAAAACTTAGCAATAATGTTATATAATTTAAATCTTAAATAAACAAAAAGCATGACCTTATAGTCATGCTTTTTATTTGCAAAAGCATGCTTTGGGCATGCCTATAAATTAAATACTTAGACAATGTAATATATTTTACTATATTACATGTATTATATATAATGAATATCATGGAAACGTTATTTATAAAAAATTTAGATATGGGTTTCAACACAGAAAAAGGCTTTAGACAAGCTCTTTTTAACGTTTCTTTGATGCTAAAATACGGAGAAATGCATGCTCTTGTTGGAGAATCCGGATGCGGAAAATCCATGACAGCAATGAGTATTCTTCAACTTTTACCTAAAACAGCAAAAATAACTAACGGTGAAATTCATTATAGAAATAAAGATTTGCTGCAATTGCCCAAAAAGGAAATTCAAAAGTTAAGAGGTTCACAAATTGCTTTAATTCCACAAGATCCCATGACTTCTTTGAATCCTTTATACACAATTGGTAATCAATTAACAGAAGTTATCAAATTACACCAAAATTTGAAGGGAAAAGAAGCATACGAAAAGGCTATTGAAGCACTTGAAATTGTACAAATTCCATCTGCAAAAGAAAGATTTAACCAATATCCGCATGAATTTTCCGGAGGAATGAAACAGCGTGCAATTATTGCAATGGCACTTGCATGTAAAGCCAAAATTATTATTGCGGATGAACCTACAACAGCTTTAGACGTAACCATTCAGGCTCAAATCATGGAGCTTTTATCAGAAATAAAAAGAGAATACGGCACATCAATTTTATTAATTACCCATGACTTAGCACTTGTTAGCCAATATGCAGATGAAGTTTCAGTTATGTATTCCGGAAGAATTGTTGAAAATGCACCAACTAAAGAATTTTTTAACTATACAAATCATCCGTATTCTATCGGATTATTAAAATCTTTACCGGAGAATAATCTTAAAACTATTCCAACAATTGAAGGACAACCTCCATCAATTATGGATGATATTACCGGATGCCGTTTTCATCAAAGATGCAGTTTTGCAATTCCAAATGTTTGCAACAAAAAAGTACCCGAATTTAAAGAAACAAGACCAAATCACTGCTCGGCATGCTTTTTGAATTAAATATGATTTTTAATTTAACGAATCTTTGATGGCAAAAATTTTAAAATAAATTAAAAAAAAGTTTGCCATTATTATGGCAAACATTAAATAAACACGAGGATATTAAGAGAGAGAGTATAAAACTTTTTATGCAAATTTCGCTGAAGGATAAGTATTGATTGCACTTTGCGTATTTAAGAATTGTAATCTTGACATCAATGTATTATTTGAGGTCATTTGTTCTCTTGCCTCAACCATTACAGATTCTCTCATTGCTGAGGAAAGCATTCCATTTTGCAAAGCTGTTGAACCTATTACTCTTGAGCGAATATTTTTTGTTGAATTTGATATTGAAGATTTATTTGTTAAAGCTTTTGTTCCTGAAGCCTGTGATTCATTCACATTTGTAGATGCTGCAGCTTGTGTAGCTTGCGATTTAAAGATACTTTCAGAAAAAGGATTTGCACCTTTTGCCACTGATTGACGAGCTTCTGCCATCAAATCATTTTGAAAATTTGTTTTCATTGCTTCAGTATTATAAACTTTATTATTGTTTGCAACCGCCTCTGCTGTACCTGAAGCTTTTGATGTAACTCGTTGAAAGATTGCATTTTTAACTGAATCAACTGATGCTCTATCAATCTTTTGAGAAACAAAATTTGTTGTTGTAGTTAATCCTGTTGTCATGCTTTACTTTCTAAATATCCTTATACTTATTTAAGTATTTTAACCTAAAATTATTGCCTTTTATATTTTGTTTTTGTTAACTTTTATTAATAATTAAAAAGGGCAAGTTTTAAAACTTGCCCGACATTCTCTTTTTAAAATATTTTTACTATCTCTTACATGATGGTTTGCAACAATATTTCATTGAATGTTTTGCTCTATATTTCATTTCACGTTTAATTACACGATATTCTTTCTTTTGATCACATTTTAAAATAGCTTTAAAATCTTTGTCTATTTCTTTTAATTTTGATTTCAAATCTTTAAAATCATCTTTTAAAATTCTTTCTTGATTTCTAACTGCAGATTTATCTAAGCATGATGCATGTAATTTATCACACAATGCTTTATGATCATCTTTAATTTTATCTTTTATACAATCAATATCAGATTCATAACGCTTGTCTATCTCATCTGCTTGTTGTCTTTGGCATGAATCTAAATTCAAACGACAATACATTTCTTCTTTACTTTTGTTTTTATAATCGCAGCAAGAATCCACTGTTCTATCACCACATCTTTCGCATGCCGGTTTTTTGCAACCACATTCATCTTTTGGAAAATCACATCCGCAGCCACAATCAGCAAATGCTTGGCTTCCAAACGCTAATGCAGTTGTTACAGTTAAAGCCATAAGTAATTTTTTCATAATAAATTTCTCCTTAATTTACTCACCTAACTTTTTATTCACACTTTTATTTTTATTTATCAAAAAAATTTTTCCTATATCCGAATAGGTATAAATAGTTTAACTGCTTAGGCAATATTAAATACATAAAAAATGAACCCTCTATAATAGAAGGTTCATTATTAATTGTTTTATTGTAAAAATATTAATCGTTATAAATGCTTGCATCATCGTTTAATATAATTAAGATATTTTCACCTTTTTTGGCTTTATAATGTAATCCGGGTGTTACAAAACCAAGAATTAAGCCTACACTGCATCCTATTGGAGTACCAATTGCAATACCTGTACCCAATGCTGTCGGACAAGGAATAAATCCAAAACCTATACCTGCACCTGTACCAATTGCACCAAGCCCCACTGTCCAACCAAGAATTTTTGCAAATGTCATCCATGGTCCTTCTTTTAATTTTCTATCCTTTGTGAACGGATCTGCATCTATTGCGTAGCACTTTCCGTTTGGAAGAACTAATTTTCTGAATTTCATAGAAACTCTTGCATTTTTGTTTAACCATTTTGGCTTTTGAATATTAGTAACTTCTGCAACTAAACATGTGTCTTTTGGAATAACCATCGTGCCTTCAGTTGTGTAAACTCCGTCTTTAAATACAAAGTTTACTATATCACCTGCATGTGATTTTTTAGACCAATATTTTTGATCATATGCAATCCTTAGAACATTATCTTTCATGATAATTCGTCTTAAGTTTGTTACAGTAACTTCATTAGTCGGAGCATCTTTAGATACGTCTAAATGTTCTATTCTCAAAACTTTTTCTGCATTGTTTTTATATTGAGGTTTTACAAGATTCAATTTATTATACAATTTGTATAATAAAACCGCTACTTCTGCTCTTGTAATATCTCTATTTGGTTCTAACATTTTGAAATCAGGGTGATTAACAAAAAGTTCATATTTAATTGCCTTTGCATAAACATTTTTTGCCCACAAAGGAATTGCTAAATAATCATCAAAATTAGCTAAAACAGATGTGTCTGTTGTAGTATCTTTAGTAATATGACTCATTACTGACGTAACTTCTGAACGCAACATAGATTGGTTCGGTTTAAATGTATTATCAGGATAACCATAAACAAGTCCTAATTGTTGCGAACGCAAAACATCCGCATAATACCCGTCCGATTCACCTACATCTGTAAATATATTTTGAATACTTACATCCAAATTATCATTTGATAAAATCTTCAATAATGAATGAACAAATTCAACACGCGTAATTGGTTGTTCAGGATTAAAATACCCCTTGGCATCCGTTAGCATAATTGACTTATCTACAACAAAATTAATTTCTTTTGCAGCCCAGTAATTATTTTTAACATCATTAACTGCTTTCGTAGCAGCGAATGCGGGCAAGAAATTCATAAAAATCATAAAACAAGAAAGTAAACTTGCAATAATTCTTTTCATATTTTTACCTCATATTAATATAATAACGTTTATGATTATAAATAAACAAGAAAAATTTTTCAAGTCCCGCTATTTACTATACACCACTTGCAGCTCAAATACTCCTACGTTAGCAGAGTCCTATCTGAGCAATTATTACTTGAATCCATTTTTAAATAGTTCCAGCATAATTTTTTAAAAATCCGGGCTGCCAAAAGTTTCAGACTTTTATACCTTCATTGTCGTTGTTAAAATATTTTGATTGTTTTTATATTCATATTCAACAGAACTCATAATATTTTTAACCATAAATATTCCCAGACCACCTATTGGTCTATCTTCTGCCGATAATTCTATATTCGGATCAGCCTTCTCAAGGGGGTTAAATGGTGTACCATTATCCACAAATTTGAATTCAAGTTCGTCTTCAGCAGATTTTCTAAAATATATTTCTATATCACCGGTTTTTGGCGGATACGCATAATTGGCAACATTTACAAAGATTTCTTCCACCACTAACGTCAATTTGTTCAAAATATCATCTGAAAGTTTTTCTTCCTCACAGATTGTTTTTAGCCAAAAACTAACTGCATCAAGGTTTTTTGTTTGTGCTGAAATAATAAGTTTTTTTGAATCAGGGTTCTCATTATTTAATTCTTCATTTCTATATTTCAATGCCAACATTGTAATATCATCTGATTGTTCACAATTTTCCATAAATTTTTCAACTCCAAATTGAATATTTTCTAAAATTCTTTCAACATTATTTTCTGTATTATTAACCATTTTTGAAAGTCTATCTTCACCAAACAACTCGTCCGATTGATTCATCGCCTCTGTTACACCATCCGTGTACAAAAACAACGTTTCATCTTTATTAAGACGTAACTCATGATTTTTATATAAAATATCCGAATCTACACCCAAAACTAAATCAGGCTCTATATTTAAATATTCAACACTCTCATTTTTCTTGACCAATGGTTGGTTATGACCTGCATTTGTACAGTTTATTTTGCCGGTTTGAGTATTTAAAATGCCTAAAAACATAGTTACAAACAAGTTCTCAGAATTATTTTCGCATAATCTTTTATTTACATCAGTTAAAATTTGAGCTGTACTTGCTCCACGTTTGGAACGGTTTTTTATCAGTGTAATAGTCTGCATCATAAACAGTGCCGCAGGAACACCTTTACCTGATACATCGGCAATTAAAAATATCAAATGATTATCATCAACAAAAAAGAAATCATAAAAATCACCGCCAACCATTTTTGATGTTTTCATTGATGCATATATATCAAATTCATTCCTATTTGGATATGGAGGAAATTTTCTCGGCAAAACAGAATGTTGTATTGATTTTGCAATATTTAATTCCTGCTCAATTTTTTCTTTCTCACTTTTTATTTCACTGTTTTCAATAATTTTTGTTTTTATATCCTTCGTCATTTTATTGAAAGAATTAGCAAGCTTTGCAAACTCTTCAGGACTTTCTATTTTTATTTCTTCATCCAAATTACCATTACCAATTTCTTCAGCTGTTTTAATTAAATAATTTATCGGTTTTGAAACTTGTTTTGTTAAACTTACAAATATAAATATTGTTATTAACAAAGATATTATATATAAAACACTAAGACGTGTTTTTAGGTATCTTTTCAATACCAAATATAATTCATTTTTAGGAACATTAACAATTACTATCATCTTATTTTCATCTAATTTTTGTTGAAATGAAATATACGCAGTATTGTTGTACTTAACCTCTTTTCCATTTTTAAGATTTTCTGAATACCAAGGAATTGTTTTTAGAGATTTTCCAATATAATCATTTTCATTTACGGTTTTATCCGTTAAACTAATAATAAAATCGTCATCTTCATCTGCAAATAAAACAAAACTTTTTGGTGTAAGCTGAATTGAAGATAAATTTTTAATAATAGAATTCAAATCCCAATCAACAGTAGTTAAACCAACAATTTTACCATTTTTATCGTAAATTGCAGCTCCAACAGTAGTCATCAAAGCATGTGTGCCGGATTCATCATAATATGGTTTTGTCCATATTGTAGGACTTGATTTTGACACATTTGCCTTTATAACCTTATACCACATCTGATTTGGATAATCATATTTGTCATTCATAAAATTCTTTGAATCAATTACAATTTTGCCGTCTTTTTTAAAACTATATGAACAAAGTCTTTTATTATGATTAATACTAGGTTCAAACCAAATTCCACCACCTATTGGCAATGATTCTTTTTCAAAAATTTTTGATGTTATAAAATCTAAATTGTCTTGATTTAACGCTAACGCCTGCTCTTTATACAAAAGCTCGCCCATAACTGCCATATCAAGAACATTCTCCTGCAAGTGAGTAATCGATTTCCTTATTTTTTCTGAAAAATAAGTAACAGACATATTACAATTGTTCTTTTTAAGAACTTTATTTAAAGAAAACTCCAACAAAGATATTGTCGTCATTAAAAAACAAAGAATGACAAGCATACCTAACGTTAAAACTAATAATTTGTTTTTTAAAGTCTTAATCATTTCTCGCTATTTTCAAAATTTTTGTAAAACCTGTCATTTCAAGAACTTCCATAACAGCATATTGAACATTCATTAATGACATTTCGCCTTGTTGCGATTTCATTTTCTTTTGACATTCCAATAACATACGTAAGCCCATACTTGAAATGTAACTAACGTTTGTAAAATCAAGCACCAACTTATTTATATTATCTATGTTGTCTAAAACTGCCTGACCAAATTCCACAGCAGTATTTGTATCAATTTTTCCATCAACTGCAACCATCAATGAAGCACCGTTTTTTTGTAATTTTATTTCCATAATTCTCCCTTAAATATTACCTGTTGAACTGTTTTTGTCGTCTTCTAATGATTTCAAATCAATATCTTTTGAATCATCTTCATAAGACAAGTTTTGAGGAATATCAATTTCAACATTAACCTCAGTTTCAACAACTTCAATGTCTGCTTTTTGATAATCCTTAATCTTACCGTCTTCTAATTTAACCTGAATAGAATTATTCAAGAAATGCAAAGCACATACTTTTCCTAAACCATCTGATGTCATAACTGATGCACCAACAGGAGGCATACCTTTTGCCGCTTCTATATAATTTGAATATTCATAATTTAAACAACATAACAATCTGCCACAAGTGCCAGAAATTTTACCCGGAGTAATTGGCATTCCCTGATCTTTGGCAAGTTTAACATTTATTGAACCAAATTTTTTCAAAAATGAACAGCAGCAAAACTCTTTACCACAAATTCCGCAGCCTTCCATAATTGAAGTTTCATCTCTTACACCAATATGACGCAAATCAATTCTCACACGTTTAAACGTTTGAGTTAAATCTTTTAACAATTCTCTAAAATCAACCCTTTCAGGTGCTGTATAATAAAAAGTTATCTTTTTTCTGTCAAATGTAATTCTTGACTGAACCAAATTCATCGTAAGTTTATGCTTTTCTACTAAAGCCTTACATTTAAAAAATGCTTCAACCTCTTCTTGCTTAATTTCTTTAAGAGTTTGCATATCTTTTTCGCCTAAAACTCTCAAGACAGTAAATGGCATAGGTTTTTGCTTATTCTTTTCCCATAATTTTGCTATTTTTTCGTTTACACAAATTACTTTTAAAGCTTCTTCGCCTTTTTCTGTTCTAACAAGTACAGTATCATCGCATTTAACTTCCAAATTTTCAGGAATATCAAGCGGATAATATGCATTTTTTAAATATCTTACTGCTAAATTAGTCATTAGTATTTTTCTTCTTCTTTCAATTTTCTATTCATCAATTTTTCTAAAACTTGTTTTGGTGTAATATCAGTGTATAAAGCTTCATAAATAACTGAAGATACAGGAACATCTATATCTAATTTTTTAGCTAATTCACACAATGCTTTTGCAGTTTTTACACCTTCTGCAACAGAGCCAAGTTCATTTAAAATATCATCAATTTTTTTACCTTTTGCAAGCATCGCACCAACAGTATGGTTTCTTGACAATGGACTTGAACAAGTCGCAATTAAATCACCCATTCCGGAAAGTCCGTACAATGTTGAAGGGTTAGCTCCCAGTTTTACGCTTACTCTAACTATTTCCGCCATACCTCTGGTTAACAAAGCCCCATTTGTGTTATCACCCAATTTCATTTCGGCAGCAAAACCTGCTGCAATTGCGATTACATTTTTTAAACTTCCACCCAATTCAACACCGATTACATCCGAGTTTGTATATAATCTAAATTTGTTTGGAACGTTCAAGTGTTTTTGAACGAACTCAGCTACTTTCATATCTTCACTTGCAACACATGCTGCTGTCGGACAACCGTTTAAAACCTCTCTTGCAAGTGTAGGCCCTGAAAGTATTGCAAGTTTTTGATTTGGCAAAACATCTTTTATAACATCAGACATCGTCATCAATGATGGCAATTCCAAACCTTTCGATGCATTAACCAAAATCTGTTCGGATTTTATACCTGCTTCTTTCAACTGTTCGCAAACACTTCTTACCCCAACAGTTGCTATAACGGACAAAATTATATCCGCACCATTTATTGCAGATTTTAAATCCGAAGTAATTTCCGTTTTATCCTGTAATTGAATATCTAAAGGCTTTGAAATATGTTTTTTATTTTTTAATTCATCATTCAAATCTTGATGCCTTGACCATAAGCAAACTTCATCAAAATTATCGTTTAATAACCAAGCTAATGTTGCACCCCAGCAACCTGCACCCAATACAGTTAATTTCATTATACTCTATCCTTTTCATTAAGAACTTTTCTTAAAATTCCGCTATTTCTTTTTAAATCAGCTTTTGCATTTTCAATATCAATATTTTTTGCTATTGAAACAACGGCTGTTTTAACTTCCCAATCACATTTTTGTAAAAGCTCAAATGCTTTTGCATGTGTCGTATTGGCAATTTGGGCAACAATTCTTATTGCTCTATCCTTAAGTTTTTCATTTGTCGGATTTACATCAATCATAAGGTTTTGATATGTTTTACCAATCTTTATCATAGAACCTGTTGATAGCATGTTCAAAACCATTTTTTGAGCAGTACCTGCTTTCATTCTGCTTGAACCGGCGATAACTTCAGGACCAACTTCAACACAAATTGTCAAAGATGCTTCTTCTTTAATTTTTGCATTTGAATTACACGTAATTGCAATTGTTTTTGCATTTACAGAATTTGCTTGTTCCAAAACACCAAGCAAATATTTTGGATTTCCGCTTGCAGAAATAACAACAGCCACATCATCTTTTGTTAAAATTCTTGCATCGTATTTTCCGCCTTCAAAATTATCTTCTGCACCCTCAACAGGAGTTTTAAAAGCACTATCACCACCTGCGATAATTCCTTGCACCATATCAGGTTTCACACTAAATGTCGGAGGGCATTCTGATGCATCAAGAATGCCAAGCCTACCGGATGTTCCGGCACCAAAATAAATAAGTCTTCCGCCTGTTAAAAACTGTTTTGTTATTATATCAATTGCTTTTGCTATATTTTCAAGTTCACTTTCAACAGCCAAGGCAACAATTTTATCTTCATTGTTTATTTTTTTTGCAATATCTAAACTATCCAATAAATCAATATTTTTTGTGTTCTCATTAAGATATTCGGTTATAACTTCACTCATAACTATCCCTAAATAAGTTGTACAAGATTTGCCATTTCAATAGCGGATTTAGCAGCTTCAGAACCTTTGTTTCCTGCTTTTGTTCCCGCTCTTTCAATTGCTTGTTCAAGATTGTCTGTTGTTAATACCCCAAAAATTACAGGAACACCCGTTTCTAAACTTACTGACGCTACACCTTTTGAAACTTCCGCACAAACATAATCATAATGTCCTGTTGAGCCTTTTATTACAGCACCAAGAGTAATAATCGCATTATATTTTCCTGATTTTGCGGCTCTTTTAGCAATAAGAGGAATTTCAAATGCCCCCGGTACCCAAACAACTTCAACATTGTCTTCACATACACCATGACGTCTTAGTTCATCCAGTGCACCTGATAACAGTTTTGAACCGATAAATTCGTTAAATCTTGATATAACAATACAAAATTTTTCATCTTTTGTTGTTAATAAACCTTCAATAGTTTTCATTATAAGAACTCCTTCTATTTATATTGTACATAGTAAGAGCTAATTTACAATAGTACAGAAAAAATCTTATAAAAAATATACAACCCTGACAAAACTAAAAGCACACCACTTGCTTTCAAAACAATATCGGTGTATTTTGCAAGATTTCCAACACTTTTAACTGTTGACGTAAACACACCTGCAACAATCAATATAATACCTTGGCCGATTGCAAACATAAACAACATTAATATTGCAAACAAAATATTACTTGAAACAGATGCAAATGCCATTATACCTGCTAAAATTGGAGTAGAACAAGGAGTTCCAGCAAGTGCAAAAATCATACCAATTAAAAACGGATACAAATAGGTTAAATTCTTTTCATTTTTAGGAATAGATTTAATTATTACAGGAAATTCAAAATCCAATATATCCATCAATTTTAAACCCATAACGACAAGAAACGATGCAATAATCAATCCGAAATAACTTCCAAAAAACGATACAAAAACTTTTCCGCTGATTGCACAAATTATACCAATTGCACTAAATACAACAGCAGTTCCAAGAATAAAAACACACATTTGCAAAAACGTTTTGAACGGTTTTTCTTCTGAATATCCACCGACATATCCTATTATAATCGGCAGCATTGCTAACGAACACGGACTTATTGATGCAACAACACCGCCTAAAAACGATGCTATTAGCATTGTAAATCTGAATGTATCTCCGTTTATATTTTGTAAATTATTTAAAAATTCCATTACTTCAATAACTCATTAAAACATTTTTCTAAATCACTTTGGCTAACATAGCCCTCTGTACGATTAACAACTTTACCGTTTTTGTTAATATAAATCACTGTCGGCACAAGAGAAACATTATGTTGATTAATTGCCGATTGGATTTCCTTGCTGTTTTCTTGAACATCATATTCTAAAATAGAAATTCTATCTCTGTATTTTGGTGCAACTATATCAAATTCTTTTTTCAATTTTTTACAATCAATACAAAGTTTTGAAGAGAATTTGATAACTTGAGGCTGTCCGGAAACAACTTTTGCAGCGGATACGGTATGCGATTTAGATAAAACAGCATACGCAATAATCGGAATAATAAATATTGCAAGAATAATCACTAAATTTTTTTTCATAAGTTCTCCTTTTTATTTAATATACAAAAAGAATACTACAAAAAAAAGATTTTTCTAACTCCAATCGGGCAATTTTTAAAAAGTTTTGGATGAATTAAGCAATAAGCTGAAAATAAATAAACAAGTTTTTATTTTTTATACCAAACCTCAAAATTTTTAATCTTGTTTTTTATTTCTCATAATCACCATATCTAATGGTGGAATATTGTCCTTATCGTACTCTATTTATAGAGCATCACAAGTCCCACTTGCGGACAAGTCTGACTTGTGAAACAAAAATATTAGTATGACTTTAGAGTTTAGAAAACAGTTAGGCAAAAGAATTAAGCAAATCCGCGAAAGTAAAAAACTTTCAAGAGAAGATGTTGCGTTTGCATGTAATTTCTCAGGCTCATACATGGGAATGATTGAAAAAGCAGAATACGATTTTAAAATTCCTAAATTTTATAATATTGCAAAAGCATTAGATGTTGAAATTTGTAAATTGTTTGATTTAAAAAAAATAAAATACCTCTTTAATTATTAGCAGTTCATATACTCACTCGCATTTAGCGGCAGTTCCAAATTTTGTTACCGTGATTTCACCACTTTAACAAAATTCTCCAGCCTCTGCTCGTTCACGCTCGAACCTTTACAAAGCTTTCGCTTTGTGGTTCTCCTCCTTCTTTTCATTCCAAAAAAATAAACCCACCGATTGCTCGATGGGTTTAAATGGCTGGGATGGAAGGACTCGAACCTCCGAAATGCCTGGACCAAAACCAGGTGCCTTACCACTTGGCGACATCCCATTGAATGTATTTTAATTTTAATCTCTAACAATTTATTTGTCAAGAGTTTATTTTTATCTTAATAATTTTCACCCTATCCTACATTCTCATCGGGATTATCATAAAACGGCGGCTTTATATTCTTTAAATACGCAAGATTTTCCGTTGCCGTCGAATATACAGTATAGTCATTGTCCGGCGAAAAATATCGTCGGATAAACTCCTTGTTCTTAATTTGTTCACTACAAGTGTATGAACAGATTTTATCGTTTAGATATCCCGCAAAAATCCGTTGCTTCAATGACAACTTGTAGTCCTTCAAGTTCTTTATGATATCCATATTATCATGATAACTCTTGTTTTTATCCTTTTAAACCCATGATTTCAATAGTTTTACAAATAGTTACATGAATTTTTTAGCAATATCAAGCTCTTGAACATGATTTAATGACGGATTTTCAAGCTTGGACTGCATTACATGGTTTAAACATTCAGATATTTTCTCTGACGGTTCATAACCCATTGCTATTAAATCTTTACCACTTATGGATATTTTTATCTTTCTCAATTTGTCCAAATATCTTTTTGCAATTTCTGTATTCTTTGTTATCCCATACATCAAAACAGTTTCGATATCAATATTTTTGAAGGCATTATATATATCTATATCGCTTTCCAAGTTAATTCCAGATATTTTATTATAATTATCTAAAACTTTTGCCTCAAATTTTGTCAACGGCAAATTACTTAAATCGAATCCGCACAAATATATTAACCATACTTGTTTTATCTCTTTTAAATATGGTTTTATAAATTCTTCTACCTCGCAAAGATACGGTTTATAATCTTTGTTTGAAAGCAATTTGTATATTTTTTGATTGACAAATTTTGTTAGAACCTCTTCTTTATTTATGTTAAACGCATCTTTTAATTCGTCCTTTAACCTTTTATACGACATGATATAATTTACATTTGATAAATATTCCTCTTGAAGCTTCTTTGTTTTTTCTTCAAGATCAAACCCAAAACGCACTGCAAATTTTAATCCTCTTACAATTCTCGTTGGATCATCTATAAAACTTTCATCATATAGTATTCTTAATCTCTTATTTTTTAAATCTTCTACTCCGTCAACATAATCAACTATTTCCCCGGATTGACAGTTCTTTGCTATCGCATTTACGGTAAAATCTCGTCTTAAAACATCTTCTTTTAAATTACAACCTACCTTTTCAACCAACGGCAACCCGCCTTTTTGTGGATATGATTCGGTTCTGGTCGAAGTTATATCAATCGTTTTTCCATCTATTTCTATATGCACAGAGCCAAACTCTTCATTTATTTGTTTAATTTTACAGAAATCAAGAGATTTAACAAATTCAACAGCATTTCCAACATAAGTTAAATCAACATCCAAACTCTTCTTTCCAAGCAATTCATCACGAACTACCCCGCCTACAAAAAAAAGTTTATCCGATTTTTCATATAAATTAATGATGCTCATAGCTGTATTCTAGCGTAAAATAGTATGATTAGCAAATAAAGGGAATTTTTTATGTTACAAGAAATACAAGAAGCTACAAAAGCCTTAAATTCAGCATTTAATAACAGCTTTGTAAAAAAATTGAGCCAATACTTACACGATTGTATAAGAGAAGAAGTTAAAAGCACAACTTTTAGAAATCTAAAAGGAGATAAAGATAATAAATGGATTTTCTTAAAACAAGAAGAAACTTTATTTACAAAAGGAGAAGAATTTCTAAGACTGGACGGTGCAGACTCTAATCTTAGAAATATGATGATTTTGAGCGAAAACAATACTAAAGATAAATACCTTATCTACGGATACATGTTTCTTGTGGGCAGAAATTCTAAAAGTAAAAGACAAAATGAATTTTTAACTCCGCTATTGTACGTTCCATGCAGATTAGAGGCAAATGGAATCAATATTAACTGTATTCCGTTAGATGACGTTTTGTCCCTTAATACAGCTGCTCTTGCAGGATTAATGGAGAAACGTGCAGATGAAGATGAAATCGACTTAATGCTGGAAGGAATTTTAGATGCCGTTCCTGAATTACCAATCACACAGGAAAAAATGGATATTTTCTTAACAACACTAAAATCAATTATTCCTGATGTTGAAATATCTCTAAATAATGATAATGACGAAACTGAAGATAATATTTCCAAAGAATTTTACGAAGAAAAAATTACGGCAGAAAACATTGACGACTTAATTGACGAGGAAGAAGAAGAACAACAAAAAGCAAAAGATGCTGCGAAAAAAATGGAGCATGTAAGTCTAACCCGTCAATGTGCAATTATATTAACAAAAAGACCTCCTGTAACTGCCGGAGTTCTCCATGAATTAATGCAAATCGCTGAACGTCCAAGTGGAATATACAGAGAAACTGCTCTTGGAGTGATTAATGAGGAATATACTCAATCAAAAGAAAAATCCAGAATTATTCCCGAAATCGAAGAGCCTGAAAAATTTTATCCCATAACTCCTTTGTCTTTGAGCGAAACACAAGAAAGAGTTTTAAAAAATGTCGATACAGACAAATTCATAGCTGTTCAAGGTCCTCCTGGAACAGGTAAATCACAAACAATAGTAAATTTAGTTGCACACTTAATTGCAAACGGAAAAACTGTTTTAGTTGCATCAAGAATGGATAAAGCTGTTGATGTTGTTGCAGACAGATTAAATGAACTTGGTGCACCATTTTTAGCACTTAGAGCTGGCAGATTAAACTATCAAAGACAACTAAGCTACCAATTACAAGACTTGCTCGCAGGAAAAGTCGATATTGATGACGGTGCCGAAGATTACTTAACCGCAGATGTTCAAGACATGAAAGAACACTTAGATAAAATGTATGAATATCAAAATAAATGCGACAAAATCATTAAACTTGAAAAATCTTGGCACGATATTCACGAAGAACTATCACTTTGCGGAAAATCTTTTGAAACAAACGAATTCATTAAAAAGCCTCTTTCAAAAGAAAACATCGAAAATTTAGAAAATACCATTTCTAATATTGAAAAAAATCTTGATAAATCAGGCTTTATGGCAAACATAGCGAACCACAGTGCAAAATCTCAACTAAAAAAACTGTTAAACATTAGAGATATAACTGTCAATAATGAAATTTTAGATGCATTAAAATCTGAAATTGATTTTGCAAAACTTGAATTAAAATTACGTGATACAGAAACAACCATTCAAAGAACAGGCAATATTCATTTAATGATTGAACAAATTAAAAAGATGAAATCAAAACAGTCTGTTTTAGCATTGAACATTCTAAAAAACAAACGCAGACAATCTTTGAAAGGATTATTAAAAGATCAGGTTAAACGTCAACGCTTAAAAATTCATGCTCGTTCTCTTGTAGAAAGAAAACAAAGATTGCAAACAAATATCCTTGACAATGAAGACTTTAAGCCTCTATTGGAAGCCTTCCCTTGTTGGTGTACAACAACATTTGCAGTTTCAAATTCACTTCCTATGAAACCGGGAATGTTTGATGTTGCAATTATTGATGAGGCATCTCAATGCGATATAGCAAGTTGTTTTCCTATATTATTCAGAGCCAAAAAAGCTGTTATTGTAGGTGATGATAAACAATTACCACATCTTTCTTTCTTAGAAAAAGCAAAAGAACAATCTTTTATGAACCAATACGGAATACCTGACAAATACCAACTTATGTGGCGTTTTAGAACAAATTCAATGTTTGATGTTTCTGACTATTATTCAATGAATTCAATAATGTTAGACGAACATTTCAGAAGCTTACCGCCTATAATCAATTTCTCAAATAGAGAATTTTACGCTGATAGAATCCGTGTCATGAGAAAAGATAAAGTAGGCGACAAAGTTGTAGAACTAATACAAGTTCCAGATGGAAAAGTTGACAGCTCTGCAACAAGAAACTTACCAGAAATAGAAGCCGTTGTAAAAGTTCTACACGAATTAATTATTGAAGATGAAAGAAAAAATAGTACAAAACCTGTTACTATTGGTATTATTTCTCCATTTAGAGCACAAGTTGAACAATTAAAAATATCCGTTTCAAAAGTAATTTCAGACCACATGTTGAAAAAACATCAGGTTGAAATCGGTACAGCTCACGCATTTCAAGGAGATGAAAGAGATATAATGCTTATATCTTGGGCTTTTGCAAACAATAGTCATGCTCAAAGTATTACTTTTATGCAAAAACCTAATTTATTTAACGTTGCAATCACGAGAGCGAAAAACAAAATGATTAATTTCATTTCTCATGACATCTCAACGTTACCTGACGGACATTTTAGAAATTATATGGCATACTTGAGAGAATATTCAGAACATCAACAAGCAATTCTTAATAATGAAATAGATGAAAATATCTATAAAAACTCGTTAGAAAAAGAAATTGCAGACACACTTAGAGAACTCGGCAAAAATGTTGTTGCAGGTTCAGATGTAGCAGGATTAAGTGCAGATTTAATTTTTGATAAAACAATTGTTGAAGTTGACGGATTGGAAGATGAACCAAGAGAAAAAATTTCAAATATGCGAAAACAAGCAATTCTTGAACGTTCAGGGTTTAATGTTAAACGTGTAAGCTATCGAGAATGGCAAACATCAAAAAAAGCATGCATTGACAGGCTATTAAATTAATCCCATACTGTGCCAAATCTACATTATTATTGAAAATTAATATTTTCATAATATAATTAAATTAATGTTACAGACAAAATCAGAGGTACATAATGAGTAAATATTTATTAGAAATCGGCTGTGAAGAATTACCATATAAGTTTATTGCACAAGCGGTAGAACAGTTAAAAAACGGCTTTTCAAAATTTTTGAAAGACAATTGTATAAAATATTCAGATATTGATGTTTTAGCAACTCCAAGACGTTTGGCAGTTGTAATTGATGGTTTGGCAGAAAAACAAGATGACGAAACCAAAGTTTTGAGAGGACCTATCAAAAACGTTGCCTACGATGAAAATGGAAATTTAACAAAAGCCGGCGAAGGTTTTTTAAAGAAAAACGGTATAGATGCAAAAGATGCATACTTACAAGATAATTATTTACACGCAAAAGTAGAAATCAAGGGAAAAGAAACCTCTGTTGTATTACAAGACAATATTCCTAATTTAATTCTAAAAATGCAAGGTTCGCATTTTATGAGATGGGATAATTTTGATGAAAAATTCCAAAGACCTATTCGTTGGATTGTATCAATCATGGATAACAAAGAAATTCCACTTGAAATCATAAACGTTAAATCAGGAAAAATCTCTCGCGGACATAGATTTGCAACTCCTAACACAGTTGAAATTAACCACCCTGATGAATATAAAGAAAAACTTAGAAGTGTAAACGTTATTGTTGATCAAAATGAAAGAAAAGCTGAAATTGTAAAACAAGCCAAAGCTCAAGCAGATAAAATAGGTGCAACTCCACGTTACAGTGAAGATTTATTGGAAGAAGTTACTCAACTTTGTGAATGGCCTGTTGCCGTTACTTGTGAATTTGATGAAAAATATTTAACTATTCCTGATGAAGTTACTGTAACAGTTATGGCAGTACATCAAAGATATTTTGCCCTTTACAAGGATGGCAAATTAACAAATAAATTTATTACAATAACAAACTATGTAGGTGATAATTTTGAAAACATAAAAGCAGGTAATTTGCGTGTTGTATGTGCAAGATTGGAAGATGCAGTATTCTTCTTTAACGAAGATACAAAAAAACCTCTTGCAGACTATGTTGAAAGCTTAAAAGGCATAACTTTCCAAAAAGGTATGGGTTCTGTTTATGACAAAACTCAAAGAATTATAGAATTATCAAAAATTATAGCAAAGGACTTAGACAAAACTTCTGATACAATTGAAAGAACAGCTTATTTATGCAAAGCAGACCTATGCACAAGCCTAGTTTTTGAGTTTACAGAACTTCAAGGATACATAGGTTCAGATTACGCAAGAGTTGCAGGAGAAAATGCAAAAGTTGTAGAAGGTATTAAAGAGCATTACTTTCCACTAAATGCTGATAGCGAATTGGCAAAAGGTATTGAAGGTCAAATAGTTGGAATCGCCGATAAGTTAGACACAATTTGTGCAGTATTTGTTGATGGCAAAAAACCAACAGGTTCATCAGACCCATTAGGAGTAAGACGTGCAGCGTTAGGCGTTATTAAAACAATCATAGCAAATAATTTAAAATTAGATTTAAATAAATTATTAGAAAAAACTTTGGAACTTTTGCCAATAAAAAAAGACTGTATAAAAGATATCCAAGAATTTTTCACACAACGTTTGATTATATTCTTGAATGATGAATACAAAAAGGATTCTCTTGAAGCATGTACTTCAAAAGATGCCTTAACAGATTTATCAGACTATGTAGCAAGAGTAAAAACAGTATCAACAATGAATTGTCCGGAATTGTTAGAAAGTGCAAACAGAATCATCAAAATTTTAAAACAACCTTTACATGCAGAAGTTAAATCTGAATTATTCAAACACGATTCAGAAAACAAGTTGTTCGCAAAAATAAAAACAATTTCTCAAACAACAGATTATAACAAATATTTGAATGATTTGAACAGTTTGGTTCCGGAAATTACAGACTTTTTCAATAATGTATTAGTCATGGATGAAGATGAAAATGTTAAAAATAATCGTTTAGCCATGCTAACAATATTGAAAGAAAATTTTGAAAAATTATGTGATTTTTCAAAAATTCAAAATTAGCAATCTGCTAAAACACTTATAATAAAACTATTTAGATAATACGTAAACATTTGTAAACAAAATATAAAAAAAAGGAAATTTTTATCTTTAGGGTTCTTTAATAAGACATAAAACAGAGATAATAAAAGGTAGGTTCTAAAAAATGCAAAACAAGAAATTAAAACAACAACAAATTCGCGAAGATAATCAACAAGCTGAGTTTTTAAATTATATACAAAACCAAGACAAAACCAGTGCAGATTATATTAATATGATAACTTCCATAAGTGAAGGAAAAGTAGATTCTGGCATACAAAAGCTTGAGGCTATGGTCAGAGCTCAACTTCGTAAAGATTTTCCTGGTATTGAATCTAAAAAATCGTACGAATTTTTGGTAAGTGCAATTATTCACAATTATCAAAAGAAAGAGCTTCAAGCAATCGAAGATGAAATTTAAGTTTCATCACAAACGGAAATAGGGATAAAAAACCAAGTTTCAAGAATATCAACAGACCGGCTGTTGGTATTCTTTTTTAGTTATATTGTCTTATAGACATTTTTATTTTAGAATATAAACTAAAAATATAGAAGGGAAAAACATAGAAAGGAGCAAATATGACAACGATAATAGGAATTAGCGTAGAAAACAGACAAGAAACATCAAAAGCGGTACAAGACGTGTTAACAAAATATGGTTGTGAAATAAAAACAAGACTTGGCATAAATGATTATAAGGAAAGTGAATGCACTTATCAAGGAATGATATTAGTTGATGTACCAAAGCGTTCAGCAGCAGAGGAGCTAATCAAAAATTTAGAGTCAATACAAAATGTTACAGTAAAATCTATGGAATTTTAAAAAAGATATTGCATTTTTTTTTGGGTTCGACTATAATAAAAATACAAATTGAATACAAGGGGTTGTAGCTCAGTTTGGTTAGAGTGTCTGCCTGTCACGCAGAAGGTCGCGAGTTCGAGCCTCGTCAGCCCCGCCATTTACTTAGAAGTCCTGTTATTACGGGACTTTTTTAATGCGTCTGCTTTCGTTTTATAGTGTGTGTTTATGGCTAATTTTGTTATTATTATTGAATTTTAATAAGTTCGAACCTTGTCAATCCTCTTGATATTTTATCCTGTTTATATAGCAGGAGGGAAAACTATGAACAAGGCAACAATAACTCTTAAAGTGGATGACTACACAATAACCTTACACAGAGGCCCGGAAGAATCAAAAGAAATGGAACAAAAACGAATGGCTTTATATGCAACTTGGATATTCAATACGTCAATGAAACCAATGGTAAAATACTTTGAAAAATATTACCCCGAATTACAACCTGAAGTATGTAATATTTTGAAAAAGGCTGAAAGTAAAATATTAAACGGAAAAATACTGAAGCCGAGAGTTTAAATTCAAACTTTATAGTATAATATCCCTATGAGAAAAAGCGGGTACACACAATATAATAAATCTGTGGAATATGCTTCAGAGGTGTTAGTTAAGACTTTTCAAGAAGTTTCAAGAAGGGTTCATAAACAACAGAATTTTGAAGTTACCCACGAAGAATATATTATTTTAGAAATAATATATCTCAACCCCGGTATTTTACAATTTGAAATAGCACAACAAATTTCCATGCACCGTTCATATGTTTGCAAATTCTTATCACAGCTACAAAAAAAAGGGTATATCAGACGGGAAGAACATATAAAAGGTAAAAGAAAAATTATATTAAAAAACTTTTTAACTCCAAAAGGTGAAGAACTTTATCATAAAATTAAAAATTACATAATTAATGACATATTATTATCGTCTACTGACGACGAAATAGAAGAATTCAACCGCATTGCTCAAAAGTTATTAAATAGAGCAAATAAAATGAAAGAAAGATTTGCCATACAATTTTAGTCGATATTTATTACTTTAATTGACTATATGTTATTTATTATGTATTATAACGTTAAATATTTAACATTATTGCTTTGTTAAGATTGGGGAGAAAAATGTCTGAAGCATTGGCAGAAGAAGTATGGAGACCTAAAACAAATAAATGGATTATAACTCTTTCGGTTATGATAGCTACATTTGTTGATACACTAAACAGCTCTATTGCTAATGTTGCTTTGAAATATATTGCGGGAAGTTATTCCATATCAGATGACGAGAGCCTTTGGATAATTACAATGTTTTTAATCGCATGCAGTATTTTGCTGCCTGCAACAGATTGGTGTTCCAAGGTATTCGGGAGAAAAAAATTCTTTTTATTTTGTATTGCACTTTTTGCAGGTGCTTCTTTTTTATGCGGTATTGCACCAAATTTTGAAATAATGATATTGGGCAGAATATTACAGGGATTAGGTGGAGGGTGTTTGTTACCGATTTCACAGGCAATAATATTTGAATCATTTCCACCCGAAGAACAAGGAAAAGGAGTCGCTGTTTTTGGTGTCGGAATATTATTGGCACCTATTATAGGACCGATTCTTGGCGGTTGGCTTACAACAAATTTATCTTGGAATTGGGTGTTTTTTATAAGTGTTCCTGTCTCAATTCTGTCATTTTTTATGGTTATGGTATTTATTGAAGACCCTCCCTATATGAAAGCACAAGGTATGTTGCCTTTTGATACGTTGGGATTCTTACTTTTAATTGTTTGGATTTCATCATTTCAGGTAATGGTTGATAACGGTCAAAAGAACGGCTGGTTTGATTCAGCATATATTTGTAAACTTGGCATTGTTTCTTTAATATCTTTTATTGTTCTTATATGGTGGGAATTAAAAAACAAGAAACCGCTTTTTGATTTGAGGATTTTTAAAAATTTTCAGTTTACGGTAGGACAAGCTATGATAGCGCTTGCAATGGGAATCGTTTTTGCTTCTGTTGCTATACTGCCAAGGTTTTTACAAAGTTTGATGGGGTATGATGCGTATTTAAGCGGTTTAGCATCAGGTCCTATGGGTGTCGGCTCAATGTCAGGTATAGCTTTATCAGGAATTTTATCAAATAAAATTGACCCTAAAAAATTGGTATTTACAGGTGTAATCCTTGTTTTTATTGCTTGTATGATGTTTGCAGGACTTAATTTAACTATTGCAATACCAAATGTTATTTTGCCTAATATCTTAATTGGTATGGGTTCAACATTTATAATCATACCTTCTACAACAATTACATTTGTTAAAGTATCAATCGAAGATATGACAAATGCTTCAAGTTTGCAGAATTTAACAAAAAATGTTCTTTCTGCCATTGGAACATCCTCTGTTGGTGTATTTGTTTCGTCATACTCACAAATTCATCAAACTTATCTCGTTGACAGACTTACTTTATTAAACAATAACTTTTCTGAGAAAATAAGTTTTCTTGTTTCATCATTTATGCAAACAGGTATGGATAGAATGACAGCAGAAATAGCAGCAAACTCAATGATTTATAAACAACTGATACAACAATCAATGTTAAGTGCTTACATAAGTACATATAAAACTTATGCACTATTAGTGCTTATTGTTATTCCGTTATTAATACTTTTAAGTAAAGGAAAAGCTGAAGATGGATAGTATTTTAGAAATATTAAAAGAAACATATTTAATAGATAATTTATTAAGTTCTTGTGAATTAAACCAAGAACAAATCAATGAGTTGAATACAAAATTAAGTGAAAAGTTGAGCAAAAGTGAACTTAAAGAACTGTATGAAACTTTGTTCAAATTTAATGAGATATTAAAAGACAAACTAGATAACAACCAAGCCGAGAATTTTTAAATTCAAACTTTCGGCTTTATTTATGCTGCTATCCTGAGTGAAGATATTAGATTACATATCTTTAGGGCAACTAGGGCATTCAAGTGTTCGTAATATCTCTTAAAGAGTTCGAACCTTGCAACGTCAACCCCGCCATTAAAAGAGAACCCTTTATGGGCTCTTTTTTTATGTCAGAGTATTTTTTTATTTTTATTAATATACATACTAATAAAATTTACACAGTTATTACAAAATGGAATTAAAAATATAGCAAGTAAGAAACATATATAAATCGGATACTGATGAGTTGGACGAGGAATAATTAAAATCAAAACAGCAATAACCCCCCAATGAATTATATAAAAAATGGGCAAATTCTTTGCAAAATTAATAATCCTTTCCTTAATACAAAATGATGTCAGCAATTTTTCAAACTTATAAAACACAGCTAAAAGTAATAACACTATAAAAATTCCCGTTAATACTGTTGTTGGAAGCATCGCGTAGGCTGTTTGAACATTATCATACATTACTACTGATGATATATAAATGTGTAACCAAAAAAACTTAAAACAAATTAAACATCCTAATATTCCTACAAAAAAGCTAATATTATATAATTTGTCGCGAGAAAACTTAGAACATAAAAATTTCCCCCAAATCATTCCAAAAATGGGAACAATTATCCAATTGCAGAATGAAAAAGAGGATACCTTTGGGATGTGAACAAACCCACCTGCCAAATTATCCCAAAAGGTTGGAATACCTTCTATTGCTTGAAACTTAAAAATTAAATTTACTGCAATGTTAATCAAAATACCCACAATTATAATTATATTTTCTGAGACTCTGCAAGCAGAAAGTAATCCACAAAACAGAAAAAACAAACCGGCAAAAAATAATATATCTGGAACAGATAAAAGGTAAATAATATTCCCTACAGAAAACGGATAAGTATCCCTCAAGAATAATGTGTAAAGAGAAAAACTCCTCAATACATTTACCAATAACCAACAAAGTAAAAGAATTATTCCTCGTTTAATCCATTTTTGCGGAGATTTATTTCGACTTGATAACATAGTACATCCCATAGCAAACATAAAAGAAAAAGGAACAATAATTATCATTATCATCATTATTTGACTTATTAAAGGCGAGAGCAAACAATATTCAAAACCTTCCCATTCTTTGCTAAAAATAGTTTCCCCTATATGAATACCAAACATACATATAATAACCAGCACTTTTAATAAATCAATTTCAAAAAATCGTTTTTTAAAAGAATCTGTTTGTTGATCCATTTTTATTATAATACTCCTGCTTAATTCTTAATATTACTCTAAAATAAAAAACTATCAAGAATAAATAATATTTTAGGATTTAAATAATTATGTAAAATCGTATAGTGAGAATATTAAATTACATATCTTTTGGGTAATTGGGGTATCGTTTATATGTTCGTAAAATTTCTTAAAGAGTTCGAACTTTGATGCATCAGTTCCACCATTTAAACCAAGAGCCTTTTTAGAGGCTCTTTTTTTATATTCTTGATATAATAAAATCAATTTTATTTATAAAATTTTTCTATCTTTGTTTTTTTATGTTTTTCTTTAAATATGGAGTTTCAAAAAGATAATTCTTGCCTTTTATTACAATCCAATCACATTCAAATTCTATGGAAACTTTTGAACCGTCTTTCATTTTAAAAGAATAAATTGTTGTATTATCTGTACAACTCATTCCTGTTTCTTTTAAAAGTTTTATATCTTTTAAATATCCTTGAAATTTATAAATTTCCGTCTTATCCTTAATTTCTCTTTCACTCACACCACCTTCTGTGAATCGTATGATTTTTAAGGAATCTATTTCATCCGTATTTAGTTTTTGATATTCGGAATAATCTAAAAGAGGTCTTCCTATTATTTCTGATATCGCAGTTGGCTTTTGACTAACACTGGCATTTGTAATCATGCTGCCACAAGTTAAAACAAAAACTAAAATCAAAGCATAAATTATTTTTTTCATAATAAACATTACCTTTTTTCTATATAACCTGCAGTTGGAAGCGTGTACATATCATCAGATATTTTTTCGTATCTTCCATGCCAGTCTTTATCCATAAAATCAAGATCTGCTTTATAAATCTCACCTGTTTCAGTATCTCTTACTCTATCATACCCCATAGTTGCATCACTTCGTTTTTGACTTAATATATCATAAGTTTTTTGTCTGGCATTCCAACCGGAAGTTATGATATTAGAGGTTTGATTACAAATTGCTTGAATTGCATTCGCATTTTGAACAACTTGACCTTGTTCTTTATAATAACCGTTGATATATGTATTACTAAATCTTATAGAACTCAAACAATTATTCAATATTGGTGTCCAATTAACGAGTTCTCCTTCCGGAGCAGTAAAATACACCGTATTATAAACAATCAATAATACTGCCGGAGGTGCTGCAAATTCTTTTATAGTTGCGGTAAATATTCCCTCAACATTTTTTCCTGCACCATTTTGGTAAGTGGCTCTTACAATCGAGCCGCCAGTTGCATTTCTACCAAGAACTTGAACAGGTTTAAAATTTCTTATAACAGGAACTCTGAATCCTAAGATATTTTGATTCATATTAAATACTTGAGTATAAATTCTATAAAATCCATCTGTCGTCTGAGGACTAATAATCGGCAATTTTCCAAAAGGAGAAGTCGGATAATATCTTGCAAAAATATTTTTTGTTTGTTGATTTTTCGGATAACCTTCTGTTTTCATATTAAAAAATATTTTATAATCAGGATTTTGAGGATTATATGCCATAAAAGTATAATGCGTATAATCCGATTTGCTCGTACCAACAGACCATCCCTTTGGAATTTTCATTGAAAATAATCCGTTGTTATATGTTTGATATTCAACAGACTTTACTTGGTTTTTCGTAATCTTTACTTTTGGCTGCATCAAACTAAACTTATCAGCTTTTTTTTCAACTCCTGAAGTGCCAACATTTTTTGGGCTTGGAACTGTACTCACTTGCGAACCTGTCTGTCTAACAGTTACATTTTCTCCGTTCGTCTTAATAACTTCTTTTTTACCGTTTGTTACAAGTACAACTTCATCTTTTCTAGACGAGAAACCATCAAGCAAATCATTTTCACCAATTACATAACCCAAAAAACCAATTGAAACTGCTCCAACAACAGAGCAAATTGCTATAATAATATTTTTATTCATGTCTTAGTATAACTCCTCCACCAGCTAACATAAGTAATCTGTTGTTACCAACAACTTCATACATTACTCTCTTTTTAACATACAACTTATTTTCTTTTACTTTAAATTTTGTAGATATACCTTTAATTATTATTTCATTTTTCTTAAGTTCTGCATATATAGGTTTTTTAATAACTTTTTTTGCTTCATGGTCATAATCAGTTTCATAACCCTTATATTTTCCATAAGCTAAAGTGTAATTACCTGCTTTGATTACTCCGGTTTTTACATTTGCAGTATTATTTGTTGCTGCAAAAGATTGATTTCCTTGCAGCATAATAAAACAAAATATTAATCCCAAAATAACTCTAATAAATTTTTGATTAAAAAATCTTTTCATACAAACCTCACATTCATTTATTATATGATGTAATGGAGTATATCATACTTTTAAACAAATTACAAATAAAATTTTTCATTAAGCAATATAACATATTTTCATTATATATTCCCCACTTGCCTAATTGTTTAAGTAACGCTTTAATATATTATATTTCTGTAAACAGATAATGGAGAAACAAAATGAAAAAATTACTTTTAGTACTATCACTAATTATCATGACCTCAACTGTTTGTTTTGCAGAGCAAAATGTGGGATTTCAAGATGGAGGTGCCAGCAAAACAACAATATCTAAAGCCTTAAAAATGAATGATAACAGCTACGTTACAATTCAGGGTAACATTCTTAAAAGAATATCTGATGACAAATATTTATTCAAAGATGCAACAGGTACAATAACTGTTGAAATTGATAACGAAAAATGGATGGGACAAGCTGTAAATACAAAAGATACATTAGAATTAACAGGCGAAATTGAAAAGAAATTTAATTCTATAATTCTTGATGTTGATTCGGTTACGAAAGTAATAAAAGATACAAAAGATAAAAAATAAGCATATTTAAACAAAAATTTTATTTAATTTCTTATTCATTGTATAATTCACTTATGAACATCGAAGAAATCAAAAATAGAATTACCAAAAACAAGGAGTGTCTTTGACTTTAAATCTTTAACCAAAGAATTAAGTGAATTGGAAGAAAAACTTCAAACTCCTGAAGTTTGGTCAAATCAAAAACTTGCAAACGAATTAGGTCAAAGAGTAAGAGAGATAAAGGAATATTTAGAAAAATTCAATAATTGGGATACCGTCATTTCAGATGCAGAAGTTGCATTTGAAATGGGTGATTCCGATTTAATTAAGGAAGCAGAAATCAATTTAGAAACATTAGAAAAAGAGCTGGATAAATTTGATATTCAATTAATGCTTTCAGGTGAATATGATGAAGCAGATGCAATGCTTACAGTAAACGCCGGAGCTGGTGGAACAGATGCTCAAGATTGGGCAGAAATGCTACTTAGAATGTACACCCGCTGGGCAGAAAGCAAATCTTGGAAAGTTGACTTATTAGACAAATCAGAAGGAGATGAAGCAGGAATAAAATCTGCCACAATCAAAATCACAGGCAAATTCGCATTCGGCTATGCAAAAGCAGAAAGAGGAGTTCACAGATTAGTTAGAATTTCACCGTTTAACGCCAACGGAAAAAGACAAACAAGTTTTGCAAGCTGTGAAGTTTCACCTATTATTGAAGATTACGAAAAAGAAATAATTATTCCACCTGAAGAAATTGAACTGGATACAATGCGTTCCGGCGGAGCTGGGGGACAAAACGTAAACAAGGTCGAAACAGCAGTCAGAATATTACATAAACCGACAGGAATTGTTATAAAATGTCAGCAAGAACGTTCCCAATTACAAAACAGAACCATTGCAATGCAAATGCTTGCAGCAAAACTTCTTGCAATAAGACAACAAGAACACGAAAAAAAATTAGCCGAATTAAAAGGTGAAAATTTTGATATAAACTTTGGCTCTCAAATTCGCTCTTACGTATTTCATCCGTACAAAATGGTAAAAGACCACAGAACAGGCTATGAAGTAGGCAATGTAGATTCAGTTATGGATGGAGATATTGACGGTTTTATTGAAAGTTATTTAAAAACATTGTAATAAAACTTATTCAAATCCCATTCATGATTGAAATTTGATACTAAATTTGATATAATAAACTGATAAAAGTGTACTCAAAAGAATAGGAGTTTTATATGGGTGGTGATCCTTCATTAAGTATTACAGGAAGTGGTATAGATATTGAAGCTCTTGTAAAAGCAGGTCAAAAAGCTGTTAATGAATATGATGCAAAACAAGTAGAAAATATTTTTGCACAAATAAACGCAGAAAATAAAGATAATCCTAATAGCATGATGGGACTTACTCTTGAAAAAAGTAATGAAAATGCAGCTACAAAGACAACAGAAAATGCATCTAAAGGCGAAACAACTGAAACATCTGCAAAAGCTGTTCCTGAAAAAACACCTACTCAAACAGGTAAAATAACAAATAACAAAGATCCTGAGTTGTTAAAAAATGCTCCAAAACCAAATATCACAATCGCAGGAGAAGAAAAGAACGCTGCAATTGTTGTTGATTTGAGTGAAAACAGACTTTACAGATATACAGATAAAGGAGAAGCTTTTGAAGTATATTCAATAGCTTCAGGCAAAAAATCAACTCCAACGCACACAGGTTTAAGAAAAGTTGCAAATATTGAAACATATCCTTATGATAAAGCTCCAAAAGCGACAAAAAGGCACCAAAATCCAAAACCATACGGTCCAAATATTTTAATTTTAAATCAAATTGACCCTGCAACAGGTGAAGATTTAGGTTCAAATGGTGAATTTATCCATGGAAACAATAATTCAAAAAGTATAGGAACATACGCATCTCATGGTTGTATGAGAATGGATAATGATGTTATTAAACAACTTGCCAAAGAAGTTAAACGCGGTTCTTATGTGATTATTCAAGAATAAAGTAAATATAGATAGATAAAAAGAGATGCTCTGCAAAAAATCAGAACATCTCTTTTTTATTTGTTTATTTATTTATTTTTTCTAACAATCTATTTCTTAATGTGTTACAAGGCATTTCCAGTATATAATGAACTACAACCGAAAGAATAAATGTAAGGACAAACATCAATATAAAAGTACTACGGTATAAATATATATCATCTATCTTAAATGGGCAGCTTGCATCTTTAAATATTTTCATTGAAATTTCAATTATATTTGAATGATAAAGATAAAACGTAAACGAAATAATCCCAAGATATTCAATAATACGCAAAGGATTTTTTAATATACCCACTATCGTTATTGGTGCAGGCATTTTTTTGTCAGCAAAATCAAATGAATATGCAATTAATAACATTGACACTAATATAAATGTCGGACAAATCCATGAATATACCCAAAAACTATAAATATCATAAATATACAAAATTATTAAAGTAAATAACGTAATCAATGAAATAGGTCTTAAAACTTGTTTGAATTTATTATCCTTTGAATTCATCGTTATCGCATTTAACAACATTCCTCCAAAAAATAAATCCATATTGGCAAACGAACATGAAAAACAGTGGTCAGCGTATGAAAGCTTTAAGAAGTTAATTATTAATCTATATGAAAGCCCTAATACTACAACTGATACTACTCCCCAAAATATTAATTTATTACTTTTATTATTAAATTTTGAAAGTATAAATTTATAGACAAAAGGAGCAAAAATATACAATTGAACAATTGTTGATACAAACCATAATGCTCCAATGCCTGTAATACCTGAAGGATTTATTCCATTATATGTAAAAGTTAGTAGTCTTAACACAGCTTTTGGATGTGTTAAAAACCACATTGGATTATAAAACAAGAAAAGAATAAATATAAAAAGCAAATACATTGGAACAATTCTTACGAATCTTGATATGTAAAAACCTATAATGCCATTTTTATTCGTTTTATATTTACCGTTATAAAAACCTTTACCCAACAAATATCCCGATAAAAAGAAAAACATCCACATACTCATTGCTGCAGGAGTATGGAACAACGTTGAATAATGGATCTCTGGATATGTAGTAAATATAACGCAAACCGTATGAATCCCTAATACACATAATAGGGCGATTCCTCTTAAAAAATTAAATATATCCATTTGAGAAAATAAATCCCCAATATTTTTACAAAATGCTTTCATATACCAACCTTTTTAATAATAAATTTAGGCTTAATATAGCATAAACCATGTTATTATTCAATATTTATGCATTTATAAAAAATAGGGACTTATTTTTATCAAACTCTTAATTACCTATTTTAAAAATTTCATTACACATTTGCTGTTTGAGTATCAAATATATCAATAAAGTTGAATATATCTGTTGAGAATACACCTTTGTCAGTAATTTTCAATTGAGGAATTACAGGCAACGATAAAAATGCCATTGTCATAAACGGATCATCTACAACACAACCGATACTCTTTGCAGCTTTGTTTAATTCTTCAGATTTTTGAGTAACAAATTCAATATCTTCATAAGACATAAGTCCTGCAACAGGTAGAGGCAAATGTGCAAGCACTTTACCATCTTTTACAACAACTTTACCACCTTGAGAACGAACAAGCTCTTTTTGAGCCAAAAGCATATCTTTATCATTCGTTCCAATAATAATCATGTTATGTGAATCGTGTGCAACAGTTGATGCAATTGCACCACTTTTAATACCAAAACCTTTAACAAAACCTTTACCAATATTACCTGATGCTCTATGACGCTCTACAACACAGATTTTCAAAACATCTTCGTCTAAATTAGGTTGTGCTAAACCATTTTCAACATTTACATTCGCAACAACCTGTTTTGTAAGTAATTGGTGAGGAATAATTTCTATTGCATTTACTTTATCGCCCTTTGCTTCAATTTCAAAACAATCATCTTCTAACCAACCTACGTTTACCGAACCACGAGTTGTCGGAACATTTACGTTTTCCAATTTATCTGTTAATTTACCGTTTTCGGCGACAATATTACCACCTTTGAATACCATCAAAGGTTTTGTAAAATCTTTCATATCAGCAAATACGTTAAAATCTGCTCTATAACCGGGAGCAATTGCACCTAAGTCTTGTATTTTAAAGTATTCTGCTGTGTTTAAACTTGCCATTTGAATTGCTTTGATTGGATTTACATTATTTTCAACGGCTCTTTGAACCATTCCGCCAATATGAACACGTAAATCTTCAGGATGCCTGTCATCAGTAACAAATAAAATTTTACGATTGTTATTGTGTTGTAAAATCGGCATCAAAGCATCTAAATCTTTTGCCGCAGTACCTTCACGAACCATAATGTACATACCTTGTCTTAATTTTTCCAAAGCTTGTTGAGCATCAGTACATTCATGGTCTGAAGTTACACCACTTGCGATATATGCACATAAATCTTTGTTTGCAACTTGTGGAGCATGACCGTCAACACGTTTTTTGCACTGTAAAGCCAAATCTATTTTTGCCATTACATTTCTGTCTTTTGCCAAAACACCTGGGAAATTCATCATTTCTGCCAAACCTAATACCCATTCTTTATCCATTAATAAAGATAAGTCATAAGCATTCAATTCAAAACCTGAAGTTTCAAAAGAAGTTGCAGGGACACAAGATGGAAGCATTATATAAACTCTTAACGGTAAATGTCTTGATGATTCCCTCATAAAACTGATACCGTGTAAACCCAATACATTTGAAATTTCATGAGGATCTGCAACAACAGTTGTCGTACCCGCAGGAACTACAACCTGTGCAAATCTGTGTGGCAACATCATGGAACTTTCAATATGAACATGCCCATCTATAAATCCCGGAGTTAAATATGCACCATTCAAATTTATTTCTTTTTCTCCGCAATATCCTTTATCAACACCTGCAATTCTGCCATTTACTATTGCTACATCGCTTTCGTAAATTTCTTCGGTTAAAACATTTACAATTTTTGCGTTCTTAATTACTAAATCTGCTTTCTTTTCTCCTAAAGCAACAGAGATAAATTCTTCTTGATGCATCTTATTCCTTTCCTAAATTATAAACTTTAAACTGACTATATTTTATCACAAAATTCCAATAATTGTTCTAGTTTTCCTGAATGAATTACATCTTGAATTTTGCTTTCAATTTCTATAATTTCTTCATTTGATATTGATTCGAGTTTTCCTGCAAGAACAATCTTGTCAACCGTATCTGTTTCAACAAAGCTTTTATTACTACGAATAAAATCTTTATATTTTTCTAAAACTTCTGATTTTTTACTGTCAAAAACAAAAGGTTTTCCTGTGTAATATTTTGAATCTTTATCCAATTTTTTTGCAAAATCAAAAATAAAATTAATCTCGCTTAAAGCCGGTTCTTCCTCGTATTCTTTGCCCAAAAACGGATTATCGACTATTTTTTCACAGCCTAAAGTTTTTAAATATGCTCCCCAAAGCATACACCCCACGTAAAAACCAATGTGTCTGTCCATAAGTTGTATTAATTTTGGCAAAGCCATTTTAAACTCTGATTTTTTTATATTGAAATTTTTAATCGCATTTAATTCTTCATAAAAATATTGTGTATCAAGTGATAAAGGAATTAAATCTTTGGTAAATCCGGGATCAAATAAAGCATTTGTCATAAAAAATCTCCTTTTTGAAATTATAGCATAAATTTTTTAAAGACATGTTCTATTAATATATTTTTTGATATACAATAATCTTATGGCGAAAAAGATTTTACTAATTTATCCTAAATCACCAATTTTAAATAGAGAAGACCGATGTCAACAACCGACAAAAGAGCTTCTTATAATTCCGCCATTACCACCAACAGACTTGCTGTATCTTGCTGCAATTGCAGAAAAATGCGAACTTGAAGCATACGTAAGAGATTATAGCCTTGGTGGAGATTTTGAAGAAGATTTAAAAAATATCAAACCCGACTATTTGCTTGCAAATATTGCAACAACAACATTAGAAGGCGATTTAAAAGTTTTTGAAACAGCAAAACAAATCCTTCCGGATATAATAAATATTGCCAAAGGTGCAATATTCTTGACTCAAAATTCTGAAATCATGCTTAAAAACAAAGCTTTGACCTATATAATTTCAGGAGAAGCTGAAGAAACGCTAAAAGAGATTTTAGAAGAACAGTTAGAACCAAAAGACATTTTAGGACTTTGGTACAGAGAAGGTTTTGTTGCAAAATTTAGCGGAGTCAGACCGTTTATCGAAAATCTTGATGAATTACCATTTCCTGCAAGACATTTAATTAACAACAACTTATACAGACGCCCTGATAACAACAAGGTTCAAGCTGTTATAAAGGTTTCCAGAGGATGTCCTCATCATTGTTTTTTCTGTCTTGCAACACCAACTTCAGGACAAAAAGTTCGAATGCGTTCTCCTGAAAATATTATTTCGGAAATTAGAGAATGTATGACTAAATATAAAATTAAAAACTTCATTTTTTGGTCTGACATATTTAACCAAGATCGAGAATGGACAATGAATTTATGCCAACAAATTATTAAAAGCGGACTAAAATTTACATGGTCTGCAAATACTCGTGCAGATACTGCTGATGAAAGAATGGCAAAACTTATGTACAAAGCAGGTTGCAGATTAGTAAGCATTGGTTCTGAAAGCGGATCTCAATTTATTCTTGATAAAATAGGCAAAAACATTACGCTAAATGAAATTAGAGATACAGTAAAAGCATTTAAAAATGCCAAAATAAAAATTTATAACTATTTTGTTCTTGGTTTACCATGGGAAGATGAAGATACAGCGAATGCAACAATAGACTTTGCTATAGAGTTAGATACAGACTTTGTAAGTTTTTATACAGCAACTCCACTTCCCGGCACAAGATTTTATAATTTTGCGATTAAAGAAATGCATGAAGATATCGAAAGTTTTGACAATGCATACTATATGCCAATGCTAAATTCCTATTCGCTTTCTAAAGAGCAAATTTTAAATTTTCACAAATTAGCAGTAAAAAAATATTACCTAAGACCTTTGTATATATTAAAAATGCTCACAAAAATTCGTTCATTATATGAACTCAAAAGCTATTTTACAGCAGGTATAAAAATTCTTTTAAACCGTTAATTTTTCTTTTTTGGTTTTTTCTTAGGTGCATTTTTCTTTGCAAATTGTTCCGGAGCTTGAGAGAATGAAGTTTGAATACGTTTTACGCTAATTACATCCGGCAGTGATTGAATACTTGTAATAACTTTTCTCAATGTATTTATATTATCAAGTTCCAAACCAAGTTCAATTATACCAATATTATTTTGTTTAGCCTTAACATTTGCATAATTGATATTTGTATTATTATCAGAAACTGCAGCAATAATATCTTTTAATAATCCTTGCTTATCTTGAGTTTCAACCCTTATTGTAGTGCTATAAGATTTATTGTACTGATTATTTGCCCATTGAATATCAATCAACCTTTCCGGTTCAACATCTTCAAGCGTTTTACAATCTAATCTGTGTATAGAAACACCTTTTGAACGAGTTACAACACCTACAATAGGTTCACCCGGAATTGGAGAACAGCATCGTGCGAATGAATATAACAATCCATCTAAACCTAAAACATCATTAGCTGAAGATTTTTTCTTTGGAGCTTGATAAGTTTCGGGAGCTCTTGCTTTATCCTCATGTTTTTTCAGTTTATGAACAATTTTATTAATTGTTGTTTCACCATAACCCAATGCTGCAAACAAATCTTCTGCTGACTGATAATTCATCTGTTTTGCAACAGATTCAAACTCACCGGATTTTACATATTCATCAAATACAGCTTTTGTAAGTTCATGTTCAAGATTACTTTTACCCAATTCAACATGATCTTCGCGTTTATTTTTCTTAAACCACTGTCTTATCTTTTGTCCTGCTTGCTTTGTTACAACAAAATTCAACCAATCTAAACGTGGTGCAGGTTGCTTTGATGTCAAAATTTCAACAATATCACCATTTTTCAGTTTTGTATCAAGCGGAACGATTCTACCATTAACTAAAGCTCCGATAGTTTTGTGTCCGACATCCGAGTGAATACGATAAGCAAAATCAACCGGAGTAGCTTTTTTAGGTAAATCAAAAACATCCCCGTTTGGAGTGAATGCAAAAACCTGATCTGAGAATATATCTAATTTAACTGAATTTACGTAATCTTCGGCATTAGTCATATCCTGATTGTATTCAACCATTTTTCTCATCCAGGAGAATTGCATATCTTCTGCTTTATTTGCTTTTTGTGAACCTTTTTCCTTATATCGCCAATGAGCAGCAACCCCATACTCCGCAATTTCATGCATTTTGTGAGTTCTAATTTGAACTTCTAGCGGTCGCATTTTAGGTCCAATTACGGAAGTATGCAATGATTGATACAAATTACCTTTTGGCATTGCAATATAATCTTTAAATCTGCCCGGAATTGGTTTGAATTGCGAGTGAATCAAACCTAAAACTTCATAGCATTCTCTTTCAGTATCAACAATTACTCTAACTGCTGTAATATCGTAAAGATCCTGAAATGCAATATTTAGTCGTTTCATTTTGCTGTAAATACTGTAATAATGTTTTGCACGACCTGTAATTTGAGCTTTTATGCCATTTGATTTTAAATCAGATGCAATTTTGTCCATCAAAACTTTTACCGTTGCTTCTCTTTCGGATTTTGTTTGAGCAACTAATTTAACAAGTTCATCGTAACTTTCAGGGTGCAAATATCTTAAAGATAAATCTTCCAATTCGGCTTTAACTTTACCTATACCAAGACGATTTGCAAGGGGTGCAAAAACATCCAGCGTTTCTTGTGCAATTCGTTTTTGCTTATCTTCACGCATAAAATTTAGAGTACGCATATTATGCAATCTGTCTGCAAGCTTTAAAAATATAATCCTAATATCACTAGCCATAGCAATAAACATTTTTCTAAAGTTTTCTGCCTGACGTTCTTCTTTTGAATTAAAATGATATTTGCCTAATTTAGTAACACCTTGAACTATTGTTAAAACGTCTTCACCAAACTCATTTTTTATAGTTTCCGGCTCTGTATCAGTATCTTCTAATACATCATGCAAAAATGCAGCCATGATTGTATGAGTATCTGCTTTTAGTCCTATTAAAATCTTTGCAACTTCAACAGGATGAATAATATATGGTTCTGATGAAACCCTAACTTGGTCTTTATGTTTTTCTCTCGCAAACAGAAATGCATTCTTTATAAGAGTTTTATCCTCTTCTGAACGCTCAGATATCATATTTTGTATTTCATCGAATAAAGCTAAAGTATCAACATCACTCATGGTATAATTATTTTACTAGTTTTTTAAAATTTTTACAAGAGGTAATTTTTATGAGTGAAAATTCGTTAATAATAAAATTAAAAATTTCACCAAACGCAAGCAAGAATGAAATTATAAAAAATGAGAACGAACTGAAGATAAAAATTACGGCTCAACCTATTGAAAACAAAGCAAATAAAGCATTGATAGAATTTCTATCAAAAACATTAAAGGTTGCAAAATCTAATATTGAAATTGTTAAAGGTGAAACATCAAAAGAAAAAACATTACTTTTCAAAAATATATCATCTGATAAGATGGTAGAAATAAAATCAATTTTGACGTAGAATAGATGTACTATAATCAGAATCAAGGAACATTATGCAACAACGTTGGTATGATTTAGATCCGACAGTAAGTTTAGCTGTTAGTTTAATGAAAAGTGCAAATGAAGAAACTCAACTTCATTGTGCAGAATATATTATATCTAAATCAAGAAACCTTGGAGTAAAAAACAAAGAAAATGCGTTGAATGAAGCTTTTACATACCTTATGAAACGGTGGTATGATAAGGACAAAAGGATTCAAGAAGCATTTGAATACTTAAAATCCGCACCTTCTGATATTCAACGCGAAATTGCTTTAGAATTAATTGATGCTCTTCAAGCAGGTTAATTATTTTCAATTGACAAATTCATAAATTCAATATCATCATAATCAATATAAGATGTTTGCATCAAATTACGCCCAGTTTTAATAGTAATTTCATTCATTTGATTAAATTTAACTAAATGTCTTGGAATTTGAAATCTTTGTCCATCACCATTAAGTTGAATTTCTGCAATTTTATTCCCGTTAAAAAATATTTCGGGCGGACTTGCATAGGCATAAGAAATTTTGTTTTGCCCCATAGTTTTTGCAAGTTTTGTATCAACACCAATAATAGAACCTATTACTAATGAAATATCACTACCTGCATTATCGATTTTAACTTGTTTTGTATAGTAAGGACCTACACATTTTACTCTGAATTGACCTGCATTAGCCGACATTTCAGAATAATTATTATCTCCTAAATGAAACATATCCTTATCAATAACCATTTTCATCGGACTTGTTTTTTCAATTCCAATAACTATCGGATGAGAAGCTATTCGCTCATTTACAGTTAAGGAAAATGGTCTATAACCGTCTTTTTCAACAGACATAATAGTTTGACCTGTTATATCCGCTCTTAAATTAAATGCTCCATCCTCATTTGTAACAGTTGAATAGTTTTTTTGAGGTAATGTAATCCTTGCACCTTTAATAGGAACATTGGTTTGAGCATCAATGATTCTATGAGTTCCAGCCATGCCTTCTTTAGAAACGTTTGCCTCCAAAGGTTTTGCTTCAGATATTGAATTAAACATACTCAATATAGAAATTAATACAAAAAATTTTTTTAACATATCCTTCTCCCCTTATCAAAACATAATGTAAACTTTTTTTAGCAATTTCAAAACCGATTATAAGCGGTGTTTTGGTATTGTTGTAAGAAATTTAAAAATAAGATTTGATATTTTTATTCTTTTTTGCTATATTATAGAAATAAAGGTTTGACAATTTAATAATGTGATATGCCGATGTGATGCCCAAGGTGGTCGAGTTAGAATAACGATGACTACCGAGTCCAATTAGACCAATTCCATCACTGAGGCAAAAATACATAGAACTTTTGACAATTTAATAATGTGATATGCCGATGTGATGGAATTGGTAGACGTGCTAGACTCAAAATCTTGTGTAGGTAACTACGTGCCGGTTCGACCCCGGCCATCGGCAAATTAATAAAAAACGAGGGATAAATAAATCCCTCGTTTTTATTTACAAAAACTAACTTTACTATTGTTCACAATATTACAAGCTTTTTTGCAAATAATGTTTTTAATGCTAAAATATAGTAAAGATTTAATTATAGTAAAAAGTGAAAGGTTAATATAATATGTGCGGAATTGTTGGATATGTAGGCGAAAAATGTGTAGCTGACGTATTAACAGGTGGATTAAGTGCCCTAGAATATAGAGGATATGATTCATCCGGTGTTGCAGTTTTAGCAGACGGAAAGACAAAAATATATAAAGCTGAAGGTAAATTACAAAATTTAAAAGATTTATTAAAAGAAAAAACTGAAGAAATAAAATCAGCAAAAGTAGGTATTGGTCATATAAGATGGGCAACCCACGGGATTCCAAATGAAATTAACGCACATCCACATACTTGCAACTGCGGAAAACTTGCCGTAGTACATAATGGTATTATCGAAAATTATAAAGAATTAAGAGAACAATTAGAAGCAAAAGGATGCGTTTTTAAATCACAAACAGATACAGAAACAGTTGCTCACCTTGTAGCCCAAAAATATGGCGAAACAAAAGACTTAAAAGAAGCTGTAAGACTTGCAACATCTGAATTAGAAGGTGCTTATGCATTATGTATAATTCATCAGGATGTAGAAAACACAATAATTGCGACAAAAAGAAATGCACCTCTATTAATTGGAGTAGGTGAAGGAGAAAACTTTGCTGCATCTGATGTTCCTGCAATTATAGAACATACAAAGCGAGCAATTTACTTAAATGATAATCAAATAGCTGTTTTAAAGCCTGATTCTATCGAATTATTTGATGAAAACAATAATAAAATAGAACCAAAAGTAGAACTATTGCCTTGGGAACCAATAGCTTTAAGTAAAATGGGTTACAAACATTTTATGCTTAAAGAAATTCATGAACAACCTGACGTAATAAGAAATTTTCTTTCAGGTAAACTTCACACAGCAAATGAAACAACAAAATTAGATGAAGTAAAACTTGACAAAAACACATTAAAAAATTTAAACAGAATTCAGGTTGTAGCATGCGGAACATCACTTCATGCTGCTATGGTAGGTAAATATATTATTGAAGAACTTTGTGAAATTCCTGTTGATGTAGAAGCATCCAGTGAATATATTTACAGAAAAACCGTAACGGATGAACATACACTTGTTATTGGAGTTTCACAATCAGGAGAAACAGCAGATACATTAACTGCGGTAAAACAATCAAAGGCAAGAGGCTCACACATTCTTATAATTACAAACAGACCTGATAGTGCAATGGCAAGAGAGGCAGACAGCTTAATTCCTGTAAACGCAGGTATTGAAGTTTCTGTTGCAGCGACAAAATCTTATGTAGCACAGTTAATGGCATTTTATTTATTAGCAATACATCTTGCAGAAATTAAAGGTTCTTACGATAATGATGCATTAACCGAATTAAAGAATGAATTAATGTTGTTACCACAAAAAATCGAACTATTTTTAACAAAAACAGATAAAATTCAAAAATGTTCAAGAATGTATTCAAGCTCTAAGAATTTTATATTCATAGCAAGAGGAATAAATTACGCAACCGCATTGGAAGGTGCGTTAAAATTGAAGGAAATAAGTTACATCAATGCAACAGGCTATCCTGCAGGTGAATTAAAACATGGTCCGATAGCAATGCTTGATGAAACATTACCTGTATTATCAATTATGATGAAAGGTAAAGTTTATGAAAAAATTCTTTCAAATGCACAAGAATCAAAAGCAAGAAACGCAAGAATGATTGCCTTAACAGATTCCACAGATGAAAAATTGGATGAAATATTTGATTACGTATTAAATGTTCCGTCAGTTCATGAATTGATTTCACCAATAATGGCAATTATTCCGTTACAACTACTTGCATACTACATAGCAGAATTTTTAGGTAAAGACGTAGATCAACCTAGAAATTTGGCAAAATCCGTAACAGTTGAATAAAATATAAAATAGAGGTAAATATACTAAATGATAACATCTGATATAATAAAAATTCCAAATACAGAAAATATAACAACCGAATATATAGAAAATGAACTTAGAAAACGTCATTTTAATAATATTTTAAGATGGGCATTAGTTCACACAAATAGAGAAAATCTAACAATAAGTGTAGCATACGAAAAGTAAAGAAAGGAAAAAAATGGCAACTCTACAAGAGATTAAATGTGATATCAAAGATATCAACCTTGCAGAACAAGGAAAGAACAACATCGAATGGGCATTAAGAGATATGCCTGTATTAAAAAGTATTCAAGAAAGATTTATTAAAGAACAACCATTTAAAGGTTTAAGATTATCTGCATGTGTACATGTTACAAAAGATACCGCAGCATTATGTACAGTAATGAAAGCCGGTGGTGCAGATGCAGTTTTAGTAGCATCAAATCCATTATCAACGCAAGACGATGTTGCAGCAGGATTAGTAAAATATTGGGGAATCCCTGTTTACGGATATGCCGGTGAATCTGTTGAAACATATAGAGAACACGTAAGAGTTGCATTAGAACATAATCCAAATATTATTATTGACGATGGTTGCGATATTATGTCAACAATCTATGATGAAAAACCTGAGCTTGCAGAACATATTATCGGTTCTACCGAAGAAACAACAACAGGTATAATCAGATTAAAAGCTCTTGAACAACAAGGAGTATTGAAAGCTCCGGCAGTTGGTGTAAATGAAAGTCAAACAAAACATTTATACGACAACAGGTACGGTACAGGACAAAGTTTATTCGACGGTATTTTTAGAGCAGCAAACATTCTAATTGCTGGAAAAACAGTTGTTATTTCAGGATATGGTTGGTGCGGTAAAGGTTGTGCCCTAAGAGCAAAAGGTTTAGGTGCAAACGTTATTGTATGTGAAGTTGATCCACTAAAAGCTTTAGAAGCTGTAATGGAAGGTTATAGAGTAATGCCAATTGCAGAAGCTGCAAAAATTGGCGATGTATTTATGGCCGTAACAGGCGACAAACACGTTGTTGACGTTGAACACTTGCTAAGTATGAAAGACGGTTCATTTGTTGGAAACTGCGGACACTTTGACCACGAAATTAATGTAAAAGGTTTAAAAGAACATGCAGTTGAAATAAAACAAATAAGACCAAACTTAGAAGAATACAAATTAGATAACGGAAAATCAATTTTCGTTATTGCAGAAGGCAGATTAGTAAACCTTGTTGCAGCAGAAGGTCATCCTGCAAGCGTAATGGATATGTCTTTTGCAAACCAAGCTTTAGGTATTGAATATTTGGTTAAAAATCAAGGTAAATTACCAAATAAATTATTAACTCTACCTGAAGAAGTAGATATTATGATTGCAAACATTAAATTGGAATCTATGGGTATTAAAATTGATACTCTAACTCCTGAACAAGAAGAATATTTACACTCTTGGAAAATATAGTAATAAATTAAATATTTTACTCAATAAATTAAAAGAGGGTTTACTGATTGATTAGTAAATCCTCTTTTTTACGTAACATATGCCAAACAACAAACTAAATAATTAGTTTCTCTATTGCTAATGATAAAATCCATTCTATTCTAGTTTCAGATATAGTAAATAAAATAACATGAGAATAGATCACATCACCAATTAAAAGTTCTTAATCATTCCTTACATAAAAAAAGCGATGACTCTTTAGAGTCATCGCTTTTACCTTATCCTTAAACTACTATTATTTAGTTGTTACGTTGTAAATAACAGTTAATTCATCACCAGGGTTTAAAGCTGAATCATTTACTGAGCTTGGTAGGATTAAGTATCTAACTTCATCACCAAATTCATATAATACACCGAATGTACCACTTACAGCTAATTTACCCAAGTCATATACACAGTAACCAGCAGTTACAAATGTTTTACCAAGGCTTCTTAAACCTGCCATTGGTTGTAATGACAAAGTATTAGCGAAAGTATTTGACCAGTTATCACCATAGCGTTCAGTGCTGTTAGCGATATCAGTTGCAGCAGTAGAAGCTGTTCTGCCAGCAACACCTGCAACTCTTGCAGCAGCTGAGAAAGGAGCTGCAAAGAATCTAGCTACAAAGTTTGTAGTTTTTGTTTCATTCATACTAGCATTTGCAACGTTAACAGGGAATTCCATTTTAGTGTTATCATTTTCAATTGAATTGAATTTAACTTTTAAATAACCAGGATTTTTTAATCCAGGTCTGCTAACTTCAACAACTTCACCTTTAACAAGAGAACCAGCTGCGAATGTATTGTTGCAAACACAAGCATCAGCTAAAGTTTCAGCGTAGATTGTATCACCAATGTTAGCATGTCTTGCATCAACTCTTTCTTTAATTTTAACTTTTACTGCAGCAGTTTTAATTTTTGCATTTAAGAATTTTGCATTATAGTATTTGCTGTAGCTTAAATAGCATACTAATTTGTAAAGTTGTTCAGATGATAAATATTTTTCACTTGCAACTTTTTCAACATCAGGTAAGTTGTTTAAAATTCCTGTTGCCATAACTTTTTTTGTAGGATAAATAGCCCAACCAGGGATTTCTTGCATATCATACAAACCGTTTAATTTTTCTAAAGTTGCAGAATTATCAACATCAATGTTAATTAATTGTGCTAAAGTAGCAAATACTTCAGCTTTAGTAATTTGTTGATCAGGACGGAATTTTTTATCAGGGTAACCAATCATAACACCTTTAGCTGTAACATTATAGATGTATGATTTTGCCCAACTGCCTGAAACATCTGAATATTTGTTAGAAATTTTTGCTGTTGGTAAACCTAAACCTTCAGACATAGCATGTGCCATTTCAGAACGTAAAACCGGTTTTTTTGGATCGAATTTACCAATCATTTTTTCTAAATCTGATAATAGATTTCTTGCTTTAGTATCAACTAAAACATTTGTTTTTTCGTCAATAGACAAAACATCATCAGCTTTTAAAAGCTTTTCACCAACAACATAAACACCTTCAGTTTGTGTTGCTTGTACTTGCGAACCGAATAGAGTTGGATGAGCATAAGCTTCAACTGTTGCATTTGTAGCAGCGAAAGCACTTGATGCACACATAACAACTGCAACGGTAGCAATTAATGTGTTCAATAATTTCATGTTTTTCTCCTTTTTCTTCCTGCTTATCATCATGAACTATAAATTTTACTAATAATACATGTTGGACAATTAAAATTATTATATAAATATAAAAAAAATACAATAGTTTTATAAAAATTTGAAATTTTATTAAGAAAATCATTGTAGATAAGAGTTAGCACACAAAATATCTACAAATGTAAACTAAAATTTTATCGCTAACTTTACATTGGATTTTATTTAATGTACGATTTTAAATGATAGGAGTCTGTATGGAAACTATAAAATATAAGAGAATTTTATTAAAAATAAGCGGCGAAGCATTACTTGGCGACCAAGAATTTGGTATAGATTACAAACCGGTAGAATTTATAGCAAACGAAATAAAACAAATTCACGATATGGGCGTTGAAGTAGCTGTTGTAGTTGGTGGCGGCAACATTTTCAGAGGTATGAAAAATAGCACAAAACTTGGAATGGACAGAGCCTCAGGAGATTATGTAGGCATGCTTGCAACTGTAATGAATGCAATTACTTTACAATCAGCATTTAAAAATATAGGAGTGCCTTGTAGAGTGCAATCTGCAATTAATATGAATCAAATAACAGAACCATATATTAGGTTTAAAGCTCAAAGACATTTAGAAAAAAATCGTGTTGTAATTTTTGCAGCAGGAACAGGAAATCCATTTTTTACAACCGATACAGCAAGTGCTCTAAGAGCATCTGAAGTAAATGCTCAAGTAATGTTAATGGCTAAAAATGGTGTAGATGGGGTATATACGGATGACCCAAATGTTAATAAAGATGCTAAAAAACTAGAAAACATTAATTATGATGAAATAATCAAAAACGATTTAAAAGTTATGGACAGATCAGCTTGTGATTTATGCCAGCAAAATAATATTCCGATTATCGTGTTTGATTTCAAAGCAAAAGATGCAATCAAAAAAATAATTTTAGGCGAAAAAGTCGGAACATACGTAGGTAAACAATAATACAGAAAGAGGTATAAAATGACAGAATCATTAGATGCATTATTTAAGAACGGTACTGAAAAAATGGAAAAAGTACTAAATCAATTACACAGAGATTTTACAACAGTAAGAACAGGACGTGCTAACCCTGCTATGTTAGATAAAGTTATGGTTGACTACTATGGAGCACCAACACCGTTAAAACAAATGGCTCAAATTACTGTTCAAGAAGGAACAACTCTTGTAATTGCTCCTTTTGATAAATCTGTCTTAAAAGAAATTGAAAAGGCAATAATTAAAGCAGAACTTGGTGTTGCACCAAACAATGATGGTGTTTCTGTAAGATTAAACTTTCCACCTTTAACAGAAGAAAAAAGAAAAGAAATTACTAAAGATGTTAAAAAATTTGGAGAAGATGCAAAAGTTGGAATCAGAAATGTTCGTCGTGATTTAACAGATGAATTAAAGAAAATTGAAAAATCTGAAAACTTACCTGAAGATATGGTAAAAGACAATCAAGATAAAATTCAAAAATTAACTGACAAATACACAGGAATTATTGACAAAGAAGTTAGCTCAAAAGAAAAAGAGGTTATGACTGTATAATGGAAAACCTTTCTAAATCGGTACTTAGAATCATCACCGGATTTGTGTTCGGATTAATAGCACTTGCATGCATAATATTTGGTGGATTACCATTATTAGTTCTACTATCAATTATTGTATATATCGGTGCGAGAGAATACGTAAAAATCCTTGAACATAAAGGTTTTTATCCTAGTTTAAAAGTAATTTTATTTGCAGATATTATTTTCGCAGCAATGGCATATTTCAATTGTTTTGAATTATTACCGCTTGCATTTACTATCAGTACAATGGTTGCTTTTATGTGGGTTTTATTTAGAGGAAAACAACCGTATATTGCAAATGTTGCAACAACAGCCATCGGATTCATATATAGCGGCTGGTTTCCTCTACATTTACTAATGTTACGCGATTTAGGATCTAATAATAATACTTCATTGCAAATGATATTAAAAACAGACATATTAAACGCAGGTTTAGGATATGTAATATTCATATTTTTACTTGTAATCATGACCGATGTAGGATGTTACTATTTTGGAAGACATCTGGGTAAGCATAAACTGGCACCCGTAATCAGTCCGAATAAGACAATAGAAGGTTCTATTGGCGGTGCTATTTGTACTGTTATCGGCGGATTTATAATCGCCTATTTTATCAAATTGCCATGGAACTACGCCTTGGTTGCAAGTTTATTGGTTACAACTTTTGCTCAAATAGGTGATTTGTGTGAATCTATGATAAAACGTGATGCAGGAGTTAAGGATTCAGGTGATTTATTACCCGGTCATGGAGGTTTTTTAGATAGAACCGACAGTTATATTTTCGTTATTCCCGTAATGTACTATTTCTTTAAATATTTCGTACAAAATCAAGATTTATTAAATAATATAACAAACTTAGTAAAAGGAATTTTTTAATGCAAAAAGAGTTAGAAGAAATTTTTAACATAAAAATTACAGACGAAACTCTTTATAAAAAAGCCTTAACTCATCCATCTTATACTCAAGAAAATAACTTGGATTTTTTAGATAACTATGAAAGACTGGAATTTTTTGGAGATTCTGTTTTAAAACTTTCTGTGTCTGAAAAACTAATAAAAAAATATCCTAATATGCATGAAGGGGATCTAACAAAAATTCGTTCAATATTGGTTTCTGATGCAACTTTGGCAAAGATTACGGAAAAAATTAATTTAACACCATTAATTATACTGGGAAAACACGCAGAAAAAGCAGGAGATAGAAGCCGTGATTCTATTAAAGCATGCACATTTGAAGCATTATTAGGTGCCTTTTATTTAGATGGGAAAAAAGAAGAAATCACAAAATATTTGAATGATGTTTTTGACCCAATAACGGAAGATGTAAAAAATAACTTTGCAAAATACAATGCAAAAGAATTATTGCAAGAATATACACAAGGGAAAACAAAAGAATTACCTATATACAAATTAGTAGAAGAAATAGGTCCTGCACATTCACCATCTTTCAAAATAGAAGTATTATACCAAAACAGAATACTTGCATGTGCAACAGGAAAAAGTAAAAAAGAAGCAGAACAAAAATGTGCTTATGAAGCATGTAAAAAACTTGGAGTTATAAATGAATAAACAAATTATCGTATCACCATCAATACTATCCGCAGACTTTGCAAATTTAGAAAGAGATATAAAATTAGTAGAAGATAATGGAGCCGACTGGATTCATGTTGACGTTATGGATGGACATTTTGTACCAAATATAACCATTGGCATTCCCGTTGTAAAAGCTCTAAAAAGATTCGCTAAAAAGCCTTTAGATGTACATTTAATGATAGATAATCCTGAAAAATATATAGAAGATTTTGCTGCATCAGGTGCGGATATCATCACATTTCATTATGAAGCGGTTAAACCTGAAGATATTGAAAACATTTGCAATAAAATAAAAAGTCTTGGTTGCAAAGCAGGCATTTCAATTAAGCCAAAAACCAATCAAAATGACTTGATACCGTACTTACAATTTGTAGATATGGTGTTAGTAATGACAGTAGAGCCCGGATTTGGCGGACAAGAGTTTATGCACTACTGTGCTCAAAAAATTCCAACAATACAACAAAATGGAAAAGAAGATTTGATTATTCAAGTTGATGGAGGAATAAATAACATAACATCAAAAGTTTGTATTTCTTTGGGTGCAACATCTCTTGTAGCAGGAAGTTACATATACAACAGTAAAGATGTTAAGCAAGCAATTGAATCATTAAGAGCTTAGATATGGTAAACAAAGGACAAGTCTATAAAATTCATTCTGATTTTTACTATGTAAACAGCGGCAATAACATATACGAGTGCAAATTAAGAGAAGTCTTAAAAAAACAAAAACAAAAAATTGTTGTTGGCGATTATGTGGAATTTGAAAACGGAGCAATAGAAAATGTCTTGGATAAAAATAATTACATACCACGACCAAATGTTGCAAATATAGATCAAATTGTTATAGTATCCGCAGTAAAAGAACCTGAACTCGATTTTAAACAACTAAACAGATATATTTGTTTTGCAAAATACTATAATATTCCAACAAAACTATGTTTTAATAAAAACGACTTATCCCTTGACGATTCAACAATTCAAAAAGTATTCAAAATTTATGAACCACTTGGATATGACATTGTTTTTACATCAGCCTTGGAAAACGATGGTATAGAAGAATTTAAAGAAATTCTTGAAAATAAAATTTCTGTACTTTGCGGAAATTCAGGAGTAGGCAAATCCAGCTTAATTAATGCAATTAATCCTGAATGTAATTTAAAAACAAAAGCCATAAGTGAAAAAACTGAAAGAGGAACTCATACAACAAGACATTGTGAAATCATAAAAATAAGTGATACAATGCATATAGTTGATACTCCGGGATTTAGCAATTTGAAATTTGATTTTCTTTTACCAACAGAAATTGATGAACTTTTTGACGAAATTAAACAATATAAATCTCAATGCAAATTTGCTGATTGTTTGCACAATACAGAAGTAGGATGTGCAGTAATTGAAAATTTAAAAAATATTGATGAAACAAGATATGAAAGCTATTTAAATTTTGTAGAAGAAGCCAAAGAATACAAAGAAAAAATCAAGTATTCAGGAACAAAAAAAGAGAGAGAAACTCATTTTAAACAAAATCATGATAAAATAGCAGTAAAGATAAGTTCACGAAAAAGACAATCTGCAAGAAATACACAAAAACAAAACATACATAAAGAAATAAATGAGGAATAAATGAACGAATTAATCGAACTTGTAAACAAAAAATTGGATGAATATTTACCTGTAAGCTATCCTGAAGAAATTTTTGAATCAATGCGATACAGTTTACTTGCAGGTGGGAAAAGACTTCGTCCGATAATGTGTTTGGAAGCATGTAAAGTTTTTGGCGGAGATATAGAAAAAGCTCTTCCGACCGCATGTGCATTTGAAATGCTCCATACACAAAGTTTGATTCACGACGATTTACCCTGCATGGACAATGATGATTACAGACGCGGAAAACTTACCAATCACAAAAAATTTTCTGAATCAACAGCAGTTCTTGCAGGTGATGCACTAATAAGTTACGGGCAACAATTAATAATAGATAAATCAGACCTACCTGCCGAAACAATTATAAAAATATTAAGAGAACATTCGCTCGCAGCAGGTGCATACGGAATTATTGCAGGACAAATTGTTGATATTGCAATGGAAGGAAAACCTTATGATGAAAAAGTATTAGAGTATATTCATACACACAAAACGGCAGATTTATTTAAAGCTGCCCTAAAATCAGGTGCTCATGTTGCAAATGCCAATAATCAACAGCTAAAAACTATGGAAGATTTTGGACAAACTCTTGGTTTTGCTTTTCAAATTTGCGATGATATTTTAGATGAAATTTCCACATTTGAAGAAATGGGAAAAACAATGGGTAAAGATAAAAAAGAAGGTAAATTAACTTATACTGCACTTTTTGGACTCGAAAAATCAAAATGTGAACTTAATTGCCTTTTAGACCAAGCTTATGATATACTAAAAAAGCAAAATATTAATTCAGAAATATTTAACAAAATAATTGAACAAATAAGAAAAAAGGGTAACTAATGCAAATACAATCAATTCAACTGCTAAATACAGGCTTAGAAGCAATTACATCAGGAATAGTAGCTGCAACAATTGCACAAACAATAAAACTTTTGACAGATATAATAATCCACAAAAGGTTTGATTTTAGAGTTCTTACTACAACAGGAGGAATGCCAAGTTCACATTCGGCAGGTGTTGTAGGATTAACAACAACAGTTGGAATAATTGGAGGATGGACATCCTTGGAATTTGCAGTATCTGTGGGATTGTCCCTTGTTACAATGTATGATGCAGCAGGTATAAGACGAGCTTCCGGCAAAATGGCTGTGTGTTTAAATAAAATGATGGAAGATTTCTACAAGAAAGATATAAATGCCGCAGGAACAAAATTAAAAGAAATGTTAGGACATACTCCAAAAGAAGTCTTATGTGGTGCTCTTTTAGGTATTGCGTTCGCATTTTTCTACCATTCATTCTTATTACATTATTTTACTGTTTCATAACAAATTTTGTATTGAATTTTGTAATAATTATATAAATTTTGAAAAATTTTTTGTTTATGATATTATTTTTCCATAGATAAAATAAAAGGAGAATTTATGATTTCAGTAAACGACTTAAAAACAGGCTTAACATTACAATTGGATGCAGGCTCATTATGGTCAGTAGTAGAGTTTTTACACGTAAAACCGGGTAAAGGTGCAGCTTTTGTAAGAACAAAACTTAAAAATGTTGAAACAGGACAAGTTGTTGAAAGAACATTCAGAGCCGGTGAAAAAGTTGCAAAAGCTATGTTAGATCGTCGTGATATGCAATATTTATACAAAGAAGGTGATGGATACGTTATGATGGATTTGGAATCATACGAACAAATCACTGTAACAAAAGATCAAATTGGCGATAGCATTAAATATTTAAAAGAAAATATGAACGTATCCGTTTTAACACACGAAGGTGCAGTAATTGGTGTTGATTTACCTGCCCACGTTGAATTAGAAGTGGTTAATACACCTCCTGCTGAAAAGGGTAACACTTCTCAAGGTGGAACAAAACCTGCTGAAACAGAAACAGGTGCAGTTGTAAACGTTCCATTCTTTGTTGTAAACGGTGATAGAATTAGAATTGATACAAGAACAAACGAATACCTTGACAGATGCTAGTAAAATAGCAGTTTTGTTTGCAAGGGAAAGGAGTAATTATGTCAAAATTTGACTTAAAGTATCTTGAAAAATTAGCTAAATTAATGACAGATTCTGAATTGACAGAAGTTCAATTAGAGGATCAAGAGCAATCCATAATTTTAAAAAGAGAAAAACAACAAGCCGTTGTAGCTCAATCGGTTGCACCTGTTGTGCAAGCACATGTTACAACAAATGATACAACAGGTGTTGCACAAGCAACTGAAATAAAAGTAGAAGCTCCAAAAGCAGGCAGACCAATTAAATCGCCTATGGTTGGAACATTCTATAAAGCTGCATCACCGGATGCACCGGCTTTTGTTGAAGTTGGTTCGCTTGTAGCACAGGGCGAAGTTGTTTGTATAATAGAAGCTATGAAACTTATGAACGAGATTGAATCAGATTATTCAGGTAAGGTTATCGAAATTTGTGTAGATGACGGTCAACCTGTTGAATACGGTCAAGTTCTTATGTATGTTGAATAGAATAGTAGGGATTTTATAATATGTTTAGAAAAGTTCTTGTCGCAAACCGCGGCGAAATTTCTGTTAGAGTTATTAGAGCATGCCGTGAACTTGGAATTCCGACAGTAGCTGTATATTCAGAAGCTGATGCAAATTCATTGCACGTTAGATTAGCTACTGATGCATATTGTATCGGACCTGCAGACAGTTCAAAAAGTTATTTGAGCATACCTGCGATTATGTCTGTTGCAGAAATTTCAGGAGCAGATGCAATCCACCCCGGATATGGTTTTATGTCAGAAAGAGCAGATTTTGCAGAAATTTGTGAACAACATGGTATAAAATTTATTGGCCCATCTGCATATTCTATGAGAAAAATGGGCGATAAAGCTACTGCACGTAAAACGATGATTGAAAACGATGTCCCAGTTATACCCGGAACAGAAATTGTAAACGATGCTAAAGAAATCAAAAAATTTGCAAAAAGAGTAGGTTATCCAATTATCTTAAAAGCAACTGCCGGCGGTGGCGGTAAGGGTATGAGAATTGTCAGAACCGATGATGAAGTTGAAAACAACTTAAAATTATGTCAAACAGAAGCAGAAAAAGCTTTCGGAAACCCTGGGGTTTATTGTGAAAAATATTTAGAAAATCCAAGACATATTGAAGTACAAATTATTGGCGACCAATACGGACACTACATTTATTTAGGGGAACGTGATTGTTCAATTCAAAGAAGACACCAAAAATTAATTGAAGAAACACCATCTCCTGCGATTGATGAAAGAACTCGTAAAAAAATGGGTGAAGCGGCAATTAGGGCTGCAAAAGCCGTAAAATACGAAGGCGTTGGAACTTGTGAATTTTTACTTGATAGCGACGGAAAATGGTACTTCATGGAAATGAATACAAGAGTTCAAGTTGAGCATTGTATCACAGAAATGGTAACTCAAATTGATATTGTAAGAGAACAAATAAGAGTGGCTGCCGGTGAAAAACTCGATTACAAACAAAAAGATGTTGTTTTAAAAGGACATGCAATAGAATGTAGAATTAATGCAGAAAATCCTGAAAAAGATTTTATGCCATGTCCTGGATTAATAGAGGGTTATGTTGCACCCGGAGGATTTGGAGTTAGGGTTGATTCGCATGTTTATCCGGGATACAAAATTCCACCGTATTACGATTCTATGATTGGTAAATTAATTTGTTGGGGAGAAAACAGAAATCAAGCAAGACGAAGAATTTATCAAGCCTTAAAAGAGTATGTAATTATCGGAGTTAATACAACAATTCCATTCCATCAATCAATTATTGAAGACGAAGTATTTATAAGCGGTAATTTCAATACAAGCTTTTTAGAAGATTTTTACACAAGAACGGGAAATTTCCAAAAAGATAAAGAAAAGCAAGAAAACAAATAAAATATATTAATATTTTTACAACAAAGAAATTTGCGATTATAATACTATTATGTCAGACGATCAAGATTTACAAGAGATTCAAGAATTACAAGAAATTTTACGTGAAGATTCTTCAAACTTTCAGGCAAGACGGCGTTTAGCGGTTGTTTTGTTGGATAAAGGATTTAATGAAGAAGCCCTAAAGCAATTTCAATTCTTAATTAGTATTTTTCCGCAAGATGCTGGACTTTATTACAATAAAGGCATTGTGCATGAAAAGATGCGAGATTTACCAAAAGCGGAGCAAGCCTATTTAAAAGCTATTGAAATAGCCCCTGATGAAACTGATTTTTATTACAATTTAGGACTTGTTTATATTGATATGCGAGAATATGACAAAGCTATTGAAAGCTTTAAAACAGTTTTAGAAACGGATTCAGATGATTCAAACAGTTATTTCAATCTTGGACTTTGTTACGTAAAAAAAGAACAACCTGACATTGCAAAAATTTGTTTTATGAAAGCAGTTGCACTCAATAGCAATGATATTTTTGCCCATTTCCATTTAGGATATATATACAAAAATGAGGGCAAAATTCAAGAAGCAATAGCAGAATACAAAAAAGTTATAGAGCAATCGCCAAATTACAGTTGGGCATACTTTAATCTTGCATCTATTGCTTATGATCAAGGCGATTATAATGAAGCACTCGGATACTTACAAAAAACACTGGAATATAATCCGAGAGATATTGACGCTTATAAAATAATTACAAAAATTTTGTGTAAACTTGAACGCTATGACGAAGCTATGATGATGATGAAAGCAGCATTGGAAGAAATCCAAGATAACGGAGATTTGTTCTACTTGATGGCACAAATTCACAAACACAAACAAATGTGGGAAGAATACAAACAATGTATGCAGCTTGCTATGCAAAATCATGAAACTCTATCTGTACAACCAAAAGTTATTCAAACAGAAATGGATAAAACTCTCGCTCAAGTAAGATAGCTTTAATTAATTAACTAACCAATCTACAACATTTAATATTTTAATTCCGTTTTCATTTCCACCAACAAAAATATTGTCTTTGGTAAGAATGATTTTTTCATAGTTATCTTTTATACTTTGCAACGGTTTTAATTCCCTTGCTCTTGTTTCTTCTGAAAGTAAGGTTTCACATACTTGTATGTAGATTTTGTCATTGAATGTTGTTGCAATAAAATCAACTTCTTTATCATCAAATTTACCGATAGAAACTTTGTATCCTCTACTTAAAAGTTCCAAAAATACTACATTCTCTAGTATATGACCTCTGTCCACATCTTTATAGTCAAGGAAGAAATTTCTTAAACCTGTATCAACCATGTAATACTTGCCTTGAGTTTTTAAATAGTCTTTACCTTTTATGTCATATCGTTTGATACCGTAGAACACAAAAGCATTTTCAAGCAAACTAATATAATCATCAATTGCTGATAGATGAACACCTTTTTTTATAAGTTGCTCAGATACAAGAGTATTTTTAATTTTGTTTAATGAGGTTGAATTTCCGATATTATCTGCCAAAAAACTTGTTATTTTGTTTAGTAATGAAATATCTTTAATATTTGCCTGTGAAATTATATCTTTTACTAAAACAGTTGAAAAAATACCGTCAAGTGTTTGCCTTATTAATTTTTCATCAAAATTGAAATCTTTTAACCCTGGCATGCCGCCATATTTTAAATACAAATTGAATTTTTCATCTTTTGTCATATTTTCTAAATTGTAAAAAGTTAAAAATTCTTTGAAGGTTAATGGTTGCATTTTAATTTCAACATATCTTCCTGATAAATATGTTGATAATTGGGATGAAAGCAAGTACGCATTTGAACCTGTTATATAAATATCAATATTTTTCTTTAAACGAAGCGAATTTACAGTAAGTTCCCATTTATCCAGCTTTTGAACTTCATCAAGAAACAAATATAAGTTGCCTTTTAAAGTTTTTGCCCTGTTTTCAACCAACTCATTGAGTTCCAAATAAGTCATATTACCAAATTTCAAATCTTCAAAATTTATCTGCAAAATGTTATCTTCGCTAACATTTTGCTTTTTAAGATATTGTGCAAAAAGTTCTAATAATGACGATTTGCCGCAGCGTCTTATCCCTGTTATAACTTTAATTTGCTCTTTGTCTTTGAAATTTATAAGCTGATTTAAATAAATGGGTCTATTGAACATATAAACTCCTTTATTTATATTATAGTAAAAAACTCTGCATTTTTCAAGAGTTTTTTACATATTTTGTAAAAAACTCTTGATTTTTATCTATTTTTTTTAGGCACAAATTTTTATCTGATTTTTATTCTACTTACAGCTGGTTTTTGTTCCCCATTTTAAATCATCCAAATTACATACCCTCTTTTATATCTGATATCTGAAATTGAAAATTAATTTTAAAATGATTTGTTTCAAAATAAAATCTTTACAAAAAAGCAAAAAAAAAGAACGCAAAAACGTTCTTGAAAATTCGTGTATAGGGAAGGAAATAAGGAAATATAATAAACACATTATTGTCCTAATTAATACCGGACAATGACATAAAACTTTCTTTAATAAAATCGCAATACAAAGCAATATCATCACGATTATTATTATCAACTTCTATTGACTCATCACATGTTTTAAGATCTACTATGATATTTTCATTTCTTAAATCATTATACATACACATACCCCTAATAAATTTTTTATTTAGTTGTATTTAACTTACATTTTTTATATCGGAGCAGCATTGTAAAAACTTTAGGATTTTAAGTAATGTTGTTACATAAGTTTACAAAATAAAGTTTTCCTTAAATTTTAAATCACCTAAAAGCGTTGTTATTATTTAAACACACTGAATTAAATTTTTTATTCAACATATCGACGCTTCATGATAATGTTACCATGTTCATCGTAGGCATTACTTTTTACCCAATGGGCAAGAAGTTTTCCGTCTTTTGCATAAATATATGTTTCACTCTTTGAAACTCTTAACGACATATTCACAAGTTTTCCGGCTGTATTGTATTTGTAACTTTTGTATGGGTATTCTAAAGATTGCTTTTTTTCTACATACATTAAAACACCGGCAGCTCCATAATAATATACTTTATAAGGATCGTCTTTTTTTTGAACTGCATAAGTTCCATCAGAGAAATAAGCTAAAGTTCTATCTTTTAAATCAGTAACACCCTTTAGCATATAATTGGCATTTTGTTCATATTCCGCATCCGTATAGAATCCGTTTATTTCATCAGTTTTTATTGTATAAGAAACTGATTCCATCAAATCATCACGAGCAGAATCAACATCATAACTTACACCACCTTGCAAAACTTCTGCATGTGATGTTAGACCAAATATTAAAAGTATTAGAACAATTAAATATCTTTTCATACTTTTTATATTAATAAAATTTCTTTTTAAGTCAAAATAATTAAACGATAGTTTTTTGTAAACGTTCAACCCTATTTTCTGAAAGAATATTTTTAAGTTTCATAATTGCTTGAGCATGAAGTTGACAAACTCTGGATTCAGAAACTTCAATAGTATCACCAATTTCTTTTAGTGTCATATTTTCGTGATAGTAAAGAACCATTATCATTCTTTCTCTTTCAGGTAAACGCTTTAAGGCATTTTCAAGCTCAGATTTAACATCCTTTTCTTCCATTGCTTCTGCCGGTGTTAACCTGTTTTCATCCTGAATAGTGTCAATTATTTCCATACTATCATCCGAAGAACCACGTTTCTCGTATAATGAGCCGACTGTTGTATCTTCAGACAAAATTTGATCAACCTTTTGCGGTTCCATATCTAAGAAATCCGCAACTTCTAGTGTTGTTGCAGGTCTGCCAAGTTGTTGACGCAATTGTTCTTGAGCTTGTTTTACATCCTTAATTTTCTTTCTTGCACTACGTGGCAAAAAGTCTTGTGAACGAATTTTGTCGATAATATTACCACGAATTCTCATCAACGCATAAGTTTCAAACCTTGCACCTTTATCCGGTTTGTATTTTTCTATTGCATCAATTAAACCTTCTACACCATAACTTGAAATATCTTCAATTGAAAAAGTTGGCGGTAATGACACTTTGACACGACCTACAACATAACGTGTAAGATAAATATATTGCACAATTAAAGTATCTCTGACTTTTTTGTTTGTTCTGTCTTTGAAATACGTTTCCCAAAGAGCTTCTAATTCTTCATCAGAAATTCTTTTTATGTTGTTATAAGAATTGTCAAAATTCTCTGTCATTCCCCCGTCCAGAATATTTAAAAATCTATGGTTTTGTAATCATTATTACTACACTACTATTCTAAATGATTTTATAAATATATCATCGTTTAAAAAGAGGATATTCTTTTTTAGTGATAACAACAAAAATTGAGATATAAAAATTTATATCTCAATAAATCAACTACAAAATAAAATTTTTATGTCCAATTAGCTTCTGCTAAAAGCAATTGTTTAGCATATTCACTAATTTCAGCAGTATCTTCTATTAATTCGGGATTGCCGGATTGTGCAGCAGTCAAAGATGCCTCTTGACCTTTTGTTGCAACCTGAACCGCAGCTCTAACCAAATCTGCTTGATAAGATAAACAATTCAAATCTGAAATTTCGTTCATATCCATATAATCAAATCCTTAAATTACTTATACTTTTTTATTCCCCTAACATGCTTTTTTATAACACGGTTTGAAAATATTGTAAAATAATTTAAAATTTTATTTTTACAAAGTTTTTAAATATTCTATTATATCTTTTGATTCATACATTGTTATGTTTTTTTCATTATCGAAAAGGAAAGGAACTTGTCTTTTTCCTCCAAGTTGAATCATCATATCATAATTCTGTTGATTATTTATATCCAAAAGTTCATATTTTAGTTTTGTACTTTCTAAATAATTAATAACTTTTTTACAATACGGACAAGTTGGCAACATAAATATATTAATCATTTTAAATCTCCTTTTTCAAATATTTTAAAACTTTTTATATTTTTTTTAATTACCATTTTGGAGATTTTTAAGTATATTTTTCGCTATTAAAAAATTTTAAAAACTTTTAAATATCTAAAATTAATAGTATAATAATCTTGATTGACAGAAATTATTATCAAAAAGGTGAAACTTATGACAACAAATTATGAATTTGAACTAAATTTATCAACAGAAGAACTTGAAAAAAGAACAAATAAAGATTATTTAGCACCAAAAGTTCTATTAAAACCTGATTCAAAAGAATATTTAGAACTTGCAGAAGGTGATAAACAAGCATTGAAACACCTAACTATTACGGCAAAAATATTCGATGATGTTTTTATGCAAATGGATAATGTAAACAATCTTGCATTTAGAGAATACCTTGAAAAAGAAGTTAATCAAGGTAACAAAAATGCCGAAATGACATTAAAATTATTCAACGCACAACATGGAATTTGTGCAATTGATACGGAATCAAATATGGTAATTCTTGCAAAAGGCGAACAAGAATTACCGGGAAAAGCTTTCTATCCGACAGATTTGACAGTTGATGAATTTCACAAGATATTAATAAAAATGTTAGAGGACGGAAAAAAAGAAGAAGTTGCACAGATTTTAAATCAACGTTCAATTGTAGAACGCGATGGAGATAGACTTAAAGCAATAGACTATTGCGACAAATTTAAAGAAGAATTTAACAAAATTGCTGATGAATTGGAAAAAGCAGCTAAAGTTTCTACAAACAAAGATTTCAATGAATATTTAGAGCTTCAAGCAAAAGCACTTAGAACAGCAGATCCAATGCTTGATGCTTACGCAGACAAAAAATGGGCAACCTTACAAGACACACCTTTAGAATACACCATTACAAGAGAACAATATGCCGATAGAATGACAGGCACTGTAATGGAAAACGAAAAATTAAACACAATGCTTCAACAAGCAGGTATAATCCCTCAATCGAAAGATGCACTTGGTTGTCGTGTTGGAATTGTTAACAAAAAAGGTACTGAAGATTTGCTAAAAATTAAAGAATACTTGCCAATGCTATCTGAACGTATGCCATTAGCAGACAAATACACTCAGACTATTTCATCATCAGGTGATGCCAAACAAACAATGGTAGATGTTGATTTAGTTGCCTTAACAGGAGATGGAGGTGCTTATAGAGGCGGAGTAACCTTAGCCGAAAATCTTCCAAACGGAGATAAATTATCTTTGACAATCGGTGGCGGTAGAAGAAATGTTTATCATAGACAAATCAGAGTAACTTCTCAACCTGAAAAAATCCAAAAACGTCTTGATGCAATTTTAGATAAAAAATTCCATCCGCTATATAAAGAAGAAGCAGATCACTGGTTCACAATAGGACACGAAAACGCTCATTCTCTCGGACCAAAAGAAGGTGATGAAGGTTTAGGCAAATATAGAAACATAATTGAAGAAAATAAAGCCGATATGGGTTCATTGTCATTCTTAAACGATTTAGTTGAAGTTGGAATGTACACAAACGAACAAAAAGAACAAATGTTAGTTAATTTTGCAACAAATTCATTCTTAAAATCAAAACCTACAATGAATCAAGCACACAGAGTTCGTACAGTAATGCAAGCACATTATTTTATGAAAGAAGGTGCAATATCACTAAATAACGACAATAAAATAGAAATTAACTTGGAAAAAATGATACCGACAGCGAAAAAAATGTTGACTGAAATTATCGAAGTTCAATTGTCAGGAGATTTCAAAACCGCTGAAGACTTTGTAAACAGAAACTTTGTATGGAACGAAACCAACGAAATTATCGCTACAAAAATAAGAGAAGTAAACAAAACTCTAAACGGTATCGTTGAATCTCCACTTGCAGATGAATTGTTGAAATAAATAAATCGTAAAACAAGAACAGTTTAATAAACTGTTCTTGTTCGTGTCGAGTGTAAAAATCTTATGAGTAGATTTTTTATTATGATGAGAATGTTTTGAATGTCATTTCGATATTCTTTTGAATAACTTGTTTTACAACTTCCATTTCGGTAGTAAGAGCTTTTTGCTCTGTATCAAGTTGTCTTAACCTCAATTCAAGGGTTCTGTCTTGAACTTGAATCTTTGAAGTCTTAGCATTGATTTCAGCAAGTCTTTTTTCATATTGAAGAATATCATAGTTATATTTTTGCATCGCATTTTCGTAAGCAACATCATTCGTTCTTTCTTCTGAATTCAATGCAAAAGTACCACTTGAACTTGACAATTTAATATTTTGATATCTACCTGAGCCGGAAGCATCATCAAGACGTGCATATTCAGTTGTTGTAATATTTTCTTTAATATTAGTAGCATAATATTGATTCAAACCATTTTGATAATCAATGTTTGAAGATATTTGATATCTGTTATATATTTGATTTAAGCTGCCTGAACTCATACAAGCATTTAATTCATTTTCTGATGCGAAACACATTTTACCATCTTTGTCATATACCCAAATTTTATCATTTGCAACACCGGCTAATGCAGGATAATCATGACGTATTTGGTCTAATGCAGCCTTTTGCACTTTGTCATTCGCATCATATTTTTTTGCTTCCGAATTACCTAATTTGTATTTGTAACCATCTGCAACTGTTTGTGCTAAAGATAAATCACCTGTTTGTAAAACTTCATGCGTTATAGCTTCCAAATCTTCTTTTCGACAGAAAACTTTTGTTTTTCCATCATCAAGATTTGTTTTATAATATTCATTTTGTACATTTGAAATATCATCAATTGTAATTTTACCTGCTTGAGCTAAGGCCTTTAATTCATTCAAATCAGCAGAAGTACAAGGTTGGAAAACTTTTTGTTCTAATGTACCCGGATCTGTTACCCTATAGTTATCACCTTCTTTTTCAACTTTAAGAGTTTCTTTTCCGGTTGTCATGTCATAAGTTGTAATTTTTTGAACTTGAGGATTTGTATTTCTTTCTTGAATAGCTTTATAAACATCTTGATTATAATGATAAGTTACAAGATAATTATAGTTTTCACCATCAATTGTTGTATTTGCATTTTGTAATGCATCAATTTCGTATTCATTGAATCCATCACTAAACGAATATTGTTGAGTTGTATAATCAACCTTATTTGGAGCGACAGGAACTTCCAATTGCAACATGTTATTCCACAAATTCGCAGATTGGTTTGCCAAAGCTGTTCTTGCTTGGTTAATTTGTTGACCTTCATATTCTACGTTGGTCTTTCTTGCAGTTAAACCTAGGTATCTTGCTTGTGATGCTGCCATTCCCATAAGCGTCTCTCCTATTATCAATTCTAATTAACTCTGTTTTGATTATAATAATTATTTTTAAAATATCAACATGTTTTTTTAAATTTGGGTTAAATGGTTGATATTCACACATCTTCAGGGACATAAATTACACAATCTTGTAATTGATTCCTAATTTCGTCATAGTTGTTTCTATATTTTACATGTTTTTGGTATTCTCTCACTATGCTAATTATATCGTCCGAATTCATTTTAATTAATCTTCTTTTTCCTTCTTCATTTTCAATAATTCTTGCCATAAATTAATCTCTCCTTTCTTTTAATATTTTTCGGACAAAAAAAGGCTGACTTTAGTAAAATCAACCTTTTTGCTTATAAAAACACTTTCAAATTTTAATTATCTAAAGAAACAGATAAACCTTCCATAATATTGACAAAATCATCTGTTGGCAATGTTGACATTGTTCTTAGGGCATATTTCAACTCTTTACTAACATCATACCAGCGTCTTTCATTAACACTTTGCTGATATAGACCGATAACCCTTTCAATACCAAGACTCAAAACGGCATCAGCATCTTCTTCTCTTCTCAATTCTTTTATTTGTTTTACAATCTTTATCAAATCTTCAGATATACGTTTTTTCGATTCGGAATCAAGACCTTTTAGTATATCAAAAGCTTTTATTGCCTCATCATAAGAATCATACCATCTGCGTCTATATTCCATTTGAATCCCCTTTTGGACACATCGTACATTAATTTTTAAGAAAAGTCAACTTTTTTTACTTTTTTTCAAAGAATGTTACAATGTAAGAATGGGGAATAGCAGCTTAAAGAAAATATTATTTCTTATAATAACCATATTTTTTGTATTTGTGCAAAGTGTTTTCGCTGAAGAAAAAATAACTTCAGTAAATTATGACACTTCTGCAAACTTGCTATATCTTATGTCAAGCTCATATAATGACAAAGCTGAACCTATTAAACCGGTTGTTTTATCAAATCCAAAAAGAGTTTATTTTGATATAAAAGATGCTGTTTTGACAACGGACAGGCAAAATTATCAAATTTCTTCAGGCGGCGATTTAAGACAAATTATGGTTTCTCAAAATTCTACAAATCCAAATGTAGTAAGAGTCGTAATCTATTTTGCGGAAAATTATAAAACATCAAATATAAAAATATTTAAGCTGAAAAACAACTACATATTTACTTTTAACAACAATATATGTACTGATGCAAATTATATGAAAACTGTATATAGAGATGAAAAGTTTGAAAATACAGATTATTTTTCATTTATTTCCATGACATCACAGAATTTAAAAACAGAAGATAAATCTTTCACTTCAAACGATACACCGGAAAAGGTTTTGAAACAAATTCAACAAGCATTTGAAAGTACAAATACTCCGACAAAATCGTCTTATCAAAAAACAAATACAAAACAACAAGATAAGAAAATTTTTAATCTTAAAACAAAATATTACTTAAATGGAGTACAAGCAAAAGATAACGGAATTCTTTTAAGCGGATACGGTTCATTTTCAATGGAAAAACAAATGAAATTTACTTCTCCGGAAAGATTAGTATTTGATATGCCAAATACAATGACTAATACTGATTTAAGAAATAAAGTATATAAATATGATTCTGACACAGTTAGAATAGGACAATTTGAAGCAAATAAGTCAAGATTAGTTCTTACAACAGACAATGCAGACAAATACTTACCAATTTATTCGGCAGACAATCAAACTGTTTTGATTGCAGATAAAGAAAAATTAAGTCATGACAAGCTTACAAATATAAAAACAAATTTAATAAGTACAAAATATACAAAAACAGATGCTCAAAACTATGGGTTAAATTTTTATTTCAATAAACCTGTTGTGTATGCAATAAAACGCAGTACCTCTAACGTAACAATCTATTTTTTCAATGCTGCTCAATATAATGATAATGATTTCAAATCAGTAATTAAAAATACCGATTTATCTTCATCAAAAATAGATTTGATGCCTCAAATAGGCTTGAGATATTCACTACCTCTGGAAAAAAATGATACAATAAAAATATATACAGGTGTTGATTCAAGAACAATAAAGTTGGCAATAAAATCTGCATCCAAAAAAGAGACAACCAAGCGAGAACCTGCTGACATAACTACGACAAATCCATCAACAACAACTGAAAAACCTGTTATAAAAGAACGAAAATCAGGAGAAAAAGTTATTGTAATTGATCCGGGACACGGAGGAATTGACTGTGGTGCAACTCGCTCAGGTATATATGAAAAAGATATTACTTTAGATGTTTCAAAACGTGTTACTGCAATACTCCGCTCTAATGGATATAAAGTTTATATGACTCGTGATGAAGATAAAACAGTAGAATTAAAAGAACGAGTTGATTTTACAGAAGAAATCGCACCTGACTTGTTTGTAAGTGTTCATGTAAATTCAAGCGAAGGAACAACCGCAACAGGTATAGAAACACACTATTACCACGATTACAGTATAGATTTAGCTAAAGAAGTTCATAGTTACATGGCAAAATATATTACATCAAAAGATAGAGGTTTGTTTAAATCTAAATTTTATGTTATAAATCATACTACAATGCCTGCAATTTTAGTTGAAATAGGATTTATTTCAAACGAAACAGAACGCACAGAACTTGTAAAAGATAAAAGAAAACAAGCAACAGCAAAAGCTATTGCAGAAGGGATAATGAATTATTACGTACAACATCAACAACAACAAAAAAAATAGTCCTATCGCAGTTTTTGATTCAGGAGTAGGCGGACTTACCGTTTACAAAAAACTCAAAGAACTTCTGCCAAATGAAAATTACATTTATTTTGGCGATTTAAAAAACTGCCCTTATGGACAAAAAACGAAAGAACAATTAATAGAAATAACTTCTAATATATTTAACTACTTTAATTATGAAAAAGTTAAAGCTGTTGTTATGGCATGTAACACAACTTCTGCCAATGTTTATGATGAGTACAAAAATTCTTTTGATTATATTCTTTATCCGATAATTCAGACCTGTGCAAAAGTTATTGCGGAACTTGATATAAAAAGATTAGGAGTATTTGCAACCTCTGCAACAATTGCCTCCGGTGCTTACAGCAGAGAAATTAAAAAATATAAACAAGATATTAAAATTTTTGAAATGTCATGCCCGGGTTGGGTTCAAATCGTTGAAAATAATAAACAAGATGATGATTTAAGTATTGAACTTATAAAAGAAAATTTAGACAGAATGCTTGAAAATAATCCTGATAAAATAATTTTAGGCTGCACACATTATCCATTTTTACTTGATGTTTTGTCAAAATTTGCACCAAAAGATATGTTTATTGATCCATCTTCTTATTTTGCTCAATACATAAAAGAAGATTTAGAAAATAAGAACTTGCTAAATGACAATACTTCCGGTAAAGAAACCTTTTTAGTCAGTGCAAATGCAAGTGAATTTAAACAGGCATCAAAAATGTTCTACAATTTGAAAGAACTTCCACATATCATTAATTTTGCAACAGTTTAAAATCCTATATTTAAAGCATTAATAATATTTTTATAAATATTATAATCTTAGTATGGATAATCAGGTCTTATCAGAATATTTAGAATATTTGGAACTTGAACGAGGTCTTTCAAAAAATACAATAGAAGCTTATAGACGAGATTTAATTGTATTTTTAGAATTCTGCAACTGTTCTGATTTTGACGAAATCACCAGAATGACAATAAATTCACATATTCGTTTTTTAAGAGAAAAAAATTATTCTCCAACTAGTGTAATCAGAAAAATTGCATCTATAAGAGGTTTTTTTAAATGGCTTTGTGCCAATGAAAAATGTAATCTTGACCCTACGGTAACAATTGAAAGACCAAAAATTCCTAAAAAATTACCAAAAGTTATGTCTATAACTGAAATTGAAGAAATTTTGAACGAGAACTTAACCTCTTTACAAAGAGTTATAGTAGAATTACTTTATGGGTGCGGATTACGTGTTTCTGAACTCGTAAATTTAAATACAAATGATTTTGATATAAATGCAAAATATTTAACAGCATTTGGTAAAGGTTCAAAAGAAAGAATAGTTCCACTCGGATCAAAAGCAATTTACGCATTAAAACAATATTTATTAGAAAGAAATTTTTTGATAAAAAAATATCGACTCGATACAAAAGCTTTACTAATTTCAGAAAAAGGAAAATTTTTAACAAGACAAGACATATACTCATTTATACATGAACAAGGCAAAAAGATACATAAAAATATATCACCACATACCTTAAGACATTCTTATGCAACGCATTTGCTTGAAAATGGTGCAGATTTAAGAGTTGTGCAAGAACTTTTAGGACATAGTGATGTTGCGACAACACAATTATATACACATATTAGCAAAAAACGATTAAAAGATGTCTATTTTGCCATAAATGGAGTAAACAATGAACATAACTGCGGGTAAATATAAAGGTAGAAAAGTAATTGCACCTGATGAAAAAATAACCAGACCTACACTTTCAAAAGTTAGAATGGCTGTTTTTAATACTCTGCAATCTTTAATAGATTTTGAAAATGCATCATTTTTAGATATGTTTGCAGGTTCCGGCATAATGGGACTTGAAGCTATCTCCAGAGGTTTTGGAAAAGTTGTTGCAATTGAACAAAATCCTAAAATTGTAAAAGTTTTAAACGAAAACTATAAATCACTTAGTATAAAACCAAATATCATTCGAGGCGATAGTTTAAAAGTTATTCCAAAAGAATATTTTGATATAATTTACATTGATCCGCCATACTACTCCGGAATTTACGAAAAATCTTTGGAAGTATTACCAAACTGCCATATTGTTATACTTGAACATACTACAAATGTTGATTTTAAAAATTTTAGCATAATAAAACAAAAAAAATACGGGGATAAATTTCTAACTTTTTTAAAAAAGTGTAATATTTAGAAAAATTAACCAAAAACATGGCAATTTTCCTTTAAAAATTGTTTTTTTTTATTTATCATATAATATTTATATACATGATGTGTGGTCGTTAGGAAATATAATGCTAAAGGTTAGTTCATTAGATAAAACTACATCAAGTCAATATGTGCAAAATACAAATAAGGAAATACGACCTTATATAAATTTGCATGCAACAAAACCTGATTCGTTTGAACATTCAAAAAACGAACCTAAAACTGATGATGAATACAACGGAATAACAACCTCACTAAAAAAAACAGGTGAAAATGCTCAAACATCGCTTAACGGACAACTACAATCAGAAGGTTGGGCAGGAAAAGTTGTAGATAAAATTAGTGCGTTATGGAATTCAAAAAATAGAGCACACTTAGTTCAAGACGATATTGATAAATATAACCAACAGGTTGAAGAATTGGCTTTATCAATAAAAGAAAATTCCTTCAACAAAAAATTTAAAGAAATTTTTGGGGTAAATTATAACATTGATAATATAAAAGCATACAACGATAAAGCTCAGCAATATAAATTAGCAGCAACCACACAAACAATTGCAGAAATAACATCTTCAAAACTTTCTGGTGTACTAAGTGAATATAAACATAATAAAGGGAAGTTAGAAGATAAAGATATTATTACAATTAACAGATACGATATGAGAGGCATAGAAGCCCCATATCACGAAACAATTCCAAAAGAAGTAACTTTCAAAAATATGGAAAATGCGTTAATTGATACGGTTGGATCAAAAGAAATCTTAGATATTTCTTTAAAATCAAGCGGTATAGATATCGATAAAGCAACCATTGATTCAAAATATAACGCTTATGGACTACTTGCAGAATATCTTATAGAATCATCTAAAGCAACTGCAAAAAAATATAGTGAAGGGAAATCTTTAAAAGAAATAAAAAAAGAATACGATAATGCATATCAAAAAGCTTATGGTAAAAATAATGATATTCAAGCTCGTGTGGATAAATATAATCGTTCACAAGAAATTGGTGCAGCTGCACTTAGAGGTGCAACAAGGTATGCTGCATCCATAGCTCTATATTTCTTAGCACCAGAAGCAACTGCTGCTAAAATTTTATATGAATCTGCCGTCGTATTTGGAACCAAATTAATTATTGACGGTTCTGATAAATTATCTTCAAATGTAAAAATGGACGATAAAGATATTAAAAAAATTATTTCTAATACTGCAGTAAGTGCTGCTGAAAGAATGACCAAAAAAACTTTATTAAGTTTAATCCCTGGAATTAGTACAGCAAGTGATGCCTTAAACATGGTTCTTGATCAAGCTACTGATATAGCTATTAATACTACAACAGGCATTATTTCCGAAAGAATAAAATATGGTAAGTGGTATCCAAATCAAATTGTACCAAGAATAATTATAAGAGCAGTATTTGATAATATTGATAAAAGCGGACACTTATCAAAATTATTAATAGATACAACCCAAGGCACATTAAAACAAATTATGAGCAAGCAAAGCCATGGTGATGAATCTATAAAACAATTCTTAAAAGGTACTCGTGCGGCATTAGACGAACATTATACAAAAGATAATAATACATTTGGAGATTTGAAAAAACTTGCAGATAATCAACCTGATGCATACAACGAAATGATGATTAATTTATTAAAACAAATGATTGAAGAAAATCAACAAGAACAAACTCAACAAAAAAGCAACAAAAATTAATCTAAAATTGTTCTGTCAAATTCGGTAAAATCTTTTATTACTGTATAAACTTTATCTTTGTGTTGAAATTCATCAGGATTGTCATTTATTGCTATTAGTGTTCCAACATTTGCATTATTCGCTGCTCTTATACCGGAATAAGAATCTTCAAAAACCAATGTTTCTTGAGGATTTAATTTTAAAATATCCAGTGCTTTTAAATATATATCAGGACTTGGTTTGCCCGCAATTTTATAATCATCATAAACTATTTTATCAATATCAAACCATTTTTTTAAATTAAATGTTTCTACAAAGAAATCTACATTTGTCTTTTCACTTCCTGTTGCAATTGTATGAGGAATATTTTTTTCGCATATATAATCAAAAAAATCTTCAGCACCATTAACCAAATGAATATTTTCAGGATTTTTTAAAACCAATTCACGATAATATGCTTCTTTTTCGTTTGCCCATTTTAAACATTCTTCTTGAGTAGGTTTTCTACCAATCGCATAAGTTATTATTTCTTCATTTGAACGACCAAACATATATTTATGCATTTCCTCATCCGAAAAAGGAGTGCCCCTTAATTTTGCCGAATAATCTCTCCAGGCATACTCATGAAGTTTAGAATCTTGAAATAATGTTCCGTTAAAATCAAATATAATTCCATTAATTTTCATTTTTTATCCTCTGTATAAATAGCAAAAAAGCGGAACTTAAACAAAAGCTCCGCCTTTTTGTATAAATTACTAAAACTAATTTTCAGTCTGAATAAACAAACTTACTAATTCATTCAAATTGTTATATTGTTTTTTATAGCTTTGAGCTTGTTCTTCAAGAGTTACAATTTGTCTTTTGTATTCGGAAATTGTAGCTTGGCATTCTTTTGTAGAAGTGCTTAATTGTTCTTGAAGTTGTTGAGCTTCTTGCAAAACGCTCTTCATTGAAATTCCTAAAGCTTCCATAGTTTGTTTAATAATTTGTGCACCTGTTTGACGAGTTACACCTGATGGAAGTTTTGCAATTAATTTTTTTAGAACTGCAACATTGTTTGGAACTTCAAAATTATATAAATCATTTGCATATTTATCAACAACGGCATGTGTTGGAACATCTTCTGCCATATTGTTTTCAAAATCACTACTTGGTTTCATTGATGCATCAAACTTGTTTGCATCTGTATTATCATCTTCGAAAGCTGATAAGAAATTATCATTTTCATCCAATGTATTTTCTTCAACATTTTCTACATCCGCAAAATTATTATCTTCTGCTTCAACAGTGTTTAATTCTTCATTTTCATTGTCTGCTTTTAGTGCATCTACAATGTTTTTACCGGTATCTAAATCAAAATTTTCTGACATATTATCCTCTTTTTTCTTATATAAGTATCTGTATAATAACAGAAACCTATTTTTTTTACAACTATTTTACAAAAAATTTTACCATTTGCCATTATAACAGATTTTTTTTGATTTATGATAGACTAAATGTATGATATATTCGAATTAAATTTTTAAGGATATTTATAATTTATGAAAACAATTTTAAAGAAAAATATATATTTTATTATTTTAGGAATAATAATTTTCATAGGATTTTTATTTAGATTAAAAGGTTTTGCAACCAATCCATCGCTTTGGCATGACGAATGTGCTTTGGGATGGAATATTTTAAACAAAAATTATGCTGAACTTTTTAATAAATTACGTTTCTTGCAAATTGCACCACCCATGTTTTTGGTTTGTACAAAATTTTTAATCTCTTTATTTCACGTCAAAACTAATATTTTTGCATGTGATTTAACATTAAGATTAATTCCGTTTATCTTTGGAAATTTATCTATTTGGCTATTTTATTTAGTTTGTAAATCCGTTTTTAATTCAAAATGGACAACACTAATTGCAATTTTATTATTTTCCTTAAATCCAATATTAATAAATTATAGCTTTGAATTTAAACCTTACATTGTTGACGTTTTTTGTTCTCTTTTGGTATTAAATATCTTTTTAAACATCAATTTTGAAAAATTAAATTTAAAACAAATATTAACGTATGGAATGATTTTTGCAATTTTACCATGGTTTTCTTTTATGTCAGCTGTGGTAGAATTTGCAGGATTTTTAACTTTAAGTTATAAAAAAGAATCACCTAAAAAATTCTTTTTAATGTCATTACCTGTAATTTTGAGTGTTTTTGCATATTTAAAACTTTTTATACTAAAAATCTATGAACAAAATTCTACCGGAATGTTAAATTATTGGCAAAATGAATTTATAAAAAAAGATTTGTCCAACGTAACTCAATTAAATTTTGAAAATTTACATTATTTCTTTTCAGATTTACCGTTTTTTTCTTGCACAATGTTTGTTATTTTAATGTTTATTGGTGCAATTTTATTTTTCAAGGATAATAAATTAAGATTTCTTTTTATTAGTTTTTTAATAGAAGCCACTTTAGTTGTAGCATCAATTATGCACGTATATCCATACTCTCAACGTCTAATTATATTTTTAATCCCGATTTTATTAATTTTTGGTGTAAAAATATTTGATATAAAAAATAAAGTACTTGCAAGTATTTTACTTGCTTTTGTAATAATCCCGCACTTTTTATTTACCGTTAATTTTATAAAAATTAAAAATATAAATAAAGGTTATTTTGCAAGAAGTATGATGAAACAAATAGCAAATAACATTGAACCTAACGATAAAATTCTTGTTAATGATTCCTCAAATGTAGAATTTTTTTATTATAATCTGTTTTTTGATTTAAAAAATAGCACAAAATTTTTCAAAGAAAAAACTCAGATTGGCGATTGCCAAAAACTTGAAAAAGGTCAATATTGGCTATTTATGCCATATTTTGGCAAAAATAATGATGTAACAAATATTATAAATTGGCTTGAGAACAATTCTCAAATAATGTTCAAAGCACAAGCAAAACAAAGCATCTTAATTAAATTTATAATTAACTAAGATGCTAAGATTTTATACTTATACTTCTCTACTCTTTTTCAAATTCTTCTTCAGAATCTTCTTCATCTAAATCTTTATTTATGAAAAGAGTTTTTGATTTCATTTCTTTACGCTTTTTTCGAGTTTTTTCGTAAAATTCCTTTTCATCAAATTCCTCTTTATCATCATTTTTCACTGGAATCTTTTTTGCTTTGATTACCCCTGCGACATTTATCATAGCCAAAGAACTCAAGGTCGCCCTCAACTGAGCACTTCTGTCAGTGAACTGCATTTTATTTTCTTGAGTTGATTCTTCTTCTTTTTTATCTTGACGGGAATATTCGTTACCTTGACCCATTTTATCATCTGACAAGTTGGCTGTCGTTCCTGAAATATCGCCACTCCTAAAGTTAAATGAGCCTCCGATTCCGTAAAACCCCGCTGCTCTGTTATCTACCATTAGTAGGGTAATCCTATTCCTATTAAATTATATCTGATTAAACATTATAGCATGCCTAACCCTCAAACCTTAAGTTTGCATGTATATAAAGCTCGTAATAAAAACTTTTGCTACATTATAAATAGTAAATTTACAATTGTTTACACTTTTAAAACCACGCAACTCTGACTTTTTAAATAAATCAAAAATTTTTGATTTTGTATTGACATTTTCAAGACAAAGGAGTATTATACTGTTATGAATTGTTGCAAAAAAAATTATTGGGGTGGAAAACGAGCACAGGCAGGCAGAAAAAAGACATGCCTGAAAAAAGTTCCATTTAACAGAAGAATAAATGAAAACATTTTAAACATATTAAAAGAATATGCACAAAATCATAATATGACAGATACAGAAGCTTTAGAAAGTGCTATTCTTTTACAAAACAATTTAGACAAACAAAAAGGAGAAAAAATTATGAAACTTGCGATTCCGACAATGGATGGTAAATTATGTTCACACTTTGGACACTGCGAATCATTTACATTTGCAGAAATAAATCCACAAACAAATGAAATTTTGAATATTGAGTCAAAAGTACCTGAAGAAGGTATTTCATGTCAATCTGCAAGCTGGATATCAGAACAGGGTGCAAACAAAGTTTTGGCAGGTGGAATGGGAATGCGACCATTGGCAATCTTTCAACAAAACGGAGTAGATGTTGTGGTAGGCTGTCCGGAATTACCAATAAAAGAATTAATTGAAAATTATATGGCAAATTCTTTAGAAACAGGAGAAAATGCGTGTGGAGGAGAACATCATCATTGCCACGGGCATAATCACGAACATCACCATTGCCATGGACACCATCACAAACTAGAGGTTTAATAATGAGTGAAAAAGCGGAGAAGGCAAAAGAACTGTTTAAATCCGGATATAATTGTTCACAAGCAGTTTTGGGTGTATTTTGTGAAGAGTTAGGTCTTGATTTTGATACAGCGATGAAGATTTCATCCTCATTTGGTGGCGGAATGGGAAGAATGAGAGAAGTTTGCGGAACAGTTAGCGGAATGTTTATGGCAGCAGGACTCGCTTACTCTTCCTCAGACAGCTCTGCACAAAATAAAACTGAACAATATAAAATAGTTCAAGAACTCGCAAAGAGATTTAAAGACAGAAACGGGAGTATAATTTGCAGAGAACTGCTTCAAGGAATTGAGAATTCAACTACACCAACTCCGAGTGAACGTACAGAAACTTATTACAAAAAACGACCTTGTATAGAACTCGTAGGTGATTCCGTTGAAATTTTGGAACAATATTTAAAAGAAACTCAACCTAAAATTTCAGTGTAATAAATCAAATATCGGAAAATATACACATTTGGCTTGAATTATATTATATATTTCCCTTAATTTCTTCTGCGATAATATCCGCTAACTTCTGTTCCATCACTTCTAAAATAACTATTTACCCATATTAAATCTCCTAATTTAAGTTTTTCTTCTGCTTGTGCTTTTGTCATAACATTTCCTGATTTAATTTGCTGATTTATAAAATTTTCATTGCGTTCAAATTCTTCTTGACTCATTTTTGCAATTTCTTCATTTGTTATAACTCGTTTTTTATCTATATCTTTGTAATTAACATTATATGAAGTTTCACCCTTTAAAATTTTTGAAAATATATTTTCTGTTTTTTTGTATTCAACAGCATCTTCTAAATTTCCCATATCTTCAATAGAATGATACTTCTTAGGATAAAGTCCTCCAATATAATCTCCATTAATATTATTTGTAATATATTCACTACCTTTTTTATCACTTATAATATAGGTCTCTCCTAATTGATTGCTTATATTCAAATTAAAAACCTTATCATTAATATTTCCATAATTTCTTATGCTATTTTTTTTGTTTTTTCCCTCTTTAGGAATTAAATCCCCAACACCATAGGCATTAAAAGTTACAGTTTCATTTCCTGTTAAATTTCCCATAAGTTGAGCTAAACTTCCACCTAAAGAATGACCCGTAAATATTATTTTTTTATTTGGAAAATCTTTTTTAACTTGTTCATAAAATTTTTGAACAGTTACATATTGACTTGGTAACAAATTAAAAGCCATTTTTATATCATTAGTTAAATCTCCTAAATCATCAAATTCTGTACCTCTAATAGAAATAACTACAACCCCATTTTTTATAAAAGCTTCTCCATGAAAACCATTTTTAGAGTTTTGTTCATCTATTTTAATCCAATTCTTAGGAATATATTTTTCATTTCCTTCATATACTCCTAATGCCAACATTTTTAATTCATTATCTAATTTTAAATCTTTAACCATAAGTCTGATTTTTCCTTTCTTTTTTTATGTATAATACTTTTATGATTATTAATTTTAGAAATAAATACAGTTTTAATTTCTTAGCTTGCATCGGATTAATTATTTTTGCAATAATTTCATTCTTTTTAATTTCTCTCTATATTGATTCTTTAACCAAAGATATCAGTGGTGTTGGTTTTCCTGTGTTAATTTTTATTTTGGAATGTTTTTATTCCGAACTTATAGCTTTAGCTATTGCGTTTTTTATTTATGTTTTTGAATTAACACTTGATAAAAAAATAACCAATGAAAAATTCTTGAAATCTAAAACTATATTGTGTATTCAAATTTTTGGTATTACATTTTTCTTATTTTTAATTATTTCTTTCGGACTATTGCTTATATATGCTTATTTCTCCTAATGCCAACATTTTTAATTCATTATCTAATTTTAAATCTTTAACCATAAGTCTGATTATTTTTTAGACACAGCTATACAAATATCTATACAGATGTAAAAAACAAGCCAAAAGCCAAAAGCTAAAATCTGTAATACCTTGCAAACAATTTTACCTGCGGGGGTGTAAATCTTAACAAGAGTTGTAGAACAACTTTATTATTATACCATATTGTGCATAAATTCGTCAAATTTTTAGATACATAATCATAATAAAATTCCCGAAGATGGATTCGAACCACCGTTGAAAGAGCCAGAATCTTCCGTCCTGCCACTAGACGATTCGGGAATATTTAATTTTTTTCTATACTAAAAGTATATAACAAAATTTTTTTATTTGTAAATAAATCACCTTGCTTTTACATTAAATATTATATATTTTTGCCCATTTCATAAGCTTCTTGCATATATTTTGTGTTTTTAACTTCACCTATTTCATATACACCAGCTGCGTATATTGAACCTTTTTCAACAAAACCTTCATAACAATCCAAAAAGCCTCTAAGTCCGTCAAAAGTTCGCTCTAAAGCTGCCTCATTTGTATCTGCCGCTGTTGCAATAAAATAAAATTCTTTATTTTGCATCTTCATGTACAATGGAACAGTTCTGTCTATAAGAGTTTTCAATTGTCCATTCATTGTGTAGAAATAAACAGGAGTCGCAATCAAAACAACCTCCGCCTTAACCAATTTATCAAGAATATCTTGAACATCATCATCTTGAACACATTTACCAAGCTTTGTACAGGCATAACATCCTGTGCAAAATCCTATTTTTTTATTTGCAAGACTAACTTTTTCAACATCATGCCCCGCTTCAACAGCACCTTTTAAAAATTCATCACATAAAGTTTCAGAATTGCCGTTTTTTCTCGGACTTGCAGATATAATTAATACTTTTTTAGACATTATCCATCCCCTTATTTAAAATTTATTTCCTTATGTATTTTATTTTAATACAAAAATTTGCATTAAAAAGTAGTTATAAAGTATTAGATTTTTCTTTTTGAATCTAATCATTTTTATGAATGTTATTTTACCCAAAATTATTTACTATATAAATGTAAATCCTCAACTCTTTTAATTGCTCAATCCGCCTCGTCTTTACGAGGTTTTTTTTATATAATTTTTTTATTGTAAAATAAAATTATGGTTTGCAAAGTTACAACATCAACAGTAATAGGGTTAAACGCATACAAGGTAGAAGTTGAAGTAGATTTGGTCAACTCGCTTCCATCCGTTTCTATTGTAGGATTGCCTGATACTGCTGTAAATGAAGCAAGAGAAAGAGTTCGCTCTGCAATAAAAAACTCTTCTTTTTCTTTTCCACAAAAAAAAGTTGTAATAAACCTCGCACCCGCAGATATAAAAAAAGAAGGGACAAATTTTGATTTACCAATAGCTGTTGGAATATTGATTGAAGAAGGCATAATTCAAGAAGAACAAACAAAAGACATGGCTTTTATAGGTGAATTATCACTGGATGGAACTCTTAGAGGCATAAATGGAGTACTTTCTCACGTTATAGGTCTGCACGAAAATGGCATAAAAACGGTTATTGTACCTGAAACAAACGCAAAAGAAGCATCTTTATGCAACAAAATCACTGTTTTAAGTGCAAAAACTCTCAATGATGTTGTAAATCACTTTATAGAAACACCCCTACCAACAATAAAAACAGATATTGATAATTATTTAGAACAAGGTATTCAAGAAAAATATTTATATGATTTTAAAGATGTAAAAGGCCAACAAAAAGCCAAAAAAGCTTTAGAAATTGCAGCAGCAGGCGGACATAATATTCTAATGTCAGGCTCTCCCGGATCCGGAAAAACGTTAATGGCAAAATGTTTTGCATCAATTCTTCCCCCTTTAGAACTTTCTGAAGCATTAGAATTAACTAAAATATACAGTATATCAGGACTTTTACCATCTGATAATCCTTTAATGATAAACAGACCTTTCAGAACAGTACATCATACTGCTTCTGCAAACGGTATTATCGGCGGTGGGGGAAACCCAAAACCAGGAGAAATAACTCTTGCACACAGAGGAGTTCTATTTTTAGATGAAATTGTTGAATTTCCACGAAATGTTTTAGAAGTTCTCAGACAACCTCTGGAAGATGGTGAAGTCGTAATTTCAAGAGCTAAACATTCCATAAAATATCCTGCTGATTTCATGCTTCTTGCCGCAATGAACCCTTGTCCTTGCGGATTTTTAGGTGATAGAGAAAAACAATGCACCTGTTCAGATTTTCAAATTAAAAGATATCGCTCAAAACTTTCAGGCCCTCTGTTAGATAGAATTGACATTCAAATAGATGTTCCAAGACTTTCTACTGAAGAACTTTTGAATACAACTGATATACCTGAATGCTCAAAAGATATCAGAAAACGTGTAGTAAATGCAAGAAAAATTCAAAAAGAACGATACAAAGATTTAGAAATTTTAACCAATTCACAACTTACAGCGGATTTAGTAAAAAAATACTGCACTCTTGATGATTCTTCAAAAGAATTGTTAAAAATGGCAATAACAAAATATCAATTGTCAGGACGCCGCTATGATAGAGTTTTGAAACTATCAAGAACCATTGCAGACCTTGATAATAGCGAAAAAATTACAACAAAACACCTAACTCAAGCTCTACAATATCGCTTGAATGAGCCTGATTAAATTCTATCTGAATATATTTTATTCGGTTCTTAGACCGTATCTTCAGTTGAAAGACCAACTTTGCCGACTTCAGGATTCATAACCTCAATATCTATTCTGTTCTTGCCGTCAACAATTCCTTCTGTTCCCTGTAAAACTAAGGTTCCTTCTTGACCCATCCTAAAAGATATCGGATTTTCCTCAGAAACTTCGGAACCTAAAATTTCTTTTCCTTGTGTTAAAAATTTTACTTTATCGGCAGTATATGTAACATCATTAATTTTTACATAATTGAATCCACTAATAAAACCGGGGCCTAAAACATTTTTCAATGTAAGTGTAATTTGGTTTTCACCACGTTTTAAAGAACCCTTTTTGTAAATACGTCTGATTAAAAAATCCGGAACAACTGCCATAAATCTTTCTCCTAATTATCTAAACAACTGGTAAATGTATTCATCGCCTACTTCCAGTATAACATTTTTTGCTTCATTTTTAAAGTCCCATATTGTAGGAATATTTTTTTCTCTTTGCCAAACAACTATATCTAATCTGTTATGTTCTTTTAAAAATGTATTTATTAAATAAAACTTATTCTGAACATTTGCACGTTTTATGTATCTTCCAATTTTATAACCATTTAAAAAGATTGTAGCTCTGCGATATGGAAAATTTTTTAAGTATAAATATTTTGAAAAAGTTATATTTTCTTGAAATTCAACATCAAATTCAGATGAAATCCTTGCTAAATAAGGTGAATCACTTTCTTTAACAACACCTTTTTGAATAGAAAGTTTTTCATCTACTGCAAACTCAATATCAATTTGCGGCTCAGTAACAAATGTAACTAATCCTCTTGGAAAATTTGTATCTCCTGAAAACCCTTTATCAAAACCCAAATTTTCAACCAAAATAGTCAACTCATTTTCTTTTTTATTCAAGATTTTTTTATTTAGTGGAATTTGTATTGTTTCAGGAATTTGTTGAAGTTTTTCAATTTTGTAGCTATTACGACTTAAAACTTCTTTTCCGTTTATATAAACTGCAAATAAATGATGTGCTGATAAAGAAATTTCATTTATATTATCAGGTAATTGTGCTTTATACCATATAAATTCATCATATGCTTTACAGGATAGAGAATCTGTTTCACCCTTGACTTTTCTCCATCCGGATATATCACATTCACAATCAATTTCATTAGCACAAAATACTACATCGTGTTTCTTTAACTCCAATGTTTGACTTTGTAATTGTGTTTTATATGTTTTTTTGGAAAAACCATTTTTAATATCAAAATAAGCTACTTCAGACGTTTCTTTTAATCCTAAAATACCGTTTGAATACATCATATCAGCATTAAAGATAATTTTATCGTCTATAACCCAAGTTTTATCGGCTAAACTTTTATTTATAAATACAAATTCCGTTGTTTTTTCGTCTTTTTTGAAAATTAATCTGTCATAATTAGCTTTATCTGATGAAATTAGAGTATTTCTACCTTTAACTTTTATGTGGGAACCGTTACCTGACAAGAAAAATACATATTCATGGTCATTATTTTTTAATCGTGTGAAAATTTCCGTATCAGAAAATTCAATTTCACATGCCAACAATTTTAAATTTCTTGCACAAATTTTCATATCATACGGTTTTAAAAATGCATAATTTCCATCTGTAAGATTTAATTTTTTATCTTCTTCTGTAAAATTACGTAAAAATAACCACTGACAATCATTTTCATTATCTTGTCTTAGTTTTGCATAAATATTTTCTTCATAAAAATCATAATCAAGTGCATCGGTATTAGTTAAATCAAATGCATTCAAAAAATAATTTATTTCTTTTGCCTTAAAATAATTTGGTTCTAATTTACCATATTCATCAATTGGAGCAGTAAAATCATAGCTTGTATAAACTTCATCACAAGCCAAATTATCCCACGACGTACCACCACATGCCATATAGTGATTAAATAAAGTTACACCTTGAGATATAGCTGTTTTGGTCATGATATTAATATGTTCATCGCTAAGAACATTTCTGATATGTTCATAACCCGAACCATCCCATTTATCAAACCATCCTGCTTGCATTTCGGCAATAAATGGCGGAGCATCTTCTTTACAACTACGACATATATCTTCAACGTTATCTAAAGCATCAAAACAAAAATTATCTTTTCTCCAGTTTTGATTTGGATTTATGTATGGATAAAAATCACATGCATAAATATCTACTACATCAGCCCATAAACCTGAAAAATATGCGTCATTATGAAATATAGGACATTTTACACCTCTATCTCGAGCCATTTTGTATAACTCTCGCATGTACTGTTCATCCATTTCGTCGGTAGCATACTCATTTTCTATTTGAAATAAAACAACATTATCAAACTTATTTATAATTGGAATTATAACATCATACCATTCGGCTAAAAATCTCATGTATTCAGGTGAATAATGATACTGTGAACCAATTTTGTTTCTTGGAATAACGTTTTTGTTTTCTAAAAGCCAAAGAGGCAAACCACCGGCATTAACCTCTCCGTTAATAAACGGTCCGGGACGAGCTATAACAAAAAGCCCAACATCTTTTGCTGCCTGCAAAACTTTTGATACATCTTTTATATTAGAAAAATCATATTCACCCTGAGCTTTTGAGTGATATTGCCAATGAAAATAAATATCCACCGCATTATATCCACCGGCTTTAAGTTTTAAAAACCTGTCTTTTGCAAGTTCTTCTCCGGGAGATCTAAAATAGTGAAAAGCTCCACTTTTTAAAAAGACTCTTTTACCATCAATTATCAAAGAATGCTTATCAAATTTAATATCCATTTTATTATTTTGTACCATTTTTGAAAAATAATCAATATTAATATTAAAATTTAGTGTATTTTAAGTATATTTGATGTAAAATTTTTTTATGAAATTTACAACAGAAGAATTAATTTTTGCAACAAACGCAAAAGTTTTAAAAAATAACACACAAAATCAAGAATTTTCAATATCAACAGATACACGAACAATCACATCTGATGATATTTATATAGGACTAAAAGGTGAAAATTTTGACGGTGAAAATTTTATTCCAAAGGCAATAGATGCAGGAACAAAAGCATATTTTACCACCAAAGGCACTGTTATAGATAATGCTCAATTAATTTTACAAATTGAAAATCCTTTAATAGCCTATTTACAACTTGCAAACTTGTATTTGAACAAAATTTCTCCAAAAATCATTGCTCTTACTGGAAGTTCAGGTAAAACCACCACAAAGGAAATGCTTACAAGTGTTTGTAAACAGCAGTATAAAACTGTATCAACACCATTAAATCATAATAATGAAATAGGTTTTTGCCAAACAATTTTGTCGATGCCTAAAGATACACAGGTTTTAATATTAGAAATGGGTATGCGAGGACTGGGCGAAATAGAACTTTTATCCAAATATTCACACCCGGATATAACAATTATTACAAATGTTGGAACATCCCATATTGGCAGATTGGGTAGTCGTGAAAATATAGCAAAAGCTAAATGCGAAATTTGTGCATATCAAAAACCAAACGGTTGTCTTATTGCAAATGACAGCGATTTAATAAAAAAAACGGTAGAATATAGTGGAGAAAAAATTTACTTTTCCATAAAAGATGTTGAATTTATTGAAAAACAAATCGGCAAAACAAAATACACTTACAAAGATGAAACATATCAACTTAACATAGAAGGTGATTATAACGTTGAAAATTCGCTTGCAGCAATTGAAGCAGGCTTACAGCTAAACATTAGTCCCGATAAAATTAACGACGGATTAAAAGCATATTGCCCAATAGAAAAACGTTGGCAAATTGAAAATATTGGAAAATATAAAATTATAAACGATGCATACAACGCAAATCCGGATTCAATGAAAGCCGCATTATCAACTGTTCTTGAATTATACCCTGATTCAATTCTTGTTTTAGGTAATATGGGTGAATTAGGAGAAGATGAAACTTTCTATCACAGACAAATTGGTGAATTTATTTTAAATAAACTAAATGAAAACAATCATGTTAAAATAATAACAGTAGGTAACTTAGCAAAAGAAATAGCAAACAAAGTTAGCGAAAAAGCAGATTTTGCAGTTTCATTAGAAAACAATGAACAAGCCGTTGAATATATTAAAAATAATATAGATACAAATAACACAATATTTTTAAAAGCTTCACGTTCAATGAAATTCGAAGAAATTGTAAACGGACTAAAAGGAGATAATCTATGATAATGGTAACAATAGCATTTATTTTAGGTTTAATACTATGCCTGCTTTTTGGTGTACCATACATTGATTTTTTACATAAAAAAATGATGGGGCAATACGTTCTTGAACTTGCACCTGAAGCACACAAACAAAAACAAGGAACCCCTACAACCGGTGGAGTTTTTATTGTTACAGCAATAATTTTAGCTTCAATGGTTGTTCTTGCCCTTGCACAAAAGCTTAATACAACAGGCTTTATAATTTTAATGACACTGTTTTTCTATACACTTGCAGGATTTCAGGATGACTATTTAAAAATAAAAGGTAAAGCAAATCAGGGATTAACACCAAAAGCTAAACTTATAAGACAAATTGTCATTGCTTTTTTACCGGCAATTTTTATCCCGCTATGCGGAGAACAATTTACAAGAGTTTCATTCGCATATCATTATATCGATTTACTTTGGTTCTATCCGTTTTTTGCCGTATTTATAATAATCGGTTCTTCAAATGCATTTAATCTAACCGACGGATTAGACGGTTTGGCAACAAGCTGTGGCATTCCGGTATTTTTAGCATGCTCTATTGTTGCCGGATTAAATAGCTATATTGAAGTTTCAATTATCTCTGCTGCTACCGCTGGTGCCTTAATAGGCTTTCTAAATTATAATAAAGCCAAAGCTCAAGTATTTATGGGTGATACAGGTTCTTTAGCCTTGGGCGGACTCCTTGGAACACTGGCTGTTATAGGAAAATTTGAACTTCTACTCATTATTATGGCATTTGTATTTATTTGTGAAACATTGTCTGTCATAATTCAAGTTACAAGTTTTAGATTAACAGGGAAAAGAGTTTTCAAAATGGCTCCAATTCATCATCATTTTGAATTGTTAGGATGGAGTGAAAACAGAATTGTAATAACTTTTGGAATTATTTCAATGCTTTGTTCTATTTTGTCTGTTGTATTATTTATACTATACTTTAAAGGAATAATCTAATGAAAAAAAATTGGTATGATAAAAAAGTTTTAATATTAGGTTTGTCTAAAAGCGGTATTGCAGCTGCAAAATATTTAAGCAGCAAATGTGCAAACGTTTATATCACAGAAAGCAGAGAAGAAAAACCTGAAGATAAAGCTTTGTTGGAAGAACTTAAGTCATTGGATATTACAGTTGAAATGGGTGGTCATAGCGATGAATTTATCACAGATAGCTATCTTGCAGTTGTAAGTCCCGGAATTCCGCCTCACAGTGATATTTTTAAAAGAGTAAAAGAAGCTAATATTCCAATTATTTCGGAAATAGAACTTGCTTTTTCTGAAAGCAGAAAACCATTTATTGCAATTACCGGAACAAACGGAAAAACCACAACAACAGCCCTAACAGCACATATTTTAAGTTCAGAATATAAAGCCGAACCATGCGGAAACTATGGTGTTCCACCATGCACACTTTTAAATGATTCTGACCTTGATTATTTTGTTTGTGAAGTTAGTTCTTTCCAATTAGAAACAAGCAACTCGTTTCAACCACAAATTTCATGTTGGTTAAATTTTACTCCTGACCATATTGACTGGCACGAAGGATTGGAAAATTACTTTAATGCAAAAGCAAAAATTTTTAAATATCCGCAATTACCTGCTTTTGCTATCTTCAATGCAAAAGATGAAAAACTTTTAGAATTTTCTAAAACATGTAACTCCACAATATTTATGTTTGATGAAAAGTTAGATGACAATTGTTGTTATATTGAAGATGAAAAAATATATTTTACAAGAAACAAAAAAACAGAAGAGATAATTACACTTCAAGAATGTCCTCTAATAGGTCATCATAACTACCAAAATATTATGTGTGCAATTATCGTTGCAAAAATAGAAGGTATTTCAAATGAAGATATTAAACAATCAATAATGTCATTTAAAGTTCCTGAACACAGGTTAGAATATGTTACCAAAATAGAAAATACGGAATTCTACAACGATTCAAAAGCAACAAATCCTGAATCTTCAATAGTTGCAATTAATTCATTCAATAACAAAGATGTTGTTTTAATTGCCGGAGGTCGAGATAAAAATACTGATTTAAAAGAATTTTGTGAATCCGTTAATAATCACATAAAAACAGTTATTTTAATTGGAGAAGCAGGTAAACGTTTTGAAGAAAATTTAAGACAAAACGGTTTTAATAATATAATTTTTGAACAAACACTGCAAAGTGCAATTGATAAAGGGATTTCTTTAAATCCTGATATAGTATTATTATCACCTGCATGTGCAAGTTTTGATATGTTTAGCGGATACGAAGAACGAGGAAAAGTATTTAAAGAATATGTCTTATCAAAAGTATAATCCAAAAAGAGAAGTTCCTTATACACCAAAACAAAGTATTATCTTAACTCCTCCGGATAAGACAATACTTATTGTCGTTGCCTTTTTAGTAACTATTGGAATAATATCTATTTTTTCAGCAAGTGCTCCAAAATGTATGGAATTAGGTCAAAATCCTGCAAGATTTGCACTTTTACAACTATTATTTTTAGTTTTTGGAGTTATCGGTTTAAAATTTTTTATAAATTATGATTATAAAAATTTGGTAGCTTGGACAATGCCAATTACAATATTGGTCGTCGTCGGACTGTTATTAGTAGCATTTACACCTTTGGGAGTAACGGTTAATGAATCCCGAAGGTGGTTAAATATTGGTTTTACAAATCTTCAACCTTCTGAATTTGCAAAATTTTCGGTAGTTTTACTAATGGCAAGTGCCTTTTACAAAAACAGTAAAATATTTACAAGCAGTAAATGGATTTACTTTGTACCTGTCATAATAATGATGGGATTGATTTACAAACAGCCAAATTTAAGTATGATTATTTTAATCTTTATGACATCACTTATTATTTGGTTAAGTGCAGGAGGCCCGTTAAAACTGGTTGCTACACTTGGCATATCAGGTGCAATAGGTTTGGCTGCAACAATTACAACAGCCCTAAACAGTTCAGTTCTATCATTCCTTATAAAACCTTACCAATTAACGCGTATAACAACCTGGTTAAATCCGGAGCAATACGCACTAACGTCAGGGTACCAGATTATTCAAGCACTTACGGCATTTGCTGCCGGAGGTTTTTGGGGAGTAGGATTTGGTAATTCAAAACAAAAATTATACTGGCTTCCGGAATCTCATACCGACTTTATCTTTGCTGTTATTGGTGAAGAATTAGGATGGCTTGGCTGTATTTTAGTTATAGGATTATTTTGGACACTTATTCACAGAGGCCTAATTATTGCATCTCGCTGTCCTGATATGTATGGCAAACTTCTTGCAGTCGGAATAACTTTTTCTTTGGGATTTCAAGCTTTCTTAAATATTTCCGTTGCAACATCATTTTTACCTGCAACAGGTGTGCCTTTACCATTTATAAGTTATGGCGGATCTTCTTTAATGGTATCTTTATGGATGATTGGAGTTTTATTAAATATTTCCAAAAAACGAGTTAAAAAAATAAGGGTTAATTCAAATGTCAGATTCATCTAAAAAATATACTTACTTCATTACAGGTGGCGGAACAGGAGGTCATATATATCCTGCAATTGCCGTGGCTGAAGCACTTAGAAATGACCCCGAAACCAAAAATATTTACTATATAGGAAATCCTAACAATTTAGAATATAAAATAGTAAAAAAAGCTAAGTTTAAATTTTTACCAATAAAAGTATCCGGAATGCCAAGAAAATTCAATTTTTCATTCATAAAATGGGGTATTGAACTTGAACTTGCAAATTGGAAAGCTCTTTACTATTTATGGAGATTTAAACCTGATGTAATATTGGGAACAGGCGGATATGTATCCGCACCTGCACTTTTCGCTTCAAATTTAACAAAAATTCCATATATGATTCATGATTGCGATGCCCAACCCGGAATTGTTTCCAGATTTGTCGCTCCAAAAGCTAAAAATATCTCTTTGGCTTTTGAAGACTCAGTTCATTATTTGAAAAATAAAAATTATAACATTAATGGAAACCCTATTAGAAAAGAATTTAAAACACTTTCAAAAGAACAAGCAAGAAAAGACTTGTATCTTGAAAACAAAACCACAATTTGTATAATGGGTGGATCTCAAGGTGCAAAATCTATTGATGAAGCTGCTGTTGAATGTTTGAAACAAGTTTTTGATAAATATGATATACAAATAATTTTTCAAACAGGTGCAAAGCACTACGAAAGCACTGTTTCAAGGTTAAAAGAAATTTATCCTGATTATGAAAATAACAAAAATTTAATTGTAAAACCATATTTTGATAATATGGTAACAGTTTTAAAAGCCAGTGATATTGCAATATCAAGAGCAGGCTCTTTAAGTTTATCGGAAATTTGTGCATGCGGAATTGCTCCAATTTTAATTCCATATCCTTATGCTGCGGCAGATCATCAAAGAAAAAATGCAAAATCTCTTTTAAATAAGGATGCATGCCTGTATTTGGAAGATAGTGAAACAACCGGTGAAAATTTATTAAAAAAACTTGATGAATTATTATCAAATACTGAAACTTTGAATAAAATTCAAGAAAACACAAAAAAATTGGCCAAATTGGATGCAACAGAAAAAATTGTTGAACAATTAAAGAAAGTAGCATCCCATGAATAAAACATATCAAGATGCACTGGATTTATTAACTTCACAGGGAAAATTTTATATAAATCTTGGATTAGAAAGAATTTCCAAGATTTTGGATTTGATGGGAAATCCACAAAAAAATTTAAAATGTGTTCATGTTGCTGGAACAAATGGCAAAGGTTCAGTTTGTGCTATGCTAAGTACAATTTTAACAGAAGCCGGTTATAAAACTGGTCTTTTTACCAGCCCACATATTTTTAAATACACTGAACGTATAAAAATTAATGGAATAGATATTTCTGATGATATTTTTGCACAAAAAATCTTTGAAATACTTGATTTATCAGAAAAAAATGATATTCATTTAACAGAATTTGAGATTTTAACGGCTGTAATGTTTGAATACTTTGCACAAAACAATGTAGATATAGCTGTTATAGAAGTAGGACTTGGAGGAACTTACGACTCTACAAATGTTATAAAAAATCCTATTTGTTCAATTATTACAACAATTGATTTAGATCACACAGAAAGACTTGGTAATACAATAGAGAAAATTGCCCAAGAAAAAGCAGGAATTATTAAACCAAATTGTCCTGTCATAGTACATTCTTCAAACAAAGGGTTAGAAGTTATAAAATCTCATTGTAAAGAAAATCAATTAACAATAACTAATAATATGAATTTAATGCTTGGAGAAATGAGTTTGAAAGGATTTCATCAACAGGAAAATTTATCACTTGTTTTGAGTGCCCTAAACTTTATTGTACCAAATATTAAAATTACAACACTTCAAAATGCACTAAAAAAAGTTAAACATTACGGCAGATTCCAATATTTTGAAAATAAAAAAATACTAATAGATGGTGCCCACAATCCAAACGGAGTTGAAATTTTAAAAAAGAACCTTGATATTTATTTTAAAGATTATAAAAAAAGGTTTGTTTTTGGATGCTTAAAAAATAAGGATTACAAAAAAATGATTGAAATTCTTTTTACCCCTGAAGACGAAATATACTTTAATCATTTTAATCATACAAATTCAGCGACTTTTGAAGATTTATCAAAAGCATGCAAATATCCTTCAAAAGAATATCAAGGAAATTTATCAGAAAATTTTGACGGAATTACAATAATTTGCGGATCTCTTTATATGATAAGCGAAGTCGTAAAAGATTTTGGTTTATAATTAAAGTTTAAATTTTAATGAAAGGTTTGCGTTTGCACTTTTTTTATCTATCTGTACATCGCCTGATAGAGCCAGAGATTTACTAATTTTTACATCCGTACCAATTGATAAGTCTTTATTAGAAATATTTGCATTTAAGTTAAAATCTTGTGAATTATATGACAAACTTGCACCACCTTTATCGTTATTAACAAAAGCACCCAATGCTAATCCATCATTATTCTTCCAACCGACAGCTACGTTAAAATTTCCATTATAACCGGCATCAATATTTATGTTATCATAAGCAAATGACGTTGAAACATTACCATTATAATTTACATCACCAGATACGGAAAATTTATCCTTTTGGTATTTTGCATTTGCACCTTGATAGTTTACCATCATAGATAAATCATCACCTGAATAAACTAAACCACCTTTCTTAAAATCAATTGACAAATCATCCGTTAAATTATATCCTTTTTCATAAAGCTTTTTCGCCGTATCTACCACTTCATTTTTTGAATAATGAGGTGCTTGATAAACTTCATCTTTTATATTACCAATTTCATCTTTTATCTGTTGATTTTCATTACTTAAATCAATTGCTTCAGAAGAAATCTTCGAATCTGTCATTTTTAAATCTTTTTGTTCAATCTCTAAATTGTTTTTTTCTTGTTCCAACTTGGCACCACCATCTTGCTGCTTTGACAATAGCGTTTCATTTTCTTCCAATTCTTTTTGTAAATCTTCTCCCATTTTGTCTAAGTCAGACAACTGCTGCTGCATATCTGTTAATTGTTCAGACGCACTTTGTCTTTCAACTTCATCTTCTGATTTGTTTAAAACATTGTTTAATTTATCTATTTCTCCTTTAATTGCAGATGATTTGTTATTTACAGAAGATAATTTCCCTTTAGTTGATGCTATTTTATCCGAAGTAACCTTTTGTTCTGACAAATTATCTGCAATATCAGTGCTGTTATCGGTTATATTACCTGCATTTGTATTTATATCATTTTTACTCTTACTTGAATTGTTTTGATTTTCAACAATTTTATTCTCATTTTGCGTAAGATTATTTTGCAATATTTTAAGCTTTGCATTTGATTCACCTGCAGATGTTGACATATTCGATACATTAAAATTCGGATAAATCATGCAAAACTCCTTTTAAAACTTACCATCCCTTATGTTTTCGGCATTTTATAAAAAAACTTTATGTTTAATTTAATTTTTGTTACAAATAGAAATGTGAAGAAAATGTAAAATGTAGCATAAAAATCTTTATTATGTATAATATATCTATAATAGAGGAATTTTTAGTATGCAAGAAACATTAGAAAAAAAACAAATTAAAAATATAGATTTTAATTGCGACTTAGCACAAAGCTTCGGTGTATATAAAAACAATGCAGAATGTGAACTTTTGGATTACGTAAGTTCTGTAAACATATCTTGTGGGTTCCACGCCGGAGATCCTATGATTATTAAAAATGCATTGTTAAAAGCAAAAGAAAAAAACATTGTAATAGGTGCACACATTGGTTTTGATGATATTCAAGGTTTTGGATATAGAGAAATGCAACTTGATGAAGATGAACTTGAAGCTTTGATAATTTACCAAATAGGTGCAATAACAGCATTCGCAAAAACATTTAAGTTAGAAATAGAACACGTAAGACCACATGGAGCAATGTATAAGCAGGCTTCAACAGACTTTACTTTCGCATGCAACATTGCAAAAGCAATAAAAAAATGCTCTCCATGGCTTGTATATTATGGTGCTTCAGGAGATATAACTCAAAAAGTCGGAGAACATGTTGGAATTACTGTTGCTCAAGAAGTTTTCTTAGATAAAACTTATAATTCCGACGGAACAATAGACTTAAATGCGAACAACAATACTAATTTTGACTTTAATATAAACAGATTAAAACATTTACTTGCTACAAGTGAAATAGATAATAACTTAGGTGGTAAAACAATTGTGAACGCAGATACTGTTCACTTTACAAATAAGTATGAAAATTCAATAGATATAATTAAAGCAGCAAAAGAAATTATAACACCTGAACCTGTTAATTACATTAAAGTTAAAAATTCAGGCTGGGTAGAATAAAATTTAATAGGATAACAAATAAATGAACAATAATTTTAAAGATACATTTAAAGATAAAATGAAAGATGCCGGATGGCTAATTCCCGGATTAGAGGTTAAACGATGGTTTGCCCTTATTTTTCTTGGTTCGTTGCTAATAACAATAGGTTTAATGATATTTTTTAATCTAAGACCAGTATATTTTATAATGGAATTCATAAGAAAAATTGCACTGACCTTTCCAACAGACATTTTAGCTGCATTAATAACAGTTGCAGGTGGATTTTTATTTTTCAAAGGTTGGCAAAAAACAAACCTTTCAATTCTTGATATTCATAATGGGAAGGAAAAAGAAACTTTATTAGAAACCTTATACAGAAGAAGAAAACTTAATAGAGGCCCAAAAGTTGTTGCAATTGGCGGCGGAACAGGTTTATCTATGTTATTAAAAGGTATTAAACAAATTACGAATAACATAACCGCAGTTGTTACTGTTGGTGATGACGGCGGAAGTTCAGGACGTTTAAGAGAAGAAATGGGTGTTCTTCCTCCGGGTGATATTAGAAATTGTATTGCAGCACTAGCTGACAATGAAGATTTAATCACAAAACTTTTCCAATATCGTTTTGATACGGGCGAAGGGCTAAAAGGACATAGTTTTGGTAATTTATTCTTAACTGCATTATGTTCTATCACAGGTGATATGGTTAGAGCGGTTAAAGAATCTTCTAATGTACTTTCAATCAGAGGTAGAGTTTTACCTTCGACATTGGATAATATGAAACTTGCAGCAGAATATGAAGATGGCACTATTGTTCATGGAGAATCCGCAATTCCAGAAGAACATAAAAAAATTAAAAGATTATTCACAGAACCTGAAAATTGTAAAGCTTTAGAAGATGTTATTGAAGCAATTAAAGATGCTGAATTAATTATTTTAGGTCCTGGAAGTCTTTATACAAGCGTAATTCCAAACTTATTGATTAAAGAAATTTCTGAAGAAGTTATAAAATCAACAGCTAAAAAGATTTATGTTTGCAATATTATGACTCAACCTGGTGAAACTGATAATTATGCAGTTTCAGACCACATAAATGCTTTATATAAACATGCCGGAAGCGATAAACTTATTGATGCTGTTTTGGTTAATAATGTATTACCACAAAATATGGCAACAAAATATGAAGAATGCGGGCAATTACCTGTAATACTTGACAAATATAATGTTCATGTTGATATTGTTGAAAAAAAATTGATTGAAGAAAGTAAAGAGGGTCTTGTACGACATAGCTCTCATAGAGTTGCAAGGGCTATTTATTATTGGTTTAGAAAACAACAAAAAAACAAAACTGATAGGAGATTAAATATTGCATAAAATTATAAAATCAATATTCAGAGTTTTGTTCTTAGGAGTAAAGTCCTTACAATCAATAATTGTATTTTCCTCTTTATTGGTTTTGGTATATTTTTGTTTAACTATTGCAAAAGTAAATCTTCCTTCAGATATTGTTAACTTATTTGATAGCTTTTATAAATTTCAAGCAAACATAGTGCAAATACCAAACTTTTTTGACTTGGATTTCACATTCACACTGCTTGCCGCAGAACTTTTGCTTGTCGCAGCAGCTCTAATTTATGTTTTAAAATTCATCATAAAACTTGAAGGTTTTTATGATGATGTAAAAAAATATGATGATAAAAAATACGAAGAAAGCTTTAATGAAAATTTAGAAAAAAAACTTGATAAAATTGAAAAAAATCTCAACAAATTTTGTTTATTATTAAAAGTTAATACCGAAATAATTGATAATTCCAAATCATTCATAAGACAAGAGAATCCTGTGGATTTAAATAACCTAAATCTTAAAGTAAAAAATTATATAGAATCAAAACTTCTTAAAAATTTTCAAGTAACATGCAAACACTTGGGAGATTATTTATTCTTTTCTTTCGAAAATATAAACGATTGCGATAGAGTTTTTGAAAATATTTACCTGTTTATTAAAAAAACGAAAGAAGAATTAAAGAAATTTAAGGTAAAATTTAATGTAACTTGCAGTGTATGCATAACAGATAATAATTATCAGCGAAATATTACACTGTTACAGCATTTAATTAATATAAAACAAGCTGATAGAATAATTATGGCAAATGAATTTAGATTAAGATATGATAAGTTAAATACTAAAAAATTCAAATATACAGAACGGGGCGAATATAGCTTTAACAATGAAATTTTAAGCATTTATACATTTGAACCACATATTAATCTGATATAATTTGACCCCCTGAAGATTGAATATTATCTATTTCAATTGTATGTCGAATTATAGAATGAGCCATTAATAATAAATATGGATTTACTTGATTAACATTTGACAGGTTTACTTTTGCTTTTGGATTTATTGTGTCTTGTTCTAATTGAAGTTTTTGATTTTTAAAATCTATAACCGTTTGCATTGAATGTTGTGAACCTGCTTTAAAAAGTCTTTTAAATAATTCTTTTTTAGGAAAACTATTTGAACAAGTAATTGATATATCCACAGAATTTGTTGACATCAAACTTACGGTAGCATTTAAGTTACCAAAATTGACCGTCGTAATCATGATTTTTATAAACGTTTCAGATTCCGGAATCTCCTCATCCTGTTCAATTTCTAAATCAAAACCAACACCCTCTTGCAAAGGTAGCCAAGGTAAATATAGTAACATTAGATTTTTTAACGTTTGAGTCGCACTTGAACTTGAATTTGCAGAAACACTTGCATTAATAATATTTACGGTATCTTGTAATGGTTTTATATCTGTCATGCCTTGTGATGTAGCCATTGACATCATTGTAACCATTTTATTCATTGCCAATTTACTATTTTTCTGTAAAAAAGCCGAAACATGTGTTAAATTAACATTTTGATTTAACTGTGATGCAAGTTGCTGCTTAAATGCCGCTAATTCCTCCGGCGTCATTTTTGAAACATTCTGTCCGTTCGTATTTTGCAATTGTTCCGCCAATTCAGCATCTTGCTGAACCTTATTTGGAATTGGCTGATTCATAATTCTGTGGTTATGATGATGTAAATTATTTACATTTCTTGCATTATGAAACTTTGATGCAGCATTATGTATTGCTTGATTTTGAGAATTTATATTATTCTCTAATCTGTTTTGGATATTATTTTTTAAATTTTCATGAACAATTTGCTTTTGATTTTGCATAATCTCATTATTTCTAACTTGATTTTGTTCAGCCCTATGATGTCTGTTTATATGACGATTTATATTATGTTCATTATTAACCAAATGCTTTTGAAACTTCTTTCCATCAGGTTTTACATTTGGTTTATGCGGAATTTGATTACTTTCAGATTTGTTTAAATTTTGTTGTTGATTTCCATTATTTTGATTTTGTTGATTTTCTTTTGGATTTTGAACCTGTTCATTATGAATAGGCTTGGGCTGTTGAGGAATTTTTCCGTCGTTCTGAATTAAAACAAGTAATTCTACCATATTTTTTGGCAAATTCAAAAGATTTTTTACATAAACAGCCCTATCTGCACTTGCCATACTATTCATTCGCATTTGCTCAGGATTTGTAAATTGGCGTTGCATGTTGTTTATAATATTATTATGCGTTTGCTGCATAAGACTTTCACCGGAAGATGGTTTTAAGTTAAAATTTGCATTCATTGCTGCTTTTTGAGCCTGCAAATTTATCATCTTTTGGTTTAATTTAAGTTTTAGCCAATTTACGTTTTCCATAATTTGTATATGCCAAATTTTTTGTCTTTTTTAACAATATTAAACAGGCAAGTAAGATTGCGGATAGCTGTAATCCTCTTTAAAACCAATATGTCTATACATTTTCAAAGCAGATATGTTATTTGTTTCCGCCGAAACATTAACTTCAGTAAATTCTCTTTCTCCGTTATGAGTCTTTTCTACCAACGTTTCTACTGATTTTTTAATCAAATATTTAGCTAAACCTTTGCCTTGATGTTCTTCCGCTATTGCAACAAGCGGTATATTTGCGATTCTACCTGCCGTTATATTTGTAAAACAAAAACCGCAAGGTTCTCCTTTATATAGCAAAACGCTTGTAGATTCAGGTAAAAATTCACCGTAAACATTGTTAATTATTTTATCTAATATATCACTTGTGCCTTCAACTGTCTTATATCTTGTATCGAATAATGCATCTGAAGCTTTAGAAAATCCTTCGTGAATAACTTCAACAGCCTTATCAAAATATACATTATCCCAAGAAACAACACTATAATTTGTATCTTGAGGATACATAGGTGAACTTTTTAAAATTTCTTCTGATGTCTGATCATCCATCATAAATCTTAAAACAACCAAACCTACAAATTTAAAACCAAAATGAGCTATATCACTTGTAAAATTAGATTGAACACCCAAAAGAGGATAACATACAACTTTATCTTGTCTTTCTTGCTCAGTTTCTTGTAAAAATCTTTCAACTAAAATTTTTCTTTTTGTTAATAAATCTTCGTTACCCAGACAATGAATAATATTTAATTCAATAGATTCTGAAATTGCCGTAGTATAAACTAAAAATGCAGTTGGAATATGATTTTCTAATAAAACAATACATTTAATCAAGTTTTTTTCTATTGCATCAATAAAACCTTGATAATCAAGTGGATCAAGCTCAAACATATAATCACTTTTTGCTACGGAACAAAAATCATTATACACTCCTGTAAAAATTTTACATAAGCTTCCATTTAGCATCTGTGTTTCATAATTTGCGTTTTCCATAAAATTTCCTTTTATAATGTATGGTGCATTTTCTCTTTTTTAGTATCCAAGTATCTTTTATTATATTCTGTAATTTCAGATTTTAAATGCACTATATCGTGTATTTTTAATCCGTAACCTTTTAATCCTATAATTTTTTTAGGATTATTTGTTATCAAATTAAATGTTGTAAAACCGATATCCCTTATTATTTGAGCACCTACACCGTAATCTCTTAAATCTTCTTTAAATCCGAGTGAAATATTAGCCTCAATTGTATCTTGACCTTGTTCTTGAAGTGCATACGCTTTTATTTTATTAATCAATCCAATACCTCTACCTTCATGATCGTGCATATAAATAATAGCACCTTTACCGTATTCTTCAATCATTTTCATTGCACCATGAAGTTGAGAATTGCAATCACATTTTAAACTATGAAATACATCACCTGTTAAGCATTCAGAATGAACTCTAATTAGTGGTATTTTATCTGTTCCATCATCTTTTACAAGTGCAACATGTTCATGCCCATTTATTTTATTAACGTATCCATAAATTTTAAAATCACCAAATTTTGTAGGTAAAAATGCTTCAGCTTCTCGAACAACTAAATTTTCAGATTGTAGTCTATATGCAACCAATTCTGAAACTGAAATAAATTTTAGTCCGTGTTTTTGTGCAAATAATTTTAAGTCATCACGGCGAGCCATTGTTCCATCTTCTTTCATGATTTCGCACATAACACCTGCCGGCCTGTGTCCTGAAAGAATAGCCATATCAACACAAGCTTCTGTATGTCCTATTCTTTCTAATACGCCACCTTTTCGAGAAACACAAGGGAAAACATGTCCAGGACGTCTTAAATCATGAGGTCTTGCATTTTCTGATATTGCTACTTCAACTGTTTTTGCTCTATCATAAGCAGAAATTCCTGTTGTAACACCAAAACGTTCCGCAGCATCTACACTTAATGTAAATGCGGTACGCATTCTTTCTGTATTATTCTCAACCATTTGCGGCAACTCTAATTGTTGTGCAATCTCATTTGATATAGCAAGACAAATCAAACCTCTGCATTCTTTTGCCATAAAGTTTATAACTTCAGGAGTTACACATTGAGCAGAACACAATACATCTCCTTCGTTTTCTCTATCCTCATCATCTGCAACAATAACGGGTTTTCCCATTTTATAGTCTTTTATTGCTTCTTCTATACTGTCAAATACAAATTCTTCCATTACATAAATCCATTTTCTTTTAAAAAATCTTCTGAAATTGTTGATATAATTTTTTCATTTAAAATAAATTTTTCAATATATTTTGCAAAAACATCTGTTTCAATATTAACTATTCTACCAATTGCCAAACTTGAAAGATTTGTATTTTCAAAAGTATGAGGAATAACAGCTATTGTAACCTTACTTTGCTCTATTTCTGCAACAGTTAAACTTATTCCGTTAATTGTAACAGAGCCTTTTGGAATAACATATCGTAAAGCTTCAGGTGCAAATTCAAAAACCATTTCATAAAAACCTGCAATTTTATTAACTTTATCAAGTTTTGCAATACTGTCAACATGTCCCAAAACAACATGTCCACCCATTCTTTCGTTTAAAGACATGGCCCTTTCAAGGTTTACTTTATCACCAATTCTTATAAACGGAAAATTGGTAACTTTTAATGTTTCACCTGAAACATCAGCAGTAAACGTATTTTTTTTCATGTTTACAACAGTTTGACACACACCATTTATTGCAATTGAATCACCTATTCTCGTATTATCAAGAACCTTAGAACATTCAATTGTAATTTCGGCACTATTTTGATTCTGTGTAAATGCTTTTACTGTACCAACTTCTTCTATTATACCTGTGAACATACCTTTATTGTATCACAACTATTTTCCAATGCAAAAATTCTCAAAAATATTGTTTAAAATATCATCCGTAATCACTTCGCCTGTAATTTCATCCAAACATAAAAGTGCCTGCTTTACATCAATTGAAATTAAATCTTGTAATTCGTGAACTTGTGATGCCATGTAAGCTTGCATTAAACTTTCTCGAGCTTTTTCTAAACAATCCTGTTGACGGTTATTTGTTACAAACTCCATATCTTCGGGCGAAAATTCAAGTATAATTTCTTTTATTTTCGCTTTTAATTCTTCTATTCCTATTTCAGACTTTGCAGAAATACAAATTGTGTCTTCTGGTTTTTTAGAAATTAAATCACATTTGTTTGCAATAACTATATGCTTTTTATCTTTAATAAAATTTAAAATTAACTTATCAGCTTCTTTTAACCCACAAGTGATATCGTACATAAATATTACCAAATCAGCTTCTTGTGCTGCCTGTTTTGAATATTCAATACCAATTTCTTCGACTTTATCAATGTTTTCATCTTCTCTAATACCGGCAGTATCAATTAGAGTAACAGGTATTCCTAAGTCTAACGTTTCTGTCAATACATCACGTGTAGTGCCTGCAATTTCTGTAACTATTGCCCTATCTAAACTCAACAATGTATTAAACAACGAAGATTTACCGACATTCGGTTTTCCTACAATAGCTATCTTAATTCCCTGACGCATTATATTACTTGATTTTGCACCTGTTAAAATTTTATCAATTTTACTTATTTGTGATTCAAAATCTTTGATTAAATCATCATATTCTGGTTCTTTTACATCTTCCGGAAAATCAATTCCTGCAACTATTTTAGACAATATTTCAAAAATATCTTTTTTTATTTCATTTACTTTTTGAGATAATACTCCGGATAAATTTTTCGCAGATTGTATAGCAAAATTTTGAGTTTTCGAGTGAATTAAATCTGCAACAGCTTCAGCCTGAGATAAATCTAATTTTTTATTCAAGAATGCTCTTTTTGTAAATTCACCTCTTTCTGCCATTCTTGCACCATTTTTTAGTACAAGATCGAGAATATTTCTTACAACATTCATTCCGCCATGACATTGGATTTCAATTACATCTTCCCCCGTATAACTGTTTGGATTTTTAAACGGAAGAACTACAACTTCATCTAATCTTTTTTCTCCATTTGTAATCCAGCCATGGCAAATCATTCGAGGAGTTATTTTTCCGGTAAAAATTTTTTCTGTAATCTCAAAACTCTTTTCGCCTGAAATCCTTATAACTCCGACACCACCTGTACCTAATGGAGTTGAAATAGCTGCAATTGTATCAAATTCTTGAATTATATTCATACAAAAAATTATAGCTTTAACAAATTTGATATGCAAGATTTATCTGTTGATATAAAATTAGAACTCCAAAACTTTTTATTACTAAGTTTTAGAGCTCTAATTTTCTTTTTAAATTTTTTAAATAAATGTACCAACTAACGAAATAACACTTCTTAAATCACTTAACGAAAGTCCGCTTGAATTTGAATTTGAACTTGAATTTTGTTTATTCGCATTTAAATAAAGATTATTGGTTCTATTCATCAAATCCGATGTATAACCTAATGAATTATACATATCAGCAGTATATTGATTTTGCAACGTATTTAAAAGATTAATGTAATCATATCTGTTCGATAATTCATTATTAATCAAATCATTACGTTTTAAAATTAAATCTTCTGCCAATTGTGCAATAGCATTACTTCTTGCATTTTCTATTCCTGATAATTTATCCAAAAACATTGAATTATCAATATTACCAAATCTCGATGCCATATCATTTTTTAAGTTATTTAACATTGGCATATACATTTCATTGATAGTTCTTTGTCCTTGTTTTTGATAAGTATCTAACTGTGTTTGCATATTTTTTAATAATTCGGGTGAAAATACATTTACATTTGGCACAATTTCACTTAATGTTTTTTGTGAATAATCATATAATGCTTTTTCATACGGATTCATATTGTAATCGGAAAAAACATGCGAACCGACTTGACGTGTTGTTGCTTTTGTTTGTCCATTCAAATTATGTGTTGATGAAGAATAAAGATTCGGCATAACACTTGATGCTTTTGATGTTGTTTTGCTCATAAAATTTCCTTTCTTAAATTTTACTTGCAAAGACAAAATTTTATATTAAAGGGGGCAAATATATTATACCATTTTTTTCTGATATTGTAAAATTTTTGAACACATACGCATAATAAAGCGGATTTTGTTATACAAAATCCGCTTCTAATTTTAATTATTTAAAAAATCTTATGCTAATGCTTTTGATTCTTCAATACATTGAATTAATGTATCTGCAACTGTTTTTTGTTCTTCTGCTGTTAATTCAGGGAACATTGGTAATGAAATAACAACTTCTGTATTCTTTTCTGTATTTGGTAATGAACCTTTACCCATTCCTAAGTATTCATGAACCTTTTGCATGTGTAATGGAATTGGATAGTATAACATTGCACCTATACCACGTTCTTGCAACATTTTGTGAATATTATCTCTGTTTGGAATTTTAACTGTATATTGGTGATATACACAATATGTATCATCTAATTCAACCGGAGTAATTACATCAGAACATTTTGCAAATAATTCATTATATCTTGCTGCATTTTCTCTGCGTTTTTTATTCCATTCATTAATATGATTTAATTTTACTCTCAATATTGCTGCTTGAACTTCGTCTAATCTTGAATTTACACCAATCTCATCATGATGATAACGAATTGCACCACCATGGTTTCTTAAAGCAAGAACTCTGTTTTTAATATTTTCAGAATTTGTAGTTAATAAACCACCATCACCCATTGCACCTAAGTTTTTAGTAGGATAGAAGCTAAAGCATCCGATATCACCAATTGATCCAACCATTTTACCTTTGTACAACGCACCTATTGCTTGGCAAGCATCTTCAATTACATATAAGTTATGACGTCTTGCAATATCCATAATTGCATCCATATCAGCAGGTTGACCATATAAATGAACAGGAATAATTGCTTTTGTTTTTGGAGTAATAGCAGCTTCAATTTTTGCAGGATCAATGTTAAAAGTATCTTTGTCTATATCAACAAATACCGGTTTTGCACCAACAATACCTATTGCTTCAGCTGTTGCAACAAATGTGAATGCTGTTGAAATAACTTCATCACCTTTACCTATATCTAATGCTCTTAAAGCAAGGTGTAATGCATCTGTTCCTGAGTTTAAAGCTACCGCGTGGTCAACACCAATAAATTTTGATAATTCTTCTTCCAATGCTTTATTATGTTTTCCTAAAATGTATTGACCTGAACGAAGTACTTCTACAACTTCTTTTTCAATTTCTGCACCAATTGTTGCATATTGTCTTTTTGAATCTAAAATAGGTATCATTTTTTTTCTCCTTTTTAATATTTACCTTAATTCTAGTTTACCACATTTTTTGGGTGTCTTTATATAAACTTAATATATAAAATTTTATATAACCTAAATTAATAATATCAATTTGCCCATTTTTGTAATAGAATCATGTAAGATAGTGAGGTATGTAAATTATGAAAATGTCAAAATTATTTGTACAAACACTTCGTGAATTTCCGGCAGATGCAGATGTAATTTCGCACAAATTACTTGCAAGAGCAGGTTATATAAGAAAATTAACGAGTGGTTGTTACAATTATTTACCTTTAATGTGGCGTGTTTTAAAGAAAATTGAAAATATAGTAAGAGAAGAAATGGATGCAGCAGGTGCACAAGAACTTCTTACACCATTTGTCCAACCGAAAGAATTATGGGAAGAATCCGGTAGATGGGAAGTTTACGGTAAAGAATTAATGCGTTTGAGCGACAGACACAACAGGGAAATGTGCCTTGGACCAACAGCGGAAGAAGTTATTACAGCAGTTGCACGTGATGGTTTAAAATCATATAAACAACTTCCATGTAATTTATATCAAATTCAAGAAAAATTCCGTGATGAAGTTCGACCAAGATATGGTCTTTTACGTGGTCGTGAATTCATTATGAAAGATGCTTACAGTTTTGATATGGATCAAGAAGGTTTAGATAAAGAATATCAAAATATGGCAAACGCTTACACAAAAATATTTGAACGATGCGGACTTGAAACAAAAATGGTTCAATCTGATTCAGGTGCAATTGGCGGTAGCGTAAGTCATGAATTTATGGTTATTACTACAACTGATGCAGGTGAAAATGACGTATTCTATTGCGACGGATGTAATTATTCCGCAAATTCAAATCACGCAATTTCTAATTTGCCTCAAGCAGATACAGACGGAAGCAAGTTCGGATTTACGGAAGCAAGAGTTGTTGATACTCCAAATACAAAAACAATAGAAGAATTATGCGAATTTTTGAAAATTCCATCAACAATAATTTTAAAATCATTGGTTTATATAGTAGATAAAAAACCTGTTATTGCATTAATTAGAGCAGATAAACAAATTGAAGAAACAAAGTTAATGAATGCAGTTGGCGGTATAGATATTAGAATCGCATCCGCAGCTGAAATCGAAGAATTAATGCAAAATCACGGATTTAATGCAGTTGCAGGCTTTATCGGACCAAAAGGAATGGAAGACATTGTTGTTATTGCTGATAATACAGTGAAAGATATGAAAAACTTTGTTGTTGGCATTAATGAAACAGATAAACACCTTGTTGGTGCAAATTTAGATAAAGATATTCCTTCTATTCAACAATATGCAGACTTAAGACTTGCAGAAGCAGGAGAATTTTGTCCTGAATGCGGTAAAGAATTGAAAGTTACAAGAGGTATCGAAGTTGGAAATATCTTCCAATTAGGAACAAAATACTCAAAACCAATGAACGCTGTATATTTAGATAAAAATGGTAAAGCTCAACCTTATGTAATGGGTTGTTATGGAATAGGTATTACAAGAACCGCTGCAGCTGCTGTTGAAAGATGGCATGACGATAATGGTATCGTATGGCCAATTCAAATTGCACCATACCATGTAACTATCGTTCCTCTAAATAATAACGATGAACTTCAAATGAAAGTAGCAAAAGAATGTTATATAAAACTTTTAAATGCCGGCATTGAAGTTGTTATTGATGATAGAGATGAAAGACCGGGAGTTAAATTTAAAGATGCCGATTTGATAGGTTTTCCATATAGAATAACAGTTGGAAAAACTATTGTTGATGGCAATGTAGAACTTAAAACTCGTAAAACTAACGAAATTGAAACAGTTACACCTGATAAAGCTGTTGAATTAGTTATTAATAGAATAAAGGAAGCAATGTAATGAGTACAGATTGTATTTTTTGTAAAATTATAAACAAAGAAATTCCAAGTAATTTTGTTTATGAAAATGATGACGTTATTGCAATAAATGACTTACACCCACAAGCAGAAACACATGTATTAGTAATTCCAAAAGTACATGTGGCATCTTTAGCAGAATTAGAAGATGTAAGTTTGATGGGAAGACTTTTACAATCAGTGAAAGAAACAGCAAAAGTTCTAGGTATAACAGATTACAGAACAATCATAAACACAGGTGCAGGTGCCGGACAAACCGTCTTTCACTTGCATATTCACATTTTGTCAGGAAAAAACTTAAAAGAAAAATTATAAGAACTTCAAAGGTACACCATGTCAGAAGAACAAATGTATTATAGAGAACTTGCTCCATCAGGCTTTGGAATTGCTATCAAAGTTAATGAAGTATTGTTTTCCACACAATCTAAATATCAAAAAATAGAAGTTCTTGATTTAGATTCTTCTTTAGGAAAAATGCTGACATTGAATGATATAATGTTTGTAACAGACGGGGATGCCTATCATTACAACGAAATGTTTGTGCATTTACCAATGTTAAGCCATAAAAATCCTGAAAACATTTTGATTATCGGCGGAGGCACAGGAGCTTCAGCAAAAGAAATTTTAAAACATAATACGGTGAAAAATGTTGTTGTCGTCGATATTGATGAAGTTGTCGTTGATACTTGCAAAAAATACATGCCTGAACTTGCAAGCAGTTTAGAAGATTCAAAAGTAGAAGTTAAAATTATGGATGCCTTTGAATACATTAAAAATACCGACAAAACTTTTGATGTAATTTTAATATCTTCTCCTGATCCTCTTGGCCCTGGTGTTGGAGAATATACAAGTGAAGTATATCAAAATTTAAAAAGAGTTTTAAATCAAGATGGAATAATTGTTTTACAATCAGAAAGTCCTGTTGCTAATGTTCAAAAAAGTAAAACATTATACAGCAGTTTACTTAAAAATTTTAAAATTGTAAAAAGTTTTAATTCACCAATACCAACTTACCCCGGTGGATATTGGGTGTGGGCATTTTGTTCCGACACAGTAAAACCACTTGATAACTACAATGAACAAAATTTTGAATACATTGTCGAACAATGCAAACTATTTAATAGAAAATATGCAGAAAAAAGACTTAAACAAGAAACATTATTGGATGATTTATAATTAAAGGAGATAAAATAATGACAGAAGAACAATTATATTACAAAGAAATAACTCCATCAGGATATGGAATTGCAATTAAAATAAACAAAGTTTTATTTTCAGAACAATCAAAATACCAAAAAGTTGAAATATTAGATTCTGACTCAAAATTAGGAAAAATTTTAACATTGGACGACCTAATGATGGCAACAGAAGGTGATGAATATTTTTATCACGAAATGATAGCACATATACCTATGATGAATCATCCTTGTCCTAAATCAGTTCTTGTAATTGGTGGTGGTGATGGAGGAACAGTAAGAGAAGTTTTAAAACATAAAACAGTAGAAAAAGTTGTCCTTTGTGAAATTGACGATATGGTAATTGAAGTTTCTAAAAAATATTTACCGACAATTGCATGCAAATTAGACGATCCTAAAGTTGAAATTAGAGTTGAAGATGCAATTGAATATATCAAAGATAAGAAAAATCAATTTGATATAATTTTAATAGATTCAACAGACCCTATGGGACCGGGAGTTGGTTTATTTACAGAAGAATTTTATACAAATGTAAAAGAATCTCTAAAAGAAGGCGGCATAATGGTTGCACAATCAGAAAGCCCTGTTGCAAATGAAGAAGAAATTAAACATATGTATAAACTCCTTAAAAAAGTATTCCCAATTGTTAACAGTTATACATCACCAATACCAACTTACCCTGGCGGATATTGGGCTTGGGCTTTCTGTTCAGAAACAGTAGAACCATTATCATATATAGATAAAGAACGTTGTGAAGAAATAACAAAATCTTGTAAAATATATAATGAAGAATACCACAGAGCAAGATTTGCACTTCCAACATTCTTAGATGATTTATTGTAAAAACAAATTAAATGTAATTTATCTATGTAAAAAACCCATATATCCATATGGGTTTTTGTATGATTTATTCTTTAAGAAATATATAACTTAAACAATTGATTTCTAAGCCTTTTGCAAATCTTTTGCTAAAAAGTCTTTTAATTCTAATGTTGAATTTAAAACTGTGTATGCTCCGGCTTTGTACATTCTTTCTATTAATATTTGGGATTTATCCTGTGGTGGCAAGCAGCCTATACCAACAACTCCACCGGCTTTTGCCGCCATCATATCATCTACGGTATCACCCATATAATAAATAATCTCTGATGTAATATTTGATTTAATTATGTTTACACCTTTTGGATTCGGTTTTTGAAATCCTTCTCCAACATGGTCAAATCCAATTATCTGAGAAAAATAATCTAATATTCCAAATCTTTTTAACGTATATTTCGCTTCATATTCAAATCTTCCTGTAAAAATTGTTAAATTATAACTATCTGAAAGGCTTTTTACATACTCTTTATCAAGAATTGGTTCTTCATAATTAATATACCCTTCAAAATTCTTATCACAATAATTTGTAAAATAATAATTTTGAATATCTTCATAGGGAACGTCAACATTATGATTTTTAAATAGCAAATCTAAAATATCCCAATCATTGTTATATCCGCCAAGTTGTTTTATTGGAATTACATCTTTTTCATATGTAATCTTTTTATTAGAAAAATACTCAAAACAATCAACAAGAATTTTACAATAAGAATTTCTTGTATCTACTAAAACTCCATCCATATCAAATATCAAAGTCGGTTGCATGGTCGATTCCCTTTTTTTATAAATTTACTATAATCATAGCATGAAGAAATTTTTATTTACAATTTTTACACTGTTAATTATCCAAAACACCTCTATTGCTTTAGATATAGTTTATCCAACAAAAGAATATTCTAAGATAAATTCATCATCAAGCTTTTTTGTCGGTTCTGTTAATAAAGGTGATAAATTATATTTAAACAACAAGGAAATAACTGTTCACAGAACAGGTGCATTTGCTCAACCTGTTAATTTGAGTGTTGGCAAAAATGAGTTTAGAATAGAAACAAATAATTGTGTAAAAAATTATGTAATAGAACGTCCTGTTTATAGCAAAACTGCTCCTGTAAAGTTACAAGAGTATAATGGAATAAAAACAGTAGAAGTTACCCGCAATGGGGCTCCAATCAGAACAACATCAATTCAAAGCGGAATTAATAGAATTTCTCACTTTCCTAAAGGTATGAAATTGCAAGCAGTTGCAGAATTTGGTGATATGTATAAAATTGAACTTTCTCCAATTGAAAAAGCTTGGATTGCAAAATCGGATGTGAAAGTTAAAACTGATTATATAGAAAAAACTTTTTTGTATGATTATAGAAAACGAGAAACGAAAGATAAATTTATTTATGAATTTGCACTTTCTAAAAGAACTCCGTACTCTATAACCGAAGGAAAAGAAATGATTTTAAAGATTTATAATGTCAGTGCAAATGATAATGATACAGCTGTATTTAAGTTTAAATTAAACCAAAGACTTATGGGTTATGATTTAAAATATAAAGGTGATACATTAGTTCTTTCCATAAAAAAAGAACCTAAATTAGACAAAAAACTTCCGCTTAAAAACGTTAAAATAGTGGTTGATGCAGGACATGGCGGCAGGGAACTGGGTGCAATCGGGTGCTGCCGTAATTATGAAAAGGATTTTAACCTATCAATTGCAAGATATTTAGAATTTTATCTGAAAGAGATGGGTGCAAATGTATATATGACTAGAAATTCTGATAGATTTGTATCTTTAAATGATAGAGTTAAATATACAAATGATAAAGATGCTCAAATTTTTATAAGCATTCATGCAAATTCGCTCCCAGATTCATCAAATCCGCAAAAACACAGAGGTTCAAGTGTCTATTATTACTATGATGAAGCCAGACCATTATCTGAAGCAATTATAAATGCCTTATCTAAAGAAATGAACATTAATATAGAAGGAATAAATCAAGCGAGTTTTGCAGTTGTTAGAAATACTTCTGCTGTAAGTATTTTGGTGGAAACTGCATACGTAATAAATCCTGATGATAACGAGTTGCTAATGACTGATAACTTTAGAAAAAAATATGCAAAAGTTCTTGCTGATGGAATAAAAAATTACGTTTGGCAAACAAAATCAGACAAATTGTCTTGGTTAAAAAATAATAAAATAAAATTCTCAAAAGTTTCATGATTGTATAAATTAGGACAATAAAAAAGCGAAAGTCTATTAAAACTTTCGCCTTTTTGTATATTTAATTCTTATAATTAAACTTCATCTAATGCAGCAACACCTGGTAGAACTTTACCTTCAATAAATTCCAAAGAAGCTCCGCCACCTGTTGAAACGTGAGTAAAATCTTCAGCTTTACAGAATTTTTTAGCTGCTGAAACTGAATCTCCACCACCGATAACAGAAGTTGCACCATTTTTAGTTGCTTCTACAATTGCTTTAAGAATAGCCTTTGTACCTTCTGCAAATTTAGGATTTTCAAATGCACCAACAGGTCCGTTCATAAGAATTGTTTTTGAAGATTTAACAACTTCTTCAAATGCTTTTTGAGATTCAGGGCCTGCATCAACACCTTCAAATCCGTCAGGAATATTTTTAATTTCAACAACTTTGTTTGTACCGTTTCCTGAAAAATCATCGGTAACTAAAACATCTGTTGCCATAACAAGCTTAACACCTTTATCTGCAGCTTTCTTTTCAATAGCTTTTGCAACTTCTAATTGATCATCTTCACAAATTGAAGTACCGATTTTGCCGCCATTAGCTTTAACAAATGTGTAAGCCATACCGCCACCGATAATCAAATTATCAACTTTATCAATTAAATTTTCTAAAACACCAATTTTAGAAGAAACTTTAGCTCCACCTACAACAGCTGTAAATGGTCTTGTAGGGTTATCCAATGCTTGAGATAAGCATCTGATTTCTTTTTCCATCAACAAACCTGAAACGGCAGGTTTAACTAATTTTGCAACTTTTGCAGTTGATGTATGGTTTCTGTGAGCCGCACCAAATGCATCATTTACATAGAAATCACCAAGTTTTGCAAGTTCTTGAGCAAAAGTCATATCGTCATCTTTTGCTTCTTCTGCTTTATAATAACGGATATTTTCTAATAATGCTACTTGACCGTCTTTTAATGCTTCTAATTCCTTATCTGCACCTTCACCAACAGGTGATTTAACAAATAAAACATCTTGACCTAAAACTTTAGACATGTATTTTGCAACCGGTTCAAGAGATAAATCTTCTAATTTTTGACCTTCTTTTAATTTTTGAGGTCTGCCCAAGTGTGCCATTAAAATAATCTTAGCACCTTTTTCTTGTAAAAACTTTACAGTAGGTAAAATAGCTTGAATTCTTGTATCGTCTGTAACATTTTTGTCTGCATCTAACGGAACATTGATGTCAACACGAACTAAAGCTCTTTTGCCTTGAACATCACCTAAATCTTTAACTGATTTTTTCATTTTTTAATCTCCTTTTATATGTGCGAAAAAATTATATTCTTCAAACAATTCTATTTTAATCGATACAAAATTTTAAGTAAAGTATTAAAAAATTTTTCACTAAACTCATGGAATATTGTACAAAAATAATATTTAAAGTACAATATTTGTGGGAAATAAATAAATAGCATGGATACAGTTAGATTATGGATGATTTACTAACCGGATATAATTTTTATTCAAGCGGTCGTGATATGGAAATGATTACAAAAATTGTCGATACGCTAAAAAAAATTCTTGAATTTGATAAAAAACAACCTCAACCTTTATTTTTAAGGACAACAGATAATTTTATTATGAATATCGCACGTAAGGTTGTTGAAGAAAAGAAAAAGACTTTTTTAATTGCAATTACAGGCGAAAGTGCATCCGGAAAAACAGTTTTTGTAGATAATACAACTAAAGCATGCTTAAAAGACCACGATAAAAAAGGTATATATACTGTAATCCGTCAAGACGATTATTATAAAGATACTTCTAAAGAGCTTGAAGAAGCAGGAAGCTATGAAGAATTATTCAAAACAGGTTTTAGTTTTGATACGCCTGATGCTATAAATTTGCAACTTATGCGAGAACATTTGTTAGCATTAAAAAATGGTAAAAATGTTCAATCTCCTCAATATGACTTTGTAACTTGTAAATCAACTCCTGATGGAGAATTAAAAGAACCGGCAAAAATTATTTTAACTGAAGGCTTGTATGTGCTAAATGAACAAGTCAGAGATATTATGGATGTAAAAGTGTATGTCTTTACTCCGTTAGAAGTTATAAAAGAAAGATGGTATAAGCGTGCAGCTACTCGTGGAAAAACAGGTGAAGCCGCAGATTTACAATTTAAAGATGTAAATGCAACAGCTCAACAATATATAAGACCAACTTATCCAATTGCAGACGTAATTATTAACGGACTTGTATCACAAGAGTATATTGTTGAAATTACAGATATGATTTTCGATTCAATTAGAGCTTTATTTTAATAGACTAAAAAAACCGAATTAGTTTATATTATAATATAACAAAATAAAAAACCTTACTTAAATCAAGCAAGGTCTTTGTATCAAGTTTTTGTATATCAAGTTATAAAATTATCTTA